>NZ_JASMRZ010000016.1 GCF_030462475.1 Variovorax sp. CAN15
AACGTCAGCACCACGAATCTGACCGCCAGCAACAACGTCAGCACCACGAATCTGACCGCCAGCAACGGCACGATCAACACGCTGAGCGCAACCAACGTCAGCACCACGAATCTGACCGCCAGCAACGGCACGATCAACACGCTGAGCGCAACCAACGTCAGCACCACGAATCTGACCGCCAGCAACGGCACGATCAACACGCTGAGCGCAACCAACGTCAGCACCACCAACCTGACGGCCAGCCGCGGCACGATCAACACGCTGAGCGCGACCAACGTCAGCACCACCAACCTGTCGGCTGCCAGCGCCACGGTCAATGCACTGACCGCCGGCACGGTCAGCGCCACGACGGTGAACGCCAGCACGGTGAATGCCACCACCGGCAACTTCCAGACGATCACCGCGGCCAACGGCAACATCACGGTGCTGAACACGCAGACCGGCAACATCACCACGATCAACGCCGTGACCGGCAACGTCACGACGCTGAATGCGGGCACGGTCAACGTCACCGGCAACGTGAATGCGGGCGGCACCATCACGGCGGGCAACGGCGTGGTCGCCAACGGACGCGTGCAGAACGTGGCCCCTGGCGTGCTGCCGACGGATGCCGCGAACATTTCGCAGTTGAACCAGGTCCGCAGCGAGGTGCAGGACATGCGCAGGACCAGCAGCACCGGCGCGGCCATCGCGCTGGCCGCGGCCTCCGTGCCGGCGCTCGAGGCGGGCAAGAACTTCGGCATCGGCGTGGGCGTGGGCTCGTACGACGGCCGATCGGCCATCGCGGCGGCGGCCAGCTTCCGCATCGGCGAAGGCGCGCAGATCAAGCTGAACATCGGCAGCGGCAACAACGGCAAGGTCGGCGGCGGCATCGGCGCCTCCTGGTCCTGGTAATCCGGCCCGGCACTCCCGCGGCGCCAGCGAGCGCGCCACGGGAATGCCAGCGGATGCAATCGAAAGGCCGGCCCCTATACTGGGTGACCGGCCTTCTTGCTTGTGGGGAAGGCCGGCATCGAAGCGGCCGCAATCACTGTCCCGGCCCAGTCTCGACCAAGACTCGACACTCTTCACGCGGATTCATGAACTCACCTTCTCTCGCTCCCGCTCCCTCCACGCCGGCCGCGGACGCCGGGCAACTCCTGGAGCAGGGTCTGGCGCTGCACCGGGTGGGCCGCTTCGCGGAGGCCCTGCAGGTCTACGAAGCGCTGCTGTCGCACTTTCCCGAGCATGCCGACGCGCTGCACCTCAGCGGCGAGGCGCTGTACCGGCAAGGTCGCCCGAAGCTGGCGCTGAATTACGTGAACCGGGCGATCGCGCGGTCGCCGCATCACTTCTACTTCAACACCCGCGCGACGATCTTCATGCACATGGGCCTGCCGGCCGAGGCGCAACAGGATCTTCGCCGCGCGATCAAGGCCTGGCCCAACTACCCCGAGGCCTACGTGAACCTGTCGGCGGTCTACCGCCAGCAGAAGAAGTTCCGCCAGGCGCGCGAAGCCGCCGCCGAGGCCACGCGGCTCGCGCCGCAGGCGCCCGCCGCATGGAACAACGCCGGTGCCATCGAGATGGAGCAGGACCGCTTCGACGAGGCGATCGCGCAGTTCAGCCAGGCGCTGGCGCTGGACCCCGGCTATGCCGCCGCGCACAAGAACATCGGCAAGATCCGCGCGCACCAGAAGGACTGGGCCGCCGCGCTCGGCTCGTACGAGCAGGCCGCCGCCGATCCGCTGGACTGCGAGGCCGCCTTCATGCTTTCCAGGGCGCTGCAGGCCTGCGGCCGCATCGAGGAAGCGATCGCGCCCATGCAGCGCGCCATGCGCAACTGGCCGGCCGAGGAGCGCCACAAGGCGCTGTCCGACCCCGAGGGCGTGGCCGCGCTCTACGGCGTGTGTGGCGCGCTGGAGGGCGTGTCGATGCGCTTCGCCGAATCGGCCGAGCTCTACAAGCTCGCGCTCGAAAGCCTGCCCGAGCACGAACTGCTGCTGAACAACCTGGGCACGGTGAACTTCCGCCTCGGCCGCTTCGACACTGCCATCGAGGTGCTGAAGAAGGCACTCGAGGTGCATCCGCGCCAGGTGCTCGCACGATGCAACCTGGGCGTGACCTACGTGATGGCCGGCCAGTCGAAGGAGGCCATCGCGGAGTTCGAGCAGTGCCTGCGCGACGCCCCCGACTTCATGCCGGCCATGGTGTGGATGCTGGGCGAGAAGGCGCACATCGCCGACTGGAACGGCGTGCCCGAGCTGCGCGATCGCATCGCGGCGCTGCTCGACAACCCGGGCAACGACCAGACGGTTTCGTCGTTCATCCTGATGTCGAACTACGACGACGCGCGCCGCCTCATGAACTGGACGCAGCGCTCCGCCACGCTGGCCGACCGCAACGCGGCCATCAGGCCCTTTGCCGACGCGGGCGCGCGCCGCACTTCGCCGCGCATCCGCGTGGGCTACTACTCCTTCGACTTCCGCAACCACCCGGTCGCGCACCTGACGGCCGAGCTCTACGGCCGGCACGACCGCAAGGATTTCGAAGTCTTCGTCTACTCCTACGGCCCCGACGACGGACACCCCGCGCGGGCGCGCATCGCTTCATCGGTCGAGCATTTCGTCGATCTGCAGGGCCAGTCGATCCAGCAGATGGCCGAGCGCATCCGCGAGGACGAGATCGACATCCTGGTCGACCTCTCGGGCGACACGCGCGGCGCCAAGCCGCAGGTGATGGCCTACCACGCGGCGCCCGCGCAGCTCATGTGGCTGGGCTACATGGGCACCAGCGGCACGCCGAACTACGACTATCTGGTGTCCGACAACTTCCTCTCGCCGCCGGGCACGGAAGACTGCTACTCCGAGAAGCTGCTGCGCCTGCCCGAGACCTTCCAGGTCATAGACACCCAGCGGCCGGTCAATCCGCACAGGCCCACGCGCGCCGAGCACGGCCTGCCCGATGACGCCTTCGTGCTGTGCAACTTCTCGCAGTCGTTCAAGATCCAGCCCGAGACCTTCGAGGCATGGGTGCGCATCGTCAAGGGCGTCCCGAACTCGGTGCTGTGGCTGGCGCAGGGCCCGAACGGCTTCGAGCAGAACCTGCGCGCGCAATGGGAGAAGGCAGGCCTGTCGGCCGAGCGCCTGATCGTGTCGCCGCGCATGCCGGTCGACCAGCACCTGGCGCGCATCGGCCTGGCCGACCTGTTCATCGACACCTTCCCCTACAGCAGCGGCGCCACCGCGAACGACGTGCTGTGGTCGGGCGTGCCGCTCCTGGCGCTCACGGGCACGACGATGGTGTCGCGCATGGCGGGCAGCCTGCTGGGCGCGATCGGCCTGCAGGAGCTGGTGGCCACGAACCACGCGGAATACGTCGAGAAGGCCGTCCACTACGCCACCCATCCACAGGAGCTTGCCGAGCTGCGCTCGCGGCTTGCGCGGGCCAAGGACGCGCGCAGCGGATACTTCGACACGCCGCGCTTCGTGCGCCACCTGGAAGACGGCTACCGGCAAATCGCCGCGCGCAGCCGTGAAGGGTTGCCGCCTGCGCACGTCGACGTTGCACCGCGTGTGCTGGAGAAGTGAGCAATCGCGGGCATACTCAGCTCTCCTTCAACAGCAGAGCTCCAGCAGCCTTTTGAATCATGAGCATCCTCAGTGAATTCAAGGAATTTGCCGTCAAGGGCAACGTCATCGACCTCGCGGTGGGCGTGATCATCGGTGCCGCCTTCGGCAAGATCGTCGACTCCCTCGTGGCCGACATCATCATGCCGCTGGTGGGCATGGTATTTGGCAAGCTCGATTTCTCGAATCTCTACGTGGTGCTCGGCACCGTTCCGGCAGGCGTGGCGAACACGCTGGCCGACCTGAAGAAGGCAGGCGTGCCGGTGCTGGCGTACGGCAACTTCATCACCATCGCCGTCAACTTCGTGATCCTCGCCTTCATCATCTTCATGATGGTCAAGCAGATCAACCGCCTGAAGCGCAGCGAAGAGCCGGCACCCGCCGCCGCTCCCGCGACGCCCGAAGACGTGGTGCTGCTGCGCGAGATCCGCGACAGCCTCAGGCAGCGCTGAGCTTGTTGCTCGCCCCCAGGCTACGCGCACTTCGTGTCGCGCACGCCTTCCCCCTACCGGGGGCAACACCGACGGCCCGGCAAAGCCGGCTCCGTGGTGTTCCCGAAGAACTCCGTTCAGCTCAGTGTGCGAGCCATGCGCAGCGCCTCGACGAGGCTCGAGGCATCGGCCAGCCCCGTTCCCGCGATGTCGAACGCGGTGCCGTGATCGGGGCTGGTGCGCACCAGCGGCAGCCCCAGCGTCACGTTCACGCCTTTCTCCACGCCCAGGTACTTGACGGGAATCAGGCCCTGGTCGTGGTACATCGCGACCACCACGTCGAACTCGCCGCTGGACGGCACGCCGGCCTTGGCGCGCGCGCGCATGAAGACCGTGTCGGGCGCGTGAGGCCCGCTGGCGTCGATGCCCTCAGCGCGTGCCGCCTCGACGGCCGGCCCGATGATCTCGCGCTCCTCCGAGCCGAACAGCCCGCCCTCGCCCGCATGCGGATTGAGCCCCGCCACGCCGATGCGCGGCGCACGACCCAGCGCTTGCGTCAACGCGCGGTGCGTGATGCGCAGCGTCTCCAGCACGCCCTCGAAGCGCACCGCCTCGATGGCCTTGCGCAGCGACATGTGGATGCTGACGAGCACGGTGCGCAGCTCGTCGTTGGCCAGCATCATGCGCACCGGCACGTCGGCCACGGTGCGGCCCAGATGCGCGGCTGCCTCGGCCTGTAGCAGCTCCGTGTGGCCGGGGTACGGAAAGCCGGCGGCCGACAGCGCCTCCTTGTGCAGCGGCGCGGTCACGATGGCGCCAATCTCGCCGCGCAGCGCGGCCCGCGCGGCCCACACCACGCATTCGCCGGCCACGCGGCCGGCCTCGGCGCTGACGCGGCCGGTTTCGATGCCCGAGGGCGGCGCGATCACCTGCAGCACCGGAATGCAGCCCGGCGGCACGGTCGCGGCCTCGGCGACGGATTCGATCTCCAGCACCGGCCAGCCCGGCCGGCCATCGGCAGCCAGGGCCTGCGAGGCCTTGCGCAGCGTGCCCACGTCGCCGGCGACGAAAGCGCCATGGGTGGCATCGGGCGCGTCGCGGAAGGCCTTGACGATGATTTCGGGGCCGATGCCGGCGGGATCACCCAGCGTGATGGCGATGGAGCCGCTCATTGGAAAGACACCTCCGTGCTCCGCACCGCGCTCATGCCGGGTTGTCGATGTCGATGAACTCGTGCGTCAGCCCGAGCTGCGCGGCCACATGCCCGGCCACCGCGGGTGCCCCGTAGCGCTCGGTGGCGTGATGCCCGCAGGCGAGGAAGGCCACGCCCATTTCGCGCGCGTAGTGGGCCTGCGGCTCCGAGATCTCGCCGGTGATGAAGGCATCGGCGCCGGCCGCGATGGCGGCCTCGAAGTAGCCCTGCGCGCCGCCCGTGCACCACGCGATATTCCTGATGGGTCGCGGCGCGGCGTCGACCAGCGTCACCGGCCGCTTCAGGACGCTCTCGACATGTGTTGCGAGCGCCTTGGCGTTGTCGAAGCTGCCGCCGCCTTCCTGCGTGCCGACGAAGCCCAGTTCCTGCTCACCGAAGCGGCCGCCCGGGCCGGCGTGGGCCGCGAGCCCGAGCTTCAGGCCGAGCTGGGCGTTGTTGCCGAGTTCGGGGTGCGCATCGAGCGGCAGGTGGTAGGCGAAGAGGTTGATGTCGTGGCCCAGCAGCAGGCCGAGGCGCTGCTTCATCCAGCCGGTGACGCGGCCGTCCTGGCCGCGCCAGAACAGGCCATGGTGGACGAAGATGGCATCGGCTTCGGCCTTGATCGCGGCCTCGATCAGCGCGCGGCTGGCGGTCACGCCCGAGACAACCTTTCGCACCGAGGTGCGCCCTTCGACCTGCAGGCCGTTGGGTCCGTAGTCCTTGAAGCGCCCGGGGGCCAGCAGCAGGTCGAATGCGTGAAGCAGTTCGTGGCGGGTTGTACTCATCGCGCCATTGTCGCGCCGCGCGCGGGCGCCACGCCACCATCGCGCATCGCGTGGCCGCGTGCGGCCAGGGGCAGCAGCGCCAGCAGGAAGCCGAGCGCGGCCAGCGCCGCGACGTAGTGCGCGGGCGCCATCGTGTCGTGCTGCAGCCAGAGCGTCAGGATCACCGGCGTGAGCCCGCCGAAGACCGCGTACGACATGTTGTAGGCGAAGGAAAGCCCGGTGAAGCGCACCGGCGCCGGGAAGGCGCGCACGCCCACGATCGGCACGGTGGCGATGGTGCCCACGAACAGGCCCACCAGGCCGTAGTGCCAGAAGAGCGTCGCCGGAGTACCAGGCACTCCGCTGTAGAACAGATAGGCCGTGGCGAACAGGCCGCCCCAGCCGATCAGCATCACGGTGCGGGTGCCGATGCGGTCGCTGGCCCAGCCGGCCAGCACGCAGCCCAGCGTGAGCGTCAGCGTGGCCAGGGCGTTGGCCTCCAGCGCCATGGCAGCCGGGATGTGGTGCACCTTCTGCAGATAGGTGGGCGTGTAGAGCACCACCACCACGATGGCGGCCGACAGCACCCAGGTCAGCAGCGCGACGTACACGCAGGCTAGGCGATGCTCGCGCAGCACGGTGCGAAGCGGCATTTCGCGCGCCGCATTGCGCCGGCCGGCCAGCTCCTTGAACACCGGCGTTTCGTGCAGGAAGCGCCGCAGGTACACCGACACTAGCCCGAACACGCCGCCCAGGATGAAGGGAATACGCCAGGCGAAGTCGCTCACCTGCTCGGGCGAATAGTGGCGGTTGATGGCGACTGCCACCAGAGAACCCAGCAGGATGCCGCCGGTGATGCCCGAGGTCAGCACGCCGATGCCCAGGCCGTAGCGCTTTTCCGGCACGTGCTCGCCCACGAACACCCAGGCGCCGGGCATCTCGCCGCCGATGGCCGCGCCCTGCAGCACGCGCATCGCCAGCAGCAGCAGCGGGGCCGCCACGCCGATGCTGGCGTAGGTGGGCAGCAGGCCGATCACCAGCGTGGGCGCCGCCATCAGGAAGATCGACAGCGTGAACATGCGCTTGCGGCCGAAGATGTCGCCGAAATGCGCGATGACGATGCCACCCACCGGGCGGGCGAGGTAGCCGGCCGCGAAGATGCCGAAGGTCTGCAGTTGCCGCAGCCAGTCGGGCATGTCGGCCGGGAAGAACAGCACCCCCAGCACGGTGGCGAAGAACACGTAGATGACGAAATCGTAGAACTCCAGCGTGCCGCCGAGAGCGGACAGGCCAAGGGTCTTGTAGTCGCTCGAACCGAGCGTGCGCGCCGGTGCCGGCTGCGCGCCGTCCGGAAAGGTTGCTTCTGAAGTCATGGCTGGCAGGAAGGTCTTGGCCGCGCGCCAGCCCGCAGGACCGGGTGAGAGAACGGAAAAATGGCGCACCGACGAAAAGCCTGGCCGCACCCGCCGGATAGGCAGCACGGGGGCCGGAAAGCAGACGGCCCGGGTGGGACCGAGCCGTGATACTAAGTGTTAACCCGAATTCACGCCCCGGATCGATCCGAATCTCGACCGGCCCGGGCGGTTTCTGGACTTCCCGGTTGAGGGACAATTGACAACATTGCCGCGCTGCATGCGGCTTTCCAACGTCTTTTTCACCAATCTTTCATGAAACGCACCTGGCTGCTATTTGCCCAAGCCGTGACCGTCCTGCTGGCGGCCTACTTCGTCGTCGCGACGCTCAAGCCCGAGTGGATCAACAAGCGCGCGACCTCGCTGGGCGGGGTGGTCTCGATCGTCGAGGCGCCCGCGGGCAATCCGAACGTCCCGGCCCCCGGCAGCCTTAGCGCGCCGGCCAAGAAGGCTTCACCCGCGGTGGTGAGCATCAACACCAGCAAGGCCGCGCAACGCCATCCGCGCAGCAACGACCCGTGGTTCCGCTTCTTCTTCGGCGACCAGGACGACCAGCCCCAGGTGGGCCTGGGCAGCGGCGTGATCGTGAGCCCCGACGGCTACATCCTCACCAACAACCACGTGGTCGAAGGCGCCGACGAGATCGAGGTCACGCTCAACGACAGCCGCCACGCGCGCGGCAAGGTCATCGGCACCGACCCCGACACCGACCTGGCCGTGCTGAAGATCGAGCTCGACAAGCTGCCGGTGATCGTGCTGGGCGACTCCGACGGCCTGCAGGTCGGCGACCAGGTGCTGGCCATCGGCAACCCCTTCGGCGTGGGCCAGACCGTGACCAGCGGCATCGTCTCGGCGCTGGGCCGCAACCAGCTCGGCATCAACAATTTCGAGAACTTCATCCAGACCGACGCCGCCATCAACCCCGGCAACTCGGGCGGCGCGCTGATCGACGTGAACGGCAACCTGCAGGGCATCAACACCGCGATCTACTCCCGATCGGGCGGCAGCATGGGCATCGGCTTCGCCATCCCCGTGTCGATGGCCAAGATCGTGCTCGAGGGCATCGTCAAGGAAGGCCAGGTGCGCCGCGGCTGGATCGGCGTCGAGCCCAGCGACCTGTCGCCCGAGCTGGCCGAGACCTTCGGCGTGAAGGCCGACGCGGGCGTAATCATCACCGGCGTGCTGCAGAACGGCCCCGCCGCCAAGGCGGGCATCCGGCCGGGCGACGTGATCACCTCGGTGGGCGAGAAGAAGACGGACAACGTGCAGGCGCTGCTGACCGCCGTGGCCGGCCTGAAGCCTGGCAGCACCTCGCGCTTCGCGCTGCAGCGCGGCAGCGACAAGATGGAACTGGACGTGACGCCGGGCCTGCGGCCGAAGAGCCCCGTTCGGCAAGTGCCGAATGAATAGGCTCGCCCCCCAGGCTGCGCGGCACTTCGTGTCCGCTTCGCCTGCCCCCTACCGGGGCAACACCTGAGGGCCGGCAAAGCCGGTTCCTCGGTGTCCTGGACTCCGGGATCGCCATTGGCGATCCCGAAGAAGTCCAGGAGATCAGCTGGATGATGCCGAGTCAGCGCTTTCTTCGTCTTCCGGCTTCCTGCCGGCGCTGGCGAAGTATTTGGCCCCGATGATGCCCACCTCGTACAGCAGGCACATCGGCACCGCGAGCGCCAGCTGCGAGACAACGTCGGGAGGCGTGAGCACCGCGGCGACGACGAACGCGACCACGATGAAGTAGCCGCGGAAGGACTTCAGCTTCTCGATGGTCACCATCTCGAAGCGCACCAGCAGCATCACGACGATGGGCACCTGGAAGGCCACACCAAAGGCGATGTACAGCGACAGGATCGCCTCCACGTAGGAAGAGATGTCGGGCGTCGCCTGCACCGCGGCGGGCGCGAAGCGCTGGATGAAGCTGAACATCTTGTCCAGCACGAAGAGTTGCACGAAGGCGATGCCCGCGTAGGCCAGCAGGCTGCCGAAGAAGATCAGCGGCAGTGCGAATTTCTTTTCGTGGCTGTAGAGGCCCGGCGCGATGAACATCCAGGCCTGGTACATGAGCCACGGCAGCGCCAGCAGCACGGCCGCCATCATCAGCACCTTGAGCGGCACGAAGAACGGGGAGAACACGCCGATGGCGATCAGCTTCGCGTCGTGCGGCATGTGCGCCTTGATCGGCATCGCGATCAGGTCGATCAGGCCGCCGGGGCCGGGCCAGATGGCCAGCAGGATGCCCGCGACCACGAGGCCGTAGACGCAATAGAGCAGGCGGTCGCGAAGCTCGACCAGGTGTGCCACGAACGGCTGTTCGGTGCCCGCGAGCTCGTCTTCTTTGTCTTTGCTCTTGCTGTCGGAATCGGCCATTGGGGAAGAAGAGGAGATAGCGTGACGCCGGCCGGCGCCCCGGGGAGCGCGGAGGTGGGAGCCCGGCCGTTAATTGATCTTGTGCGGACGGAAGCGCGCTACGCGCGCCGCCCCCGACAGCGCCTTGGTGCGCACGCCGTTGCGCGCCTTGTACCACTGCGGCGTGGCGCCCTGCTTCAGGCGCCAGTTCTTGCGGGGGTGTTTGTAGACCGGCGGCGGTGGCGGCTCGGGTTCGGCCAGCGCCGAGAGGGTTTCTCCCGAGCCGCTGAACTGCTTCTCGAACTCGCTCGCGCCCGTGTGGATGCTGTGCTCGACGTCGCGCGCAGCATCCTCGACGGTGGTCTTCATCTTGCGGAGCTCGTCGAGCTCCATCGAGCGGTTGACTTCGGCCTTGACGTCGTTGACATAGCGCTGCGCCTTGCCCAGCAGCGTACCGACGGTGCGGGCCACGCGCGGCAGCTTTTCCGGTCCGATGACGATCAGCGCGACGACGCCGATCAGCGCCAGCTTCTCAATGCCGAGGTCGAGCACGTGCTGCTGCCCGTGCTCAGGACTTCTGGCGCGCTTCGACGTCGATCGCCGACTTGTCGCTGTTGGCCGATTGGCCGGTCACCTGCTGGGCGGGGGCCGAAGCGGCGGCCGGGGCATCGGAGGACGCGCCGTCCTTCATGCCGTCCTTGAAGCCCTTGACGGCGCCTCCAAGATCCGAACCCATGTTCCGCAGCTTCTTGGTGCCGAAGATCATGACCACGACGAGCAGCACGATCAGCCAGTGCCAGATGGAAAAAGAACCCATGGAGAACTCCTAAGAATGTGTCCGATTTTAGTCGGGCGTAATGTGACAGTTTGGCTTAATGCCCGTCAGCCGCGAAGCCATGGCCGGGGACCGCCCATGACGTGGACATGGAGATGGTGCACCTCCTGCCCGCCCTCCGCACCCGTATTGACCACGACCCGGTAGCCGCCGTCCGGATAGGGCCTGCAGCCCTGCTCCAGCGCCAGCTTCGGTGCCAGGGTCATGATCTTGCCCATCAATGCCGAATCTTCGGGCGTCAACTGGGCCATCGAGGCGATGTGCTTCTTGGGCACAAGCATGAAATGCACCGGCGCCCAGGGCGCGATGTCGTGGAAACCGAACAGGTCCTCGTCTTCGTAGACCTTGCGGGAGGGAATCTTGCCCTCGATGATTTTGCAGAAGATGCAGTTCGGATCAGATGACATCTTTGGGTTCCATGGGACGGCCGTCGTTCATCCGGATCATGCCCTTCACGATCCGGTAGAGGAACCACAGCGAGATCAGGCTCCAGGCGATCCAGCCCGGCACGAGAAACAGCAGCCAGAGCCACGAGGTGACGATGTACAGCAGCCCCGCCCACAGCACCGAGCGGATGCGCCAGCTGAAGTGCGAGGCCTGCCAGGTGCCGGCCGCGTCGTCGCGCTTGACGAAGTCGATCACCAGCGCGATCAGCAAGAGCAGCACGGAGGCCTGCGCCCCCGGCACGACGGCGCCGATGGCCACGATCAGGTGCAGGATGTAGCTGACCCAGCCCCAGGTCTTGAGCGAGTCGTCGGGTTCCACTCTCACGATGTCGTTGGCCATGACGGATGTCCTTTCAATCGTTGGGTACTTCGGATTCCCGCGCCTTCACCTTGCGAAGCGCCTTTTCCTCGATGCCGCTGGTGCCCTCTCGGCGCTCCAGCTCCGCGGTGACGTCGGATGGGGAAAAGCCGTAGTGCGCCAGCGCCACCATGGTGTGGAACCACAGGTCGGCCACTTCGTTCACGATTTTCGAACGGTCGCCGCCGTGGTCGGCGTCCTTGGCGGCCATCACGACCTCGGTGGCTTCCTCGCCGATCTTCTTGAGGAAGGCGTCGGGGCCCTTGTGCAGCAGGCGCGCGACGTAGCTTTTCTCGGGATCGCCGCCGCGCGCGGGCAGGCGGCTTTCGATGACCGCGGCCAGGCGGGCGAGCGCGTCGGAGGTGCTGTCGTTGTTCACTGTGGCCGTCACTTGTAGATCGATTCCGGGTCTTTCAAGACGGGCTCGACCGCCGTCCAGCCGCCGTTGTCGTACTTGTTGAAGAAGCAGCTGTGGCGCCCGGTGTGGCAGGCGATGCCGGGCTCGTGGCCGAGCTGGGTGACCTTGAGCAGCACCACGTCGCTGTCGCAGTCCAGGCGGATCTCGTGCACGGTCTGCACGTGGCCCGACTCCTCGCCCTTGAACCACAGCTTGTTGCGCGAGCGGCTGAAATACACCGCACGGCCCAGCTCGGCGGTCTTTTCGAGCGCCTCGCGGTTCATCCAGGCGAACATCAGCACGTCGTTGCTGCCTTGTTCCTGCGCGATCACGGGCACCAGGCCGTTCGCGTCCCACTTCACTTCATCGAGCCAGTTCATGGACGGTATTGTCGGGGATGGCAAAAGACCCTCGAACAGCCGTTCGGCGAGCCTTCCGGAGGGTCATTCAGCGGTCGATGCGCACGGGAATGCCCCGCGCGGCCATGCGGGCCTTGGCCTCGCCCACCGTGTGCTCGCCGTAGTGGAAGATGCTCGCGGCCAGCACGGCGTCGGCGCCGCCGGTCTGGATGCCGTCGGCCAGGTCGTCCAGGCTGCCCACGCCGCCCGAGGCGATCACGGGCACGTCGACGGCATTGCTCACCGCGCGGGTCAGCTCCAGGTCGAAGCCGCTCTTGGTGCCGTCGCGGTCCATGCTGGTCAAGAGGATCTCACCGGCACCGCGGCGCGCCATCTCGGTCGCCCATTCGACGGCGTCCAGGCCGGTGTTCTTGCGCCCGCCATGGCTGTAGACGTCCCAGCCCGCGCCGCGCGTGGCGGCCTCTTCGGGGCTGCGGCGCTTGGCGTCGATGGCGACGACGATGCACTGCGAGCCGTATTTCTGCGACGCGTCGCTGATCACCTGCGGATCGGCGATGGCGGCCGAGTTGAAGCTTGTCTTGTCGGCACCGGCATTGAGCAGACGCCGCACGTCGGCCACGGTGCGCACGCCGCCGCCGACGGTCAGCGGAATGAAGACCTGCGAGGCCACCGCCTCGATGATCGGCAGGATCAGGTCGCGGCCGTCGCTGGTGGCGGTGATGTCGAGGAAGGTGAGCTCGTCGGCGCCCTGTGCGTTGTAGCGCGCGGCGATCTCGACCGGATCGCCGGCATCGCGCAGTTCGACGAAATTGACGCCCTTGACGACACGGCCGCCGGTGACGTCGAGGCAGGGGATGATGCGTTTGGCAAGCATGGTGGGGTAAGGAACCAGTGGGTGGTCAGAGAACGCGCAGCTGTTGCCAGCCAAGCCATTGGGCGCCGGGCGCGAGCAGCACAGGCTCGTCGATGCGGGCCGCCTCGACGCAGAGCATGTGGCGAAAGCCGTCGGCGGGCATGTCTGCGAGTTTCGCACCGAGCACGGCGCCGGGGTTCCAGACCACGGTTTCGGTGCAGGTGGGGCTCTGGGAGATCTCGACCGTGCCGCCGGTCTGCGCCAGCTGCAGCGGCCGGGCCGGCGCGCCGTAGACGCTGTCGAACTCGATGCCGAAATGCAGCGCCTCCGCCTTTTCGGCGTAGCGCTCGTCAGTCAGCGAATCCCAGCGATTGGCGCCCTGGAGGCCATTCAGGCGCGCATCGGCGATGTCTTCGACACGCAGGTAGGTGTGCAGCGCCGCGGTGAAGGACCAGGGCGCGGCATCGGTATTGACGAGCGTGAGCGCCGTACGCAGCCCGCCTGCGCTCAGCGTGACCTCCAGCCATGCCTCGAAAGAGTGCGGCCACAGCTTGCGCGTGGCTTCGTCGTCGCTCAGCCTCAGGCGCAGGGTCTGGGGGGCGTCGGAAGGGGCGTTTTCCCAAGGCAAATTGCGCATGAAACCATGCTTGGGCAGCATGCCGCGCTGGTTAAACTGCGGGCAGCAAATGGGGATGCCGCCGCGGATGGCGGCCTGCCCGTCGAACACCGCGCGCGGGCTCAGGTAGAGCCTCTCGACCTCGTCGGCCGTGGTCCACGACAGCACATGGGCGCCATGCAATGCGACGGTGACTGTGCTTCCGTCGGCGCCTGTGGCGCGCAGGGCGGGCTGGCCGCGAAACTCGATCAGGCTGGTTTCCATGTGAGGAATTGTAGGCAGCGCCCGTGCCGTGGCACGGAACCGGCATCCCGGGCCATTGCGCGGCCGGGGACTTCTTGGATACCCTGTGGTCGCCTGGATCGGGAGACAAGGTGCAGGCCGGTCCCGCGTACCCGGAAAAAATCACTCTCACACGACAAAAGGGGATACGAATGAAGAAGCTGCCGATGGCCGCATGGATCCTGATCGCGATGGTGCTGGGCATCATCGTCGGCTACATGATCTTCACCAGCTTTCCGGACAAGAAGGCCGCGAAGGAAATCGCAGACTACGTCTCCATCGTCTCGGACGTCTTCCTGCGCCTCATCAAGATGCTGATCGGACCGCTGGTGTTCTCCACGCTGGTGGTGGGCATCGCGCACATGGGCGACGCCAAGTCGGTGGGCCGCGTGTTCGGCAAGGCCATCGGCTGGTTCCTCACCGCCTCGCTGATCTCGCTGGTCATTGGCCTTGTCATGGCCAACCTGCTCAAGCCCGGCGAGAACCTCGGCCTGCCGCTGCCGGACATCGGCGCCTCCGCCAACCTCGCCACCGCCAAGTTCACGCTGAAGGACTTCGTGAGCCACACCGTGCCGAAGTCCTTCGTCGAAGCCATGGCCAACAACGAGATCCTGCAGATCGTGGTGTTCTCGATGTTCTTCGGCGTGGCGCTGGCCTCGCTGGGCGACAAGGCGAAGACGCTGGTCGCCGCGATCGAGGAACTCTCGCACGCGATGCTCAAGATCACCGGTTACGTCATGAAGCTCGCACCGCTGGCCGTGCTGGCCGCCATGGCCGCGACGGTGGCGGTCAACGGCCTGGGCATCCTGCTGAAGTTCGCTGTGTTCATGGGCGACTTCTACCTGGGCCTGTTCGTGCTGTGGAGCGTGCTGGTGCTGGCGGGGTTCCTGTTCCTCGGCCCGCGCGTGTTCAAGCTCCTGGTGCTCATCAAGGAAGCCTTCCTGCTCTCGTTCGCCACGGCAAGCTCCGAGGCGGCCTATCCGAAGATCCTGCAGGCGCTCGACCGTTTCGGCGTGAAGCGCAAGATCTCCAGCTTCGTGATGCCGATGGGCTACTCGTTCAACCTCGACGGCTCGATGATGTACTGCACCTTCGCCGTGCTGTTCATCGCCCAGGCCTACGACATCCACATGCCGATCAGCACGCAGGTCACGATGCTGCTGATCCTGATGCTCACCTCCAAGGGCATGGCGGGCGTGCCGCGCGCCTCGCTGGTGGTGATCGCCGCCACGCTGAACCACTTCGACATTCCCGAGGCCGGCCTGCTGCTGATCCTCGGCGTGGACACCTTCCTCGACATGGGCCGCTCGGCCACCAACGCGGTGGGCAACTCCATCGCCACGGCGGTGGTCGCCAAGTGGGAAGGCGAGCTGCTCTCCGAGAGCGACGCCGAGGTCAATGCCAAGGCGCTCGACGAAGAGGCCAACGCCACCCTCGCCCACCCGGCGCACGCCTGAGCCGAAGCACCATGAAGCGCATCGGCACGCTGCCATCCGCTTTTGCCGCGCTGCTGGCAGCCGTGGTCCTTGCTGCCGTCCTGCCCGCGACGCCCGCGCGGGCGCAGGAACAGCTCAGCGGCACGCTGGCCAAGGCCCGCGAGACCGGCGCCATCACCATCGGCTACCGCGAGTCGTCGGTGCCGTTCTCGTATCTCAATGCACGCGGCGAGCCCATCGGCTATTCGATCGAGTTGTGCCGCGCGCTGGTGACGGCCATCGAGGACGCGGTCAACAAGAGCCTCGCCATCAAGTGGGTGCCCGTGACCTCCGACTCGCGCATCGACGCGGTCGCGAGCGGCAAGGTCGACCTGGAATGCGGCTCCACCACCAACAACCTCGAGCGCCAGAAGCGCGTGAGCTTCTCGCCCACGATGTTCGTCTCGGGCACCAAGGTGCTGGTGAAGAAGGGCTCGCCGATCAAGTCGTTCCGCGACCTCGCCAACCGCAAGGTGGCGGTGACCGCCGGAACCACCAACGAGAAGACGCTGCGCGAGCTGTCGCAGAAGTTCAAGCTCAACATCGATCTGCTGGTGGCGCGCGACCACGCCGAATCCTTCGGCCTGGTGAAGAGCGGCCAGGCCGACGCCTTCGCCACCGACGACGTGCTGCTCTACGGCCTGATCGCCAAGGACGCCGCGAAGTCCGACTACGAGGTGGTCGGCGACTTCCTCTCCTACGACCCCTACGGGATCATGTACCGCAAAGGCGATCCGCAGCTGAACAAGGTGGTCGTCGACACCTTCCAGGTGCTGGCGGAAGACGGCGAGATCGAGCGGCAGTACAAGCGCTGGTTCCTGCGCAAGCTGCCCTCGGGCGAGAGCATCAATCTGCCGATGAGCGCGCAGCTGGAAACGATCATTCAGACGATGTCGGTGAAGGCCGAATAGACAGGCTTCCTATCTCGCAGGCCACTCCCATCGCGGGATCTCGCTCATGTCGAGATTCGCGATGCGCGTTTCGCCGAACTGCTTTTCGAGCACCACCGGCTGCAGGCCTTCGCTGTCGTCCAGCGCGGCGATCAGCCGGGCGGCGTGGACACCACGATCACCTGCGACTGCCGCGCGGCCTGCGCAATCAACCGCCCCAAGGCCGGCAGCAGATCGGGATGCAGGCTTGTCTCGGGCTCGTTGAGCACCAGCAGCGCGGGCGGGCGCGGCGTGAGCAGCGCCGCGATCCACAACAGGTAGCGCAGCGTGCCGTCGGACAGCTCGGCGGCTGTCAGGGGCCTCAGCAGGCCGTGCTGGTGCATCAGCGTCTCGAAGCGGTCGCCGTTCACGCGGATCTCGATGCCGGCGCCCGGAAAGGCGTCATCCACGGCGCTGTCGAGCGCTTCGCCGTCGCCGATCTCGCGGATGGTCTGCAGCGCGGCAGCCAGATCGGTGCCGTCGTTGGCGAGCACCGGCGTGTAGGTGCCCAGCTGCGGCTGGCGCGCGGGCGCGTCGGCGTCCGATCGGAAGTGATCGTAGAAGCGCCAGGAGCGCATCTGCTCGCGCAGCGTGAGCATCTCGGGCGCGTCGCGCGGGTCGGCGTGCTCGGTCATCATGCTGGCGAAGGCGGGAATCGGCCGGCCGACGGCCTGCCAGCCCTTGCCGTCGCGCAGCCGCAGCGCGGCGCCCTTGCGGTCGACCAGTTGCGTGGAGGGCCGCAGCAGCGGGCCGCTCCAGATGGCTTCGTGCTTGATCTGCGGGTCGTGCGAGAACGCGGTGGACGGAATCGGCGGCGGCAGGCCGATGTCGATGGCGTAGCCGAAGTCTTCGGCCTCGGCGCCGGCGAAGCCCAGCTTCAGCGCCACGGGCTCGCTGCGGGTGGTGCCCTGCACCGGCACGTCGCCGCGCAGCATGGCGGCAGAGAAGCGCTCGGGCCCGGCCCACAGCGTGGATGAGAGCCCGCCCTCGCGCACCAGGGAGCGGATCACGCCGCCGTTGGCGATGTCGGCCAGAAGCCGCATCGCGCGGTACACGCTCGACTTTCCGCTGCCGTTGGCCCCGGTCACGACCGTGAGCCGGCCCAGCGGCGCGGTCAGCTGCCTCAGAGATCGGTAATTGGCGATGGCGAGCGCGGAGAGCACGCGCTGCGCAGTGAATGCGTCAGGCGGCCAGTTCGTCCGCGCGGGCCTGCGCGGCGGCGAAGTCGAGGTCGCCCGAATAGATGGCGCGGCCGCAGATCACGCCCTCGACGCCGTCGGACTCGACCGCGCAGAGCTTGTCGATGTCGGCCATGTTCGACAGGCCGCCCGAGGCGATCACCGGGATGGTGAGCGCCTGCGCCAGCTTGACGGTGGCCTCGATGTTGATGCCAGAGAGCATGCCGTCGCGGCCAATGTCGGTGTAGATGATCGACTCGACGCCGTAGTCCTCGAACTTCTTGCCCAGGTCGGCCACCTCGTGGCCCGTGAGCTTGCTCCAGCCGTCGGTGGCGACCTTGCCATCCTTGGCGTCCAGGCCCACGATGATGTGGCCGCCGAAGGCGCTGCAGGCGTCCTTCAGGAAGCCGGGGTTCTTGACCGCGGCGGTGCCGATGATCACGTAGCGCAGGCCGTCGTCGATGTAGCGCTCGATGGTGTCGAGATCGCGGATGCCGCCGCCGAGCTGCACCGGGATGTCGTCGCCCACTTCCTTCAGGATCGCCTTGATCGCCGCGTGGTTCTGCGGCTTGCCGGCGAAGGCGCCGTTCAGATCGACCAGGTGCAGCCGGCGTGCCCCCGCCTCGACCCACTTGCGGGCCATGGCGGCGGGGTCTTCGCTGAAGATGGTGGACTGGTCCATGTCGCCCTGCTTGAGGCGAACGCAGTGGCCGTCTTTGAGATCAATGGCGGGAATGAGGAGCATGGAAGTGACGCGAGTGTGCGAAATCCGGGCTGTCGAAGCGTGGGCCCGGCCGGAAAAATAGGTTCAGGGATTCCAGTGGAGGAAATTGCGATATAGCTGCAGCCCATGGTCCGCACTCTTCTCCGGGTGGAACTGGGTTGCAAAAATGTTATCGCGTGCGATGGCCGCGGTAAAGCTCGCCCCATATTCCGCCTCGCCCACACTGTGTCTGGGGTCGGCCGGGCGGGCATAGAAGCTGTGCACGAAATAGAAATAGCTGAGGTCGGGCACTCCGGCCCATACCGCATGCGGCTGGGCCTGGCGCACCTGGTTCCAGCCCATCTGCGGCACCTTGAAGCGGCTGCCGTCGGGCTGCAGGCGGCCGGCCAGGTCGAACTTGACCACCTCGCCGGGAATGAGGTCCAGGCCGTCGGTCGGGCCCTCGTCGCTGCGCGACAGCATCATCTGCATGCCCACGCACACACCGAAGAGCGGCTTGCTGGCCGCCGCCTCGAGCACCGATTCCTGCAGGCCCGAGTCGCGCAGCTCGCGCATGCAGTCGGGCATGGCGCCCTGCCCCGGCAGCACCACGCGGGTGGCCTTGCGGACCACGTCGGGGTCGGAGGTGACGAACACTTCCACGCCGACCTGGTCGGCCGCATGGCGCACGGCCTGCGACACGGAGTGCAGGTTGCCCATGCCGTAGTCGACGACCGCGACGGTGTTGGCTGCTACAGATTTCATAGCTGATTGACGAACGCGTTCAGAGCGAGCCCTTGGTCGAGGGAATGACGCCGGCCGAACGCGGATCGAACTCGAGCGCGCCGCGCATGGCGCGCGCGAAGGCCTTGAACACCGTCTCGCACTGGTGGTGCGCGTTGACGCCCTTGAGGTTGTCGATGTGCAGCGTGACGAAGGCGTGGTTCACGAAGCCCTGGAAGAACTCGTAGGTGAGCTGGCTGTCGAAGGCGCCGATCATCCCGCTGGTGAAGGGCACGTGCATCACCAGGCCCGGACGGCCCGAGAAGTCGATGACGACGCGGCTCAGGGCTTCGTCCAGCGGCACGTAGGCGTGGCCGTAGCGGCGGATGCCCTTCTTGTCGCCGATGGCCTTGGCCACGGCCTGGCCCATCGTGATGCCGACGTCTTCCACCGTGTGGTGGCCGTCGATGTGCAGGTCGCCCTGGCAGTCGATGTCGAGGTCGATCAGCCCGTGGCGGGCGATCTGGTCGAGCATGTGGTCGAAAAAACCGATACCGGTAGCGAGCTTGGCCTTGCCGGTGCCGTCGAGGTTGACGCTGACGGTGATCTTCGTCTCGGCGGTGTTGCGGGTGACCGTCGCTGTGCGATCGGCGCTGCCCGGGTTGGTGGGGGTGGTCATAGTGAGGCTTCGAGTGCCGCGAGCATCCGCGCATTCTCGTCGGCCGTTCCGACGGTAAGGCGCAGGCAGTTTGCGAGCAGTTCGTGCATTTTAGAAACGTTCTTCACCAGCACTCCGTGCGCCTTCATGCCCTCGAAGGTCTTGGCGGCATCGGGCACGCGCAAAAGAATCATGTTGGCGTCGCTGGGCCAGGTCTTCACGCCGGGCAGGCGGCCGAGCCCCATCATCAGGCGCTCGCGCTCCTCGCGGATCTGCCGGGCCTGCGCCTCGAACACGTCGGCGTGCTCCAGCGCGAAGAGCGCGCACTCGCAGTTCAGCACGCTGATGTTGTAGGGCGGGCGCACCTTGTCGATCTGGGCGACCAGCGCCGCCGGGCCCATGAGGTAGCCCAGGCGGATGCCGGCCAGGCCGAACTTGCTGAGGGTGCGCATCAGCAGCACGTGGCTGTGCCTGGCCAGCCGGTCGATGTAGCTGCGCGCGGCGAAGGGCTGGTAGGCCTCGTCGATTGCCACCAGGCCGCCCTGCGCGCCCTGGGCCTCGACGATCCGCTCCAGCACCGCGTCGTCCCAGAGGTTGGCCGTCGGGTTGTTCGGGTACGCGAGGTACACGATGGCCGGCTTCTCGCGCTCGATGGCGGCCAGCATGGCGGCCTCGTCGAGTTCGAAGTCGGCCGTGAGCGGCACGCCGACGAAGCGCAGCCCCTGTAGCTTTGCGCTCATGGCATACATGACGAAGCCGGGCACGGGCGCCAGCACGGTGGCGCCGGGCTTGTCGCAGGCGATGGCCAGCAGCGAGATCAGCTCGTCCGAGCCGTTGCCCAGCATCAGCTCGAAGCCCTCGGGCATCTGCGCATGCGCGGCCAGCGCGCGGCGCAGGTCGGCGCCGCGCTCGCCCGGGTAGCGGTTCAGCGCCAGCGCGCCCAGCCGCGCGCCAAGTTCGGCCTGCAGCGCTGGCGGCAGGCCAAAGGGGTTCTCCATGGCGTCGAGCTTGATGAAGCCGGTGGCGTCCTGCACCGCGTAGGCGTTCATGGACCGCACGTCCTCGCGGATGCGGTCGAGCGGAAGACGGGCGGGTTCGGAAGGAGCAGCGGTCATCGGGTGCAGCGGTAGCTGTTTCGGAGGGCGCCGGCCATGACCAGTTGCACTGGCATGTCGGCTTCGTAACTGTCGGCGTTGCGGCTCAGCTCCGTCTGATAGAGCGAGCGCGCCATGGAGGGCTCGAGGCGGCGGCCCTCGACGCAGAAGATGGGCTTCTGCCCGTTGCGCTGAGAGGCCTCGACGCCTTCGCGCAAACCTTCGAGCACGCCGACGAGGTAGTAGCTGGCGTAGGCCTTGCCATCCTTCTCGCCGGCTTCGAGCGTGCGCAGTTCGCGGATGCTCATGGCCTGCACGCTGGTTACGGCCGCCGCCAGTACGAGCAGCAGGAAGGCAGCACGCTTCATGGGGCTCACTTGCGGTAGCGCGGCGCAGGCGCGTAGGCGCCGTCGGCCGGGAAGGCGCTGGGCTGCGCCGGGGCTGCGTCGCGGCGCTGGCGGCGGGGCGCGTCGCGCTCCTCCAGCTCGAACAGCGCGGCGCCGATCACGCCGATGTTGCGCAGGTCGCCGGCCTCGGTGTTGGCGGCATAGGCGCGGCCGGGCGCGGAAAAGCGGAAGGCCGCCACCTCGTTCTGGCTCTTGCGGAAGCCCTCGATGGTCAGCGACTGCAGCGGACGCAGCACGTAGCCGCCGTTGCGCAGGCTGCCGGGCTTGCCGTTGAGCACGTCCAGGCCGTCGACCGTGGCGATCACCTCGTAGCTGCGCTCGCTCAGGTTGCGAAAGCGCAGCGTGTAGCGCGAACCCTCGACACCGGCCAGGCGGAACATGTCGTCTCCGCCGGCTCCGCGGCGGGCCCGCTGCAGCGGCAGCGGACGGCCGTCCTCGTCGAGCACTGACCATTCGACGTCGCCGTCGGCCAGCATCAGACTCAGGCGCCGCTCGGGGTTGCCGCCCACCGCGCGGCGCACGGCGGAGGCTTCGTTGTAGCCCAGCGAGGCGATGTCGTCGGGGCGATCGGAGAGGCGCTTGGCGGCGACCGTGCGGGTCTTCGATTCGATGCCCTCGCCCCATTGGGTGCCGAGCTGCGGCGCGGGTGCTGCAGGCGCAGCGGCGCTGGGCGTGGTGGTGGCGGCCACCGATTCGCGCGGCGCCTGCGGCATCTGGCTGCAGGCGCCCAGCAGCGCGGCGCCCGCGATGGCCATGGCGGCAAATCTGGACAAACGCGAACCCGAACGCAAACTGAAACGCAAACCGAAAAGACGATCGATCATCAGGCGTGCTCCCCCCGCATGCGGGTTGTTGTTGGACTTCAGATCTTACGCAGCCGCATGCGGGCAGCCTCGGCGTGCGCCTGCAGGCCTTCACCCTCGGCCAGCGTCACCGCGACCGGGCCCAGCACCTGCGCGCCGGCCTCGCTGACCTCGATCAGGCTGGAGCGCTTCTGGAAGTCGTACACGCCCAGCGGGCTCGAAAAACGCGCCGTGCCGCTGGTGGGCAGCACGTGGTTCGGCCCGGCGCAGTAGTCGCCCAGGCTCTCGCTGGTGAAGGCGCCGAGGAAGATCGCACCGGCGTGGCGCAAGAGCGGCTCCCAGCGGCTCGGCTCGCCGCTGCTCACTTCCAGGTGCTCGGGGGCGATGCGGTTGCTGATCTCGCAGGCCTCTTCCATGCTCTTCGTGTGGATCAGCGCGCCACGGCCGTTGAGCGAGGCGGCGATGATCTCCGCGCGCGGCATCGTGGGCAGCAGGCGGTCGATCTCGACCTGCACGCGGTCGATGTAGGCGGCATCGGGGCACAGCAGGATGCTCTGGGCCAGCTCGTCGTGCTCGGCCTGGCTGAACAGGTCCATCGCCACCCACTCGGGCGGCGTGGTGCCGTCGGCCAGCACCAGGATCTCGCTGGGGCCCGCGATCATGTCGATGCCCACCGTGCCGAACACGCGGCGCTTGGCGGCGGCCACGTAGGCGTTGCCGGGGCCGGTGATCTTGTCGACGGCGGGGATGGTTGCGGTGCCGTAGGCCAGTGCGGCCACGGCCTGGGCGCCGCCGATGGTGAACGCGCGGGTCACGCCGGCCACATAGGCCGCGGCGAGCACCAGCACATTGCGCTCGCCCTTCGTGGACGACTGCCCGCCTGCGCCGCCGGTTGCCACGCTGCCTTTCACGGGCGTCGGGACCACCATGATGATTTCGCCGACGCCTGCCACGTGGGCCGGGATCGCATTCATCAGCAGGCTCGACGGATAGGCCGCCTTGCCGCCCGGCACGTAGATGCCCACGCGGTCGAGCGGCGTGACCTTCTGGCCCAGCAGCGTGCCGTCCGCGTCGCGGTAGCTCCAGCTCTCGCCGCTGGCCTTCTTCTGGGCCTCGTGATAGCTGCGCACGCGGTCGGCGGCAGCCTGCAATGCGGCGCGCTGGTCTTCGGGCAGCGAGTCGAAGGCCTCCTTGAAGTCAGCCTGAGTCAGCTCCAGTTCGGGCACCGCAGCAGCGCCGAGGCCATCGAAGCGGCGCGTGTATTCGAGCACCGCCTCGTCGCCGCGCTTCTGCACGTCGGCGAGGATGTCGGCCACCACCTTCTCGATGGCCGCGTCGGCGTCCGCCGACCAATGCAGCCGCGCCTTGAATTCAGCGTCGAAGGAGGCGGATGTGGTTGTGAGGCGAGAAGGTGTAGCTTTCATGATCTTTTCGGGGAACACCGCGGAACCGGCTTCGCCGGGCCGCAGGTGTTGCCCCCGGCGAGGGGGTTGGCGGGCCACACGAAGTGGGGAAGCCTGGGGGAGAGCCTCATATCGCGGAAGCGAACGCGTCGATGATGTGGCGCATCGGCTCGCGCTTGAGCTTCAGCGCGGCCTGGTTGACGACGAGGCGCGCGCTGATGTCCATGATGCGCTCCACCTCGACGAGGTGATTGGCCTTGAGCGTGTTGCCGGTGGAGACCAGGTCGACGATGGCGTCGGCCAGGCCGGTGAGCGGCGCCAGTTCCATGCTGCCGTAGAGCTTGATCAGGTCGACGTGCACGCCCTTGCTGGCGAAGAAGTCGCGCGCGAGGCCCACGTACTTGGTGGCCACGCGCAGGCGCGAGCCCTGCTTCACGGCCGAGGCGTAGTCGTAGTCGGCGCGCACGGCCACGCTCAGGCGGCAGGCTGCGATGCGCAGATCGAGCGGCTGGTACAGGCCCTGGTTGCCGTGCTCCAGCAGCACGTCGAGGCCGGTCACGCCGAGGTCGGCGCCGCCGTACTGCACGTAGGTGGGCACGTCGGAGGCGCGCACCAGCACCACGCGCACGTCGGGGCGGGTGGTTTCGAGAATGAGCTTGCGCGACTTCTCGGGGTCTTCTGTGACCTCGATGCCGGCGGCAGCCAGCAGGGGCATCGTCTCCTCGAAGATGCGGCCTTTGGAAAGCGCCAAAGTAATCATGCGGCTGCGGCTCCGGTCAGTCGTTCGATGTCGGCGCCGAGGCCGCGCAGCTTGGCTTCCATGCGGTCGTAGCCCCGGTCGA
Source organism: Variovorax sp. CAN15 (assembly GCF_030462475.1). Lineage (GTDB taxonomy): Bacteria > Pseudomonadota > Gammaproteobacteria > Burkholderiales > Burkholderiaceae_C > Variovorax. Next base: position 24,112 of record NZ_JASMRZ010000016.1, read on the forward strand.
GGTGGTATATGCGGTCGACCAGCGTCTCGCCCTCGGCCACGAGGCCGGCGATGACGAGGCTGGCGGACGCGCGCAGGTCGGTGGCCATCACGGTGGCGCCCGAGAGCTGCTGCACGCCCTCGACCATCGCCACCTTGCCTTCGACGTGGATGTGGGCGCCCAGGCGCACCATCTCGTTCACGTGCATGAAGCGGTTCTCGAAGATGGTCTCGGTGACCATCGAGGCGCCGCGCGCGATCACGTTCAGGGCCATGAACTGGGCCTGCATGTCGGTCGGGAAGCCGGGGTATTCGGTGGTGCTGAAACTTTGCGCCTTCAGGTGCTCCCAGGCCGGGCCTTTGGAGCTGATGCGCACGCCGTCTTTTTCGGGCTTGACGGTGCAGCCGGCGTCGCGCAGCTTGTCGATCACGGCATCGAGGTGGTCGCCGCGCGCATGGCGCAGGAAGGCCTCGCCGCCCGTGGCCGCGACGGCGCACATGAAGGTGCCTGCCTCGATGCGGTCGGCCACCACGGCATGTTCGCAGCCGTGCAGCTTCTCGACGCCCTGGATGCGGATGTGGCTGGTGCCGTGGCCTTCGATCTTCGCGCCCATGCGGATCAGCATTTCGGCCAGGTCGACGATCTCGGGCTCCTGGGCGGCGTTCTCCAGCAGCGTCTCGCCCTCGGCCAGCGCGGCGGCCATGAGGAAGTTCTCGGTGCCGGTGACGGTGACCATGTCGGTCAGGATGCGCGCGCCCTTCAGCCGCGTGCGCCCTGCCGGCAGGCGCGCGACCATGTAGCCGTGGTCGACCACGATCTCGGCGCCCATGGCCTGCAAGCCCTTGATGTGCTGGTCGACCGGCCGTGAGCCGATGGCGCAGCCGCCCGGCAGCGACACCTTGGCATGGCCGAAGCGCGCCAGCAGCGGGCCCAGGGCCAGCACCGAGGCGCGCATGGTCTTCACGAGCTCGTAGGGCGCCTCGGGGTTGGTCAGGTCGGCAGCATTCAGGCGCACGGTGCCGTTGTCGTCTCGCTCGGCCGTGACGCCCATGTTGCGCACCAGCTTGAGCATGGTCGACACGTCCTGCAGGCGCGGCACGTTGTGCAGCACCACGGGCTGGTCGGTCAGCAGGGCCGCGCACAGTTCGGGCAGCGCAGCATTCTTGGCGCCGGAAATGAGTACTTCGCCGCGGAGCTCTCGCCCGCCGCGAATCAGAAGTTTGTCCATCGAAGTTCCAGCGAAATCAGGGGCCGCGAGGGGCCGGGAGTTATTTTTCCACCGCCGCCCACTCGGCCGGCGTGTACGTCTTCATGGAAAGCGCATGCACCTCGTCGGTGTGCATTTTCGCACCCAGGGTGGCATAGACCCGCTGATGGCGTTGGATCGAGCGCTTGCCCTCGAATTCGGCCGAGACGATGGTCGCGTACCAATGTCGGCCATCGCCCTCCAGCGAGATGTGCTCGCACGGCAGGTGGGCGGTGATGATGGCTTGAAGTTCGGCAGCAGTCATTTGAGGCAGGTATTCATTGGGGGAACACCGCGGAACCGGCTTTGCCGGGCCGCAGGTGTTGCCCCCGGAAGGGGGTTGGCGAAGCGACACGAAGTGCGCGAAGCCTGGGGGAGAGCCATTGTCTAGCCCCGGATTTTGTAGCCGATGCGAAGCAGGTGGATGGCGATCGCGCTCACCACCAGCCAGGCGGTGCCGACGATGCCCAGGCTGAGCCAGGGCGAGGCATCGCTCACGCCGAAGAAGCCGTAGCGGAAGCCGTCGATCATGTAGAAGAACGGGTTCAGGTGGCTGACTTTCTGCCAGAACGGCGGCAGCGAGCCGATCGAATAGAACACGCCCGACAGGAAGGTCATGGGCATGATCAGGAAATTCTGGAACACCGCCATCTGGTCGAACTTCTCGGCCCAGAGGCCGGCGATGAGCCCCAGCGTGCCCAGCATGGCCGAGCCCAGCAGCGCGAACACCAGGATCCACACCGGCGCGACGAAGCTCGGCTGAGCGAACAGCACCGTCACCACGAACACGCCCAGCCCCACCGCCAGCCCGCGGATGACCGACGAGCCCACGTAAGCGAGGAACCAGCCCCAGTGCGACAGCGGCGTGAGCAGCACGAAGACCAGGTTGCCCATGATCTTGCTCTGGATGATCGACGACGAACTGTTGGCGAAGGCGTTCTGCAGCACGCTCATCATCACCAGGCCGGGAACGAGGAAGGCGGTGTAGCCCACCGTGCCGTAAACCTTCACATGGTCTTCGAGCACGTGGCCGAACACCATCAGGTACAGCAACGCGGTGAGCACCGGCGCGCCCACGGTCTGGAAGCCGACCTTCCAGAAGCGCAGCGTCTCCTTGTAGAGCAGCGCGCGCCAGCCGGTGACCGCCATCATCTTGCGACCTCCAGCGGGGTCTGCTCGCCGGCCATCAGGTCGATGAACACGTCTTCCAGGTCGGCCTTGCGCATTTCCACGTCTTCCACCGCGACGCCGGCTTCGCGAATGGCGGCCAGCAGTTGTTCGACTTCATGCGCGTTCTGCGCCGGCAGCTGCACGATGCGCCCGGTGATGCGCGCATGCTGGGCGATGGCCCAGGGCAGCATCGCGTCGGTCTTGAAGCGCAGCACGTTGCTCGCGGCCGACTTCAGCAGCTCGCTGGTGCGGTCGAGCGCGATCACCTTGCCCAGCTTGAGCATCGCGATGCGGCTGCACAGCGCCTCGGCCTCTTCGAGATAGTGGGTGGTGAGCAGCACGGTACTGCCCTGCCTGTTGAGCCTGGCGACGAACTGCCACAGCGTCTGGCGCAGTTCGACGTCGACGCCGGCGGTGGGCTCGTCGAGCACGATCACCGGCGGTTTGTGCACCAGCGCCTGCGCAACCAGCACGCGGCGCTTCATGCCACCCGAGAGCTGGCGCATGTTGGCCGTGGCCTTGTCGGCGAGGCCCAGGCTCTGCAGCAGCTCGTCGATCCAGGCTTCGTTGTTGGTGATGCCGAAGTAGCCCGACTGGATGCGCAGCGACTCGCGCACATTGAAGAAGGGGTCGAACACCAGCTCCTGCGGCACGATGCCGAGCTGGCGGCGCGCCTGCGCGTAGTCGCGCTGCACGTCGAATCCGTGGACGCTGATGGCGCCCGCCGTGGGCCGCGAAAGGCCCGCGAGCATGCTGATCAGTGTGGTCTTGCCCGCGCCGTTCGGGCCGAGCAGGCCGAAGAACTCGCCCTCCTCGATCTGGAAGCTGACCTCGTCGACCGCCTTGAGCCCGGACTTGCCCTGGGCTTTCTGCTGTCTGGAAGGGGGATAGGTCTTGGAGACCGACTGGAATGAGATCGCGGGCATGGGAGCCCGCGATTTTAAGGTGCCGTTACTTTTTCAGGGCGCGGCGGGCAAAAGGCCCGCAATGCCGTACAGCGCGGCCAGCTCGCGCAGCCGGGGCGACAGCCCTTTTACCGAGAAACCGCGGCCCAGCGCGCTCGACTCGCGCCGGCATTCGAGCAGCACGGCCAGTGCCGACGAATCGAACTGGGTCAGCGCCGTCGCGTCGACCACGGTGGACGACGAATCGGCCTGGCCCTTGAGCCCCTGCTGCAGCATGCGCATGCAGGCGGGGGCCTCGTCATGGGTGAGTCGGGCGGGCAGGACCAGCATCGCGCGCAGCTCCGTCTCAGCCCTTGCCGTTGCCCTTGTTGCGCGCGGCGAGCGCGGCGATCAGGCCGTCGATGCCGCTCTTGTTGATTTCCTGCGCGAACTGGGTGCGATAGGTATCGACCAGCCAGACGCCCAGCACGTTCAGGTTGTAGACCTTCCAGCCGGCGCCCTGGCCGGGGGTCTTCTCGAGACGGTAGTCGAGCTGGACCGGATCGCCGCGGCCGCGGACCTCGGTGCGCACCAGCACGTCCTTGTCGTCGGGCGAACCACGGAACGGACGGATGGTGACGGTCTGGTCGGTCACCTGGTCGAGCGCGCCTGCGTAGGTGCGGACCAGCAGGGCCTTGAACTCGTCCTGCAGCCGCTTCTGCTGCTCGGGGGTGGCGGTACGCCAGGCCGGACCGACAGCCGATGCGGTCATGCGCTGGAAGTTGACGTTCGGCATGATCTTGCTGTCGACCAGCACCATGATCTTGTTCACGTCGCCCGACTTGATGGACGAGTCGGCCTTGATGGTTTCGAGCACGTCGGTCGACAGGCGCTTGACGAGCGCGTCGGGCGCTTCGTCGGCGGCACGGGCGGGCTGGACGAAGGCGACAGCGGCACCGAACAGCAGTGCGCCAGCCAGCACAAAGCGGCCGAGATCGCGACGTTGCAGGGTCTTGTTGTTCATGGAGAGTCCCTCATTCAAGTTTGAAAATCCGCAGGCACCCGGAAAAACCGGCTGCTGAGACAGGAACGGCTTCGAGCCCCACGGGGCCGACGGGGTTCCTGTCCGGGAGGTGAAGCCTTGCAACCGGATGCAAGCACTCCTCTTCCCGGCGGTGCTTTTTCTGTGGTTACTTATTTATTTATCGGCGCCGTTGTCCATGCCGCCGCCGTCGTCCGGCGGATTTCCGTCATAGACCTGGCTGCGTCGGCGCTGCAGGTACGCATCCCGCGTGAACGAATACTTGTCGAGCGCCGCGTCGCCCAGCAGGCGGCTCGCGCGCAGGTATTGCGATCGCGTGTCGACGACGCGCAGCACCGTCAGCGAATTGCGCCACGGAATGTCTTCCACGTGGCCCAACGGGTCGCCCCAGATGTCCAACGGCTTGGCGGCCGTGTCGCGCAGCGTGGAAGAGCCCATCAGCGGCAGCACCACGTACGGGCCAGCGCCCACGCCCCAGTGGCCCAGGGTCTGGCCGAAGTCTTCGTCGTGGCGCGGCAGGCGCGCTTCGGTCGCCACGTCCAGCACGCCGCCGAGGCCGAAGATGGTGTTGACGTTCAGCCGCATGAAGGTCTCGGCGCTGTTCTGCAGCTTGAGCTGGGCCACGTTGTTGACCAGGTTCCAGACGTCGCCGATGTTGTTGAAGAAGTTGTTCACGCCGGTGCGCACCATCGAGGGCAGCGCATTCTGGTAGGCCGTGGCCGCGGGCACCAGCACGGCATCGTCGACGGCGTCGTTGAAGCGCGAGACGCCCCGGTTGAACGGCTCGAAGGGATCGGCGGGGTTGGCGTTGGGGCCGGTCGCGCAGCCGGCGGCCAGGGCGAGTACCGCGCCGGCGCCAATCCAGCGGGCCCGGCTTGCTACGTTATTCATAGCAAAAGACAAAGAAGATCGTGTTTTCATTTCTTGTTGGCTGTTCCAGGCGTTGAATTTCCCTCCGCCGCCTTGCTGTACAGGAACTGGCTGATCAGATTTTCCAGCACCACGGCCGACTGGGTCGCGGTGATGGTGTCGCCGGCCTGCAAGTTCTTGTCCTCGGCGCCCGCCTCGATCCCGATGTACTGCTCGCCGAGCAGGCCACTGGTCAGGATCTTGAGCGAGCTGTCCTTGGGAAAACTGTAGCGGTTTTGCAAAGCCAGTGTGACGTCTGCCTGAAAGGTCTTGTCGTTGAAGGAGATGGATTCCACGCGGCCGACCACCACCCCCGCGCTCTTCACGGCGGTCTGCGGCTTGAGGCCGCCGATGTTGTCGAAGCGCGCGGTGACCGAATAGGTCTTCTGGAAATTCAGGCTCAGCAGGTTGGCCGACTGGAGCGCGAGGAACAGCAGTGCCGCCGCGCCGATCAGGACGAACAGGCCGACCCAGATGTCGTTGTTGGAACGTTGCATATCGACTCTTCCTAAATACCTACGGACTGGCTCAATCGGGGGAACACCGCGGGGCCGGCTTTGCCGGGCCGCTGGTGTTGCCCCTGCACGGGGGTTGGCGGCCACGCGAAGTGCGCGAGCCTGGGGGTTTGCTCATTCATATGCTGAACATCATGGCTGTCAGCAGGAAATCGAGCCCCAGGACAGCCAGCGAGGCCGTCACCACCGTGCGCGTGGTCGCGCGCGACACGCCTTCGGGCGTGGGCTGGGCTTCGTAGCCCTGCAGCAGTGCGATGAAGGTCACTGTGAAGCCGAAGACGATGCTCTTGATGACGCCGTTGCCGACGTCGCGCCACACGTCGACGCCGCCCTGCATCTGGCCCCAGAACGCGCCTGGGTCCACGCCCAGCATCAGCACGCCCACCACGTAGCCACCCATGATGCCGACCGCACTGAAAACCGCCGCCAGCAACGGCATGGTGATCACGCCGGCCCAGAAACGCGGCGCGAGCACGCGCTGCACCGGGTCGATGGCCATCATCTCCATGGCGCTCAGTTGCTCGTCGGCCTTCATGAGGCCGATCTCCGCCGTCAGCGAGGTGCCCGCGCGGCCCGTGAACAGCAGTGCAGCCACCACAGGCCCGAGTTCGCGCACCAGGCTCAGCGCGACCAGCAGGCCCAGCGCCTCGGAAGAACCGTAGCGCTGCAGCGCGTAGTACATCTGCAGCCCGAGCACGAAGCCCACGAACAGGCCCGACACGCCGATGATCGCCAGCGAGTAGTTGCCCAGGAAATGGATCTGGTCGCGCACCAGCCCGAAGCGGCGCATGATCTGCGCGCCCGGTCCGACCAGGCGCATGAAGAGCTTCGCGCCATGGCCCAGGTTGGCCAGGTGGCTGCGCGCGGCGAAACCGACGTCGGCGGGCTTCCACCAGGTCATACGTCCCCCCACCTTAGGCACTTCGCGTCCTCACTGCCCCCCAAGGGGGCCTTCGCTTGCTCGGGGCGGCCCAGCGCAGCGCTCATGAACGCCCTCCTTCGACATTCCCGAAGTCGTCTTCGATGCTGACGCCGGGATAGTGGAAATGCACCGGCCCGTCGGGCAGCGCATTCACGAACTGATGAACCAGCGGATCGGCGCTCTCGCGCACCTCGGCGGGCGTGCCCTGCGCGGCGATGCCGCCATTGGCCAGGATGATCACGTGATCGGCGATGCGGAAGGTTTCCTCCAGATCGTGCGACACGATGATGCTGGTGAGCCCCAGCGCGTCGTTGAGCTGGCGGATCAGCCGCGCGGCCGTGCCCAGCGAGATCGGGTCGAGGCCGGCGAAGGGCTCGTCGTACATCACGAGATCGGGATCGAGCGCAATGGCCCGCGCCAGCGCCACGCGCCGCGCCATGCCGCCCGACACCTCGCTGGGCATCAGGTCGCGCGCACCGCGCAGGCCGACGGCGTCGAGCTTCATGAGCACCACGTCGCGCACCAGAGCCTCGGAAAGTTGCGTGTGCTCGCGCAGCGGAAACGCCACGTTGTCGAACACGCTCATGTCGGTGAAGAGCGCGCCGAACTGGAACAGCATGCCCATGCGCCGCCGCGCGGCGTAGAGGGCGCCCGCATCGAGCCCGCCAACGTCGCTGCCGTCGAAGAGCACCTCGCCGCGCTGCGCCTTCTGCTGTCCGCCGATCAGGCGCAGCACGGTGGTCTTGCCGCCGCCCGAAGCGCCCATCAGCGCCGTCACCTTGCCTCGCGGTACGGCAAACGAGACGCCGTCGAGGATGGCGCGCGCACCATAGCCGAACTTGACGTCGCGAAACTCTACGAAGGGATGTGGCGGCGAAGGGGCGGTGTCCATCTCAATAAAAAAGCCGGGGCGCTCTTTCAAGCATCCCGGCATGCGGTTTGACGCGGATGATAACGGGGCCGTGCCCGGCCCCGCGGAATTGAAACAAAATTCGGAGCGGCAGTCGTCAGACCCCCGTCAGGAATCCGTGGACAACGGCCCACGGGAATCCTCTTCCCTCTTCCTCAGCGAGGCAGATCGCTGAAGCCCATCAGAAACTCGTCCACCGAACGAGCTGCCTGACGGCCTTCGCGGATCGCCCACACCACCAGCGACTGTCCGCGGCGGATGTCGCCGGCCGCAAAGACCTTCGGAACATTGGTGGCATAGCCGCCGATGAAATCGACCGTCGCCCGGGCGTTGCCGCGCGCATCCTTTTCCACGCCGAAGGCATCGAGCACGGTGGCCACGGGGCTCACGAAGCCCATGGCGAGCAGCACCAGGTCGGCCTTGAGCACCTGCTCGCTGCCGGCCACTTCCTGCATCTTGCCGTCCTTCCATTCGACGCGAACGGTCTTCAGGCCGGTGACTTTTCCCTTCTCGCCGATGAATTCCTTGGTGGAGATCGCGAACTCGCGCTCGCAGCCCTCTTCATGGCTCGAACTGGTACGCAGCTTGATCGGCCAGTACGGCCAGGTCAGCGGGCGGTTTTCTTCCTCCGGCGGCTGCGGCATCAGTTCGAACTGCGTGACGCTGGCCGCGCCGTGGCGGTTGCTGGTGCCCACGCAGTCGGAGCCGGTATCGCCGCCACCGATGACGATGACGTGCTTGCCGTCGGCGCGCAGCTGGCCCTTGACCTTGTCGCCCGCGTTGACGCGGTTCTGCTGCGGCAGGAACTCCATTGCGAAGTGGATGCCGTCGAGATCGCGGCCCGGCACGGGCAGGTCGCGCGACTGCTCGGCGCCGCCGGTCAGCAGCACTGCGTCGAACTCCTTCTGCAGCTGTTCGGGCGTGACGGTTTCCTTGGCCAGGTTCGTGACCTTGGAACCCTTGCCCAGCGGGTCCTTCGCGGCGCCGACCATCACGCCGGTGCGGAACACCACGCCTTCGGCCTTCATCTGCTCGACGCGGCGGTCGATGTGCGACTTCTCCATCTTGAAGTCGGGGATGCCGTAGCGCAGCAGGCCGCCGATGCGGTCGTTCTTCTCGAAGAGCGTCACGTCATGGCCGGCGCGCGCGAGCTGCTGTGCAGCCGCCATGCCGGCCGGACCCGAACCCACCACCGCAACCTTCTTGCCGGTCTTGTGCTTGGCGGCGCGCGGCGCCACCCAGCCTTCGTCCCAGGCGCGGTCGATGATCGCGTGTTCCAGCGACTTGATGCCGACCGCGTCGTCGTTCACGTTGAGCACGCAGGCTGCCTCGCAGGGCGCGGGGCAGATGCGGCCGGTGAACTCGGGGAAGTTGTTGGTCGACTCCAGCACCGCGAAGGCGTTCTGCCAGTCGTTGCGGTACACGAGGTCGTTGAAGTCCGGAATGATGTTGTTGACCGGGCAGCCGCTGTTGCAGAACGGCGTGCCGCAGTCCATGCAGCGCGCGCCCTGCACCTTGGCCTGTTCGGCATTCAGGCCGACGACGAATTCCTTGTAGTGCTTGAGGCGGTCGGAGACAGGCTTGTAGCCTTCTTCAATACGCTCATGCTCCATGAAGCCGGTGATCTTTCCCATCGTGATTCCTTTACACCCCCGTTGCTTGCTCGCTGCGTGTAGCCGCCTCCCCCCTCAAGGGGGCAACACCAGCGGCCCGGCAAAGCCGGTTCCGCGGTGTTCCCCGAAGGGGCTGCGACAGTTTCACGCGCTGCATGCCGTACAGGAGTTAATTCTGTTTTGGTTGATCTTCAAGCTGCGGCCGGGGCCGACTGCGGTGCGGGAGCTGCCAGCGCGTGCGGCTCCAGGCCGATGTGCGCGTTGTTGCCGCTGCTCGTGAGCTCGACCTTGCGGTCGTGCAGCTCGGCCAGCGCGCGCTTGTATTCGTTCGGGAACACCTTCACGAACTTGGTGCGCGACACGGCCCAGTTGTCGAGCAGCTCGCGCGCGCGCTTGCTGCCGGTCCAGCGGTGGTGCTCCTCGAGCAGCTTCTTCAGCTGGGCCTCGTCGGTCTCGCCGCCGTGCCAGATCTTGCGGTGCACGCTGGCGGTCTGCTCGGCCGAAGTCAGCACCTTCTCGAGGGAGACCATCGAGAGGTTGCAGCGCGTGGCGAACTGGCCGTCCTCGTCGTAGACGAAGGCGACGCCGCCGCTCATGCCGGCCGCGAAGTTGCGGCCCGTCTTGCCGAGCACGGCCACCGTGCCGCCGGTCATGTATTCGCAGCCGTGGTCGCCGGTGCCTTCGATGACCGCCGTGGCGCCCGAAAGGCGCACCGCGAAGCGCTCGCCGGCCACGCCGCACAGGTAGGCCTCGCCGGTGGTCGCACCGTACAGCGCGGTGTTGCCGACGATGGTGTTGCGCGCGGCCTCGCCACGGAAGTCGAGGCTGGGACGCACCACCACCCGGCCGCCCGAAAGGCCCTTGCCGGTGTAGTCGTTGGCGTCGCCGATCAGGTACAGCGTGATGCCGCGCGCCAGGAAGGCGCCGAACGACTGGCCGCCCGTGCCTTCGAGCTGGATGCGGATCGAGTCGTCAGGCAGGCCCTGCGGGTGCACCTTGGTCAGCGCGCCCGAGAGCATCGCACCCACCGAGCGGTTGACGTTGCGCGCCACCTCGATGAACTGCACCTTCTCGCCCTTTTCGATGGCGGGGCGCGACTTCTCGATGAGCTTGACGTCCAGCGCCTTGTCGAGGCCGTGGTCCTGGTTCTCGACATGGAAGCGCGGCACCTCGGCCGGCACGTTCGGCAGCGCGAACAGGCGGCTGAAATCGAGGCCGGCGGCCTTCCAGTGTTCGATGCCCTTGCGCATGTCGAGCAGGTCGGCACGGCCGATCAGGTCGTCGAACTTGCGGATGCCCAGCTGGGCCATGATCTGGCGCACTTCTTCGGCAACGAAGAAGAAGTAGTTGACGACGTGCTCGGGCTTGCCGGAGAACTTCTTGCGCAGCACCGGGTCCTGCGTGGCCACGCCCACCGGGCAGGTGTTCAGGTGGCACTTGCGCATCATGATGCAGCCCTCGACCACCAGCGGCGCCGTGGCAAAGCCGAACTCGTCGGCCCCCAGCAGCGCGCCGATGGCGACGTCGCGGCCGGTCTTCATCTGGCCGTCGGCCTGCACGCGGATGCGGCTGCGCAGGCGGTTGAGCACCAGCGTCTGCTGCGTCTCGGCCAGGCCGATCTCCCACGGGCTGCCTGCATGCTTGATCGACGACCAGGGCGATGCGCCCGTGCCGCCGTCATGGCCGGCGATCACGACATGGTCGCTCTTGCACTTGGCCACGCCGGCAGCGATGGTGCCCACGCCGATCTCGCTCACCAGCTTCACGCTGATGCTGGCGTGCGGCGCGGTGTTCTTCAGGTCGTGGATGAGCTGCGCCAGGTCTTCGATCGAGTAGATGTCGTGGTGCGGCGGCGGCGAGATGAGGCCCACGCCCGGCACGGCATAGCGCTGCTTGCCGATGTATTCGGTGACCTTGCCGCCCGGCAGCTGGCCACCCTCGCCCGGCTTGGCGCCCTGGGCCATCTTGATCTGGATCTGGTCGGCCGAGTGCAGGTACTCGGCCGTGACGCCGAAGCGGCCCGACGCGACCTGCTTGATGCGCGAGCGCAGCGAGTCGCCGTCGCGCAGCGGCATGTCGACCTCGACGTTGGCAGCGCCGATCACGCTCTTGAGCGTGTCGCCCTGCTTGATCGGGATGCCCTTGAGCTCGTTGCGATAACGCGCCGGGTCTTCACCGCCTTCGCCGGTGTTGCTCTTGCCGCCGATGCGGTTCATGGCCACGGCCAGCACCGAGTGCGCCTCGGTGCTGATGGAGCCCAGCGACATCGCGCCGGTGGCGAAGCGCTTGACGATCTCGGCAGCGGGTTCGACCTCGTCGACCGGAATGGCCTTTGCGGGGTCGATCCTGAACTCGAACAGGCCGCGCAGCGTGAGGTGGCGGCGGTTCTGGTCGTTGATGAGCTGCGCGTATTCCTTGTACGTGTTCCAGTTGTTGGAGCGCGTGCTGTGCTGCAGCTTGGCGATGGCGTCGGGCGTCCACATGTGCTCCTCGCCGCGCGTGCGCCAGGCGTATTCGCCGCCGGCGTCGAGCATGTTGGCGAGCACCGGGTCGTCGCCGAAGGCGGCCTTGTGCATGCGGATGGCTTCCTCGGCGATCTCGAAGACGCCGATGCCTTCCACGCGGCTGGCGGTGCCGGTGAAGTACTTGTTGACCGTCTCGCTGTTCAGGCCGATGGCTTCGAACAGCTGGGCGCCGCAGTAGCTCATGTAGGTGCTGACACCCATCTTCGACATGATCTTCGACAGGCCCTTGCCGATGGCCTTGACGTAGTTGTAGACCGCCTTGTCGGCGCTCAGCTCGCCCGGCAGGTCGGCGTGCATGGCCGTCAGCGTTTCCATGGCGAGGTAGGGATGCACGGCTTCCGCGCCGTAGCCCGCGAGCACGCCGAAGTGATGCACTTCGCGCGCCGAACCGGTCTCCACCACCAGGCCGGCGGTGGTGCGCAGGCCTTCGCGAACCAGGTACTGGTGCACTGCCGACAGCGCCAGCACGGCGGGAATGGCCACCTGCGTCGGGCTCACGCCGCGGTCGCTGATGATCAGGATGTTGTGGCCACCCTTGATGGCGTCCACCGCTTCGGCGCACAGCGAGGCCAGCTTGGCTTCGACGCCTTCGTCACCCCATGCGAGCGGGTAGGTGATGTCGAGCACGTAGCTCTTGAACTTGCCCTGCGTGTACTTGCCGATGTCGCGCAGCTTTGCCATGTCGGCGAAGTCGAGGATCGGCTGGCTCACTTCGAGCCGCATCGGCGGGTTGACCTGGTTGATGTCCAGCAGGTTCGGCTTGGGGCCGATGAAGGACACCAGCGACATCACGATCGCTTCGCGGATCGGGTCGATCGGCGGGTTCGTCACCTGCGCGAACAGCTGCTTGAAGTAGTTGTACAGCGGCTTGTTCTTGCTCGAGAGCACGGCCAGCGGGCTGTCGTTGCCCATGGAGCCGATGCCTTCTTCGCCGGCTTGCGCCATGGGGCTCATCAGGAACTTGATGTCTTCCTGGGTGTAGCCGAAGGCCTGCTGGCGGTCGAGCAGCGCAACTTGCGAGAGCGGCGCGGCGACCGGCTCGGCCTGCACGCTGTCGAGCTTGATGCGCAGGTTCTCGATCCACTGCTTGTAGGGCTTGCTGTTGGCGAGGTTGGCCTTGACCTCCTCGTCGTCGATCATGCGGCCCTGCTCCAGGTCGATGAGGAACATCTTGCCGGGCTGCAGGCGCCACTTGCGCACGATCTTCTGCTCGGGCACGGGCAGCACGCCCGATTCGGAGGCCATGATGACCAGGTCGTCGTCGGTCACGCAGTAGCGCGAGGGACGCAGGCCGTTGCGGTCGAGCGTGGCGCCGATCTGGCGGCCGTCGGTGAAGACGATGGAGGCCGGGCCGTCCCACGGCTCGAGCATGGCGGCGTGGTACTCATAGAACGCGCGGCGGCGCGGGTCCATGGTGGCATGCTGTTCCCAGGGCTCGGGAATCATCATCATCACGGCCTGGCTGATGGGGTAGCCGGCCATCGTCAGCAGCTCGAGGCAGTTGTCGAAGGTGGCGGTGTCGGACTGGCCGGCGAAGCTGATGGGGTACAGCTTCTGCAGGTCGGCGCCCAGAACCGGCGACGACATCACGCCTTCGCGGGCTTTCATCCAGTTGTAGTTGCCCTTGACCGTGTTGATTTCGCCGTTGTGGGCGACGTAGCGGTACGGGTGGGCCAGCGGCCACTCGGGGAAGGTGTTGGTCGAGAAGCGCTGGTGCACCAGGCCCAGGGCCGAGACGCAGCGCTTGTCCTGCAGGTCGAGGTAGTAGGTGCCGACCTGGTCGGCCAGCAGCAGGCCCTTGTAGACCACGGTGCGGCTCGACATGCTGGGAACGTAGTATTCCTTGCTGTGCTTGAGCTTCAGGCGCTGGATGTTGGCGCTGGCGGTCTTGCGGATCACGTAGAGCTTGCGCTCCAGCGCATCCTGCACGATCACGTCGTTGCCGCGGCCGATGAAGACCTGGCGCAGCAGCGGTTCCTTTTCGCGCACGGTGGGCGACATGGGCATGTCGCGGTTGACCGGCACGTCGCGCCAGCCGAGCAGCACCTGGCCTTCGGCCTTGATGGCCCGTTCCATCTCTTGTTCGCAGGCTTCGCGCGAGGCGTGTTCCTTCGGCAGGAAGATCATGCCGACGCCGTACTCGCCCGGCGGGGGCAGCGTGACGCCCTGCTTCGCCATTTCCTCGCGGTACAGGTGGTCGGGCAGCTGGATCAGGATGCCGGCGCCGTCGCCCATCAGCTTGTCAGCGCCCACTGCGCCGCGATGGTCGAGGTTTTCAAGAATCTTCAAGCCCTGCAGCACGATGGCATGGCTCTTTTCGCCCTTGATGTGTGCAACGAAGCCGACGCCGCAGGCATCGTGCTCGTCGGCAGCGGAATACAGACCGTGTTCTTGGAGATGTTGAATCTCGGCAGCCGTCGTCATGGGCGCGCTCCTTCAGTTTTCGCAGGGAAAGGGAGCATATTGCGTTGCACAAAGAATGCCAAACACTTTAATAGGGGTCAGATTCTATTTAAATGTTGAGTTTTTCGATAGGAATTAAATTAGGGACACATCAAAAACAGGAGCAGAAAAGCCAATCCGGGCAATGGATTGAAAAAGCTTTCCAGGTCAGGATTGAGGCGTCGAAGGCGGCCGCCCGGCCTTGGCTTTGACCACGCGGCGGTCGGTGGACTTCTGCAGGCTGTCGAGAAAGTCCTCGTCGCCCGCCGCCCAGCCCCGCAACGTGGCTTCGGTCAGCGCCGTCTGGTCGGCCGCGCGCACGCCGGCACGCACCAACTCGACATACGCGGCCTCCCGCGCGAACGGCGTGTTGCCGAGCTGCCAGTACAGCGGGTGCGGTGTCAGCAGCTTGTCGTGCCGCAGGCCGGCGTAGTGGCCGTGGCTGGACCACGGGAAGTCGCGCGCATCGGCCACCATGCCCGCCCGCACCGGGTTGAGGTCGATATAGGCCATGCAGGTGAGCAGGTAGCGCTCGGTCTGGATCAGCGTCGACCTGTAGCGCCCTTCCCACAGCGTGCCGCTGCGGCCATGCCGGTCGTTGAAGTAGCGCACATAGGCCCGGCCCACCGACTGCATGAACTGCGGCAGCCCAGTGACGCTGGCGGGCGTGGCCAGCAGGTGGAAATGGTTGTCCATCAGCACGTAGGCGTGCACCGCGATGCCGAAGCGCGTGGCGTTCTCGGCCAGCAGGGCGAGCAGTTTCTCGTGGTCGGCGCGGTCCGTGAAGATCGGCTGGCGGTTGTTGCCGCGCTGGATCACGTGATGCGGCACGTCGGCCAGCGTGAGACGGGGAAGACGGGCCATGGAGAGCCAGGCGGCCTGCGAGCCGGCGTCAGGCGATGCTGAAGCGCGTGTCGCCCAGCCTGTCGAGCCCGAACTGCGCCAGCAGCTCGCGCAGCCGCGCGGCCGCGCTCGCCTTTCGCTGCCCGGTGTATCGCGCCAGGATCAGCTCGTTCTTCATGCTGTGCTCCCAGCCGACCAGCTCGGTGACGGTGACGCTGTAGCCGTTGGCCTCCAGATACAGGCAGCGCAGCACGTTGGTGAGCTGGCTGCCGATCTCGCGCGTGTGCAGCGGATGGCGCCACAGCTCGGCCAGCGGCGTGCGCGAGAGCGCGAGTGCCTTGGTCTCGCGCAGGCAGGCGGCCACCTCGGCCTGGCAGCAGGGCACCAGCACCATGCAGCGCGCCTTCTTGGCCAGGCCGAAGGCGATGGCGTCGTCGGTGGCGGTGTCGCAGGCATGCAGGGCGGTGACCACGTCGATCTGCGACGGCAACTCGCCCGACTGCGCGGATTCGGCCACCGTGAGGTTCAGGAACGACATGCGCTCGAAGCCCAGTCGCTTCGCCAGCTCGCGCGAGCGTTCGACCAGCTCGCCGCGCGTCTCGATGCCATAGACATGGCCGTTGCCGCCCTGCCGCGCCCGGAAGAACAGGTCGTAGATGATGAAGCCCAGGTACGACTTGCCCGCTCCATGATCCGCCAGCGTGGCGCCCGCGCCCTCCTCCGGCAGCTCCCGCAGCAGCTGCTCGATGAACTGGAACAGGTGGTAGACCTGCTTGAGTTTGCGCCGCGAGTCCTGGTTGAGCCGGCCCTCGCGGGTCAGGATGTGCAGTTCCTTGAGCAGCTCGACCGACTGGCCGGGGCGCAGGACCTCGGCCAGTTCGGCATCGGCCTTCGCGGCCTTGTTCGTCTTGGGTGCGGTCTTCGTGTTCATGGCTTGGCGCTCCCCGGCCCGACGTCCAGTTCGGCCCAGCCTTGCGCCCCAAGCTCTTCGAGCGTGTCGATGTTGCGCTCGAAGATCGCCTCCGCCCCGGGAAAGGCCTCGACCGCGCGGCTCACGCTGTCCTCGCGCAGGAGATGCAGCGTGGGGTACGGCGCGCGGTTGGTCGCGTTGCCGATGTCGTCGGCCTCGGTGCCGGCGAACTGGAACCGCGGATGGAAGCTCGCGAGTTGCAGCACGCCATCGAAACCGGCGCGCGCGAGCCGGCGCTCGGCGCGCGCCGTGAAGTCGTTGAAATCCAGAAAGTCAGGCAAGGCGTTCGGTGCAATCAGAAGGGTTGTGTCGCGCACGGCGGCGTCGAGCGCCACGAGATCCCGAGCCTGGGCCAGCAGCGCCTCCATCAGGTCGGTCTCCTCGGCAGGCTCGTACACCGCGTAGTGGATCTGCCCCTTCACGTGCACGGCCTTCGCGAAGGGGCACAGGTTGAGGCCGATCACCGCGCGCTCGAGCCAGCGCCGCGTGTCGGCTTCGGCCTGGAGGGCTGCAATTGTCGCCGGTAGGGTCATGCCATCTCCGCAGCGGGGCGAATGCGCCCCAGGCGCCGTGCGACTGCCATGCCCACCAGCGAGCAGGCCAGCGTGGCCGTCCAGGTCCACTGCCAGCCGCCGACGCGATGCGCCAGCCAAGCCACCGCGAGTGGTGCCAGGAACTGCCCCAGCGAAGAGGCCTGCTGCATCAATCCGATGGTGGTCGACACGGTGGACGGCCCTGGCGCCAGCCGCACGCCGAGCATGAACAGCGTGGCAGGCACCATGCCGCCGCCCAGCGAGAAGGCGCACACGGCGATGTAGCGCACAGCCGGCGGCAGGCCCGCCGCCTCGGCGCCCTGCCCCATCTGCGCAAAGGCGGCCACGCCGCCCAGCGCCATCGTCAGGAAGCCAAGCTGCAGCAGGCGCTCGGGCGCGACGCCGCGCTGCAGCCAGCGCCCGCCCGCAAGGTTGCCGGCGATGTTCATCGCCGCCGCCAGCGCGGTGAGCACCGCGCTCCAGGCAGCCGGCACGCCCGCCCCCGCGTAGATGGCAGGCAGGAAGCCGATCACCGCGATCCATTGCGACGAGTAAACGGCGAAGGTCAGCGCGACCAGCCAGGGCGCACGCGCGCCAGTGGTGGCGCGCAGCCGCGACGCCCACCCGCCGGAAGCAGGCCCCGCCGCAGACGGACGGAGTCGGTCGGCGGGCACGGCGATCCAGAGCCAGAGCGCCGCTCCAGCCGAGACGGCCGACAGCGCCCACCACCAGTCCACCCAGCCGCCCCAGCCGATCAGCGCGGGGCCGAGAAGAAGCGCGAGGGCCACGCCCAGCGGCATGTAGGCGCCCCACAGGCCCAGCGCAGCCTTGTCGGCGCCCGGTGGCGTCAGGGCGCGGATCAGCCCGGGCCCCGGCATCACCGCCAGCAGGAAACCGACGCCCTCCACGGCCCGCAGCACCAGAAGCCACTGCACGGCATGCGCTCCGCCGCCGCCAAGCCCGGTGCCGGCGGCACCGCCGAGAAGGCTGGCGACAGTCAGCACGACCAGCCCCGTCAGCATGCTGCGGCGCAGCCCGATGGTGTCGGCCGCCAGGCCGGCCAGCAACCCCAGCGTCATGCTCGCGACCTGCACCAGCGAGAGCAGGAACCCCGCCTCGACCAGGTCGATGCCCAGCGATGCCTGCAACGCCGGCACGGCGGGCGGCAGCTTGCCCAGGTGCAGCGATCCGCTGACGCCGCCCACGAGCACGGCCAGCGCCGCGGCGGGTATGCGGGGTCGCCCGGCCTGGCCGCTCATCGGAGTACCTTGGTGCTTCGCACGGCGGTGCGCGCTTGCGTGGGGCGGCCCGGCGCGGCGCTCATGCGATGCCCCGGCGGCCGGTCAGCCGCTCATGCTCGCGCACGGCAAAGCGGTCGGTCATGCCTGCGATGTAGTCGGCGACGGCACGATGCCTGTCCTGGCGCTCGGCGTAGGAGGCCGGCATCTCGGAGCCGCGCTCCAGATACGCCTCGAACAGTTCCCGCACCACCTCCCGCGCCTGGTCGGTGGTCTGGGTAACCTGAGGGTGCCGGTAGAGATTGCCGAAGAGGAAGCGCTTCAGGTCTTCCGACTGGGCCTGCATGGCCTCGCTGAAGGCGACGACTGGCGGCGCCTTGCGTATCGCGTCGGCATCGGCCGGCGCGAGCGCTTCGAGCGCAGCGCGGGTCGTGTCGATCACGTCGTAGACCTGTGCGCTCAGCATGCGGCGGATGGTCTCGTAGAGTACGCGGCGGCCCTGCAATTGCGGATGCTCTTCGAGCGCCTCGCGGCGATGGCGCTCGAACAGTTCGACATCGGACAGTTGCTCGACGGCGAGGAGCCCCGAACGCACGCCGTCGTCGATGTCATGGGCGTTGTAGGCGATGGCATCGGCCAGGTTGCACAACTGGGCTTCCAGCCCCGGCTGAGTGCGGTCGAGAAACCGCCGGGCGACGCCATTGGGCTCGGCCGCCTCCAGCCGCTCGGCATTCGCGCGCGAGCAGTGCTTGAGAATGCCCTCGCGGGTCTCGAAGCTGAGATTCAGGCCGTCGTACTGCGGATAGCGGTGCTCCAGCGCATCGACCACGCGCAGGCTCTGCAGGTTGTGCTCGAAGCCGCCGTGCCCGGTCATGCAGTCGTTGAGCGCATCCTGCCCGGCGTGGCCGAAGGGCGTGTGGCCCAGGTCGTGCGCCAGGGCGATCGCTTCGACCAGGTCCTCGTTGATCCGCAGGGCCCGGGCAATCGACCGCCCGAGCTGGGCGACTTCGAGCGAATGCGTGAGCCGGGTGCGGAACAGGTCGCCCTCGTGGTTCAGGAACACCTGCGTCTTGTAGACCAGCCGGCGGAAGGCGGTGGAATGCACGATCCGGTCGCGGTCGCGCTGGAAAGCATCGCGCGTGGGCGCGGGCGGCTCCGCATGCCGACGACCGCGCGAACGCGCGGGCTGGCAGGCGTAGGCCGCGAGGCTCATTGCGCCGCGCAGCTCTGCGCAAGCACTTCGCGCACGAGCGCGTCGGGCGCGCTGCGGACCACCGCGGAGCCGGGACGGTCGATCACCACGAAGCGGATTTCGCCGGCTTCCGATTTCTTGTCGACGCGCATCAGCTCCAGGTAGCGGTCGGCGCCCAGCGCCGGGCCGACGATCGGCAGGCCGGCCCGCTCGATCAGCCGGGTAAGCCGCTCGACGAAGGCGGCATCGACGCCGCCGAGCCGCTGCGACAGCCGCGCCGCCATGACCATGCCGCAGCCGACGGCCTCGCCGTGCAGCCATTCGCCATAGCCAAGGCCCGATTCGATCGCGTGGCCGAAGGTGTGTCCGAAATTGAGGATCGCGCGCAGGCCGGTCTCTCGCTCGTCCTGCCCGACCACCAGCGCCTTGATCTCGCAACTGCGCCTGACGGCGTGGGCCAGCGCGGCCGGCTCCCTCGCGACGAGGGCTTCGATGTTCGCCTCGATCCAGTCGAGGAAGGCCATGTCGTGGATCGGGCCGTACTTGATGACCTCGGCCAGCCCGGCGCTGAGTTCRCGCGGAGGCAGGGTCTGGAGCGTCGCCAGGTCGCAGACCACGAGCTGCGGCTGATAGAACGCACCGATCATGTTCTTGCCGAGCGGGTGATTGATGGCCGTCTTGCCGCCCACCGAAGAATCCACCTGGGCCAGCAGCGTGGTCGGCACCTGCACGAAGGGCACGCCACGCATGTAACTGGCGGCTGCGAAGCCGGTCATGTCGCCGACCACCCCGCCGCCCAGCGCAAACAGGACGGTCTTGCGGTCGCTGCTCCGGCCGAGGAGTTCGTCGAAGATCAGGTTCAGCGTCTGCAGGTTCTTGTAAGCCTCGCCGTCAGGCAGTTCGAGCAGGTGAACCGCCCGGAAACGGCCCGCCAGGGCTGATTGCAGCGCCTTGGCGTAGAGCGGCGCCACCGTGGTGTTGCTGACGATCAGGGCCATGGCCGATGCGGGCGTGGCATCGAAGCTCCGCGGGTCGTCCAGCAGGCCGGCACCGATCAAGATCGGATAGCTGCGATCGCCGAGCTGGATGTCGACGCGTTCTGGCGGAGCGGAGAGTTCGGACAGGGACATGGGCAGCGAGTTTAGGCGCTGCGGCTCGGGCAGGCTCAGGCGGGGGGCTCTTCGGGGTGGGCGCCCGGCTCGACGATGCCCGCCAGCTCCAGCTGCATCACGATGATGTTCACCAGCATCGCGATCGTCGGACGCCCCGTGTCGACCACGTCGTGGGCGGTCTCCCGATAGAAGGGGTCGCGCGCATCGTGCAGCTCGCGAAGCCGGCCCAGCGGATCGGCCACTTGCAGCAGGGGACGCTTGACGTCGTGGCGCAGGCGCCGAAAAAGGTCTTCGGGGGACGAGCGCAGGTAGATCACATGGAAGTGATCGCGCAGTTGCTTTCGGTTGGCCTCCCGGAGCACCGCACCGCCGCCGGTGGCCAGCACGCCGTGGGCGTTAGCCGCCAGGTCGGCGATCACCGTCTGCTCGAGGTCGCGGAAGGCGGCCTCGCCCTCGCGCTCGAAGTAGTCGCGGATCGAGCAGCCGATGCGCTGCTCGATCACGTGATCGGTATCGATGAAAGGAAGGTCCAGCCGCGTCCCCAGGCGCCGGCCCACTGCGGATTTTCCGGCGCCGGGCAAACCGACAAGTGCGACCGCCACGCGGTGGCTGCTACGCCCGCGCGTCAGCGCGCGGCGTTGCGGTCGGTAATCATCTTCGGGGTGATAAAGACGAGCATTTCGGTCTTCTGGGCAACTCGCTCGCGCTTGCGGAACAGTGCCCCGACATAGGGCACTTCACCCAGGACCGGCACGCGCGACTCGTCATTGCGTTCGTTAAGCTCGAAGATACCACCAATGACAACCGTGCCGCCGTTTTCGACCAGCACCTCGGTCTGCACGTGCTTGGTGTTGATCGCCGGGCCTGCCGACGTATTCACGCCCCGCGAATCCTTGTTCACGTCCAGCGTCAGGATGATGTTGCCTTCGGGCGTGATCTGAGGCGTGACCTCAAGTTTCAGCACCGCCTTGCGGAACGAGATCGAGGTCGCACCGCTCGAGGTGGCCTGCTGGTAGGGGATTTCCTCGCCCTGCTCGATCAGCGCCTTGGTCTGGTCGGCCGTGATCACGCGGGGGCTGGACACCACCTTGCCCTTCCCGTCGGCTTCGAGCGCCGATATTTCGAGGTTCAGCATGCGCGAGAAGCTCGAGTTGAAGAGCGAGATCGCGAACGTGCCTGCCGCGTTGCCGGTGCCGCCTGCATCGCCTGCGGGCAGGTTGATGAAGTTGGAGTTGGTAAAGGTGCTTGTGGCCGTGGTGGCGCCGCCATTGGTCCCTGCCGTGGTGACCGGCATCACACCGAGATTGGCGAAGGCTCGGTTGCCGCCGGACGAGGCAAAGCGCTCACCGGCGATACCGCCGCCCAGTCGAACACCCAGCGATTTGCCAAAGGTGTCGGACGCCTCGACGATCCGGGCCTCGATCAGCACTTGCCGAACAGGAATATCCAGCTTCTGGATCAGCTCGGCCACCTGGGCCAGACGCGACGGAATGTCCGACACGAAGAGCTGGTTGGTGCGCGACTCGGCGATGACGCTGCCACGCGGGCTCAGGATGCGCGTCGTGGTGCCACCGCCGCCACCGCCGCCGGAGGAAGCTCCCGTGCCGGTCAACCCCTGTGCGATGGCAATCGCCTTGGTGTAGTTGAGCTGGAACGACTGGGTGCGCAGCGGCTCCAGGTTCTCGATCGCAGCCTTGGCCTCGAACTCGAGCTTTTCCTTGGCGTTGATTTCGTCCTTGGGCGCGATCCACAGCACGCTGCCGTTCTTGCGCATGCCCAGGTTCTTCGCCTGCATGATGATGTCGAGCGCCTGATCCCAGGGGACGTCCTTCAGCCGCAGCGTCAGCGCGCCGGTGACCGAGTCGGAGGTCACGATGTTGAAGTTCGTGAAGTCGGCGATCACCTGCAGCAGCGAGCGGATCTCGATGTTCTGGAAGTTGAGCGACAGCTTCTCGCCGTTGTAGCCCACGCCTTGCGTCAGCTTGGTCGGGTCGACTTTACGGGCGCGGACTTCGACCACGAACTGGTTTTCGCTCTGGTAGGCGCTGTGCTCCCAGTCGCCCTTCGCGTCGATCGTCATGCGGACACGATCGCCCGCCTGCTGCGCAGTGATCGACTGGACCGGGGTGCCGAAGTCGGCCACGTCGAGGCGGCGGCGCAGGCCCTCGGGCAGCGTCGACTTCGTGAACTCCACGACAAGACCCTTGCCCTGTTGCTTGACGTCCACACCCACCTGGTTGTTCGGAAGATCGACGATGACCCTGCCCGCGCTGTCGGCACCGAGGCGGAAGTCGAGGTCCCGCAAGGGCAGCGTGTCGCGGTTGCGGTTTTCGGCGAAGGTCGCGGAAGCCGGCGTGACAAGCGCCGAGCCGGCCACCGGTTCGAGAACCACCAGCAGTGACTTGCCCTGGATCTCGGCCTTGTAGGCTGTCGCCTGCTTCAGGTTCAGAACCACACGGCTGCGTTCACCGGCCTGGACCACGTTCACCGAGCGGAGGTTGCCCTGGTTAACTTCGATGGCCGAACGGCCGATGGCATTCGTGACACCGGGGAAGTCGAGCGCGATGCGCGCCGGCGTCTGGACGGCGAATCCGGCAGGGACGGCGGTGAGCGGCTGGGCAAGATCGATGCGGATCACTTCCGCACCCGACTGCGTCGAGCTCGTCACGGCCTCGATGGCGTTTTGCGCATGCGCCACGGCCAACGTGCCGAAGGCCAGCAGACCCAGGCCGGCAGCGCGCAGCCACTGTGCCATCTTTGATTTTTTCTGGTTCATTTCGCACTCTCTTGCAGCTGCAGCGTCGCGACGCGTTCGATCCATTCACCGGCGGCGTCTTGCACGATTTCACGCAAGGCGATTTCGGTTTCGTTGATACGGGTGATACGCCCGTAGTTCAGTCCCAGGTATTCGCCGACACGCACCTTGTAGAGCAGCTTGTCCACACGCAGCAGCGCCACCGGCTGGCCGTTGCGGTTCATGCTGCCGACCATGGCCATCGAGTCGAGCGGGAACGCTTCGAGCGCCTCCTTGCGACGCGCGAGCTCAGGGGCAATCAGCTCCGATGTGCTCGGCTGATTCGATTCGCGGCGCAGCGCCTGCGTCAGCTTCAGGATGTTGAAGGGCTCGAAGGCCGAGGCCTCGGTATAGGCCTGCGGCGTGAACTTCTTCGGCTCGGAGATGGGCGGCACCGAGGGCTTCACCTGGGCACGCTGCTCGGCCATCCAGCGTTGCAGGTCTTCCTGGCCCGAATCGCAGGCGCTCAATGCCGACACCGCCAGCGTCAGCCACAGTACTTTGGCGACGATCTTCATTTCTTCGCCTTCGGCGCGGCAGCACGCTTCTGCGCGGCCCGCTCTTCGTCATCGAGATAGCGATAGGTGCGCGCGGTGGCGTCCATCGTCAGCACGTCCTTGTCTTTCTGCGGCGTGACGGAAATGTTGTTCAGGGTCACGATGCGCGACAGGCCCGCCACGTCGGCAGCGAAAGCGCCCATGTCGTGATAGCGGCCCGTCACGCGAACGGCGATCGGGAGCTCGGCGTAGTAGTCCTTGACCGAGACCTGCCCTGGACGGAACAGCTCGAACTGGAGGCTGCGGCCAAGGCCCGCCTGGTTGATATCCGACAGCAGGGCATCCATTTCGGCCTTGCTGGGCAGTTGCTTCTCGAGCAGGATCACGTACTGCTGCACCTGCTCCCGCTGCTTCTTCAGCAATTCGAGGTTGGCGGCCTGGGCCACCTTCTTCTGGTAGTCGGCCTTGAGCGTGACTTCCTTGGCGCGCTCGCTTTCGAGTTCGTCGTTCGAATTGGTCAGCCAGACGAACCAGAGTGCGACCAGCACCAGTGCCGTGACTGCCAGGCAGAGCGCGTAACGCGGCACCGGCGGCCACCCCGACGGATCGTTCGGGTTGAGTCCGCGGAACTGGTCGCCGAAGCGCTGCAGCGCCGCGGCGACGTCGATTTTCTGGGAGGGGCGATTGCTTGCCATGATCGGTTACCCCTTGGACTGCGCCGTTGCGGCCAGCGCCTTTTCGGCTGCGGCCTTCTGAGCATCGGTGGGGCGTTTCAGGCCAATGCGCATCGTGAAGTTCGCCACGCGGCGCTGGTCGCGCGGATTCAGGTTCACGTTCGCCGACGTGATTTCGACCAGTTCCGGCTTCACCAGCCAGGGACTGTTGTTGCCGAGATTGCGCAGCAGTTCCGAAACCCGCTCGTTGGATTGCGCCATGCCTTGCAGCGTGACCGTCTGGTTGTCCTGCTTCATGCTGGTCAGGTAGACGCCATCGGGCAGTTGACGGACGAGTTCGTTGAGCAGGTGCACGGGCAGGTTGCGATCGCCCTGCAGGTCTTCGACCGCCTGCTGGCGAGCACGCAGCGCGGCGATTTCTTCCTGCAGCGTCGAAATCTCCTTGATCTCGACCTCGAGCTTCTTGATCTCGGCCTGCAGAAAGCCGTTCGTCGATCGCTGCGCTGAAATCTGTGCTTCGAACCACAGATAGCCCAAGCCGGCGATCAGGACGCCGAGGATCGCAGCGGCGCCCAGGGTGCCATAGAAAGCCTCGCGCCTGCGCTTGCGCGCGGCTTCGCGGTGCGGGAGCAGATTGATGAGGATCACTGCAGGAACCTCCGCATGGCCAACCCGCACGAGGTCAGGTAGGACGGCGCCTCGCGGCGGACCTTCTTCTCGCGGACGTTCGCGCTGATTTCCATCCCTTCGAAGGGATTGAGCAGCGAGCAGGCGAAGGAAGTCTGCCGCGTCACCGCGTTGGTCAACCCGGGCAGGGCGGCAGAACCGCCTGCCAGCAAGACGTAGTCGACGCGGTTGTGCGGGGTGCTGGTGAAGAAGAACTGGAGCGCGCGGGCGATTTCCTGCGCGATGCTTTCGACGAAAGGCTTGAGCACGCCCGAGCCGTAGTCGTCGGGCAGGTCGCCGCTGCGCTTCTTCGCTTCGGCTTCCTCGGCGGAAAAACCGTACTGGCGCACGATCAGCTGCGTGAGCTGCGCGCCGCCGAATGCCTGGTCGCGGTCGTACAGCACTTCCTGGTTGCGCAGCACCTGCATGCTGGTGGTGAAGGCCCCCACTTCGAAGAGCGCCACGATCGAATCGACGCCCTTGCCGGGCAGTTGCTCGATCAGGCGGGCGGTCGCAAGGCGCGATGCATAGGACTCGACGTCGAGAATCATCGCCTTCAGGCCGGCGGCTTCCGCCAGGCCTTCGCGGTCCTGCACCTTTTCCTTGCGCGACGCGGCGATCAGCACTTCCACGTCGCCGGCGGAGGTGGTGCTCGGCCCCGTCACGCAGAAATCGAGGCTGACCTCGTCCAGCGAGAACGGGATGTATTGATTGGCCTCGGATTCGACCTGGATCTCGAGTTCCTGCTCGCTCATCCCGCCCGGAAGAATGATCTTCTTGGTGATCACGGCCGACGGCGGCAACGCCAGCGCCACATTGCGGGTGCGGGTGCCGCTCTTGCGTATGACGCGCCGGACGGCTTCCGCCACCTCGTCGAACTTCTCGACGTTGCCGTCGGTGATCCAGCCGCGTTCCAGGGGCTCGATGGCGCAGCGCTCCAGGACCAGCTTGCCGCTGGCCTCACGGCCGAGCTCGACCAGCTTGACGCTGGACGAACTCACGTCCAGCCCCAGCAGGGGAGCGTTCTGACGACGAAACAATGATCCAAGAGCAGCCAAGGCAAGTTCCTCTTCCCCTGTATTTGTAACGAATAGAAAAAATTGAATTCGGTTGCATGCTAGCAGCAGGCTCAGCGGTGACCAAGCGACGCTGCAGGACAAATTCCTCAAGCGTTGTCAAAACCTGACGGCAAAACCGCATTTTGTAACTTTTGAATTAGAGCACCGCAAGCCGCCTCAAAGATCGGATCGTTCGAAAGGGGCTGCTTTTTATAATGTCGGGTGACTCTGTCCGGCCCCTCATGCAAGAAACTTCCAGCCCCAAAGGGCCAGCCAAGAAATCCACCCCTCCGCGCCCGACCTGGCTGAAATGGCTGCTGCGCCTTTTCTTCTGGGGCTTCGGCATTGCACTGGCCGGCGTACTGGCAGTGCTATGCGTGGTGGCCGTGGCCCTTGCGGTTGCGTATCCGAACCTGCCTGACATCGGCGACCTGGCCGACTACCGGCCCAAGCTGCCGCTGCGGGTGTTTTCGGCCGAAGGCATCCTCATCGGCGAGTTCGGCGAGGAACGTCGCAACCTCACCCCGATCTCGGCCATTCCGAAGGTCGTGAAGGACGCGGTCCTGGCAGCCGAAGACGCGCGCTTCTACGACCACGGCGGCGTCGACTACAAGGGCATGGTGCGCGCCGGCCTGGCCAACATGAATCGCGTGAAGAGCCAGGGCGCGTCGACCATCACCATGCAGGTGGCGCGCAATGTCTACCTGAGTTCCGAGAAAACGCTCACCCGCAAGATCTACGAGGTTCTGCTCACCTTCAAGCTGGAGCACCTGCTCACCAAGGACCAGATCTTCGAGATCTACCTGAACCAGATCTACCTCGGCAATCGCGCCTACGGCTTCGCCGCCGCTTCCGAAGCCTACTTCGGCAAGCCCCTGCAGGAGCTCACGATCGCCCAGGCCGCGATGCTGGCCGGCCTGCCCAAGGCACCGGGCGCGAACAACCCGGTCAACAACCCGCAACGCGCGCGCGGCCGCCAGTTCTATGTGATCGACCGCATGCAGGAAGCCGGCTTCATCACCGCCGAGCAGGCCGCTGAAGCCAAGAAGGAAGAGCTGCACCTGCGCGACGCCGCCGACCCGAACCGCCTGCACGCCGAGTACGTCGCCGAAACCGTGCGCCAGCTGATGTACGCCCAGTACGGCGACAGCACCTACACGCGCGGCCTCAAGGTCTACACCTCGCTGGTCGCGGCCGACCAGGCGGCGGCCTACAAGGCCCTGCGCAAGGGCATCATGGACTACGAGCGCCGCCAGATCTATCGCGGCCCCGAGAAGTTCGTCGACCTTCCGAACGACCCCAAGGAACTCGACGAAGCCGTCGACGACGCGCTCGGCGACCACCCCGACAATGGCGACGTGATGGCCGCGGTCGTGCTCAAGGCCACGGCCAAGCAGATCGACGCCGTGCGTGCCAACGGCGACGCGGTGCAGATCACGGGCGAAGGCCTCAAGCCTGCGCAGTCCGGCCTTTCCGACAAGGCTCCCCCGAACATCAAGATCCGCCGCGGCGCGGTCATCCGCGTCGTGAAGACGCCCAAGAACACCTGGGAAATCACGCAACTGCCCGAGGTCGAAGGTGCCTTCGTCGCCATGGACCCGCGCGACGGCGCCATCAAGGCGCTGGTCGGCGGTTTCGACTTCGGCAAGAACAAGTTCAACCACGTCACCCAGGCCTGGCGCCAGCCGGGTTCGAGCTTCAAGCCCTTCATCTATTCCGCGGCACTCGAAAAGGGCTTCACCCCCGCCACGGTCATCAACGACGGACCGCTTTTCTTCGACGCCGGCACGACTGGCGGCCAGCCCTGGGAGCCGAAGAACTACGGCGGCGGCTACGACGGCCCGATGACGATGCGCACCGCGCTGATGAAGTCGAAGAACCTGGTGTCGATCCGCATCCTGCAGTCCATCGGCACTCGCTACGCGCAAGAGTGGATCACCAACTTCGGCTTCGACAAGGAAAAGCACCCGGCCTATCTGCCGATGGCGCTGGGCGCCGGCTCGGTCACGCCCATGCAGATGGCGGTGGGCTATTCGGTGTTCGCCAACGGGGGCTACCGCGTCAATCCGTACCTCGTCACTCGCATCACCGACCACAAGGACAAGGTGTTGGTCGACAAGCAGCCGCCGCTCCTGAACGAATCGCTGCGCGTCATTCCGCAGCGCAACGCCTTCATCATGGACACGCTGCTGAACTCGGTGGCCCGCGCCGGCACCGCAGCCAAGGCGCAGGCGACGCTCAAGCGCCCCGATCTCTACGGCAAGACCGGCACCACCAACGACTCGCTCGACGCCTGGTTCGCCGGCTTCCAGCCCACCATGACGGCCATCTCGTGGATCGGCTACGACACGCCGCGCAACCTGGGCGACCGCGAGACTGGCGGCGGCCTGAGCCTTCCGATCTGGATCAACTACATGGAGACTGCGATCAAGGGCGTGCCGGTGACCGAACTCTCGGCCAACCCGCCGCCGGGCATCGTGAACGTCGGCGGCGAGTGGTACTACGACGACTATGCGCCGGGACGCGGCGTTGCGAGCCTGGGCGTCGAGTCCGCACCGGCTGCGCCGGTCGAAGCCCCGGCGGGCGGTCCGATCGGCGCCCCCCCACAACCCGAGGAGCGCAACCGCATCCTCGACCTGTTCCGCAACTGAGCCCCGCCGGCAGAGGAGTTCAGGGAGCCGCGAAGTTCAGCGGCTGCCCCGCCTGCAGCGTCGCCTCGCGCGACAGGTTGCCGAAGAATTCCTCGCCAGTCTTGGTGTCCACCCAGGCCTTGCCGTCATGGCGGTAGTGATAGCCGCCCGAACGCGCGGCAAGCCAGATCTCCTGCAAGGGTTTCTGCAGGTTCACGATCAGCTGGCTGCCGTTGCGGAATGAAATCGTGATCATGCCGCCTACCCTCTGGTTGTCGATGTCGGCGTCGGTCGCTTCGTTGATGCGGTCGCAGCCCAGTTCGATGGCTGCAAGAGCAGCCTCGGCGCGATCCATGTACTCGGTCTCGGTCATTACAATTTCACCATGTTGAACGTTCGCCAAATTCTAGTGAGCACCCGCGCCCGCGCCGCGCTCATGGTCTGCCTCGCCGTGGGCGCCACCGGGCTCGTCGCCGCCTGCGGACAGCGCGGTGCGCTGTACCTGCCGACCGATCCGGCAGCCGCCGGGCGTGCCACCCTGCCGGAGCTCATGACGCCGGACAGCCTGCGCTCCTCATCATCGTCGTCCTCCAGCCAGGCGGCGCCCGCACCAGCTGCCGCCGCCAGCGCACCGGCAGGCAGCAGCAATAGCAGCACGGAGCAACGCAAGTGAGTTCCGGCACCAACATCTCCCTGCCCGGCCGACCGCACATCGCCGAACGCGACGGCACGCTGCACGTCGAAGGCGTCGCGCTCGACGCGCTGGCCCGCGAACACGGCACTCCCCTCTTCGTCTACTCCAGGCAATGGATGCTGGACGCCCTGGCGGCCTACCAGCGCGGCTTCGAGGGCCGCGACGCCCTCATCTGCTACGCGATGAAGGCCAACTCCTCGCTCGGCGTGCTGCGCGTGTTCGCCGAGGCCGGCTGCGGCTTCGACATCGTCTCGGGCGGCGAACTGTCGCGCGTGCTGGCCGTGGGCGCCGATCCGAAGAAGATCATCTTCTCGGGCGTCGGCAAGACCCGCGCCGAGATGCGCCAGGCGCTCGCTGCGAACATCGCCTGCTTCAACGTCGAGAGCGAAGCCGAGCTCGACGTGCTCAACGAAGTGGCGGTGGCCGAAGGCAAGCGCGCGCCGATCAGCATCCGCATCAATCCGAACGTCGATCCGAAGACGCATCCCTACATTTCCACCGGCCTCAAGGGCAACAAATTCGGCATCGCGCACGACCGCGCTGTCGAGGCCTACAAGCATGCCGCGCGGCTGCCGGGGCTGGAAGTGGTGGGCATCGACTGCCACATCGGCTCGCAGATCACCGAAGCCTCGCCCTACCTGGACGCCTGCGACCGCGTGCTCGACCTGGTGGAAGCCATCGAAGCGGCCGGCGTGCCGATCCATCACCTGGACTTCGGCGGCGGCCTGGGCATCGACT
Source organism: Variovorax sp. CAN15 (assembly GCF_030462475.1). Classification (GTDB taxonomy): domain Bacteria; phylum Pseudomonadota; class Gammaproteobacteria; order Burkholderiales; family Burkholderiaceae_C; genus Variovorax. Next base: position 53,908 of record NZ_JASMRZ010000016.1, read on the forward strand.
ACAACGGCGAGGTGCCGCCCAAGGCCGATGCGCTTTGGCAGCAGCTGCTCGCCAAGCTCGACGCGCGCGGCTTCGGCCGGCGCAAGCTGGTGATCGAGCCGGGCCGCTCGCTGGTCGGCAACGCCGGCGTGTGCATCACCGAGGTGCTCTACACCAAGCCGGGCGAGGACAAGAACTTCTGCATCGTCGACGCAGCCATGAACGACCTGCCGCGCCCCGCGATGTACCAGGCCTTCCAGCGCATCGTGCCGGTGCGCACCCGCGCGGGCGATGCCACGACCTACGACGTGGTCGGCCCGGTCTGCGAAAGCGGCGACTGGCTCGGCCGCGACCGAGCGCTCAACGTGCTGGCCGGCGACCTGCTGGCCGTGCTGTCGGCGGGCGCGTACTGCATGAGCATGTCCAGCAACTACAACACGCGCGGCCGCGCCGCCGAGGTGCTGGTGAGCGGCGCGAGCGCGAAGCTGATCCGCCGTCGCGAGACGATGGAAGACCAGCTGCGCAGCGAAATCGACGGCTGATCGCTGATCGATCTTCCTGGCGTCAGCCGGTGCGCACCGCGCCCGCGGACGCCGGCTTTGCCTTCCCGCGCGTGCTCGCGAAGTAGTTCCACACGCGCCAGGCAAGCAGCACCGCGATGATCGCGGCGTAGACGAACACTTCCGCGAAATTGTTCTTGCCCGCGCGCATCCAGAAGAAGTGCAGCAGGCCGAGCCCCGCGATCAGGTAGACCAGCTTGTGCAGCATCTGCCAGCGCTTCGCGCCCATCGCCTTGATCGCGCGATTGAACGACGTGGCCGCCAGCGGCGTGAGCAGCACGAAGGCCGAGAAGCCCACCAGGATGAACGGCCGCTTCGCGATGTCCTTGGCGATGTCGGCCCACTCGAAGCCCATGTCGAACCAGCTGTAGCACAGCAGGTGCAGCACCACGTAGAAATACGCGAACAGGCCCAGCATGCGGCGGTAGCGCGCGAGCGCGTTCCACTTGCTCATCACGCGCAGCGGCGTCACCGCCAGCACGATGCAGATGAAGCGCAGCGTCCAGTCGCCGGTGGCGCGGATCAGGAACTCGGCGGGGTTGGCGCCCAGCCCGTCCGTGAACGCGCCGTAGGCCAGCCGCGCGAACGGCAGCAGGCACAGCAGGAAGATGACCGGCTTGGTCGCCGGATGCATGAGCAGCTTGTTCATGGGGCGATGGCTGCGCGCCGGAGCCGGTTCAATAGTTTTTCTTCAGGTCCATGCCCGCGTAGAGCTGGCCGACCTGTGCTTCGTAGCCGTTGAACATCTCGGTCTTGCGCCGCTTGGCGAACAGGCCGCCACCGTCGCCGATGCGGCGCTCGGTCGCCTGGCTCCAGCGCGGGTGGTCGACGTTCGGATTCACGTTCGAATAGAAGCCGTACTCGTTGGCCGCGGCCTTGTTCCAGGCGGTACTCGGCTCCTTTTCCACGAAGCGGATCTTGACGATCGACTTGGCCGACTTGAAGCCGTACTTCCACGGCACCACCAGCCGCACGGGCGCGCCGTTCTGGTTGGGCAGCACCTCGCCGTACATGCCGAAGGCCAGCAGCGTGAGCGGATGCATCGCTTCGTCCATGCGCAGGCCTTCGGTATAGGGCCAGTCGAGCACGCGCGAGCCGACGAAGGGCATGGTCTTGGGATCGGCCAGCGTCACGAATTCGACGAACCTGGCGTTGCCCTGCGGCTCGACCTTCCTGATGAGCTCGGCCAGCGAGTAGCCGACCCACGGAATCACCATCGACCAGCCCTCGACGCAGCGCAGGCGGTAGATGCGCTCTTCCTGCGCGCTGAGCTTGAGCAGGTCCTCGATGCCGTACTTGCCCGGCTTCTTGACCAGCCCTTCCACCTCCACGGTCCATGGCCGCGTCTTCAGCGTGCCGGCGTTCTTGGCCGGGTCGGCCTTGTCGGTGCCGAACTCGTAGAAGTTGTTGTAGGTGGAGGCGTCCTTGTAGTCGGTGACCTTTTCCATCGACATGGCGCCGGGCACCGCCGATTTCATGCCCGGCAGCGGCGCGAGCTTGTTGGGGCGCTCGGTCTGCGCCAGGGCTTCGCGCGAGGCAAATGCAGCCAGCGCGGCACCCGCTGCACCGCCGGCCATGAGCTTGAGCATGTCACGGCGGCCTTCGTAGACCTCGCGGGGCGTGATCTCGCTGGACAACGGATGGATGAAGCCGTTGCCGCCGCTGTTGCTGGCGCTGCCGGTGCGGCGGATCGGACGGGAGTGGAACGACATGACGGGCCTTTCGCGGAATCGTTGTGCTCAGGGTAGTTCGTGGCTTCCCCTGATCTGGTTACGCGCAGCCGGAGCGCGCGGTTTCAAAATTCTTCGCGAAAGCCCGCGGGCCTGCGTTCACAGGGTGCCGTAGCTGTGCAACCCGCTCAGGAACATGTTCACGCCCAGGAAGGCGAAGGTCGTCACCGCCAGGCCGCCCAGCGCCCACCAGGCTGCCACGGTACCGCGCAGGCCCTTGACGAGTCGCATGTGCAGCCAGGCCGCATAGTTGAGCCAGACGATCAGCGCCCATGTCTCCTTCGGGTCCCAGCTCCAGTAGCCGCCCCAGGCGTCGGCCGCCCACAGGGCGCCCAGCACGGTCGCGATGGTGAAGAAGGCGAAGCCGACGGTGATCGACTTGTACATGACATCGTCGAGCACCTCGTTGGCCGGCAGGCGCGCGGCGATGCGCTTGCGGCCCAGCAGGATACCCGCGGCGATGAGCGCCGAAATACCGGCATAGACCACCCAGTAGCTGCCGCCGGCTTCCTGCACGCGCTGGCGGAACGCCACCGGCACGAAGCACAGTGCCACGCCCAGCAGCCAGATGGGCGTGAGCTTGTACCAGCGCTTCTCCTCGGCCTGCTCTTTTATGAGATAGGCGAAGGCGACCATGGCCGCCAGCGCGAAGGTGCCGTAGCCGATGAAGTTGGCCGGCACGTGCAGCTTCATCCACCAGCTCTGCAGGGCCGGCACCAGCGGCTGGATCTCGTGCGCCTCGCGCACGATCGTGTACCAGAGCAGGAAACCCACCGCCGCGCTGACCACCAGCATCACGAAGGCACCGAGCGCGCGCGTGTTGTAGCGCTCCTCGAAGTAGAGATAGAACGCGGCCGTCAGCCAGCAAAACAGCACGAACACTTCGTACAGGTTGCTCACCGGGATGTGGCCGATGTCCGGGCCGAGCTGGTGGCTCTCGTACCAGCGCACCATGGTGCCGATCAGCGCCATCGTGACGGCAGCCCAAGCGAGCCGCGAACCGATCATGTCGAAGGTGTCCGACTGCTTGCCGCCGAAGAAGCCCAGCCAGTAGAACAGCGTGCTCATGAAGAACAGCATGCTCATCCACAGGATGGCCGACTGGCTCGACAGGAAGTACTTGAGCCAGAACACCGTGTCGGCGCGCGCCAGGTCGCCCTGGTAGGAGGCGATGGCCAGCAGCGAAGCGGCAGCCACCACGATGGCCAGCACCCGCAGCGGCCGCCAGAACCAGCAGATCGCGATCAGCGAGACCATCGCGGCCACGAGGATCGGCTTCTCGTAGTAGTCCATCGACCCCGCATGGCGCGCGAAGGCGAACAGGCCACCGGCCACCACCAGTGCCGCGAACACCCAGTCGAACAGGTTGCGGCGCGAGAGCCAGCTTTCATTGAGCGTGAGGGTCGTGGTGTTCATGTTGTCCCGGGGTCTTGTTCGCTTATTCGTTCAGGGCGAGCAGCTTGCGTTTGAGATGCTCGAATTCGCGGTCGCTGTCGATGGTCTTGCGATTGACCGAGAAGGCCATCGTGGCGGCCGTCGTCGCAGGTGCATCGCCTTCTGAAGCCTTGCCATCGGGTGCCAGCCACACCCAAAGGCGGCGCTCGCGCACGTACAGCATGGCAAAAATGCCGATGATCAGCAACAGGCAGCCCAGATAGACGATGTTCTTGCCAGGGGCGCGCGCCACCTGGAACACGCTGGCCTGCACCTGGGTGAAATCGGTCATCATCATCGCGACCGGGGCCGGGTAAAAGTGCGCGTCGCTGATGGCCAGCACGGCCTGCGTCAGGTAGGCCTGGGTCTTCTCGTCGTTGGGCAGCGCGGCAAGGCCGGCGCCTTCGCGGCTCAGGTTCAGCACCTCGAACAGCACGTCGTTGAGGATGCGCACCAGCACCCCGCCGGCGCGCTCGCGCTCGGCCTCGGGCACGTTGACTTCCATGAATTCGGCAATAGCCTGCCAGCCACCCGTGGCGGTGGCGCCGGCCTTGGCGGGTTCGCTGCCCGCGAACAGCGCCAGCGCACGCGTGGCCGACACGCGAAGCTGCTCGGCCATCTCGGGGCGCTTGGGGTCGGTGGCCTTGGCGATGTAGCGCTCGACGGCGCGCTCGCGCGCGGCAGGGTCGGCGAGCGCGGCGCGCATGCGCACGAAGCCGTCCATCGAGCCCTGGTCGTCGGCCGGCACGCGCAGGTAACGGAAGGGCTCCTCGGGCTTCTCGCGCATGCCCAGCAGGAACACCGGCTGGCCGTCGCCGGTGTCGACCGGCACCATGTAGTTCTGGTACTCGCGCGCCTGGCCGGAAGCATCGCGCAGCTTGTAGCCGATGCTCGGGCCGATGTTGCGCAGCACCTTCGGCTTGTTGGTCTTGTTGGCGGCGCCCAGGCGCGATTCGATGTCGTGGCGCAGGTCGACCTTGCGTACGTCGGCGCCGCTGCCCATGGCGTTCGCGTCGGCGAAGTTCTCGACGTTGATCACGCGCAGCGCGGCGTACTCGAGCGTGAGCTTGTCCTTGCCGTTGGTGATCTCGGTGCTGGGCCCGCCGATGACGCCCTCCACCTCGAAGGGCTTGGCCATGGCCGCCATCGGCACCGCCTTGAGCTTCACCTTGGAGCCGCCGTCGTCGAAGCTCGACTGGTAGATCTCCACGCCCTTGTAGCTGGCCGGGTGGTTGACCTCGATGCGCGCGGGCACCTGCTCGCCGGTCTCGCGGTCGTGCAGCACGACCTCGCTGGCGAAGAGCTTGGGCATGCCGGTCGAGTAGTAGTCGACGATGAACTTCTTCAGCTCGATGGAGAACGGCAGTTCCTGCAGCAGCACGCCATCGGACTGGTTCAGGATGGCCACGCTGCCCTGCCCGCCCTCGGGCACCAGGATGTTGCCGCGGAAGGTCGGATTGCTGGCCGACAGCCGGTGCTGGGGCGGCACGTCGGCGATCATGCCGCCGCCGGTGAACACGCTCTTGCCGTTGAACCAGGTCTGCGCGCGAACCACCAGGTCGCCGTCGAACAGGCCGCCGATGCACACCAGCACGATGGCGCTGTGGGCCGCGATGTAGCCCAGCTTGTGGGCGCCGCCCGCGCGCGCCGCGACCATCCAGCCCGCCGAGGTGGCACGGCTGCCGTCGGTGGCCTCGCGCTGCTGCAGCTTGACCTTCCAGCCGCCACTCGCCAGCAACTGGCCGATGCGGTTGGCCGCCGCTTCGGGCGTTTCACCCAGCCGGCTCTCCGCCCGCTGGCCGAAGGCCTTCAGGCTCTGTGCGCGGATGTCTTCCTTGAAGGTCTTGAGGTCGATCAGGATGCGCGGCGTGTTGCGCGCGATGCACAGCGTGGTGCTGATCACCAGGAACAGCAGGATCAGCAGGAACCACCAGGCGCTGTAGATCGAGTCGAGCCGCGCAGCGCGGAACAGCTCTGCCCAGAACGGCCCGAACTGGTTGATGTAGTTGTTGATCGGCTCATGCTGCTTGAGCACCGTGCCGATGATCGACGCGATGCAGATGATGGTGAGCAGCGCGATCGCGAAGCGCATCGACGACAGCAGCTCCACCGCGGCGCGAAGCACCTGCGGGCCGCGATGAACGCGAAGGCCATGGGTGGAGACGGACATCGGGCGAAAGTAGGAAGGAAGAGAAGGAGAAAAAACAAAAAAGGCGGGCCATCCTGCTGGATCGGCCCGCCCTTTGTTGGGGTTGTTGTCGGCGGCTGGTCACGCTCCAGGGAGCGCCATCATCAACGCAAACCGGCAATGTAGTCGGCGACCGCCTTGATTTCCCTGTCGTTGAGCTTGGCCGCGACGCCGGTCATGGGCAGGCTGTTCAGGCGCACGTTGTCGCGGAAGGCGGTGAGCTGGGCCACGGTGTAGTCGGCGTTCTGGCCGCCAAGGCGGGGGTACTGGGCCGGGATGCCCGCGCCGTTGGGGCTGTGGCAGCCGGCGCAGGCCGGGATCTGGCGGTCGCCGATGCCACCGCGGTAGATCTTTTCGCCCAGCGCGATGGTGTCCTTGTCCTTCGAGAAGCCCGGCTTGATCTTCTTGGAGCCGACGAACCAGGCGATGTTGCGCATGTCTTCTTCCGACAGCGCCGAAGCCAGCGGCTTCATGATCGCGCTCTTGCGGGCGCCGGACTTGAAGTCCTGCAGTTGCTTGAGGATGTATTCGGGATGTTGCTGCGCCAGCTTCGGGTTGGCCGCGATGGCGGAGTTGCCGTCGGCGTTGTGGCACGAGGCGCAGCTCTGGCTGTTGGCCGGCGTTGCGTTGAACAACGTGTCCCCCTTGGCGGGGTCCGGCTTGGCCGGTTTGGCCGGTGCTGCGGCCGCCGCACTCGGACTGGCCGCGTGTTCATCGGCTGCAAAACTCACGCTGGATGCGATGCCCACGAGGGCCGCAAGCACAATATTGGCAAACAACTTCATATCGGGGGCTTCGAATTTATGGCGCAAAACCTCACGATTCTACAATGTGGGCCCTGTTTCGAAAGTCCGTAGATGCCCTCCCCGCGCGCCAAGCCCGCTGCCTATCCTCCCCGCGCGGCGCCCGCCGCAGACCCCAAGGTCGCCGAACGCGAGCGAATGGCGCTGGGCTGGCTGCACACCGCCCACTTCCTTACCAGCGCGCCCCAGCTGGAGCATCTGCCCCCCGTCGACCTGCCCGAGATCGCCTTCGTCGGCCGCTCCAACGCGGGCAAGTCGACTGCCATCAACACCCTCACGCAGCAGACGCGCCTTGCGTTCGCCTCCAAGACGCCGGGCCGTACGYAGCACATCAACCTGTTCGGCATCGGCAAGCAGAAAGTCGATGACGCGGTGCTCGCCGACCTCCCGGGCTACGGCTATGCGGCCGTGCCGCGCGAGGCCAAGCTGCGCTGGCAGCGCGTGATGGGCAATTACCTGATGACGCGCGAGAGCCTGCGCGGCGTTGTGCTCATGTGCGATCCGCGCCACGGTCTGACCGAGCTCGACGAGATCCTGCTCGACGTCATCCGCCCGCGCGTGCAACAGGGCCTGAAGTTCCTCGTGCTGCTGACCAAGGCCGACAAACTCACCCGCAGCGAGGGCGCGAAGGTGCTGTCCATTACGCGACTGCAGGCCGGTGGCGGCGAGGTGAAACTGTTCTCGGCCCTGAAGAAGCAGGGCGTGGGCGAGGCGGCGGCGCTGCTGTGGCGCTGGGTGCACCCCGATGGCACCGACGCACCGGCCGCCAAGCCCGAGCCGCCACCGGAAGACGCCTGAGGCAAGAAGAGGCTGCACCGGCCGTCCATCTGCGCAGGTCACTATCAAAACAATAGCGACAACAGTCAATCCGAAGGAGACAAGAAGCATGATCGAGACATTCCAACGCAGCCTGCCCAACGGCACGACCCTGAGCTGCCGCGCTGCCGGCAAGCCGGGCCGGCCGCTGATGGTGTTCCTCCACGGATTCCCCGAGGCCGCGTTCATCTGGGACGAACTGCTCGAGTATTTCTCCGACCCCGCCCATGGCGGCTACCGCTGCGTGGCGCCCAACCTGCGCGGCTTCGAGAAGTCGAGCTCGCCGACCGACGTGGCGGCCTACAAGCCGCACCTGCTGATCCAGGACGTCCAGCAGCTCGCCGCCACCGAGAGCGCCGACGGCACCATGGCCGCGCTGGTCGCCCACGACTGGGGCGGCGCCTTCGGCTGGGGCTACGCCAACGCCTTCCCGCAGCAGGTCGGCAGGCTGGTCATCATCAATTCGCCGCACCCCGGCACCTTCACCCGCGAGCTGCGCAACAGCCCGGCGCAGCAGCAGGCGAGCGCCTACATGAACTTCCTCGCGCGCCCCGACGCCGAGGCGCTGCTCGCGGCAGACGACTTCAAGCGCATGTGGCCCTTCTTCCTGCTGATGAAGGCTGGCCCCGATGGCCACGGCTGGCTCACCGAGGAAGTGAAGCAGCAGTACCGCGAGGTCTGGAGCGCGGGCCTCACGGGCGCCTGCAATCTCTACCGCGTGACGCCGATGAAGCCTCCGCTGCCGGGCCAGACCATCGACGGCATCCCCGTGCTGCCGCGCGAGCGGCTCATGGTGGAAGTGCCCACCTTCGTGTTCTGGGCGCTCGACGACGCGGCGCTGCTGCCGGGCCTGCTCGAAGGGCTCGACGAATACGTGCCGAAGCTCGAGATCAGGAAGGTGCCGAACGCGACCCACTGGATCGTGCACGAGCAGCCGCAGCTGGTCGCGCGCGAGATCGAAGGATTCCTGCAGCGGAATCAGTAGATAGGTGGTTCGCCTTCCGGGCGGGTCTTGAACCGGCGGTGCACCCAGTAATACTGGGACGGCATCGTGTCGATGTAGCCCTGCAGCCGCTCGTTCATGAGCGCGGTGTCGGCCTCCACGTCGTCGGTCGGAAAGTTCTGCCAGGTCGGCAGGATCTCGATTTCGTAGCCGTCGCGCGTGAGCTTCGACACCACCGGCACCACCTTGGCCTTGCCCAGCCGCGCAAAGCGCGACAGCGACGGCACGGTGGCCGCCTGCACTCCGTAGAAGGGCACGAAGATGGTCTGGTCGCGGCCGAAGTCCATGTCGGGCAGCAGGTACAGCAGGCCGCCCTTGCGCAGCCCCTGCAGCACCGGCTTGATGCCGTCCACCCGGTTGAGCGCCGCCACGTCGCCGAAGCGGGTGCGGCCCTCGCGGATCCAGGCGTCGATCATCGGATCGCGCTGGGTCGTGTAGATGGTGGCCGAGGGGCGCGACGTGTGCATCGTGAGCGCCGTGGCCGCCGCATCGAGTCCGTAGAAGTGCGGCGCGAAGAGGATCATGGGCTCGTCGCCATCGGCAATTTCGCGGATCTCCGAAGCCGCGCCCACTACCTTGAGCCGGCTCGCCACAACCTTCTCGGGCGCATGCCAGAGCCAGCCCCGGTCCAGCCAGGACTGCGCCACGTAAACGAAGGTTTCGCGCGCCATGGCACGGCGCTCGGCCTCCGACTTCCCGGGGAAGCACACCGCCAGGTTGGTGTCGACCACGCGCCGTCGCGGCACGGCGACGGTGTGCAGGATGCGACCGAGGAACGCCCCGAAGCCGCGCACCACGGGCAGCGGCAGCGGCGCGATCACGCGCATGAAGCCGATGCCGAGTCGGGAACCGAGGCTCATGCCGTCTCCCCTGCGGCGGCGACCACGCGCTCGGCGCGCGGCTCCTTGTAGCGGGCGTAGTCCCAGACGTACTGGCCCGGCAGGCTGTGGATCAGCCGGCCGATGCCGTCGTTCATGGCGGCGGCGGCGTCCTCGATGGAGGCCGATGGATCCGTCAGCGCGGTGCCGACGATGGGCTCGAAGCGGATCACGTAGCCCGCGCCGCGCGGCAGCCGTTCGCACACGCTGAGAAAGCAGGCCGCGCCGGTCTGCTGCGCGAGTCGGGGAAGAAGGGTCATGGTGTAGGCCGGCCGGCCGAGGAAGGGTGCCCACACGCCCTGCCCCAGCGGCGGCACCTGGTCGGGCAGGATGCCGGTGTAGCCGCCGCCGCGCAGCGTGCGGATCAGGCCGCGCACGCCGGTGTTGTTGGTGGGCAGGGTCTGCAGGCCGGGCCGGTCGCGCGAACCGGCTGCGATGAGGTCGGCCATCCATTTCTTGCGGGCCGGGCGGAACAGCGCGGTGATAGGCCCGTAGGTCGACAGAAAGCGCTCGCCGATGGCCTGKCCGCACATCTCCCAGCTGCCGAGATGCGGCGCGACCAGGATCACGCCCTTCTTCGCCCGCATGGCCGCCTCGAAGGCCTCCACGCCCTCCCAGCGCACCACGCGGTCCAGCACGGTCTGGCCGTGGGGGCGCAGCCACAGCCAGGGCAGCTCGGAAGCCATCTTGCCGGCTGCAGCGATGGCGGGACGGTATTGCTCGGGGCCGAAGCCCGCGCTCTCGGCATTGGCCTTGAAGCGGCGGCGATAGCCGGGCGCGCTCCACCAGACCAGCCAGCCCAGCAATGCGCCGAACCGATGCATCAGCGGCATCGGCACGCGGGCAAGCAGGCGGAACAGGGTGATCATCGAATACGGGAGGGAGTCAAAACACGGACGCGCGCGCATGGTATTGCGCGGCTCGAATAGAATGCAAATTGTCGCCGAGTTACGGAACAACTTGCAGGGCGACAAACACAAGCGCAGCAATGCAATTGTGCCGGGCCGAGAAATCGGCATCTGCTAAAGCGTTCGCCAGAGCTCCGCAGAGTTGGCAACGCGCCAATTCATTCAAGGAGTTTTGAACAAATGGCGAACGACTTCCTCTTCACGTCCGAATCCGTCTCCGAAGGCCATCCCGACAAGGTCGCCGACCAGATCTCGGACGCCATCCTCGACGCGATCTTCGAGCAGGACCCCCGCAGCCGCGTGGCCGCCGAGACGCTGACCAACACCGGCCTCGTGGTGCTCGCCGGCGAAATCACGACCAACGCGCACGTCGACTACATCCAGGTCGCGCGCGACACCATCAAGCGCATCGGCTACGACAACACCGAGTACGGCATCGACTACAAGGGCTGCGCCGTGTTGGTCTGCTACGACAAGCAGTCCAACGACATCGCCCAGGGCGTGGACCATGCCAGCGACGACCACCTGAACACCGGCGCCGGCGACCAGGGCCTGATGTTCGGCTACGCCTGCGACGAAACGCCCGAGCTGATGCCCGCGCCCATCTACTATGCGCACCGCCTCGTCGAGCGCCAGGCCCAGCTTCGCAAGGACGGCCGCCTGCCCTTCCTGCGCCCCGACGCCAAGAGCCAGGTGACGATGCGCTATGTCGACGGCAAGCCCCACAGCATCGACACCGTGGTGCTCTCCACCCAGCACAGCCCCGACCAGAGCGAGACGCCCACCAAGATGAAGGCATCGTTCAACGAAGCCATCATCGAGGAGATCATCAAGCCCGTGCTGCCCAAGGAGTGGCTCAAGGACACGCGCTACCTGATCAACCCGACCGGCCGCTTCGTCATCGGCGGCCCGCAGGGCGACTGCGGCCTCACCGGCCGCAAGATCATCGTGGACACCTACGGCGGCGCCTGCCCGCACGGCGGCGGCGCGTTCTCGGGCAAGGACCCGTCGAAGGTCGACCGCTCGGCGGCCTACGCCGCGCGCTACGTGGCCAAGAACGTCGTGGCCGCCGGACTGGCGCGCCAGTGCCAGATCCAGGTGGCGTACGCCATCGGCGTGGCGCAGCCGATGAACATCACGGTCTACACCGAAGGCACCGGCGTGATTCCCGACGAGAAGATCGCCGAACTCGTGCGCGAGCACTTCGACCTGCGCCCGAAGGGCATCATCCAGATGCTCGACCTGCTTCGCCCGATCTACCAGAAGACCGCCGCCTACGGCCACTTCGGCCGCGAGGAGCCCGAGTTCACCTGGGAAGCGACGACGCAGGCAGCAGCGCTGCGCGCAGCCGCCGGTCTCTGATCGACGCCTGCCAGCCGCCTCGCCTGCGCGGGCTCAGGCGGCCGTTGCAGGAAACCGCACCGTGACCACCAGCCCGTGCACCTCGCGCGGGTTCGCCTCCAGGCGCACATCCGCCTGGAAGGCCCGCGCGATCTCGCGCACGATGGCCAGCCCGAGGCCGGTGCCCTCGGTGTCATGCGCCACCCGGTAGAAACGCTCGAACACGCGATCGCGCGCCTCGGGCGGAATGCCCGAGCCGTTGTCTTCCACTCTCAGTTCGACCGCCCCATCCACGCGCCGCACGCCGACGGTGACACGGCCGCGCTCCTGCGTATAGCGCAGCGCGTTGTCCAGCAGGTTGGTGGCCAGCGCATCGAGCAGCGCGGGCTGCGCCATCACGACGGCGCCTTGCGGCCCCGCCTCCGATTCCAGCCCGAGGTCGATGCTGCGCCGGTCGGCCAGCGCGGCCAGCTGCTCCACGCAGCGCAGCGCCACCGCCGCGAGATCGACCGGCTCCAGCTTCGTGTGCGCATCGCCATGCTCGGCCTGGGCCAGCAGCAGCAGCTTGTTGGTCACATCCACCAGCCTGCGGTTGCTGGTCTGCATGTCCAGCCACATGGCGTCCATGTCGGCACGGCGCGTGTCCCATTCGCCGCGGTGCTGGCGGGTGTAGCGCGCGAACTCGATCTGCGAGGCCTGCATTGCCAGCGGCGTGCGCAGCTGGTGCGCAGCGTCGGCGATGAAGCGGCGCTGCGCTTCGGAATGCGCCTTGAGCTGCGCCACGAAGCGGTTGATGGTGTCGGCCACCGGCCGCAGCTCCGAATGCAGCGCCTGCGGATCGACCACGAGATCGAGGTGCATCGGATCGCGCTGTGCGAGCTGCTGGCTCAGTCGCACGATGGGGCGCAGCTCAAGGGTCAGCGCCGCCACCGCCAGCGCGATGGCGAGCGCCAGAGCGATCAGCAGGTATTCCATCGACGGCCACCACAGCGCACGCAGCATGTGATCGCGGCTGCGCTCGGTCTTGCCCACCGCGATGGTGATGTCGCGCGCGTCGCCCGACTCGTACATCGAGCGCGTGGTGACCACGGCGCGCAGCGGCACGCCAGCGAAGTTCGCGTCGTACCACTGGGCGCGGTCGGTGCCCTGGGGCTTGCGCACGGCGGGCAGCGGAAAATCAGGCGAGCCGGCCAGCACCTCGCCGCCCGCGCCCGTCACGCTGAGGAACACGCGGTCACGCTCGGGCGAAACGAACAAGCTGAGCGCCGATGGCGGCACACTGGCCTTCACGTCTTCGTCCTCCCAGATCAACCGGTCCGACAACACCTTGGCCGATGAAAGCAGGTCGTGGTCCTGCACGTAGTCGGCCACCTCCGCCGCATTGCGCCAGTTGAGCCAGCCGCAGATCGCGACGAACACCGACATCGGCAGCAGCAGCCAAAGCGCAAGGCGAAGCCGCAGGCTGGCGCGCTTCATCGCTAGCCTTCCTGGCGCATGCGCAGCAGGTAGCCCACGCCGCGCAGCGTGATGATGGTCGCCTGGCTGGCTTCGAGCTTCTTGCGCAGCCGGTGGATGTAGATGTCCACCGCGTCGGCGCTGGGTTCGTCGTCGAGGCCGAAGATGGCGTCGAGCAGCGCCTGCTTCGACACCGTGCTGCCGGCCTTGAGCACCAGCGTCTCCAGCAGCGTGCGCTCGCGCGGCGGCAGCGCCAGCTCGTCGCCCGCCAGCGTGAATCGCCGCGTGCGCAGGTCGTAGTGCAGGTCGCCGCAGGCGACGTCGTTGGCCTTGCCCGGCATCTGCCGGCGCACCAGCACCTTGATGCGCGCCACCAGTTCGCGCGCCTCGAAGGGCTTCACCAGGTAGTCGTCGGCACCGATCTCCAGGCACAGAACCTTCTGGTCGAGCGAGGCGGTGGCGGTGAGGATGATGACGGGCACCGCGTCGCCGCGCTCGCGCAGCCGCCGCAGCACGGCCTTGCCCGACATGCCCGGGATGTTGAGGTCCAGCAGCACCACGTCGTAGCCGCCCTGCAGCAGCAGGCGGTCGGCCGCCTCGCCGTGGTCCACGTGGTCAACCACGAAGTCCTGCTCGCGCAACAGGCTGGAGAGCCAGTGCGCAAGTTGCGGGTTGTCTTCGACGAGCAGCAGCTTCATGGGGCGGGATGATGGCCGTGGATTCTAGGAAGCATGGCAGGCATCGCGCCGCCCTAGGGATAACCATGACGAATCGCGCATGTCGCCGAAAGCCGGCTGAAGGATGCGGATTCCTAGACTGGCCCCGTCCCGCGGCAGGCTTCAGTTGTCAGCTGCACGCGGATTGCCGATTCGATTCCAACACGGAGAGACACCATGTCCACCATGCCCGCTTCCCGCCGCACCCTGCTGGCCGCCGCCCTGTGCACCGCCCTCGCCGCCGCGGCCCCGCTCGCGCAGGCCGCCGATGCACCCATCACCATCATGGTGGGCGGCATCAACAAGATCATCTACCTGCCAGCCAAGCTCACCGAGGCGCTGGGCTACTTCAAGGACGAGGGACTGAACGTCGAGCTGCAGTCGCAGCCAGCCGGCGTGGACGCCGAGAACCAGCTGATCGCCGGCGCGGTGCAGGGCGTGGTGGGCTTCTACGACCACACGATCGACCTGCAGAGCAAGGGCAAGGAGATCGAGGCCATCGCCGTGTTCTGCAAGGTGCCGGGCGAAGTCGAGATGGTGTCGACCAAGGCCGCCGCCGCCGGCTTCAAGAGCATGGCCGACGCCAAGGGCGGCAAGACGCTGGGCGTGACGGGCCTGGGCTCGTCCACCGACTTCCTCACGCGCTACCTGGCCGACCGCGCCGGGGTGGCCTCGAAGGAATACTCGCTGCTGCCCGTGGGCGCCGGCAACACCTTCATCGCGGCGATGAAGCAGGACCGCATCCAGGCCGGCATGACCACCGAGCCCACCGTGTCGCAGATGCTCAAGACCGGCGACGCCAAGGTGCTGGTCGACCTGCGCACCGAGCCCGACACGGTGAAGGCGCTGGGCGGCCTCTACCCCGCGGCCAGCCTGTACGTGCAGAACACCTGGGCCGAATCGCACAAGGCCGAAGCCGGCAAACTGGCCCGCGCTTTCGCCCGCACCATGGAATACATCCACACCCACAGCGCCGAAGACATCGCCGAGAAGATGCCGCGCGACTACTACGGCAACGACAAGGCCCTGTACGTGGACGCGCTGAAGGCTTCGCTGCCGATGTTCACCGCCGACGCGAAGATGCCTGCCGGCGGGCCGGAGAACGTGCTGAAGGTGCTCGCCACCTACAAGCCGCTGGTGAAGAGCAAGAACATCGATCTGTCGAAGACATACAGCAACGCCTATCTGGCTGCGGCGGCGAAGTGAACATGCGCAACGGAATCCCTGCCGGCAGCACCGGCACCGCCGTGACGTCCGCGATCGACTTCGACGACGTCTCGCTGCGCTTCATCTCGCAGGACGGCAACGCCACCGTGGCGCTGCGCAACTTCAGCATGTCGGTGGCGCGCGGCGAGTTCGTCGCCATCGTCGGGCCCACGGGCTGCGGCAAGTCGACCACGCTGAACATGATCACCGGCCTGCTCAAGCCCACCGTGGGCGACGTGCGGGTGATGGGCCAGCCGGTGACGGGCATCGACCCGCGCATCGGCTTCGTGTTCCAGGCCGACGCGGTGTTTCCGTGGCGCAGCGTGGAAGACAACGTGGCGGCCGGCCCGATCTTCCGCGGCAAGCCGAAGAAGGAAGCGCTGGAGCTGGCGCAGCAGTGGATCCACCGCGTGGGCCTCGCCAAGTTCGGCAAGCACTACCCGCACCAGCTCTCCGGCGGCATGCGCAAGCGCGTGGCGCTGGCGCAGACCTTCATCAACAACCCCGAGATCCTGCTGATGGACGAGCCCTTCTCCGCGCTCGACATGCAGACCCGCACGCTGATGCAGGACGAGCTGCTGCAGCTGTGGTCGGGCAACGGCGGCAGCGTGGTGTTCGTCACGCACGACCTGGAAGAGGCCATTGCGCTGGCCGACCGTGTGTTCGTGCTGTCGGCGCGTCCCGCCACGCTCAAGCGCGTGTACGAGATCGACCTGCCGCGCCCGCGCGTGATGGCGCAGGTGCGCTACGACCCGCAGTTCATCGAACTCTCGCGGCACATCTGGGACGACCTGCGCGAGGAAGTGGTGATCCAGTGATGAACACCATGACGACAACAATCACGACCGACAAGAACATGACGCCCTCCTCCACCCCCACGGCGGCCGTGCTGCCCTCGTCGCTGAGCGACGCCGCGCTGGCGCGCGAATCCGAAATCGCGCAGGCGGCCATCCGCGGCCGGCGCCGCATGATCATCGCGCTGCGCCTGGTGGTGCTGGTCGTCGCGCTCGGCGGCTGGGAGCTCGCGGCGCGCCTGAAGTGGATCGACCCCTTCTTCTATTCGATGCCCTCGATGATCTACGACCAGCTCGTGGAGTGGATGCGCGACGGCACCGCCCAGGGCTCGCTGTGGATGCAGGTCGCGGTGACGCTGGAGGAAACGGTGATCGGCTTCCTCATCGGCTCGATCGCCGGCGTGATCTGCGGCATCGTGCTCGGGCGCAACAAGCTGCTGTCGGACGTGTTCAGCCTCTACATCCAGATCGCCAACTCGATCCCGCGCGTGGTGCTGGGCTCCATCTTCGTGATCGCGCTGGGCCTGGGCATGGCCTCGAAGGTGGCGCTGGCGGTGGTGATGGTGTTTTTCGTGGTCTTCGGCAATGCGTTCCAGGGTGTGCGCGAAGCCGACAAGTACATGATCGCCAACGCACAGATCCTCGGCGCCTCGCCGCGGCAGTTGACGATGTCGGTGGTGATCCCGTCGGCCATGTCGTGGATCCTGGCCAGCCTGCACGTGAGCTTCGGCTTCGCGCTGGTGGGTGCGGTGGTCGGCGAGTTCCTTGGCGCCAAGGAAGGCATCGGCCTGCTGATCTCCACCGCCCAGGGCGCCTTCAATGCCAGCGGCGTGTTCGCGGCGATGATCGTTCTCGCGGTGGTCGCGCTGGCGGCGGACTTCCTGCTGAGTTCGCTGGAGAAGCGCCTGCTGAAGTGGCGGCCCGCGGCGTTCTGAGCGCGACGCTTCCAGAAGACAACGGCGGGCATTGCCCGCCGTTTTCCATTTCCGGAGCCCGCCTTTCAGAACCGGTAGGCGCCGCTCAGCCCCACCGTCCAGTTGCGGCCCGGCGCCGGCTCGTAGTAGCGGCCGTTGCCTTCGTTGACGATCACCGAGCCCACATAGCGCCGGTCGAACAGGTTGTCGACGCGCGCGAAGGCGTTGAACTCCCAGCGCTCCCACTTCTTCAGGTAGCCCGCGTACACGGCCGCGACGGCATAGCCCGGCGCGCTCGCGGTGTTGGCGTCGTTGGCCTGGATGCGGCCCAGCGCGCGCATCTCGACGCCGGCGCGCCAGCCTTCGGGCGGCACCCATCCGAGCGACGCGAACAGCGACTGCCGCGCGATCCCGGGAATGCGGTTGCCCGCCGCCACCGTGTTCGCGGCGGCGCACGGCGATGGCGAACAGAAGGCATCGCGGTAGGTGGCGTCCAGCCATGTGTAGGCCAGCTGCGTGCGCCAGTGGTTCGCGGTCTCGTGCTGCCAGCCCAGCTCGAAGCCCTTGCGCCTGGTGCGGCCCGCGTTCTGGAAGGTCGCTCGGCCGCCGACGTTGGTGTCCGTCACGATCTCGTCGCGCGTGCGGGTCTGGAACAGCGCTGCCGTCAGCAGGCCGCCGGAAAGCCGCGCCTTGGCGCCGATCTCGATGCTGTCGTTCACCGAGGGGCGCAGCGCGAAGTTGAGGCCGCTGGCGCCGTTGGCGCGGTAGGAAAGCTCGTTCAGCGTCGGCGTCTCGAAGCCGCGGCCGATCGAGCCGTACAGCGCGAGGTCCGCCGTGGCCTGGTAGCGCAGCGAGGCCACGGGCAGGGTCTTGCTGTAGCGCGCGCTGCCGCTGTCGTCGCGGTTGGTGCCGACGACGTAGCGGTCTTGCGAATTGAAGTGCACGCTGCTGCGGCGCACGCCGGCTTCGAGCGTCCAGCGGTCGGTGAGGCGCCAGGTGGCCTGCGCGTAGGGATCGAGGTTCCAGGCCTCGTTGAGCTCGTTGCGCCGCAGCCGCCCCTGCACGCCGAGCACCGGCGCCGACACCGGCCCGAGGTAGTTTTCGTAGCCCCGGCGCTTTTCGCGCAGGCTGTCGTAGCCCAGGCCCGCGACGATGTCGAAGGGCCGTCCAGCCAGCGTGAGCGCGGCGTTCCAGCGCAGGTCGACGCCGCCGTACTGGCGCGAGAGATCGATCACGCCGCCCGCGTGCAGCGGGTTCTGCTGCGTCGACGGCGGAATCGACTGGAACTGCGTGGTCTTGCGCTGGCCCCCGTAGACCATGAGCCGCAGCCCCTGCGTGGCGTCGATGCGGTGTTCGTAGAGCAGGCCGGCCTGCGTCTGCTCGACCGTCTTGCGGGTGTCGTACTGCGTGGCCAGCGGCGCGTTGCGCGGCGCCAGGGCGTACTGGTCGGCGGTGAGGCCCAGCGGGTCCTGCGCAGCTATGCGCACGCTGTTGAACACCAGCGTCAGCTTGTCGCCGTTGTCCAGCGCGATGCCGAGCTTGCCGTTGGCGATGTCGCGCTTCGCGGCGCTGTGCTCGCGCCAGCCGTCGGTGTGGAAGCGGCTGGCGTCGAGCAGGTAGTCCACCGCTCCCTGCGATCCGCTGACCTGCAGCGACTGCCGCCAGGTGCCGAAGCTGCCGCCCGCGAGCGAATACGACAGGCGCGGCGGCCCCTCGCCCGAGGCGGTGAAGGCCTGCACCACGCCGCCCGAGGAGTTGCCGTAGAGCGCGGAGAACGGTCCGCGCAGCACCTCGATGCGGTCCAGCGAGCCGATGTCGATATTCGAGGTCTGGCCCTGGCCGTCGGGCAGGGTCGCGGGGATGCCGTCGACATACAGGCGCACGCCGCGCACGCCGAAGGTCGAGCGCGCGCCGAAGCCGCGGATGGACAGTTGCAGGTCCTGCGCGTAGTTCAGCCGGTTCTGCACCTGCAGGCCCGGCACCGCGCCCAGGCCTTCGGACAGGTTGACCTGCAGGCGGCTGTCGCGCATCTCGCTGCCGTCGACGCGGTCGACCGAGCCGGGCACGTTGAAGGGTGCGACCTCGCCGCGAGGCACCGTCACTGTGATCTCGCGCAGGCTCGCGCCACTGCTGCTGGCTGAGCCCAGGTCGATTTGGGGCAGATCCTGCTGCGCCCGCGCGGCCGGCGGCGCAGCGAGCAGAAGCAGGAGGCCGGCGGCGGCGAATGCGACGGGCGCGAGATTCTTCATCGCGCCGATTCTGCTTTGCCACGCCGGCCGAACGTGTCGCAGTGGCGCGACTCTCAGGGAAAACTAGGACTCGCTGGCCTTGTCTGCCGCCCGCCTGCACCAGCCATACCAGACGCACACCAGGCACGGAGTGCCCAGCGCGATCCAGGCCAGGACATCGCCCATGCCGCCGTCGCTGAAGAGCGCCGAGATCAGCCCGAAGGTGATGAGCACGCCCAGCACGACGGGCCAGCCCCACATGCGCCAGAAGCCGTGATGCTGCGGCTTCATGCCTGGCCCTTCAACGCCGCGGCCGGCTCGGGTTGCGCGACGCCGGCCGGTTCCGCCAGTTGCCGCTCTTCATGCGCCTTCGCCTTCTTCGACGCCGCAGGCGCGGTGTTGCCACGCTTGAGCCACAGGTACAGGCCACTGCCCAGCACGATGATGGTCGCGATGTCGAGCAGCGCCCAGATGATCTGCATCGGCATTCCGCCGTAATCGCCGAAGTGCAGCGGCTGCGACACCAGCAGCGCCCACAGGTACCAGGGCAGCTTGGGCGACGCCGTCACCTCCGCCGTCTTGGCATCCACCAGCACGGGCTGCAGCAGCTTCGACGTGAAGGGCTCGTTGCCGCGCAGGAAGAAGGTCGTGTGGTGCGGGCTGGAGAAGGACGTGCCCGGGAAGGCGATGAACGACAGCTTCATGCCCGGTGCGCGCTCCATCGCGACTTCCATCGAGCGTTGCACCGAGGCGCGCTCGTTCACCGCCACGACGGGCTCGTTCTTGTAGGGCGCGAGCAGCGCGCTGAGCTGGTCGTACTGCCAGTACTTGATGACGAGGTCGGCCCAGGTGTTGATCATGCCGGTGGCGCCCACCACGAACACCCACACCAGCGTGACGATGCCCAGCAGGTTGTGCAGGTCGAGCCACTTCAGGCGCGGACGCTTCTCGCGCCGCACAGTGCCGAATTCGAGCTTGCGCATGAAGGGCGAGTACAGCACCACGCCCGAGACGACGGCCACCAGCAGCAGCAGGCCCATGAAGCCGAGGAACAGCTTGCCCGGCAGCCCCGCGAAGAGGTCGACGTGCAGCTTGAACATCACGTACATGAAGCCCTCGTCGAACTTCGGCTGCGCGAGCACCTCGCCCGTGCGCGAATCGACCGCGACCGACTTGAAGTCGTCCGTGGGCGCCGGCGTGGGCGTGAGCGTGACGAACCACAGGCCGTCATCGTCCTCGGGCTGCGAGGCGAACTGCACCACGCGATCTGGGTGCCTGGCCTTCGCGACCTCGAGCACGCGGTCGAGGCTGATGTGCGGCGTGCCCGCCGGCATCTTCGGCGCCTCGACCTCGGTGCCCAGCAGGTGGCCGATCTCGTGGTGGAAGATCAGCGGCAGGCCGGTGAGGCACAGCAGCAGCATGAACACCGTGCACACGAGGCTGCTCCACTTGTGCACCCAGGCCCAGGTCTTGATCTTTCTGCTGTTCATGTCGAAGCTGTTCCGTCGGTGGGGAGGGCTCTAGAAGCGGTAGGTCGCGCTGGCGACGATGTTGCGGCGTGCGCCGTACCAGCAGTCGCCGCGCGCGAGGCAGGTGCTGAAGTAGGTCTTGTCGGTCGCGTTGTTGATGTTCAGGGCGTAGCGCCACCTGGCCGACTCGTAGGCGAGCATCAGGTCGAGCAGGGCGACCGACGGCACATACGGCCCCGCGCTGGCGCCATCGACGTCGCGGAAGCCGCTCATGTAGCGCACCCCGGCGCCGGCCGAGAAGCCCGGCACGCCCGCGATCGAGAAACGGTACTTGCCCCACACCGAAACCTGGTTGCGCGGCGTGTCGGTGAGCTTGTGGTCGACGTCGATGTAGGTGTAGTTGGCGATGAGGTCGAGATCGCGCGCCAGCGTGGTCTTGAGTTCGAACTCCACGCCCTTGTTCTTCGTCGCGTCGACCTGGCGGCCATAGTCCGGGTTGGTGCTGTCGAAGACGGTGCGGTTCTTTTCCTTCAGCGAATACACCGAGGCGGTGAAGCTCGTGGGCGAGCCCTGGGGCTGGTACTTGACGCCAGCTTCCACCTGCTCGCCGCGCAAGGGCTTGAAGAGCTTGCCGTCGAGGTCGGTACCCGCCTGCGGCGTGAAGGATTCGGTGTAGCTCAGGTACGGCGACCAGCCGGACGGCAGCGCGTACATCACACCCAGGCGGCGCGAGGTGGCGCTGGTCGTCTCCGAGACATTGCCCGCCGTGCCGGCCGTGCTGCGGTCGTAGCGCAGCCCGGCCACGAAGATCCAGTTGTTCCACTTCATCTGGTCCTGCACGTAGATGCCGGCGTTGCGTTGCGTGGTGCGGGGCCTGCGCGTCAGTTCGGTGACCGGCACGTAGCCGATGCCGTAGACCGGTGCGTAGGCATCGATGGAGCTGTAGACGGAACCCTCTGTCTTGTCCTGGCGCTGGCGCGAGTACTCGGCGCCCACGAGCAGCGTGTGGCGCACGGCGCCGGTGTCGAAATGGCCCTCGACGTGGTTGTCGATGCCGGACATGCTGGTCCAGGCCAGCGACTTGTCGTTGTAGCGGCCGAGCAGGCGCTGGCCCACCGGGTCGAGCGACCAGCCGCCAGGCAAGGAGAACGAATCGGCGTAGTGGTAGTGCGAGTCGTTGAAGGTGCGCGAGGCGCGGAAGTTCTGCCGGAAAGTCCACTGGTCGTCGAACTTGCGCTCGAACAGCCAGCCGAAGGTCTTGCGTTCGGTGTCGTAGCCGTCGCCGGGTTCGCCGATGAAGCGGCTCGACGGCAGCGGGCCGTTGACGTTCGGCAGGATCGTGCCCTGCCAGGGGAAGAACTGCGAGGTGCTGCCCGTCTTGTCCTTCTGCCAGAGGGCCTGCAGCGTCAGCGACGTGGCGGCGTTCGGCCGCCACGTGAGCGACGGCATGATGAGCGAGCGGTCGTCGGGAACGTAGTCCACCTGGGTGTCCGACTTGCGCTGCAGCGCCACCAGCCGGTACGACCAGTCGCCGTCCGCCGTCAGCGGGCCGGTCAGATCGGCCTGGACCTGCTTGCGGCCGAAGGAGCCGAGTTGCACGCCCACTTCGCGGTACGCCTCCCGCTGGGGCCGCTTGCTGACCATGTTGACCACGCCGCCCGCGGTGCCCGCTCCGAAGAGCATGCCCGAGGGCCCGCGCAGCACCTCGAGACGTTCCAGTGTGTAGGGGTCGGGCCGCGCGATGGCGGTGTACCAGCCGGAGGAGTAGGTCTGCAGTCCGTCGAGGTAGATGGTGGGGTCGCTGCCGCGCACGGAGAAGCTGTCCGAGCGGGAATCGATGCCGTAGGCGTCCGAACGTACGCCGGCGGCGTAGGTGAGCGCGTCCTGCAGGTTGGTCGCGCCCTGGTCGACCATCTGGTCGCGGGTGACCACTGTCACGGACTGGGGAGTTTCCGCGAGCGGCGTATCCGTCTTCGTGGCGGTGACCGCATTCTTCGCGCGGTAGCCGATCACCGGCGTGATCGCCGTTTCGGCTTCGACTCCCGCATCGACCCGCACTTCCGGCAGCGAAGCTGCATTCGTGGTCTGGGCCAGAACCTGATGCTGTGTGTAGATCGCCAGGCATCCCGCCAGCACCGATACGGCCTTGCGCCGCGCCACCAACCTCTTCATTCCCGCTCCGCTCTTCTACAAATTAATAAGAACGATTCGCATTTTATGCGTGACAAATTCCCGCTTCCCCGAATCACCGCCCTGCGCGAAGGGCGTTGCGTTGCGAAATTGCGTCTTTGGCGTGAAGGCGAACCGGCTACGATGCCGCCCGCACGCTCCCCTTGCGTTGGCGGCCTTCATGCTCAAGCTCATCGCCCTTCTGTTTCCCGCATTGCGCGGTCCGGCTCTGCGGCTGATGGCGCTCTTGGCGGCCGCCGCGCTCACCGGCTGCGCCGGGCTGCCGCCGCGCACGCCCGAACCGCCCACCCTGGCCATCGCGGCCTCGCCCGCCACCGAACTCGGCCGCGCGGCCATCAGCCTCAACAACCCGCCCGACGGCCTGAGCAGCATGCGGCCGCTGATCGAGGCCTCCTTCGCGCTCGATGCGCGGCTTGAGTTGATGCGGCGCGCGAGGTCGTCGCTCGACATCCAGACCTACCAGCTCGGCAACGACAAGACCGGCCGCCTGCTGCTGCGCGAGATGCGCAACGCCGCGCGCCGCGGCGTGCGCGTGCGGCTGCTGCTCGACGACTTCTACACGGCCGGCATGGACCGCCTCCTGCTCGGCCTCGCGGCCGAGCCCAATGCCGAGGTGCGGCTCTTCAATCCCTTCGTGAACGCCCGCGACCACTCCTCCGGGCGCTGGCTGGAGTTCTTCTCCGACTTCCGCCGGCTCAACCACCGCATGCACAACAAGCTGTTCGTGGCCGATGGCGCCATGGCCATCGCGGGCGGACGCAACCTCGCCGACGAGTATTTCCTGCGCAGCGACAGCGCTAACTTCATCGATTTCGAGCTGCTCCTGGCCGGCCCCGTGGTGCCCGAATCCGCCGCCATCTTCGACACCTACTGGAACAGCGACGTGGTCTACCCCCTGCAGCGGGTGGCCAGCAGCAGCCGCACGCCGCAAGCGCTGAAGGACGATTTCGAGGAAGCGACCTCTCCCGCCCACGCCCCGCCACCCAACCCGCTGCCGTTTTCCGACGTCCTCGGCGATCCGCCGCTGGGCGCCCAGCTCGCCGACATCGACGAAGCCAAGTGGATGCGCGCCGAAGCGCACGCCTCCGCCGACAGCCCCAACAAGGCGCTGGGCGTGATGGCCCATCCCGTCGAGCCGCTGGCGGAGCGCTTCCACGAGATGCTGGCGACGGCCCGTTCGAGCGTGGTGGTCATCTCGCCCTACTTCATTCCGGGCGACGAGGGCATGGAGCGCATCCGCATGGGCCGCGAGCAGGGCGTGAACATCACCGTCATCACCAACTCGCTGGCCGACAGCGACGAGCCGCTGGTCAACATCAACTACAACCGCTACCGCGTCGACATGCTCAAGCTCGGCGTGAACCTGTACGAGGTGAGCACCCAGCAGCTCAAGCGCAGCGACCAGTTCCGCACGCTGCTCAAGAAGGCGCGCGGGCGGCTGCACGCCAAGCTGGCTCTGGTCGACCGGCAATGGGTGCTGCTCGGCTCGATGAACCTCGACCCGCGCTCCGCCCGGCTGAACACCGAGTTCGGCGTGCGCGTGCGCAGCTTCGACCTGACGCAGGCGCTGCTCTACGCCTACCAGCTCGACGACATCGAGGGCGTCTACCGCGTCACGCTCAAGCCCGACGGCCAGAACGTGCAGTGGGTCGGCACCGGCGACGTCGACAACGAGGTGCTCGACAGCGAACCCGATTCGAGCATGCTGACCCGGCTGCAGCTGCTGCTGTTCTCCTGGTTCGTGCCGACCGACCAGCTGTAGATCAGCTGCTGCCGCGGTCCGGCCCCTCTGCGGGGGCCGCGGCGCCTTCCCCATGCAGGCCGATGATCAGCGAGCGCAGCCACGCGATCGCAGGGTCCTTGTGGAAGCGGCCGTGCCAGAACAGGTTGATCGCGATCTCCGGCAGCTTCGCCGGATGCCGCACGTAGGAAAGGCCGAACGGCCCCGCCAGGGCCTGCGCGAGCTTCTCCGGCACCGTCGCGACGAGGTCGGAGTCGTGCAGGATGTGCCCCACGGCCACGTAGTGCGGCACGGTGAGCACCACCTTGCGCGTGATCTTCTTGCGGTCAAGGAACTCGTCGGCGTTGCCGTGGCCCGTGCCCGCCGACACCACCACCACGTGGTCGGCGGCGGAGAAGTCGTCGAGCGAAACCTTCTTCCTGCCGGCGAGCGGATGGCCGCGCCTGAACATGCACACGTAGTTCTGCCTGAACAGCCTGCGCTGGAAGTACCCAGCCTTGAGTTGCGGCAGCAGGCCGATCGCGAGGTTGACGTGCCCCGCCTCCATCTCGTCCTGTAGGTTGACCGCGGTGTTGCGCACGGTGCTGAGCGACACGTGGGGCGCGACGCGCGCGATCTCCTTCATCAGCCTGGGCAGGAAATAGATCTCGCCGATGTCCGTCATGCCGACGGTGAAGGCGCGCTTCGACGTGGCCGGGTCGAACGACGCCTTCATGTTCATCGCCGCATGGATGACCTGCAGCGCCCGCGCGGTCGGCTCCGCGAGCTGCTGCGCATAGGGCGTGGGCTCCATGCCGTTGGGCGTGCGCAGGAAGAGCGGGTCGTCGGTGAGCTTGCGCAGCCGCGCGAGCGCGTTGCTCACGCCCGGCTGCGAGAGGCCCAGGCTGGTCGCCACCTTCGAGACCCTGCGGTCGACGAGCAGTTGCTGGAAGACGACCAGGAGGTTGAGATCGATGTCCTTCAGCTCCATCGGCAGCCTCTCACATTCTTGAGATCAATATGAACTATTGACAACATTCTATTGAGCGATGAAGGCAGAGTACCGATCATCGAAGCACCCACGAGAGACAGACGCCGCCCTCCTACGGTCGGCAAAGGAGACACAGGAATGGACGACACCGCATCGGCGGTCTTCCCCCAGAAGATCCACTGGGAGAGCCAGGGCACCAGCCGCATCCCCTTCATGGCCTACACCGAGGCCGACCTGCACCGCCAGGAGCTGGAGCGCTTTTTCTATCGCAACCACTGGAGCTACGTCGGCCTGGAGGCCGAGATTCCGGCGGTGGGCGACTTCAAGCGCACGGTGGTGGGCGAGCGCTCGGTGATCATGGTGCGCGACGCCGAAGACTCGATCAGCGTGGTCGAGAACGTGTGCGCCCACCGCGGCATGCAGTTCTGCCGCGAGCGCCACGGCAACCGCAAGGACGGCGGCTTCACCTGCCCCTATCACCAGTGGAACTACACGCTCGCAGGCGACCTGCAGGGCGTGCCCTTCCGCCGCGGCGTGAAGCAGGACGGCAAGGTCAACGGCGGCATGCCGGCCGACTTCAAGCCCGCCGAGCACGGCCTCAACAAGCTGAAGGTGGCAAGGCGCGGCGGCGTGGTCTTCGCGGCCTTCGATCCCGACATCGAATCGCTCGAAGACTTCATGGGCCCGGAGATCCTGGGCTACTTCGACCGGCTCTTCAACGGCCGCAAGCTCACCATCCTCGGCTACAACCGCCAGCGCATTCCGGGCAACTGGAAGCTCATGCAGGAGAACATCAAGGATCCGTACCACCCCGGCCTGCTGCACACCTGGTTCGTGACCTTCGGCCTCTGGCGCGCGGACAACAAGTCGGAGCTGAAGATGGACCGGCACCACCGCCACGCCGCCATGATTTCCACGCGCGGCGCGAGCGGCAAGGCCGAGCAGGTGACACAGGTGTCGAGCTTCAAGGAAAGCATGAAGCTCAACGACGACCGCTTCCTCGACATCGTGCCCGAGCCCTGGTGGGGCGGCCGGACGGCGGTGATGATGACGCTCTTTCCGAGCGTGATCCTGCAGCAGCAGGTCAACAGCGTCTCGACGCGGCACATACAGCCCAGCGGCCCCGGCGCCTTCGACTTCGTGTGGACGCACTTCGGCTTCGAGGACGACACGGCGGAGATGACGCAGCGCCGCCTGCGCCAGGCCAACCTCTTCGGCCCCGCGGGCTTCGTGTCGGCCGACGACGGCGAGGTGATCGAGCTCTYGCAGAAGGGCTTCGAACAGAAGCCCTTCCACCGCACGCTCGCCGAACTCGGCGGCCGCGAGGTCGGCGACACGGACCACATGGTCACCGAGACGCTGATCCGCGGCATGTACGAGTACTGGCGCAAGGTGATGGAGGCTTGAGCGATGGACTTCCAGGACTACTTCGAGCTCTCCCAGCTCTACGCCCGCTACGCCCAGGCCGTGAGCTCCAGCCAGTGGGAACTCTGGCCCGAGTTCTTCACGGAAGACTGCGTCTACCGCCTGCAGCCGCGCGAGAACCACGACCGCGGCTTTCCGCTCGCCACGCTCTCCTTCGAGAGCAAGGGCATGCTGAAGGACCGCGTCTACGGCATCCGCGAGACCCTGTTCCACGACCCGTACTACCAGCGCCACGTGGTGGGCGCGCCGGTGGTGCTGAAGACCGTGCCGGGGCGCATCGAGTCGGAGGCCAACTACGCCGTCTTCCGCACCAAGCTCTCGGAGCTTTCGACCGTCTTCAGCGTCGGCCGCTACATCGACGTGGTGGTGCGCACCGAGGAGGGCCTGAAGTTCGCCTCGCGCCAGGTCATCTACGACAGCGAAATGATCCCGAACTCCGTCATCTATCCGATCTGAGGACCGCCATGAGTGACTTGCAATGGACCGACGCCGCCGCGCTGGACGACGTACCGGCGGACGACGTGATCGCCGTCCTGTTGGGAGGGAATGAGGTCGCGCTCTACAGCGTCGAGGGCAATGTCTACGCCACCGACAACATCTGCACGCACGGGCATGCCCGCCTTTGCGAAGGCTTCCTGGAAGGCCACGAGATCGAGTGCCCGCTGCACCAGGGCAAGTTCGACGTGCGCAACGGCGCGCCCACCTGCGCTCCGGTGACGCAAGCGATCCGCTCCTACCCCGTGAAGATCGAGGGCGGGCGGGTGTTCCTCTCGCTGGCCTGATCGGCACCCGGACGCTCCATGAGCACGGAAGACAGAACGATCGCCATCGTCGGCGCCGGCCAGGCCGGCGGATGGGCGGCGCAGACGCTGCGCAGCGAAGGCTTCGGCGGCAGGATCGTGCTGATCGGCGACGAGGCGCATCGCCCTTACGAGCGCCCTCCCCTGTCGAAATCGGTGCTCGCCGGAGAGGCTCTTGCGGAGACGACCAGCCTCCAGAAGCCCGAAGCCTTCGATGCACTGAACGTCGACTGGCGCCCGCGCATGAGCGCTACGCGCATCGACAGGGCGTCGAAGCAACTGCACCTGAGCGGCGGCGACGTCGTCGGATACGACAAGCTGATCCTGTGCACCGGAGGCCGCGCGCGGCGGCTGCGCATTCCCGGATCGGAGCTGCCCGGCATCTTCACGCTGCGCAGCATTGACGATGCCGCCGCGCTCGGTGCCGCGCTTGCGCCGGGCAAGCGGCTGCTGGTCGTCGGCGGCGGATGGATCGGGCTCGAGGTGGCGGCGACCGCCCGCAGGAAAGGGCTGGACGTCACTGTCGTGGAAGCGATGCATCGTCTCTGCGAGCGCACCGTGCCGCCGGAAATCTCCGCTTACCTGCTGAGGCTCCACGCGTCGCACGGCGTTCGCGTCGAACTTGGCACGGGCATCGAGCGCCTCGCGCAAGGAGCGAACGATGCCGGCCTGCTCGCAACGCTGGTCGACGGGCGAACGCTGGCCTGCGACGTGGTGCTGGCCGGCATCGGCCTGGTTGCGAACGACGAACTCGCGCGCGAGGCGGGTCTGCAATGCGAAGGCGGCATCGTGGTCGACCCGCAATGCCGCAGCTGCGACCCCGACATCCTCGCCGCGGGCGACGTCGCCGTGTGGCACTGCGAACGCGCCGGCCGCCGCATGCGGCTGGAATCGTGGCAGAACGCGCAGGAGCAAGGCATCGCGGCTGCGCGCTCCGCGCTTGGCATCGAGGTGAGCCACCAGCCGCTGCCGTGGTTCTGGTCCGACCAGTACGGCATCAACCTGCAGATATTCGGCATGCCGGCGCCGGAGCACCGGGCCGTGGTGCGCGGCGACATGCAGAGCGACAGCTTCGTCGTGTTCTTTCTCGATGTCGGCAAGGTCGCCGCCGCGCTGGGGCCGAACGCGGCGCGCGATCTGCGGTTTGCGCGGCGGCTGATCGAGCGCGGCACGAATGTCGATGCAAGCCAGCTCGCCGATCCGCAGGTGCCGCTGTCGAAGCTCTGAGCGGCGCGAACCGCGCGACTTCGTTCGCGGCCGAAGGGCGCTACTTCAACGCAGCGCCGCCTCGCGCCAGGTACTGCGCCGACAGGCGCGCGAACTGGCCTCCGTCCGTGCTGATCGAGGTCTGGTGGCTGCCGCCCGCGCTGAAGACGATCCCGATGGTGTGCATGTCGCCGTATTCCTGGGTGTTGGTCAGCATGTAGTCGACGTGGTTGTCGCGGTAGTGCTGGTCGGTGCCGCCGGGCGTATCGGAAGGCACGCCCATCGGCGTCTGCCACCACAGGATCGGCAGGCCGTTGCCGAGCGCCGTGCGGTAGTCCGAATACTGCTTCTGGTTGTCGTGGAAGTTGGGGCTGGTCTGGTTGGTTGCGTCCCAGTAGAACGGGGCGCTTCCGTTCTGGCATTCCGAGGGCCTCGATGCCGCCTCCCGGCAGCCCGCATCGCGGTCGCTGGTCTGGGCGACGATGAAGTCCGCCTGGTTCGCGCCGGCGGCTTGCATCATGGCGGCGACCTCGACTGGAGTGCCGTTCCAGAAAGCGGGCGGAAACCCGATCAGCGCCTTGGGCGCGACCTTGCGGCCCATCTGCACGAAGCACTGGCCGAGGCCCGCGACGGTGTCGGGCAACGTGGCGCATTCCGGCTGGCCGCTCACGGCGGCAGCCATCTTCGTCAGGTCGCGGCCGGGCGCCTGCGACGCGGCGAAGCCCCAGAAGTCCGGCTCCACGTTGACGAGGGCAGGCTTGCCCCATTCCGCGATGCGCTGGTACATCAGGCGGACCTGGCCCCAGTACTTGTTCATGAAAGTCGCATCGCTGATGCCGCTGAGGTTGCCCTCGCCGTTCGCCGTCATCTGGTAGAGCGTGAACATGGGCACCGCGCCATAGGCATCGGCAGCCTGTGCGGTGAAGGTGACATAGGCACCATCGGGGCTGTTCCAGGTGGGCCACGCGCCCGAGCCGACGCCCACGAGGTAACGCTCCACGATGTCGGGGTGGATGTCCTGGCTCTTCATGTCGTCGATGGAGGTCGCTCCCAGGCCGAACAGCACACGGGAGGGTTTGCCGAGCTTGTTGGCCAGGGCGACGGTGGCCGGCACTGTCGCGGAGCCGCCGCTCGTGCCTCCATTGCCGTCCTGGGTGCCCTGAGTGCCGCTGCCGCCCGCCTGGCCACCGTTGTTCTGCCCGCCGCTGCCGGCCTGGCCCGTCGGGCTGCCGATCAGCGGAATGCCGGCCCCTCCACCGCCGCCACCGCCTCCGCCACAGCCGAAGAGCAGCAGCGAGGCCATCAGCGCGGAAACGCATCGTCGAGAAAGAATGTCCATGAGAGAAATCCGAAAGGTCGAAGTCAAGAAAGCCCCGGCGCGCCCGTGCATGCGCGCGCCGGTTCGGGTTCAGGGTGGTCCGGGCAGCGCCGCTGCCCGATGGCGCTCAGCGGGCGAGGTCCGCGATGAAGGCCGCGTCCTGCGCGCCGCTGTAGATGCGGAAGTCCTGCATGCGGCCCTTGAAGTACGGGTCGCCGCCGTACTGGGAGCGGCCCAGCCAGGTCTGCGTGGTGCGGCCAAGCTGGAAGGGATTGATCCAGATGCCGTCGGCGGTAGCGACCTGCGTGCCGTCCACGTAGAGCGTGCCCACGGTGCCTGAAAGCGTGACCGCCACATGCACCCAGCGCCCGGTGGGCAGCACGTCGGTCGTCACGGACTCCTCGTTCCAGAACTGGTTGCGCGAGCCGGAGAAGCGCAGCGCGCCCTTGCCATCGCGAGGGATCAACGAGATGTAGGCCACGTCGTTGGAGCCGAAGTCGAAGATGCGCGCATTGACCACCGAGGCATCCCAGTAGACCCACACAGCCGCGGTGAAATCGCCCAGGGCCGACACGGCCCCGTCGGGCAACTGGACGTGACCGCTGCGGCCGTCGAGCTGCAAGGCGCTTCCGCCGTTGCGCCCTTCGCCCCAGCTCGTTCCGCCCTTCAGCTGCGCGTTCAGGCCACGGCCGCTGGCGTCGTTGGCATCGCCGCTGAGCGGCAGGTGCAGCCACAGCTCGCCGGGTACCGCTACGCGCAAGGTGTCCGCGCCGGTCATCTCTCCAGCGTCGGTCGCCGCGTCGATACGGTAGTACCAGGTGCCCTGGCCGGGATCGTCGGTATAGGTGCGCGGTTCGGTGACCGGCGCGAGGGTCGTGAACAAACCATTCGGCGAATCCGCCCGCTGAACGAGGTACTGGGAGGCGCCTGCGGTGCCCCACCATGACAGCTGCACCTTTCCATTGCTCAGGAATGCGCTCAAGCCGCTGGGCTTGGCGGCGGGGACCGGATCGCGCGCGTAGAGCAGCGTGCCCAGGCCCGGCTGGTCGCCGCCGTCGACGCGCTCGGGACGAAATTTGTCGACCATCGCCTTGGTCCACGGAGCGGAGAGACCCTTGCGGTTCACGTAGTGGTTGTAGATCAGTTCCCAGCAAGGCCGGCCGCTGCCGGTGCCCGCCGCAGCGGTAGCAGGTCCGAAGACACCGTTGTAAGGAGCGAACGGCATCGTGAACAGGGCATTGCCGCTGGCATCCGTCAGGTTCGTCTTGGCCACGTACTCCGCACCGGCCAGCAGCCGGTTGTTCCAGTAGCCGTAGAGGTCCTCGCCCTGGTGCCAGGCCATTTCGCAGAGCATCCCGGCCAGCGAGATGCCGAGGGTGGAGTGGCCCTGGTCGCGGTGGCTCTCCTGCCATTGCCCGAGGTAACCGGGGTGCACGTAGTAGACGCTGCCGGCACTCGTGCCGTTGCCGCGGCCGGTTTTGTAGTAGTTGCTTGCCTCGGCGACCAGGTCGGGCCGGTCGCAGAACACGCCGATCGCGTAGACGGCGCAGATGTTGGCCAGGTCCCAGTTGGCCCAGTAGTGGGTGACCTTTCTTGTTTCGCTGCCGTTGTGGTTGACCAGGAAATCATGGGCCTTCGGGTAGAACACGTTCAGCAGCATGGCCTGGAAGCGCGCGATGTCTTCTTTTGCCCAGCCGGGGTAGGTCCGCATCAGTTCCGCTGCGTTGGCCCACTGGTTGCCGTAGAGGCCCGAGGCGAGGTAGACGTTCGAGTTGCCACCCAACTCGGTCAAGGTCGACGACCATGCATTGAGGAACTCCACCGCCTTCTTCGCGTAGCTCTCGTCGTTCGAGATCTTCCAGCGCAGTGCGAGATGAAGGGCGCGCACCATGTCGTTGACCATCTGGCCGAAGTTCTGGCCATCGACGCCGCGCGTCACCAGCGCCACGGGGCGCGGCTTCGCATCGAGGGCGGTGCTGTTCGTCTTGAGCATCATGTTCAAGCCGCCCACCCAGGGCTCCGCCTTGGCGGCCAGCTTGTCGCGGATGCGCTGGAGATCGTCTTCAGTGACCAGCAGGCCCGGGTGCACGATCTTGCGCACTGCGGGCTCGGGGGTCGTCGGCTCGGCCGCGGGCGTTTCAGGGGTACCTGGGGCAGGGGTGGAGTCGACACCGGCGAGCGCAGCAGGTGTCTGCTGCGACGGCGCCTGCTGCGCGGTACCACCACCTATCGGCGCGAAGCTGCTGCCCCCGCTTCCTCCGCCGCAGGCTGTGGTGCCCAGCGCCAGGGCGCCTGCGGTACCGAGGAAGAAAGTTCGTCGATCCAGCAGGTTGGCGTTGGCTTTCTTCTCATCGCTCATGGGTGTGTCATTTCTCTTGAATATGTAAAGAAGTGATTCCGCAATCTGCGTGCCATCCGTCTCGATCGCTGGCTGCAATCAAATCGGTAAAACCGATGGATACATTGCACGCATCGCGAGCGACGTGTAACGGCAGCGAGTGACATTCGTTGTCACATCCGATGCGCGGCAACGCCACTGAATGTCATCGCCCGCTGCCTTGCGCGCAGGTGTTCGACAGACACGACCAGCGCGTCGCCGTGCAGCACGCGGACGCGGGTCCGCACGGCAACGCACGGCTGCCGCACTACGCACCTCGAGTCGCATCGCAAGCTTGCAGCTCGATCAGGTTGCGGAGTTCACTCCCACGTTCGGGCAAGGCTCGACTCGCGTCGGCACCTGCTGCCTGAGGAAAGAACCGATCCCGAAGTTGGACCGGACTGACTGGAGGGAACCTCCATCGGGCGCCTAGTGTGGCCCACAAGATGAAGAAATCGCGCGCCGGATTGCCTCTGAAAATGAGCGGCTGAATTTCATTTCCGCAATGACGGATGCGCCGGTTCGCGAATGCATCGCTCGCGCCTCGGCGATGCGCCGCGCACTCCATGTCCATTCCTGCTGCCGCTGGGTGCGGCAAACCGGGGAGCCACGAGAGTGGACGTGCTGCTGTTCCGCCATTCGGCGCTCACCTTCAACGGCCACCGCATCCACCACGACCGCCAGTACGTCACGCAGGCCGACGGCAAGACCGTCCGGCTCCGGGCCTCTGACCACCAGGGCGGGCCGACGATGGATGCCACGGCCGTCCTGCGCCGACTCGTTTCGATGGCCAGCACGGCCTGCGAGGGTGCCGCGCCCGCGATCGCGGAGACGCTGCAGGGCCTCTCGCAGATCATTCTTCCGAAGCACGGGATCGGGCATGGCGCAGGCCGTGCGCCACGACCTCGAACTGCAGGCGCCGAGGTCCGGCTGGAACCCGGGCGCCCGGCCCCCGCTCAAGCGTCGAAGCGCACGATGAGCTGTGTGCCGGTGTAGGTCGGCGTGACCTTGAAGCCCGGCGCGTTGATCGCCGAGAACCGGCCCGTCATGGAGCCGCTGCTGATGAGCGTGAGCGTGTCGCCCGCGCTGGGCGAGAAGCCGGGCCTGAAGCTCAGGTTCAGCGTGCCGTCCACGGCGGCGACGCCGGCCACGTTCAGCCGGCCCGCGCCGTTGGCGCCCAGGTTCATCTGCAGCGTCGTGCCCGCCACCTGCGTGTAGGCGCCGGCCATGGTGACCATCGAGGGCGCGTTGCACACCAGCGTGCCGCCGCCCACGTAGACGTTGCCGGTGCCGAAGGCGGCGGCGGAATCCGCCCGCAGCGTTCCTTCGGAGAGCTGCGTGCCGCCCGCGTAGCCGTTGCTGCCGCCGAGCGCCAGCGTGCCGCTGCCCTTCTTGGTCAGCTTGCCGGCGCCGGCGATGTTGTTGCGCCAGCTGTCGAGCGCGTTGAAGCCGCCACGGCTGGCATCCATGGTCACGACCACGTCGCCGTTGAAGGCGCCGTAGCCGTCGGCCGCATCGAACAGGTTCAGCCGGCCCCAGCCCTCGGGGTCGTCCATCGCCGGATAGCCCGACTGCACGGCCGTGGTCTTGAGCACCACGCGGCGCTGCATCGCGTCGAGGTAGGGCAGGCGCGTTTCGAGCAGCACCTCGGCACCCTTGGGCACGACTGCGGGCCTGGTGGTGTCGCCCACCGGCCGGAAGCCGAAGGTCAGCCGGCGCAGGTAGTCGGCCTTGCTCGCGGCATGGTCCGCGAAGCGGTCGGCGGCGGTGCCTTGCGAATGGGCGAAGTCGTTGAAGGCAACGGCGTCGCTCGCACCCACGGCGGCCATCAGCACGCTCTGCGCCTGGGCATAGGCTGCGGCCTTGCGCGCGGCATTTCCGCCGGTGGCCAGGCTCGCGGTGGCCACGGCCTGCCCGTGCATGCGCCCGCCGACCACGTCCAGCGGTGAATGCATGCCCGCGAGGATGCGGTTCTCGCCGAGCTCGAGGCCGCGCGCCACCATCTCCTGGAAGCGCTGCGGCACGACGTAGGCGGAGGCGATGGAATCGCGCACCGCCTCGGCCGTGTGGCCGCTGATGAAACCGCCGTCAGTCGCGGGCGTGGGGCTCTTGGCGGGCTCCAGCGCCGGAACCACCTTCACGCTGCTGCTCCAGCGCCAGGGGCGCGCGTACTTGTAGAAGCGCTTGGCGGGCTCGGTGGAGCCGTTCTCGCCGATGTTCTTGAGCAGGTCGACCACGGTGCCGAAGCCCGGGTTGGCGGAGCCGCCCACGCCGACGTCATTGCCATCGTCGGGATAGAGCTTGGTGGTGGCATCGGAGGCGATGCCGGTGATGGTCGTGACTTGCTGCGTGGCCGCACGCCAGGCACTGGTGAGCGGGCCCATGCCGTCGCTGATGCTGTAGCCCTTGCCACGGCGGTCGTCGAGGTAGGCGGCCAGCTCCTGCGCGGGGGTGCGCGCGTTGGTGGCGTCGACCACGTACTGGATGTTGCGGTTCAGCACGTCGGTGTTGAGCATCCTGCCGTCGGTGGCGTCGCCGGGGATGCCGCTCCAGGTGGATGCGGTCACGGCCGGGAAGCTGCCTTGCGCGGACGCCGAGACGCCCGCGTCCACCAGCAGCGTGCTGGGCTGCCAGAAGTCGAGGAAGCCCGCCACCACGCGCACGCCCGCATTGGTTTCCTTGGTCGCGAAGCGCGCATCGCCGCGCTGGTTGGTCGCCGCGTTGTCGACGAAGGGCGGAACCGCGGCCGAATCGGGCACGGGCGCTGTGTCGGTGAAGCCCAGGTCCTTCGGCGGGCCGGCGACGACCACGGCGGGCGGGTTGGCGGTGGCGGGCGGCGTGCCGGCGATCGGAAGCGAGAAGCCGCCCCCGCCGCCACCGCCGCAGGCCGAGAGGCACAGGGCTGCGACGAGGGTGATGGCGAAGGGACGGACGGGAGAAAGGAGATGGGGCATGAAGCAGGGAAAGGGAGGGAGTGAAGGCGCAACGCCACCGGGCAACGCTGCGGCCCTGGGAATCTAGGGGTGCAAGAAGTCATCTTTGTGAACAACTGCAAATTGCGCAGCCGATATCTACCGGTCAGGTATTGGTCAGATCAATTCGCCAATTGCGCGCGCAAATACATTGCCGATTACCCGGATTTTCGAGTCGATGGATTTTCAATTTCTCAAATATCGCGGAAATTGATTCACCAAATCATCATATTCAATACCTAGAGTTTGCAACTCCCGGCCTGCAAACAATTCCGGGGAAATATCCTATTTATCTCGAATTGAATGCCATGTCAAAAAATACGTTCCCCGATAAAGAAAACATCGATCTCAACGAATTGGCCCGCGTGCCGGAAAACAGGCGCCGCGAATTGCTGAAATTGATGCTGGCCGGTTCCGTCACGGGTGTGGCTGCTGCGGCGCTGCCAGGGTGCGGTGGCGGCGGCAGCGGCGGCGCGGGGGCATTTCCATTTCCTGCGACCGGTACGGGCGGCACGCCGCCAGCGGGCTCGCCCGCCAGTGCGCCGCCGCCCGCGGCACCGGGCACCCCGTCCCGGAAAATATCTAGCTTCACGATTTCCGTGCTGCCGGACACCCAGTTCTATCCGCGCTATGCCTCGGAAAAGATGAAGGGGCTCTATCAGAAGATTTATGCGGGCATCGACCCGAAATACGACAATCCATTCAAGTCGCAGACGCAATGGATCGCGCAGAATGCCAGCCAGCTGAAAATGCCGTTCACGATCCACCTGGGCGATATCGTCGACCAGTCGTGGTACTACACGGCGGAAAACTCGTCGCCCTGGAGCCCCACGACCGACCTCGTGGGCAACGGCCAGCTCGGCAATGGCCAGGTCACGAAGGAATGGGAGCTCGCGAGCCAGGCGATGCAGGTGCTCGAGGCCGCCGCTTGCCCCTACTCGATCTGCGCGGGCAACCATGACGTCGGGGCCATCAACTCGGACATGCAATGGGGTCCCGACTGGGGCGTCGGCGTCACCGGCTTCGCCAACGACGACGGCTACCAGGACGGCGGCAGCCACCGAGCCGGCCTGCTGGAGCCGTACCTCAAGGTCTTCCCGCCGGAGCGCGCGCAGCGGCAGGCGACCTTCGGGGGCCGGCATTCCTCCGGCTTCCACGAGTACCACGTCTTCCAGGCCGAGGGAAACAAGTTCCTCGTGCTCTCGATGTCGTGGCGCGCGTCGGACGATGCGATCGCCTGGGCCAACCAGGTGATCCAGGCCAACAAGACGATCCCCGTGATCCTGGTCAACCACCAGCTCGTCGGCATCGGCAGCGACGGCAAGACCGCCGCCGACACCGCCTACTCGAACTACCTGTGGGACAAGCTGATCAAGGACAACGACCAGATCTTCATGGCGGTCAGCGGCCACTACCACGGCTCATGCATCAGCACGAAGAAGAACACGCGCGGCAACGACGTCCACCTGATGGTGGTGGACTACCAGATGGCCTACATGGGCGGCAACGGTCTCATGCGCATGTTCGAGTTCGACCTGACGAACAGCAAGATCGTCGCCAGCTCGTTCTCGCCCTGGGTGCCGCTGAAGCCGGCCGCGATGCTCAACGAGTTCGACGCCGCCTGGCTGTCGGATTCGAACCAGTCCTTCACGCTGGACATCGACTTCGTCCAGCGCTTTTCCTCCTTCGATCCCGGCTTCTCGGTGCCGGCCGGATCGACGGACAGCAGCCTGACCGACGCGGCCAGGACGCTCATCCTGACGAACTTCAGCCAGCCGCCGCAGAAGGCGGCCGCGCTGCCGGCGAGCCCCGACGACTACCCGAAGGTCGACAACACGCTCGCGCACTGGCGCTTCTTCAACGCATCGGCCGCGGAAGGCGACCTCTTTCCCTACCAGCCCGGGCAGCAGATCCAGGACAGCGCACCCGGCGGCAAGAACCCCATCTCGGTCAACACCTGGGCGGGACAGCCGGGCGACCTGGTCTGGTCGAAGAGCCATCATCCGCTGTCGGCCGCCCCCGGAAGCCTGCGCTTCCTGAACGCGACGCCTGCCGTCGGCGCCACGAAGGCAAGGTTCTCCTACTTCACGACGGACCAGAACTCGGCGCTGAACGTAGAGACCTTCCAGAACGGCTACACGATCGAGGCATTCGTCTACATCGACCCGGGCTTCGACGCCACGAAGAACGGCTGGATGGGCATCCTGTACCGCCTGGGTGCGCAGTCGAATCTGCCGGGCTTCGGATCGGGCGACGGCGACTGCGCGCTGATGTTCGCCTTCTCGAACCTGATGGAGTTCCAGTGGGAAATCGTTCCCGTGGGCCAGGCGACCAGCCTGCCCTGCTGGTCGGGCGGCGTGTCCGCCGGACAGTGGCTGCACGTCGCGATCGTCAACGAACCGTCCAAGTCCTACTCGACCACGATGTACGTCGAGGGCGCGCCGGTGCTGCGCAACAACACGAACATGAAGGGCATCCAGTTCGTGGCTGCGACGCAGCAGGTCGCGATCGGTTGTGCCCAATGGGCAGGCAACATGTCAACGGGTTTCCTGGGAAGCATCGGCGAGATCCGCATCGTCGGCGTCCCCCTGACTTCCGACAAGTGGCTGACGGCCCGCGCAACCTGAGCGACTGTCGAGCTTCCCCGGCTCAGGCGCACGCCGCGTGGCCCGGCGTGCGCTCCCGCGCTTTCGAACACCAGAAGGAGCACCAATCGCCGACTTGAAGCGCTCTCCAAAGCTGACCACAATCCGGCACACTCACGGGTCGTGACGCTCCAAAGCTCCGCACGGGCCGTGCAGGCCGTGCACATCCGGGGCATGCAGACCAAAGAAGAAGCGTCATGCCGGCCCCGCATTGCTGTCACCTCACGGAATTCCAGTTTTTGGGAGACATACGGACTCATCCATGTCGTTCGCCATCCGCGATCTGGAACTATTCCTGAGCGTCGCCGAACTCGGCCAACTATCCAAGGTCGCCAAAGCGAACGGTGGCGGCGATGCCACCGTGGCCAGCGCCATCCGCCGCCTCGAAACCGAAGTGGGCATGCAGCTTCTCGAACGGGGCGGACAGGGCGTGTTTCTCACGCCCTTCGGTCAAGAATTCCTCAGGCGAGCTCATCAGATCTGCGCCAGCCATCGGGATCTGGTGCGCCATCTCGACGACGTGCGCGCTGGCGAGGCAGGCGTCTTCCGCGTGGGCGGAACCATCGCGACGCTGAGACTTCTCATCGAGCCCGCGCTGGCGCGTCTGCACGTCAAGCTGCCTGGCGTGCGCACGGAACTCGCGACCGCTTCGACCGAATCATTGCTGGAGCAACTGCTGCAGGGGCAGATCGATGTCGCCGTACTGCCGGCGATGGAGAAAACGCCGCCGCGGTTCAGGCAGACCCGCATCTGGAGCGGGCATCTGGTGCCGGTGGTCCGCAGCGGGCATCCGCTGACGCGCCTGAATCCGCCGCAAATCGAGGATCTGGCCGCCTACTCGTGGATTCTTCCCACAGGCAACCCCGTGCTGCGCGAAGAATTCCGGCTGGTTTTCGCCGGCGCCGGCATGGACTTTCCTCACGTGTCGATCGAATCCACGATGGGCATGCTCACGGACAGGCCATCGCCCCTGAGCCTGCAGACGGATCTCATCACGTACATGGCAAAGCCGGTGGCCGACGTCTTCACCGGGAGCGTCGAGGTCCTGCCCCTGGAGCGGCTCTGGCAACCGATGGGCGCGTCGGCCATGTCCCGCGTCGACGGCTACTGGTCGCCAGCGCTCGATGAATTCGTCGGCTCGCTGGTGGCCGTGGGCGAGAGCGGCGTGGTGCGGCCCTGACGCTGGCTGGGGCTCCAGGACCCTAGTAGTCCAGCCGGATCGTGGCCACGCCCTGGTAGTCCCCGCCGGAGGCTTGCGCCCCCCGAGGCTTCACGTCGACCGGCAGCAGTTCAAGGACCACTTCCTGCGACTGCTCCGCGGCGATGCTCCCTTCGTACCGGCCGCCGGGCAATGCGCCGAGGTCCACGTTGACATCGGCGCCGCCCACGCTCTTCAGTCGCGCCCGTACGACGATCCGGTCCCCTTTCGGATTGCTCAGCAGCAGCGTGCCCGGGGGCTGCGCGAGGTCGACGCCGGCGAGCGACAGGCGATAGCGCGACGTGCCGCTGCACTTCATGGAGAAGACGTAGCGATACGTCCTGGCGTCCTTCGGAAATCGGATGGCGCCCGATGAAAGGATGGCACCGGCAGGCGTCAGCAGGCCAGGGTTGACGACGCGGCATTGGGCATGGCTCGCCGGCAGGCATGACAAGCTGGCCAGCGCCAGCCCCATGCTCCTGGCAAGGACGCGCCACGGCGCGGGCTTCGGGGCACGCATCTACTTCTCTTCCATGGCTGTGATGCGCCGCGTTTCCGTGCCGTTGACCAGCACCACCGAAAGGCTGGCGCCTGCACCGGGCTGCTTGATGCGCGCGTATGTCATCCGCCTGTTCGCGAAGAGCGTGTCGCGCGGCCTGCGGATCTCCTCGTCGCCAATCCGGATGGCGTCGACGATGACGTGCCGGCTGCCGCCGTTCTTCACGGAAAGCATGGCGTCCTGCCCGGTGCGGCGGAAAGTGGCTTCCACGCCCTTGAATGCCGGCGCGCGCGACGCGAAGTCCGAGACGAAGACCGGGATCGTGACCACGATGCCCGCGAGGACCTGCGCGCCGACGCCCTGCCCCGCGTTGTCCGGGTCCAGCGCAGGCATGCGTGTCTCCCGGAACGACGCCCTGAATGTCGATTCGCCCTCCTTCTTCGGCCCGACGTAGCGCACCGAGAAGGCTGCCGCGCCCTGCGCGGGTATACGGGCCGTGGCGGGCGAGATCGCCAGATCGGTGGTCGGCTGCGTCGTCAGCGCGCCCGCCTCGTCGCTGTTCCAGGCAAGAGGCCTGCCGGTGACATAGACGGTGTCGTTCGTGTCGTTGAACAGCACGACCTGGGAAGCGGAGGAGAACTTGCCATTCGCATCGATCTCCAGCGACAGCTTGTCGATGCCCAGCGCGAAGGCCGGCCGCAGCGCGAGCGTCAGAAAGGCCAGGCATGCCAGCCGCGGGACGCGGGTCTTGTTGAATGAAAGCGACGGGAAAAACATGGGTCAATCCTTGGAAGGGGGGGTGCAGATGAAATCGGGCATGTCGACGCTGCTGCTCTTGAGCTCGAGCGCGGCGCCGCCGAACTTCACGTCGCATCTCGCGACGTTGCCCGGCAGCAGCACCTGGGCGTGCGAGGTGCCTTGAGGAAGTTCTTCGATGAAGACCTCGCCGTCATCCAGCACGACGCTGGGTTCGGCGCCGGCCAGGTGCACCAGCGAACCGGGCGGAACGGCGACGCCCGAGGCGAGCGCCAGCCGCATCCAGCCGCGGTTGACCCTTCGTACCTCGGGCATCCAGAGCGCCGCGCTCCAGCGGCGCTCCACCTTGCCCACGATGTGCGTGCCGACCTTGATGTCCTCGCCGAGTTCGCTGGCGGCCAGCTTGAGTTCGGGCTGCTCGCCTCGCCCGACGAACACCGCGGCGTAGCCGTGGTCGTTGGTCACGGCCTGCGGCTGCCCGGAGCGCTCGACCTTCACTCCACGCGCCTCGGGCGCGCGGATCACGGCCAGGCTGTCATCGCCGCCAGCGCGGGTGACCAGCAGCTGGCCCTCGGTCCAGACCAGCGTGCCGCTCTCGTTCAGCCCCAGGAAGGCGCCCCGGCGATCGAACTGGAGGTTGGCGCCATAGGCGCCGAACCACGGCGTGTACTGCACGGAGCCCGAAAGCTGGTTCGACCTCCCGCCTGCGCCGATCTGCGTCTGCGCGCCGAGCGCGTACGACAGGTCCGCGCCCCGCTGGCCCAGGTAGGTCGTGGAAGCCATCGAGCTTCCCGAGCTGTTGTGCCGCATCGCGCTGCGGACGCTGCCCCTGTCGAGCGGCACGGTCAGTGTGGCGCCCACCGAGTAGCGGCCCTCGCCGCGCCGCGATGTGGTCCGGTTGGCGTAGAGCGATACCGAGGACCGGCCGAAAGCCGGCAGGTCCCAACCGATGCCCTGGCTCGACGTGTCGCCCGGACCGCCGAGCGATTGCTCCGCGAACGCGGAGACCGTGCCCAGCGCATCCAGGCTGGCGCGAGCGCGTACCCAGGCCGACGTGCAACGCCCGGGTTGCCTGCGGATGACGCTGTCCCCCTCGCAGCCGCGGCTGGACACGCCCATGCCGGCGCCGAGTGTCTCGCCCCGGAAATCGGCTTCCAGCGTGAACGAAGCCGGCGGACTTTCGCCCTTGCGCCGCCAGACCTTGCCAGCCGCGGCGGAGACAGACATCCAGCTCACCGGCACGTGATACAGCGACATGCCGACCCGGCCGCCGTCCCGCGCCAGCGACGCCAGCCATTCGGCCGTGGTCGACGCATTCAGGCCGCGCTGGTAGACGGCCCCGACGCCCGGACTCGACAGGTCCGGGGCCTGGCGCGCGCGCGCCAGGCCGGTGCGGCCCATCTGGCCCGCGAAGACCTTCCAGGTCGAGTCGCCGGCGCGCAGCAGGTTGCTCTGGTAGGGGACGAAGATGTTCCACCTTCGCACCACGGTGCCAGAGGCATCGTGCAGGGTGAGCGTGAAGTCGCCCGAGTTGTTGCGCACGCTGCCCAGGCTGGAGACCGGGATCGAGAAACGCCCGGCGGGAACGGGCACCTCGCGCAGCAGGACTCCGCCTGCGTGGATCGACAGCTTGCCCGGCACGTCGGCGAAGCCTTCCAGCACCCGCTCCACGCGCAATGGCGCGCCGACTGCCAGGTCGTCCGACTCGAGCAGCACGCCGTACAAAGACAGGCTTTGCTGCGCGGCATTGACCGTGCGCGCGCCGATGGCCAGGTTTGCCTGCCACTCGGGGATGTAGCGCTGCAGGCCCAGGTTCGAGAACGTGCCGCGCAAGCGGCCCGAGTCGACCGAGAAACTGCCGCTGGCCTCGAGGCGCCCCAGGTCGTTGTAATGCGATGCCTGGAGGCTGGCGCTCAGGTTGGCCGAGCGATTGCTGGACGAAGCCCAGAGGCCGAGGTCATGCTGCAGCACCGTGGCCGTCGTGGCTGCCGAGGGAACGGGTCTCGCAGGAACGGCCGCGCCGCCGCGGGCAGCGTCGTCCTCGACTTCGTCGGTGTAGTCCTCGGGCGTCGCCGTGACGGAAAGCAGCAGGCGGCCGTCGTCGCGCTCGAAGTCCAGGCGCGGCCGCGCAAAGGGAGTTCCCTCGCAGTCGATGGTCTCCCCGGAGCGCTTGAGCATGACGGTGCGATAGAAGCTCCCGGGCAGGAAAACCTGCGAGGAGCCAGGCTTCGTGCAGACCGGAAACACGCCGACCGGCCGCCGGTTGATGTAGATCGAGCGCTCCATCACTTCGTGCGACCGGATGCCGCCCGGAAACGAGGTTTCGTTGGCCTGGGCGAATGCGCCCAGGCTGCCGCCGAACGCGGCCATCGCCATGAGGCCGCGCCCCAGCGCGGCAGGGCCTCGGGCGGCCCGAAGCGGACTTGAACCAGCGGGTTTGAACATATGAACGAGAGCTGCCGCCTCCGGCTGCTGGCGAGGCACTCCGGCCACGGCATCGCCGCGGCGGGCTGGCACCGGCCAGTCGGGAAGGGGCAGCAGAGGAAAAGCGATTGCGTCGCGGGCTTTCGATCCACGCGGACCGCGCGCCGGCCGGTTGCCTCGGCCGGAGGTGCCCATGAAGGCGGGGCCGCAAGCCGGCCCCGCCCATGAAGTCAAGGCTTCAATAGTCGACGACGATCTGGCCGCTCGCGCCGAAGCTGCCACCGTCGGGCGTGCCCATGGGCGTGGTGTCCGGATAGTCTGCCCAGACAACGGGCCTCCAGGTCACGGTGGCGGTGCCGTCGGCCACGTTGCTGGTGGTGAAAGTGGTCTTGTACGGGCCGTCCTTGTAGCTCTGGAAGGCGTCCTTGTCGTTGACCTTGAGCTGCTCGAAGCTCATGTACAGGTTGCCGCCGCTCGCCTTGTTGCCCTTCGTGTCGAGCAGCCAGGTGTACTTGTCCTTTTCCTTGAGGGCCTTGTCGCCGGTCGGCCTGATCCAGACGCTGCTGATCGGCGTGGCCGGGGTGGTGCACTTGATCGTGGCCGTCTGGTTGAAGTTCGGCGAGGCAAACATGCCGCCGTTGGTCTTGTTGTTCAAGTCGAAGCCGGCGCTTTGCAGGTAGCTCTTGGTCATCTGCTGGGCGGATGCGCCCGTGGTCAGCCTGATGTCAGCGGCCGCCGTGGTCACGGTGCAGACCGGCGCGTTCACCGGCAGCGTCACCGTGAAGTCCGCGGTGGCCGAGGCCGCTTGAGCCTGCA
Source organism: Variovorax sp. CAN15 (assembly GCF_030462475.1). GTDB lineage: Bacteria > Pseudomonadota > Gammaproteobacteria > Burkholderiales > Burkholderiaceae_C > Variovorax. The sequence continues at coordinate 97,667 of NZ_JASMRZ010000016.1, forward strand.
CGCCGAAGGAAACAAGAAGCGACGCCGCGGCAACACCGCCGAGCGCCGAGCGAAGGCGGGATTCATTCCAGAAAGACAGGGAAGACATAGGATCCTCTTGAGCTTGGTTTTTTAAGACTGAAAAACATGTACCCGCCATGGACGGCGGGCGCACCGAAAACCCGCTCAGCCGTTGCTCCGCAGGCTTGCCGCGACAAACATGATTTGATTCTGAACTCCGGAAAAACAGGGCCTACCCCGGAGACATCCATCGATGAAGGCTGGCGGGTGGAAAATTATTGAACGTTTCCACTTATTCCAATCTACCTGAAACACACCTCGACGCCGAATCAGGAAGTATTTGGCAAATTGCATTCGACTCAATTGATTTTTATTTCATTCAATTGTTTATTGCGTTTTCAAAAATATTAACAAGCGCGATTTCAGCCAAATTCCAGTGCATTGGAAATTCACCCGAAAATCCGATGCGACGCAAAAAACCCGGGGCCGCGACCCGGTCTTGATTCGAGCGGTACAGCGCGTAACATCGCCCGCGCGGGATATCCCAGTCTTTTCGATCAGGCCGTTCATGACCATTGCCATCCGGGATCTGGAGTACTTCCTGGCCGTTGCGGATATGAAGCAGCTGGCCAAGGCGGCGATCAACCTCGGGTTGACGTCCGCAGCCCTTTCGAAGTCGATCGGCCGGCTCGAGAAAGAGGCCGGCATACGCCTTTTCGATCGGTCCCCCGAGGGCATGCAGTTGACCTCCGCGGGCAGGGCGCTCGAATCGCGGGCGCGTGCCGTCTGCATGGAGCACGACGATGCCTTGCGGTTTGCAACCGACGTGCGCACGGGGCGCGCCGGCACGATCCGCATCGGCGCCACCCTGGGGTCCGTCGACGACATCGTCGCGCCCGCCGTGGCCCACCTGCAGCCCAAGCGCCCAGCCATGCGAGCCAAGATCACCTTCGGAACACCGGATTTCCTGCTGGAGGAGCTGCAGCACGGCCACCTCGACATCGTCGTGGTGGGAAGCTACGACGCGCCCTGCGCGGGCCTGAACAGGGTCTCGATCGGGGACCACACCTATTCGCCGCTGGTTCGCGCCGGGCATCCGCTGCTGTCGCGCCCCGGCCTGTGCCTGGAAGACATCGACGGCTACTCCTGGATCGGGCCCGACACCCAGTTCGCCGCGAGACGCCGCTTCGACGACAAACTCAAACACGCCGGCATGGAAGCCCCCGTCGCCTGCGTGGAAGCCGAACTCGGCACGGCCTGGGTGGTGCAGGTCGTGCGCAGGACGGACCTGATCGGCTACGTATCGACTTCCCTGGTCCCCGAAGTCGAGGAGCATCATGTGTGCGTGCTGCCGATCCGCGAGCTGGTGCTGGAAACCACGGCCTCCTACTACCTGCGGGATGGCGCCTACATGTCGCCCATCCTGGCCGAATTCATCGAGCAGCTGGATCTCGGACGACTCGACCCGAGCTTTCGCGCGGGGGCAGCCGCTGCCGCGGCGGCTGCTGCAGCCAGGGCCTGAGGCCGCACGGCGCAGGTCACTCCCGGCCCATGGACTCCTCGCGGATGAGCCACTTCGTGCCGAAGCGCCGCAGCCGCAGGGTCTTGCGCCCGCTCTCGCGAAGCCTTCCGGCACTGTAGTTCTGGGTGAAGGTGGCGGTGGCGGCGGAGCCGGACAGGTGGATCACCACGTTGTCGACGACGACCCGGATGCTCGGCTTGTCCTTTATGCGCTCGCGGCGCATGGCCTCCCATGCACGTCGATCCCAACCGTTGCCCGGATCGAAGTCCGGGGCGTATGCGGCGAGGTAGTCCTTCACGTTCCTGGCCGACCAGGCGGCAGCCCAGGCACGCACCGCCGCCTCGACTTCGACCTCTTCCTCTGGCGCCGCGACTGGCTCGGACGGCGGCGAAGCCTCCGGGCGGCGGGCATCGGCGGCGGCTGCCGCGGAGGTGCCGGCCACCGCTTCAGCTTCCTCGCCTGATCGCCGCGACATCACGTAGCCCAGGAAATGCCAGCGTCCCCCTTCATATGACAGGCTGATGCGTTCCACGCCCGCAGTTCCGTTCACCTGCAGGATCGAGAACTCGACATTGGCGTAGCGGCCCGCGGGCACCGCCTGACCGGATTCGGAATACATCACCTGCCTGATCTGCGCCCACTCGCGCGCCTTGACCCTGCCCCGCTCCTTCAACGCCTTGCGGGTGCTCTCCACGAACTCCGCACGCGGCACACGGCTCCTCAGCACATTCGAAGACGCGCCCCACAGCTCGCCGAGCCGGTCTTCCTCGACCTGCCGCAGCGCCTCGCGCGCGATCTCGAGCAGTTTGCCGGGCGAGGCGTCCACCTCGGCAACGCCGGACCGGTGCCCGGCCACGGCGGCGAGGGGCACGCAAACCGAGACCGTCGCGGCGGCAACGGCCCAGGCGGAAAGAAGAGGCAACAGGTTTCTCATGTGCTTGGAATCTCCGCATGCGCCGGCACCGGCGGGCCGGCGCGCCGCCGATCAGTAGTCGACAACGATCTGCCCGGACGAGCTGAAGCTGTGGCCCTTGGGCTCTCCCAGCGCGACCGCGTCGTCCTCGGTCTTGAGTACGGGCCTCCAGACCACGCGCACGACACCTCCGGGCTTGGCTTCGGTCAGGAGCGCATTCGCGGGCTTGTACGGGTTGATCGCCCCCCCGTAGAACAGGCCCTCGATGAGGAAAGTGCTGGGCTGGCGGAAGTAGGACCAGGGAAGCGGCTGGTCGTTGATCGAGACCTGCTCGAAACCCATCAGCAACTTGCCGCCGCTTGCCGCATTGCCGGCCGAATCGAGCAGCTTCGCGACGCCCGCGGACCTCGTGGAGGCCGAAGAGGCAGGCTGCACCACCACGCTGCTGATCGGCGTGGCCGGCGTGGTGCATTTGATCGTGGCCGTCTGGTCGAAGCCCGCCGAGTGGAAATAGCCGCTGTTGAGCGAAGAGGCCGCGCTGAACCCGGCGGCCTCCAGGTAGGCCCTCGCCTTCTTCATGGGAGACCCCGCATCCGGCAGCCGGATGTCGGCCACGCTGGTGGTGACCGAGCAGTTCGGGGCGTTCACCGGCAGCGACACGGAGAAGTCCGCCGAGGCCTGCCCGGCATGCGCGCCCGCCGGAACGAGCGCCGCCACGACTGAATTGCAAAGCGCCGCACGAAGACGGCCCTTTCGAAGCGAGATAAGAGATACGGGGATATTCATTGGTTTGGATTCCGGATCGCCGCACGTGTCCGCCCCCGTCAAATGGGTCGTGCATTGCGATCGTGCTGGATCTGTCTGGTGGCGATTCCGCGGCAAGAAATTTCCCGCGCGCCGGCTTTCGGGGGCTGACGGTGGGCGAATATAGGGCACTCTTTCCGCTTTCGAAGCCCGATTCGAACTCAAGCCAAAGCAGCATGAAAAAATTGGCAGGCCTCAATGCATTCAATTGGCACCGATGAGCTCCGATTGATTTTCCGGCTTACGAAAATGCAAACAATGGTTTTTCAATCGCATTTTCATTGGCAGGAAAATCGATATTCCATTCTTCAGGAAAACCGGACCTGCCTCGCTTCCCTTTCTTGGAATTGCCAATTCCACGCGGAAAGTTAATCCAATCACGCTTCCCGGGAAACCTGTCCTGCAGTGTTGGCGCCGACCGGAAACTGAGCCAGTTTTGCAGGTAGTGCCGAAGTAAAAGTGAGCCAGGTGTTCAACCTACCCTGCTGTTTATTTAAGCAGCGGGGTTCGAGGAGTGATCACCATGGACATGATTGGCAAGATCCGACGGCTGCACGCGAGGGACAAGCTGTCGGAGCGCGAGATAGCGCGCAGGACGGGACTGTCGCGCAACACGGTTTCCAAGTGGCTGCGCGCGCCGGTGAAGGAGGCGCCGAAGTACCGGCGCGATCCCCGCCCCAAAAGCTCAGCCCGTTTGAGGAAGCGCTGAAGCGGGCATTGACGGCCGATGCGCGACGGCCCAAGCATGAGCGGCGCACAGCACGTGCGCTGCACGCCGAGATCAAGGCGGCGGGCTACGACGGCGGTTACTCGGCCGTCACTGACTTCGTTCGAGCCTGGCGCCAGGGCGAGGGACAGGCGGTCAACGTCACCGCGTTCGTTCCACTGACCTTCGAG
>NZ_JASMRZ010000160.1 GCF_030462475.1 Variovorax sp. CAN15
AACACCAATGGTTTGATCAGGCAGTACCTGCCCAAGGGAACGGACTTGAGCGTTCACTCTCAGCGCCATCTCGATCACATCGCCTGGAGCCTGAACACCCGCCCACGCAAGACCTTGGGGTTCCGTACTCCGGCACAAGTCCTCTTCGAAGACTGTTTCAACCAGAATGTCGATATCCAACCTATCGTTGCACTTGGGATTTGAGACCGCCCTTACTTTCTTTTGGCGAAGCAAAAGAAAGTGAGTCGGCCGCCGGGCCGAGACCCGGCCTCCGCCCTCCGCAAGGAGAGCAACGATGAACCTATCCCTACCGTTCGTCCGCCGCCCCATAGGCACAGTCCTCCTGACCATCGGAGTAGCCCTGGCCGGCATAGCCGCCTTCTTCGTCCTCCCAGTCTCCCCACTCCCCCAGGTGGACTACCCAGTCATCTCCGTAAGAGCCTCGATCCCCGGAGCCAGCCCCGAAACGATGGCCACCAGCGTGGCAACCCCGCTGGAACGCCATCTGGGAACCATCGCAGGCGTCAACGAAATGACGTCCACCAGTTCGGTAGGCTCCACCCGCGTCACGCTGCAATTCGACCTCAGCCGCAACATCGACGGCGCCGCCCGCGAGGTGCAGGCCGCGATCAACGCCAGCCGCATCGACCTCCCGGCCACGCTGCGCAGCAACCCGACCTACCGCAAGGCCAACCCGGCGGCGTCGCCGGTGATCATCCTGGCGCTCACGTCGAAGACCAAGACGCCGGGCCAGATCTACGACGCGGTGTCGAACATCGTCAGCCAGCGCCTGTCGCAGGTGGACGGCGTGGGCGACGTGGAGATCGGCGGGGGCTCGCTGCCCGCGGTGCGCATCGAGCTGCTGCCGTTCGCGCTGAACCGCTACGGCATCAGCACCGAGGACGTGCGCGCCGCGATCCAGGCCTCGAACGCCAACCGGCCCAAGGGCATGGTGCAGGGCGACGGGCGCAAGCTGCAGATCTACACGCAGACTCCGGCGCTGCGCGCGAGCGACTACGCGCCGATGGTGATCGCCTGGCGCAACGGCGCGGCGGTGCGGCTGCAGGACGTGGCGGAGGTGGTCGACGGCGTGGAGGACACGCGCACGCTGGGCCTGTTCAACGGCGAGCCGGCGATCATCGTGCTGATCACGCGGCAGCCTTCGGCCAACATCATCGAGACGGTCGACAGCGTGCGTGCGCTGCTGCCGGAGCTGCAGGCGCAGCTGCCGCCCGACGTGACGCTGCAGGTGGCGTCGGACAGCACCAACTCCATCCGCGGGTCGCTGCGCGAGGTGGAGCTCACGCTGGTCATTTCCGTCATCCTGGTGGTGCTGGTGGTGAGCCTGTTCCTGCGCAGCGTGCGCGCGACGATCGTGCCTGCCGTGGCGACGGTGGCGGCGCTGCTGGGCACCTTCGGGGTGATGTACCTGCTGGGCTTCAGCCTCAACAACCTGAGCCTGATGGCGCTCACGGTGGCCACCGGCTTCGTGGTGGACGACGCCATCGTGGTGCTCGAGAACACCAGCCGGCACATCGAGTCGGGCATGACGCGCATGAAGGCGGCGTTGCTGGGCGCGAAGGAGGTGGGCTTCACGGTGCTGTCGATCAGCGTGTCGCTGGTGGCGGTGTTCATTCCGCTGCTGTTCATGGGCGGGCAGGTGGGGCGGCTGTTCCGCGAGTTCGCGGTCACGCTGTCGGCGGCGGTGCTGATCTCGCTGGTGATTTCGCTGACCACCACGCCGATGATGTGCGCCTGGATGCTCAAGCCCGGCGGCGAGCACGACCGGAAAAAGCCGCAGGGCAGGCTTGGCCGCATCGCCGCGCGCAGCTACGACTGGATGCTCAAGCGCTACGAGAGCAGCCTCGATTGGGCACTCGACAGCAAGGCGCTGGTGATGGTGATCCTGTTGGCGGTGATCGGGCTCAACGTGTATCTCTTCAGCGCCGCGCCCAAGGGCTTCTTCCCGCAGCAGGACAGCGGCCAGCTCAACGGCGGGCTGCGCGCCGACCAGAGCATCTCGTCGCAGGCGCTGGCGGCCAAGCTGCGGCAGGTGGTCGACATCATCCACAAGGACGAGGCTGTCGACACCGTGGTGGGCTTCACCGGCGCGGGCCGGGCAGGGGGCGGCTTCATGTTCGTCAACCTGAAGCCGGCGAACCAGCGCAAGGACAGCGGCCTGGCGGTGATCGCGCGGCTGCGCCCGCAGCTCAACCAGGTGACCGGCCTGCGCGTGTTCCTGGGCACGGTGCAGGACGTGCGCTCGGGCGGCCGCGCCAGCAACTCGACCTACCAATACACGCTCAAGAGCGACAACGTGGCCGACCTGCGCACCTGGGCCGTGAAGCTGGCCGAMGAGCTGAAGCTGCAGCCGGTGCTGACGGACATCGACACCGACCAGGACCAGAACGGCGTGGAAACCGTGGCCAAGGTCGACCCCGACAGCGCGCGCCGGCTGGGCCTGACTTCCACTGCCATCGACAACGCGCTCTACAACGCATTCGGCCAGCGGCAGGTCGCGACCATCTACACCGAGCTGAACCAGTACCACGTGGTGATGGAGTGGGCGCCGCGCTACACGCGCAGCCCGAACTCGCTGGCCGACGTGTACGTGCCGGCCACCAGGACGTCGGTGGTGGGCGGCCAGACCGTGACCACGCAGGTGGCGGCGAGTTCGGCCCCGACCTCGACCTTGAAGTCGTCTTCATCTTCCTCTGCATCGTCGGCGTCTTCGGCTTCCTCGTCCGCCACGGCCGCCGTGCCGGTGTCGGCCAACGCGGCGCTGCGCAACGCATCGACGGGCAACGTGCTGAGCAACACGGCCACGGCGCTCGTGCCGCTGTCGGCCGTCGCCAAGTTCGAGGAGCAGTCGGTGGCCACCTCGGTAAGCCACGAAGACGGCGAGCTGGCCACGACCATCTCGTTCAACCTCGCCGAAGGCGCCAACCTGGGCGACGCGCGAGAGGCCATCGCGAAGGCAGAGGCCAACATCGCCATGCCGACCAACGTGCGCGGCGCGTTCGCGGGCACGGCGGCGAGCGCGCAGCAGTCGCAGGGCCAGCAGGCAATGCTGATCCTGGCGGCGCTGATCGTGATCTACATCGTGCTGGGCATCCTGTACGAGAGCCTGGTGCACCCGATCACGGTGCTGTCGACGCTGCCTTCGGCCGGCGTGGGCGCGGTGCTGGCGCTCCTGATGTTCCGCATGGAGTTTTCCATCATCGCGCTGATCGGCGTGTTCCTGCTGATCGGCATCGTGAAGAAGAACGCCATCCTGATCATCGACTTCGCGCTGGAGGCCGAGCGCTCGCGCGGGCTCACGCCGCTGGAGGCAGTGCGCGAGGCCTGCCTGCTGCGCTTCCGCCCGATCCTGATGACCACCATGGCGGCCGCGCTCGGCGCGCTGCCGCTGGCCATCGGCTTCGGCGAGGGCGCCGAGCTGCGCCGGCCGCTGGGCGTGGCCATCATCGGCGGGCTGATCG
>NZ_JASMRZ010000161.1 GCF_030462475.1 Variovorax sp. CAN15
GAGCGTGAAAACGCGGCGCGAACCGCAGCCGCAGCCCGTGCACCAGCAGATCGCCCAGCACGCACGGCAGCAGCCCGAAGCCATCGCGCTGCTGTTCGCAGACGAGGCCTTGAGCTACGCCGAACTCGACGGGCGTGCCAACCGACTGGCGCATCGCCTGATCGCCCTGGGCGTCAAGCCCGACATGCGCGTGGGCATCGTGATGGAGCGCTCCATCGAGATGATGGTGGGCATCCTCGGGATCCTGAAGGCCGGCGGCGCCTACCTGCCGCTGGACCCGGAGTATCCAGCCCAGCGCCTGGCCTACATGGTGGAAGACAGCGGCATCGAATTGCTGCTCGTGCACGGCGCCACCCGTAGCCACATCGCCGGGCGCAGCGGCCTCGTGGTGCTCGACGTCGACACCCTCGACCTGTCGAGCGAACCCGACACCGACCCGCAGGTCCCGCTGCACGGCGAGAGCCTGGCCTACGTCATCTACACCTCCGGCTCCACCGGCAAGCCCAAGGGCGCTGCAGTGCGCCACGCGGCGCTGCACAGCTGCATGGCCTGGATGCAGCGGGCCTATGGCCTCGAGCACGACGACACCGTGCTGCACAAGGCACCCTTCGGCTTCGACGTGTCGGTGTGGGAGATGTTCTGGCCCCTGAGCGCTGGAGCGAGGCTGGTCGTCGCCAACCCCGGCGATCACCGCGACCCCGAGCGGCTGGTGCAGCTGATCCAGCACCACCAGGTCACCACGCTGAACTTCGTGCCTTCGATGCTGCAGGCCTTCCTGGCGCATCCGGGCATCGAGGCCAGCACGCGGCTCAAGCACATCATCGTGGGCGGGGAGGCCATGCCCGCGCAGACGCAGAGGGAAACGCTGCGGCGCCTGGGCGGCGCCACCTTGCAGAACCTGTACGGCCCGACCGAGACCACCATCCACGTCACGCGCTGGACCTGCAGGGACGACGGGCAAAGCCTGGTACCCATCGGCCAGCCCATCAGCGGCACCAGCGCCCATGTGCTCGATGCCGAACTGAACCTGGTGCCGCGCGGCGTGGCCGGCGAGCTGTACCTCGGCGGCGTGAGCCTGGCGCGCGGCTACCTGAACAAGCCGGGCCTGAGCGCGGAGCGCTTCGTGGCCGACCCCTTCGGCAACGGCGACAGGCTCTACCGCACCGGTGACCTCGTGCGCTGGAACGCCGAAGGCCAGCTCGAATACCTGGGGCGCATCGACCACCAGGTGAAGATCCGCGGCCTGCGCATCGAGCTGGGGGAGATCGAGGCCCAGCTGCTGGCGCAGCCGGAGATCAGGGAGGCGGTGGTCGTGGCGCGGGAGATCGCGGGCGCGACAGCCCTGATCGGCTATGTGGCCGCCCATGCGGGGCAGGCCATCGATGCGGAAGTGCTGCGCGAGCGCCTGGGCCGGCAACTGCCCGACTACATGGTGCCGCGCGCCATCGTCAACTTGCCCGCGCTGCCGCTGAATGCCAACGGCAAGGTGGAGCGCAAGGCGCTACCGGAGCCGGAACTGGCGCAGGGCCGGGGCTACGAGGCACCACAAGGCGAGCTGGAGGAGACCCTGGCGGCCATCTGGGCCGAGGTGCTGGGGCTGCGCAGGGTGGGGCGCGGGGACAACTTCTTCGAGCTGGGCGGGCACTCGCTGCTGGCGCTGCGGCTGCTGGAGCGCATGCGTGCGCGGGGCCTGCAGGCGCAGGTGCGCATGCTGTTCGAGCACCCGGGGTTCGCGGCGTTTGCGAAGGCGCTGGCGCAGGATCAGGGGCGCGCGCAGGTGCAGGTGCCGCCCAACGGCATTCCGCCGGGGTGCGAGGCGATCAGCGCGCAGATGGTGACGCTGGTCGCGCTCGATGAACAGGAGATCCGGCGCATCGAGGCGGCGGTGCCGGGTGGGGCGGCCAACATCCAGGACATCTACCCGCTGGCGCCATTGCAGGAGGGCATCCTGTTCCATCACCTGATGCTGGCCGAGAGAGACGTCTACGTGACGCCGCAACTCCTTGCCTTCGAATCGAAAGACCGCCTGGAGGCGTTCATCCGGAACCTGAACCAGGTGATCGCGCGCCACGACATCCTGCGCACGGCGGTGCTGTGGGAGGCGTTGTCGGAGCCCGTGCAGGTTGTCTGGCGAGAAGCCCGGCTGCAACTCGAATGGCTGGGCGTGGCCGCTGGCGGCGATGTGCTTGCCAACCTGAATGCCGCCGCGAGCCGCCGCCGCATCGACGTGCGCCACGCCCCGATGATCCGTGCCATCGCGGCCGAAGATGCCGATCGGCAGCGCTGGCTGCTGCAACTGCCGAGCCACCATCTGGTGCTCGACCATGCCACGCTGGAGTTGATCGTCGAAGAAGTTGCCTTGCTTGCGAACAGCCGGCATGAGGCGCTGCCCGCACCCGTTCCGTTCCGGCGCTTCGTGGCGCAGGCCCGGCTGGGCGTGAGCCAGGCAGAGCACGAAGCCTTTTTCACCCGGATGCTGGGCGATGTGGACGAACCCACGACGCCCTTCGGTTTGCTGGACGTGCGAAGCGATGGCGCTCGCGTCGAGAAGGCTGTCCTGCCGTTGGAGGCGGACCTTGCCGCCTCGCTGCGGCACGAAGCCCGCCGGCATGGCGTGAGCGCGGCCTCGCTGTTCCACCTGGCCTGGGCGCTGGTGTTGTCCAGGGCCACGGGCAAGGACGACGTGGTGTTCGGCACGGTGCTTTTCGGCCGCATGCAGGGCGGCGCGGACGCGGATCGGGCAATGGGCCTGTTCATCAACACGCTGCCGTTGCGCATTCGTCTGGGTGCTCTCGGCGTCGAGCAGTGCGTTCGGGAAACGCATGCGGCGCTGACGCGGCTGCTGCACCACGAGCATGCAAGCCTGACGCTGGCGCAACGCTGCAGCGCGCTGCCGGGAAGCACGCCGCTGTTCTCGGCGCTGCTGAACTATCGCTACAGCGCCGCGATCGAGAAGAAGGATTCCGCCGCCTGGCAGGGCATCGAGTTCCTGGGCGGGGAGGAGCACAGCAACTACCCTTTCGACATGTCGGTGGACGATTTGGGCGAAGGCTTCGAGCTGACCGCACAGGTGCATGAGTCGGTCGATGCCCGGCGCGTGTGCGGCTTCATGAATGCGGCCGTACGCGCCATCGTGGAGGCATTGGTCGCGCAGTCGCAGCAGCGCGTGTGCGAGCTGGATCTTCTGTCGGACGATGAAAGGCGCTGGCTCGGTCGCTGCAGCGTGAACACGCAGCTGGAGCCGGATGCGCAGCCGGTGCACCGCAGCATCGCGCGCCATGCGCGGCTGCGGCCCGAGGCGACGGCGGTGTTGTTCGCAGACGCGGCCTTGAGCTACGCCGAACTCGACGGCCGCGCCAACCG
>NZ_JASMRZ010000162.1 GCF_030462475.1 Variovorax sp. CAN15
GGCCAAGGCCCGTCACGCGCAATGACCACGGTCACGACGTCGGCGCCAGCATCCAAGGCGATCGCGGTCGGCTCCCCCCAGACGTGGACGGTCGAAACGCGCGACATCAACCTGGCGAACACCTTTCAGCGCTGGGCCGGCGTGGCTGGCTGGCGCGTGCGCTGGGACGCGGCCATGCACGTGATGGTCGAGGCCCCTGACAGCGTCTCCGGCAGCTTCGAAGACGCAATCACGGCGCAACTCTCTTCCCCCGGCATCGCCAACAGCGCCTACCCATTGGAGGTCTGCTTCTATCCCAACACCCCCCCGCTGGCGCGCATCACGCGCAAGGGCGATCAAGCGAAGGACTGCCAATAAATGAACAACTCCCAAACGACGATTGCCCGCGCGCTGCTGGCCTGCCTCACTCCCGCTCTCTTCGCAGGCTGTGCCGACGTAGGCGGACGGCTTGCCAGCGACGGCGCGCGCGTGCGCGATCAAGCGTCGGCCGTCACGCTCGGCACGAGACAAGCGCCTTTGACCATCGCCCCGTCAACGCTCGGTTCGCCGACCGACGCCGACGCGCGCGCCGCGGCCGCTCTCAACGCTCCAGTTGCACGCCGAGCCACCCGAGCATGGATCGGCGCGCGCATGACCGCCGTGCAAAGCGACGAAGTGCTCCCGCCAATCTTCACTGAGCCCAAGCAGTTCAACTTCGACGACAAGGGCGGCCGGGTGACGATTCAAATCATTGCTGAGCGCCTGAGCCGCATGACGAACGTCCCAGTGCGCGTGCAGCCGGATGTGTACGCGCCTCTTGCAGGACGAAGTGGAAACGCCGGTGCTGGTCTTCAAGGCAACGGCCAAATGCTGGCGCCCTTGACGATCGCACCGCTGCCAGGCGCAGCGCTTCCACCCGGCTCGCCCCTGTCTGGAGGCAACGCCTCCTTTCCGACGATGAGCGCCGGTACGGCCGCCCAGGGCACGCCGCTTCCCGGCGCGAACTCCCTGGGCAACCCCTTCGAGCGCGACTACCGCCAGCCGATCACGGACGTCGACAGCGTGGACATGCGCTGGAACGGCTCCCTCTCGTCCTTCCTCGACCACGTAACGGGCCGCCTGAACCTCAGTTGGTCGTATCGCGATGGCGTCGTTGTGATTGAGCGCTACATCACAGAGAGCTTTGAGATGTCCGCGTTCGTCGGAACGCAGGACTTCAAGATGACGTTGGGCAGCACCAGTTCGGGCCAGACCGGTGAAAACGGAAACACTGGCGGCACCAATGCGGCAATGGACGTGAACGAGTCCGGAAAGATTGCCGTACTCGAATCGCTGCGCAAGTCGATCGAGACGATGGTGAAAGACACCGGCGGTTCAGTGCTGCTGTCCGAAGGCTCCGGCCGGTTCACGGTGACCGCCACCCGCGATGTGATGAGTCGCGTGCGAGAGGTCATCAAGCACGAAGACGCTGCGATGAATAGGCGCGCGCACATCCAGCTCGACATCTACAGCGTCACGACGAACAACGCCGACGAACGCGGCGTCGACTGGAACCTGGTGATCAACAACGTGGCACGCACCTGGGGCGCCACGATCAAGTCGCCTGCATCGCTTGGCGGAAACCTGGGCGGCTCGATGAGCTACTCGGTGCTGGCTCCCGCCGACGGCGTGGACCCATCCGGATCGCAGGCAAGGTTCGCCAACAGCACCGCGATGCTGAAGCTCCTCCACGACATCAGCGACACAGCCCAATACCGCCCGGTCTCGATGATGGCAATGAACCGGCAATGGTCGCGAAAGACCAGCCTCAAGACGGACGGATACCTGTCCGAAACGACACCTGCCACCGCGTCCTCCGTGGGGTCCGGCGCGCCAGGCCTGAAGACTTCCTCCATTGTCACGGGTGACAAGTTCATGGTGCAGCCCGCCATTCTCGACAACGGCACGATTTTGCTGAAGCTCGGGATCTCGCTCACCGAACTCATCAGCCTCTTCGAAGTGACAGCCGGCAGCGGCGCCACCTTCCAGCGCGTGCAAACGCCCGTGACCTCCGGCACTGACGATCAAATGACGATCCGCTTGCAGCCCGGAGAAGTGAGCGTGCTGACCGGCCTGTCTCGACGCCTCGCCTCGAACGGCACCCGCACGCTCGGCGATGGGGTTCCGGTCGGCCTGGGCGGCAGCAGAACGGCTGGCTACAAGCGCGAAGATTTCCTGATCGTCGTGCGGGCGACGCCTCTCCAGTAACGGGTGAAACGATGGCCACCGTTGTGAAGGAATTTGGAGAGGGCAGGGGCGCGCTGGTAGGCGGCCTCGAATGGGGCGTGCTGCCCGCGGGCGGGAAGACCAACGCGCGCATCCGCGAGTTGGCAAAAGGCCCGGGTGCGTCGCATGCGGTTCGGGTGATCTCGACCCTTCGCGAAGACGTCAGGCTCAAGAAGCGCACAGTCACCGTCCACAAAGAGGCGGTTGGCCTCTACACGTCGTTGGAGGGCAGCAAGCCTGCGCGCAACACCCATTCGCTGGCTGCAGCTTTTGCAGCTTGGACGAGAGAGCATCCACGGGCGTTGCTGAGCGTGAAGGTCCTCAAGGACCGTTGGGCGGTGGTCGTAGTCATCAACGGTCATCCGGTACTTGACAGGCTGGAGTCGTCTTCGGAGGCGGCACACGCGATCTGCGAAAGCTACCTCCAGTCGGGCCAGCGAATGTCGGTCTTCAGCGACGACAAAGGCCGCTATCCCGACGCCCTGGTCCACGACGAATTGCTCGACAGGATCAGCGCCGCGACGAGCGAGCAGACCCGTCTGAAGCCGGTTCCTCGGGACATGGTCCGGTTGGCGGTGATCGGCTTCGTGGTCTGTGCGCTCGCCGCCGGCGGCCTCGTCTACTCGAAGGCAGAGCAGGAGCGAAAGCGCTTGGAGGCACTCCAACGGCAACGCGATGCTGACCCGGTTCCCAAGTACCTGAACGCGCTCGCCGATGCGCGCGAAGCCGTGGGCGTGGAGCGCAGCGCAATGAAGTCCGGCATCGAATCTGCGATGAAGACGCCGCTCGCGCCCGACGGCTGGAACGCCACGCGGATCTCGTGTGTTCAGGGCGGCCTCTGCGAAGTGCGGTACTCGCGCACGACCGGCACATTCAAGGGCCTCCAGGCCGCCGTCGCCTTTTTGGCTCTCGCCCCGGCATTCGAGATCAACCTGAACGAAGCGCGCATGACCTGGCAACAGTCCATGACCGCGTCGAGGTTGGCCGCCGACATACAGCTACCGG
>NZ_JASMRZ010000163.1 GCF_030462475.1 Variovorax sp. CAN15
ATCCAATCTTCGGCGCATCCAATCTTCGGCGCGATGGACTCGATGGCCGCCCACAGCGACGGGTACTCCCCCCGGTGCTCCTGCACCATCCTCACCGCGCGCTCACGCACCTCGGGCGAGAACTTGTTTGACTTGCTCATGGCTCAATCCTCTCAGAGTGTTGAGCCTCCTCAAAACCCGGGGCGATTCAGAATGGTGAGCAATAAGCCAAAAGCAAGCACTACCAACTAAATCACCTACCGAAAGAGCTCTTCAAAAATCTCTTGGAGTTCGCTAAGACGCCCAGCCACCAACGGCCGGCTCAGCGCTATAGCTTCGTCAGAATTCGTGACTAAGTTCGAAGCTGCAAGCGCTCGCTCCGGCTTAGATCCTGAAGTCGGAGCAGCAGACGGATAATAGTCTTCGATAGCACCTCGCGCGAGAACGCAAATTCCTTCGGCTCGCAGTGCATCCAAAACTGGAACCAACGCTGCAGCAGCATCTGTGTCCGCTTCGCAAGCCTGCATGCGCGCGATCTCCCGCTCCCATGCAAATAGACCATCCAGCAACGCCAGTGTCTCGTCGTCAACCTGACGAGAAGCCTGAACTGCGCGAAGAGTTTCTTTCGCGATGTCGTATTTCGCCTTCCAAGACTCTTGCTGAACCCTAGCTTTGATCTGACGGGCCTTGGGCTCCGCGACCGTGCCAAGCACAGCGATCCTGGCGTCTATCTGATGAAGCATTGTTTGCCGAAGAGCGGCGACATCAGCGCTGGCACCAAGATGTTGATACCCCTCGAAGAGAGCATCGAGATCCGCAACCACCTTAACCTCAATACCAAAGGCAGAGAAGAATCTTCTGAACTTCGCGAAGTTTCCTTTGCCGGATACACGAACGAGTGTTACATTCCTTTTATCGAAGTCCCAATCCAGATTCAGTATCTTCGCAACATGCCGACAATAAGCATCGTCTGACTCACCTTCAAAGAGAATTACTCGTTGGCTAAAAAAAGCAGCATCGGCATTTTCAAAACGAGCTAGCTGAAATACTTCTGCACTCGTAGGATCTAGATCAAAGTTAACCGGATAGAGAACTCCCTCGGGCTTCGCTTCCGCTACTGCTCGCTTAGCAACACGCACGAACGCAGCGGTCACTCCCGGCGCAAAGAACAACGGCGAGTGCGTCGTTAGCGCAACTTGATGTGAGCTTGCAATGCGCGCCAATGTGTTGAACAGAACCCGCTGCGACTTAGGATGCAGGTAAAGCTCTGGCTCTTCGAAAAGAAAAAACAAAGGCCGTGAAACCGCACCCTCATTCTGGGCCGCCTGCACCTGCTCCTCAAGGTGAAGGACATACGCCTGCAAGAGTGCGAACGTCAACGACCTCTTTATGCCATCACCTTTGTTCTCTATCAGGTCGCGCGAACCGTCATCAATATAAATTTGGGCGGTGCTCAGGATGGTTTTTAGTTCCGGAGGCGGTATGTTGAGCTCCACTCTTACGCTGGGGAAATTTTCTCCAAGGAGCGATTCAACACGCGACTCAAGGGATTGCACTTTGGGGTGCCGTTTATCTACTACTCGATTCCCTTCAGTTACACGATTGAACAAAGCATTCAGTATCGACAATGATCGCTCTACATCTTCCAAATCCGGCGTCATGTCTTCAAGCAGCAGAGACAGCAGTCGTCCAAAGGACGTCGACTGTGTCGTTTTGAGGTCGTCGCTCAGGTTCTTGACTGCAGGGATGTAGATTGCCTCAGGCAACAACATCGAGATAGACGGTGCAATTCCCGAAGGCAAAGGCCCTTCGATCATTTCCATTTCTTCCCTCGGTAGCTCCTCGACCCTCTGCTGCAGAAAAGCCTTGGCCGCCGTCAATGTAGGAATAGTCTCTGGCATCGCTGCTATGAATTCAGGATACGCGCGAACCACCGTCTCTCGTATCGCGGCGCCTCTTAGCCCAGCGAGCTCAGCGTCAATCGCTTCCGGCCGAAGGCGAACGTCTCGCGGAGCCAGACGATACGCTGCCACTTCAACTCGCTCTGTCGGCCTGTAGCGTACACACAGGGTCAAACCGTCATTGACTACGATGGCGCCAATCCTCGCTCTGTGCTCGGGAGCCAGCCTAGCAAGGTGCCGTTCACTCACATCGGTGAAATGAACAATGAATTCAACTGGCTCTGTCGGATCATAAAAATGACTTAACGGCAGCTGCGCTGGGCGATTTAGAGCCGTGACAACCGCCTGGAGAACTGAGGATTTTCCTGCGTTGTTTTCTCCTACCAAGCAGCAAAATCGCATCGGCTCGAACACCTGATGACGCAGGCTCTTAAAGTTGGAGATAGTTATTTTCTCAAGCCTCACGGTGGCCTCCCTCGACAGCAAAGGAGACGTCCGAGAGCCAAAGGAAAGCCACAACGGCCAAGCTCGCCGCTTTCCAAAGCATCTTTCGATCCATATCTTTGCGGTACCTTGCAATACGACAACAAAGCTCTTCGATTTTTCGAGCGGTGTTGACCACTACCAAACGGCATCCAACGCCGGCAAGAACTTCCGCTCCGCGAGCCGCTGAAACCCGTTAGGAGTGGGATGCAGCTCGTTTGCCCACTGATCCATCGCCAGCGTACCTGCCGTCTTCAACGCAACGATCCTTCCCAAGCTGGGCTCAGCCGCCAACGCGTCCTGTGCCTTGCCGAAGGCAGTCACCAAGTCTGCGAATAGATCCTTGCGCAGCGAGACAGGAACGCTGCATTTCTCCATCGGCACCTTGAGCCAGTCGGCAGGCCCAAAAACGCCCTCTCCCGTGGCGTATGCGTCGTCATAGTTGTGAAGCACGACCACGGCGGTCGGGTTGTAGGTCCTGAAGATTTTGATGAGCCTTCGGTAGTGCCCGATGATCTTTTCCAGTGCCTTCGATGGCTGGTCATCGGCGTAGCACGCTGGAACTGACTGGCAGGCCGAACAGTTGGCCTTGATCAGCTTCGGGAAGTTCGTCTGGCCCACGATGAATCGCCCCGGGTTTTGAGGAGGCTCAACACTCTGAGAGGATTGAGCCATGAGCAAGTCAAACAAGTTCTCGCCCGAGGTGCGTGAGCGCGCGGTGAGGATGGTGCAGGAGCACCGGGGGGAGTACCCGTCGCTGTGGGCGGCCATCGAGTCCATCGCGCCGAAGATTGGATGTGTCCCGCAGACCTTGAACGAATGGGTCAAGCGCGCCGAGGTCGACACCGGCGTTCGTGAAGG
>NZ_JASMRZ010000164.1 GCF_030462475.1 Variovorax sp. CAN15
CACAGTCAGGCCGCGTGGCTTGGTCGTCGCCCTCCCCTCCCCTTCTTCGCGCATGCCAAGCAGTTCAGCTTTGGTTTGTTCACTGTTGCTCATTGATGGGTGATGCACTATGATTAGGTGAATCACCCAGAGGGCTTATATGCCGACTAGCAAACCGAGGTTCTCGATCACTCTCGACCATGACGACCTGGCGGTCTTAGACCGTTTCGCGGCCGCGTCCAACACGCCTCGGGCCACGGTCATTGCCCAAATGGTCCATACCACTGTTCCCGAGCTGGAGCGGGCTGCGAGATTGATGGAGGCTGCCAACAACGCTACACCGCAGATGCTTCGCAAGGTCAATGCTGATCTAGCTGCTGCTACCGATGCTGTTATGGGGGCGTTGATGCCGTCTGAGGAGGCCTACCGCCTGCTTATCCGGTCTGTCTCTCATCGGGTCACGTGGAGGCCTGCAACGCCTCCAGGCGTCGTCGTGGCCGTCCGGACCCCCACCTACTAACAGGGGGGTCAAAATCGTGAAAACGCCGTCTGGTGAACCTCTTGAGCCGGTTTTTGACTGGTATCAGTTTTCGACTCCAGCCAATATCAAGGACGTTCGCGAGGTGCTCGGTCCTATGACGGTCGACCAGCCTCTCCATGACGAAAAGCCCAAGCTCAAGGGCTATGCCTGGGCCATGAAGCTCGGAGGCGTTGGCGGCTCCGTCTTGATTCACTACGGCGGCAAGAACGGTGATGACCACGGGCCCAATGTTGCTGGCACCGGGCCGCTTGCGCCTCGGGTCGCTGAACTCTTTAGGGGCGCTTCAGTGCCTCATGGCGTCGGGCGGGCTGACGTTCGGCTTGATTTCCTCGCCGACTTCGAGCGTTGCAGGTTGATGTTCATTGATCGTTGTGACCAGGCCGGTATGGCTGCGACCGATCACGGCTCTTGTCCTGAGTCGTCGCGTCAGCTTGGCCGCACTGTGTACGGCGGCGCTCGTACATCGTTTTATCAGCCCACGCTCTATCAAAAAGGTCTGCAGCTGGGCGACGGTCATCCTGTCGATTACCTCAGGTTGGAGCATCGGTTTTCGCCGACTAAGTCCAACGAGAAGCACGACCTGGCCAGGCTTACTCCCGATCAGATGATTGGCCTTCGCCCGGTCGCGCGCGATCTCACGCTCAGCATTACTCAGCTGGCCGTTGCTGCGTACAAGCTGACGCGTCATTCGAAGGAACGCACACCCTATTTTTGGATGCTCAAGCAGTACGGTGCGTGTCTTCGAGAGATGCAAGACGACCACGGTTCATGGGCTGCTGTTGGTCAGCAGATCGGTCTTGATCTCGAGGAAATGATGGAGGAAGAAGTGCGCCAGTCGTAGCGCAAAAAGTCGCGGCCACGAGCTGGTGAGACAGCCCGTGACCGCTAACCAATGTCAACTGTCTAGGAGTCAACATGGCTAAGCGTGAGTGTATTTCCGCCTGTGTCGAGGTGGAGCAATCGGTTGCTACTGTCGTAGCTTTTCTTGATTCGGTCTCAGAGGTCTCGGCTGATTCGCCGCCCGCCTGGTTGGCCGTGATGTACGTGCTTCTCGCCTCTGTGCAGAGGGAGCTTGCTGTTCTTTCCGATGAGGTTCGGGCGTGATGTATGGGTACGCGCGTGTATCCACTGATGCGCAGGACACCGCCCTTCAGATCGACGCGCTCAAGGCCGCGGGCGTGGTTCAAGTCCATCAAGAAAAGACCAGTGGAGTTGGTCCCAGACCTGTGCTTCACGAGCTGCTTACGACACTGCAACGGGGCGACATGTTGGTCGTCTACAAGCTCGATCGACTCGCTCGAAGTCTCAAGGACCTTCTACAGCTGCTCGACCGTCTGAAGGTGCTCGGCGTTGGCATACGTTCGCTCACCGAGCCAATCGACACGTCCAGCGCAATGGGCGAGTTCGTGCTGCAGATCCTCGGTGCTGTAGCCCAACTTGAGCGAGCCATCATCAATGAGCGGTGTAAGGCTGGTCGGGTGGCTGCAAGGGCGCGTGGTGTTACCTGGGGAGGTAGTGAGCCGAGGCTCAGTGTTGAGCGTGCTGCCGAGCTGTGTGAGCTGCGTGCCGGTGGCATGAAGATTGCCGCTCTGTCGGAGAAATTCGGCTTGGGTAAATCGGCAGTTCATCGGTATCTCAGTGAGGGAAAAACCAGGCCTTTGATGCGTCGTCGTGCGGGGCAGGATATGCAAGGTGCAAGCACCTCGCGCGGCGGTCGTCACAAGTGACGGGGGTATGGGGGGTATGCCCCCCATGCTGTGCTGCCGCGCAGGTTCTCCAGGTCCAGTCAGGCCGCGTGGCTTGGTCGTCGCCCTCCCCTCCCCTTCTTCGCGCATGCCAAGCAGTTCAGCTTTGGTTTGTTCACTGTTGCTCATTGATGGGTGATGCACTATGATTTAGGTGAATCACCCAGAGGGCTTATATGCCGACTAGCAAACCGAGGTTCTCGATCACTCTCGACCATGACGACCTGGCGGTCTTAGACCGTTTCGCGGCCGCGTCCAACACGCCTCGGGCCACGGTCATTGCCCAAATGGTCCATACCACTGTTCCCGAGCTGGAGCGGGCTGCGAGATTGATGGAGGCTGCCAACAACGCTACACCGCAGATGCTTCGCAAGGTCAATGCTGATCTAGCTGCTGCTACCGATGCTGTTATGGGGGCGTTGATGCCGTCTGAGGAGGCCTACCGCCTGCTTATCCGGTCTGTCTCTCATCGGGTCACGTGGAGGCCTGCAACGCCTCCAGGGGGGAGCCTGGAGGGGGCCGCTGGTGACGGGCCTGCCCCGGCGCCTGCGGCCCCCTCCAGGCGTCGTCGTGGCCGTCCGGACCCCCACCTACTAACAGGGGGGTCAAAATCGTGAAAACGCCGTCTGGTGAACCTCTTGAGCCGGTTTTTGACTGGTATCAGTTTTCGACTCCAGCCAATATCAAGGACGTTCGCGAGGTGCTCGGTCCTATGACGGTCGACCAGCCTCTCCATGACGAAAAGCCCAAGCTCAAGGGCTATGCCTGGGCCATGAAGCTCGGAGGCGTTGGCGGCTCCGTCTTGATTCACTACGGCGGCAAGAACG
>NZ_JASMRZ010000165.1 GCF_030462475.1 Variovorax sp. CAN15
CAATTGGAAGCGGAGTTCGGCCTTCAGGCTGACAACCATCTGGCCCAAAAAGTCGGTTCGGAAAACCGCGCGCAAGACATGGAGCGCCATTCCGGTGTCGAGAGTTTTCTAGGGTGGTTGAAGAGGGAGTGCTTGCCTGAACTGGAAACTGCCAATTCCTGGCACGAGCTTCATTCCGCTCTTTCTCGAAATGGCGCCGAGCTGCGCTTGCGAGGAAATGGATTCGTTATTAGTGACTCCAGCGGACTTGAGGTCAAAGCGAGTTCAGTTTCGCGCTCCCTCTCGAAGCAGCAATTGGAAAAGCGGTTTGGCGCGTTTGATTCTTCGATGGACCCGCTTGGCAGCTCGAGCGGATCAGGCGCTTCGCCAGCGTCTTCTATCGACGGCGAACAATTCGCCCCTGCGGCTCTGCCGTCGCCGCAGGATTCGGAGGATCAAGTGGCGCCCTGGTCCGCGCCAGTTGGGGAAGCGTGGCCGGCTGACGGGGATCACGGCAATTTACCGCCCAGTCTTTCCGCCGAGGGACGAGCAGAAACGCAGCGGCAACTGGTGGGGGCAGGAGAAGCAGAGCACATCCGCGGCGGCAGAAACGAGGCGCGCGGAAGGTTGGATAGCGAATTGCTTCCGCTTCCAGTGGAAGGGGCGGCTAGGAAAGAGTATCGGAACGAGGTTGCCCAGACGTACCTCGATACCTCCGCTCTCTATGCGCAGTACCGAGCGGAGCAGTCGCACGCCCGCCAGATGCGGACTGGCGAGAGCGCCGCCCTTCGGGGGCGACAGAACGTCGAAGAGGAGGCCCTATGGGCATCGAATGCCGCCCACAGGTCGGCTCTCAAGCATCTCGGGGTCGATCCCCTCGCCAAACGCGTTCTCTACGCGCTGGCGAAGCGGGCACTGAAGGCAAATCTCGCCGAGCTGCGCGAGAAGCATCGGCGAGAGCGAGGCTTGCTGACCCGGCGAACGTCGCGTTTGCAGTGGGTGGAGTGGCTTCAGCTGAAGGCAGTCGCGGGGCAAGAAAACGCCCTTGAGGTCCTTCGTGCCCGTGCTTTTCGCGATGACCTATTCCGTGATGCAGCGTCGCGCAGCAGCATCGCGGCATCTGGCCGCCCGACGGGCGCGCCGCTGGGCCTACCCATTGCGGCAGTGACGAAGAAAGGCACGCTGCTCTTCCAGGCTGGCACGACCGCGATCCGCGACGACGGGGCAAGTTTGCAGGTCTCCAAAGAGGCAGACCTGGGCGGCATCCATCTGGCCCTACGGATCGCTGAGCGTCGATACGGCAATCGCCTCACCGTGAATGGGTCACCCGAGTTCAAGGTGCGCGTAGTCGCGAGCGCGGCCGCGCAGCGCCTTCAAGTCACGTTTGTTGATAAAGATCTCGAGCGCCGACACCAGGCGCTTCTAACGTTGAGAAATGGAATGCCCAATGGCAGAAAAGACCGATCTGGAGTTGTTGGAGGAAGCAATGGCGCTGGTGAGCTCAGAGGCGCCGGAAGAAATTCAGGAAAGCCTAGGGGACAGCCGAGTAGAGACACAGGAGCCGCAGGCGAGCAACGAAGCAGCACCGTTGCAGGAAACGAAAGAGGAGATGGGTCAGGTCGGTCCGGCGAACGCTCTCTCAGCGCTTCCTCCAATGCTGCCTTTGGCAAGTCCTCTGCCGATGCAAGACCAGTCGTTGCAGCCCCTAGTAGACGAGCCGGCGGCACCTCCAGCGGAGGGAAGCCCAACGTTGGAAGCATTGCCGGAGAGCCGCCGGCCTTCCGAAAAAACCGCCTGCGAGACCTGTCGGAACTCGGTGTGGTTCTCTTCGAAGGATCTGGTCCAGTGCTATTGCCGGGTGATGTACCTGGTCACGTGGACGAGCCGCCAGCCGAAAGCAGTGCAGTTGTGCGACGGCCAGTACCTCGGGGACGAGTGATCGTCGGAGGAAGCGAAGCGGCCGCCAAATTTATTGCCGAGCGAAGCGAAAAGCGAGTTCTAGGTTTCGATATACCGAATATGAAACCCTATACTCCGGGTCCGGAGCGCGCTTTCAAATTTGCCGGCCTGAGGACGATCGACGGGGTCAGCCTGGCACTTTTGACGATGGAAGGCACTGTGGAGATCCTTCCTGTCGACTCCCAGGCCGCCCAGCGGCTCAAGCGGGTGCGTGTTGGCAATGAAATCACGGTGACTGAGCACGGGACCGTGAAGACCAAGGGCAGATCGAGATGAGTTCGAAGTTCAATAACGCAGTAGGACCTCAAGTTCGAGCGAAGAAAAAGGGCCCGGGCAAGCTGATCCCTTTGCTGGCGGCGATGACGATGGTGGGCTCAATGTCCGCCTCCACGCAATTCTTCGCGTCCAGTGCAGGCAATCATCCGAGCCTCGGGAGCAGCGTTGCAGGCTTCTACCCGCCTTGGCAAATCGTGTCGTGGGCGCTCAAATGGCACGCCTACTACCCAGAGGCGTTCATGCGGGCGGCCGGCGTCGGCATAGGTCTGAGCTCGGCTGGCCTGTTCGCGCTTCTGGTGGCAAAGATCATTCGCGGCAACAGCTCAGAGGCGAACCGTTATCTGCACGGCTCGGCCCGATGGGCTGAACAGAAGGACATTGAAGCAGCCGGCCTTTGTTGGCGGCGGTGTAAATCCGCTGCTATTCGGCGGTGAGGATGCGGTTTTGCAGGTGGTTGAGGCGCAATGGAAGAGGGCCCCTTGCGGGGCCCTGGTTGGGTGAGCGGGGTTCAGAACGGCTCGTCCGGATCGAAGGACGCAGGCGGCTCGTCGTGCACGAGCTGGTCGTACCAGGCCTGCTGGACGTCGCGGCCGTAGATTCTCCACAGCTGCTCGCGCAGCACGCGCAGGCACTCGAAGACGGCCAGGGCCTGCTCGGCAGTCCAGTTGGTGGGAAGCGTTGGTGGTTGTTCGCGCTCGGACATCATGACTTCTTGCTCCTGACAGGTTTGCCTGCGCGCTGCCTGGAACGCGCAGCCAGGCGCTCCTGAGCTTCCTTGGCGCGATAGGACTGGCCCTCGATGCGCACGACCTCGGCGCGGTG
>NZ_JASMRZ010000166.1 GCF_030462475.1 Variovorax sp. CAN15
CGCGCCGCCGAACTGGTGCAGCCGCACGACAGCCTGTTCATCGACTGCGGCACCACCATGGTCCATTTCGCCGAGGCGCTGCCGCCGGAGATGCCGCTGAGCGTGGTGTGTTACTCCACGAACATCGCTTCAGTGCTGAGCCGCCGCCCGAACACGCAGCTGATGCTGATGGGCGGGCTCTACCACCCCTCCTCGGCCACCTTCTTCTCCGACGAGGGCCTGCAGTACCTCGCGAGGCTGGGCGTGAACAAGGCCTTCATCTCGGCGGGTGGCATCGACCTGGAACGCGGCGCGAGTTGCTCCAACTTCCACGAGGTGCCGGTGAAGCAGGCCGCCATCCGCAGCGCGTCGCAGAGCTTCCTGATCGTCGACGAAAGCAAGCTCGGCACGCTGCGCCCCGCCTTCTTCAGCCCGCTCGATGCCTTCGCGCGCATCGTGGTGGGCGGCTCGCCCGAGGCCTCGCTGAAGAAGCAGTTCAAGGACCTGCCGCTGGAATTCGCGCGCGCCGCCGACGCATAGGCACTGCATTGCCCGGACGCATCGATCGGGGAGAATCGCGACGACGGACGGGATCGGCACTCGGCCCCTCCGAACCTCATCACTACACGCGAGCTCCGCGATGAATGCCGGCACCGTTTCACTCGACGAGCACTGCCTCAAGATCCTCTCCGCGCTGCAGCACGACGGACGCCAGACCGTGCAGCAGATCTCCGAGGCCGTCGGCCTTTCGCCCACGCCCTGCTGGAAGCGCATCAAGGACATGGAGGCCGCCGGCGTCATCCGCGGCTACACCACGCTGGTCGACCCCGAGCTCGTGGGCCTGCACGTCTCGGCCGTGGCCGAGGTGAACCTCGACCGCCACAGCGAGACGCTGGTGCAGCGCTTCGAGGAGGCCGTGGCCGCGAGTCCGCAGATCATCCGCTGCGTGTCGGCCACCGGCCCGGCCGACTACATCCTCAACGTGACCGTGCCCGACATGAAGCACTACGAGCGTTTCCTGCACGAGGTGCTGTTCAGCCTGCCCGGCGTGACGCACGTGCGATCGAGCATCGTGCTGCGCGAGATCAAGTCCGAAACGGCGCTGCCGCTGGACCACCTGCTGCCGGGCACGCCGCGCGCCGCGGGGTCGCGGCGCGGATAGGAACCCGCCTCGAGCTTCAGGAAACCACCTGGTAGTACAGGTTCTGCGGATGCCGCGCCTGCGCGAAGAAGAACCAGCGCTCGGCCAGCAGCCCCGGCGCCTGCACCAGCGCCGCGAGCAGCCAGGGCAGCGCGCCGGCGCCAGCGATGCCCCACACCATCAGCACAGCGGGCAGCACGAAGGCCAGCAGCTGGAAGCCCAGCTTCACGTTCCCCAGAACGGCGAGCGACGCGCCGTGGAAGAACTCGCGCGTGTTGAACGAGCCGGCCGACATGCCCATGGACTGCTGCACCAGCTTCTGCGTGCGGATGCCGGTGGCCGACTGCAACGTCGACTTGTGCCGGATGCCTGCGTTGCGCCGCAGCGCCGTGCCGCGTGCAGCCCACGCCGCCAGCGTGGCGACCAGCGCACAAGGCCCGAACACCTGCACGAATTGCGCTTCGCCGGCCAGCGCCGCCATCGCGCAGGCCAGCACCAGCCCCGACGACAGCCCGATCAGCGTGAAGTTGACGATGGTCAGCGGGTGTGCCCACTCCTCGATGAAGCGCAGGCAGGCGTAGATCATCGCAGTGCAATACCACAGCAGCAGCGAGCCGCACAGCGCGAGCACCGGCAGCAGCCACGACCATGGCACTCCCGCGCCCATGCGCAGCGACAGCCACCACAGCGCCACCAGCGCGATGAAGGCCGGCAGCACGATCACCTCGCGCGACATCCACGAGGTGCGCCACATCAGCACCGCGCGCCACGCGCGCGTCTTGCGGCCCAGGTGCATGAACGAGGCGGCCAGCCCCGCGACAAGCAGCACCTCGGCCGCGCCCAGCGCGATGCCGACGAAGCCCGGCGCGAGCGCCAGGCCGAACAGGGTGGCCAGTGCCAACGCGAACACCAGCCCCTGCGCAGCGCCGGCCAGCGTGGTGAAGAAAAGAATGGAGAACGCGGGATGCATGCGGCTACTCCCGCGCGCCGGCCGCCGGCGTGACGTGCCGCGGCAGGTACTGGTTGGCCGGGCCGGTCTCCCACTCGGGCATGAGCTGGTAGCCGCCGCGTTCGCGGATCGCTTTCGACACGTCGGAATCCGGGTCCTTCACGTCGCCGAAGATGCGCGCGCCGGTCGGGCAAGCCTTCACGCAGGCGGGTTTGCGGTCTTCCTTGGGCAGCTGCTCGTCGTAGATGCGGTCCACGCACAGCGTGCATTTGGTCATGACCTGGCGTTCTTCATCGAGCTCGCGCGCGCCGTAGGGGCAGGCCCATGCGCAGTACTTGCAGCCGATGCACTTGTCGTAGTCGACCAGCACGATGCCGTCTTCCTTGCGCTTGTAGCTCGCGCCCGTGGGGCACACGGGCACGCACGGCGGGTCTTCGCAGTGCAGGCAGCTCTTCGGGAAGTGGATGGTCTCGGTGGCCGGGTAAGCGCCGGCCTCGTAGGTCTGCACGCGGTTGAAGAAGGTGCCGGTGGGGTTGGCCGCATAGGGCCGCTCGTCGGCCAGCGGGCCGGCGCTGCCGGAGGTGTTCCATTGCTTGCAGGAGGTGACGCAGGCATGGCAGCCGACGCAGACGTTGAGGTCGATGACCAGCGCCAACTGCTTGGCGAGGGTTTCGCCCTGCTCGGCGCGTTGGGTTGCATTGCTCCCTCCCCCTCTGGGGGAGGCCCGCCACGTCAGAATAGTTGTCGCCTCCTTAGAACCCAAAGAAAGGATTCGAAGTGGCGAGATATTCCCAAGGCTTCAAGAGGAAGGCTGTCGCAAGGCTGCTCGCACCGGAGTGCGCGCCGCTGGAAGTGGTGGCCGACGAGACTGGTATTGGCGTCGAGACGCTGGAGCGCTGGCGCGATGAACAGCAGACCATGCCCGCCCGAGGGCGG
>NZ_JASMRZ010000167.1 GCF_030462475.1 Variovorax sp. CAN15
CGCAGGGCATCCTGCGCACCGTGGCCGCCTATCACGACGAAGTCGTGACTCGCGAGCACCCCCGGCTCGAATGTGAATGGCCGCTGGACGGGTCCCGCTTCGCCGGCCAGCTGCCTCCCATCGTGAGTGAGGTCACCTTCGCGATCCGCAAGAAGGCGAGCTCAGTGTTCACGCTCGACCAATACGTCGAGCGCGAAATCATGACCGCCAGTCAAGCCGAGGCGCTACGCGAGGCGGTTCAGGCTCACAAAAATATCCTCGTCATCGGCGGCACCGGGAGCGGCAAGACCACGCTCATCAACGCCCTGATCGCGGAGATGGTTCGTCAGAACCCGCATGAGCGGTTCGTGACCATTGAAGACACGGCCGAGTTGCAATGCACCGCGCCCAACAAGGTGCAGTACTACGCCAGCGCAAATGTGTCGTTAGCCGACCTGGTGAAGGGCACCTTGCGCATGCGCCCTGACCGGATCTTGGTGGGCGAAGTGCGAGACGGCACGGCGCTCGATCTGGTGGACGCCTGGAACACCGGCCATGACGGCGGCGCCGGCACGCTGCACGCCAACAGCCCACTCGCAGCGCTCAACAGGTTGCGCTCGCTCATCACCCGAAATCCCGCGGCTCCGGCCGAAATTGAGCCGCTCATCGGTGAGGCGGTTCATGTCGTTGTTCACATCACCCGCACCGCCTCGCGGAGCCGCCGCGTGCAAGCAATTCTTGCGATCGACGGCTATGCGGACGGGCACTACACAACCCGAAACCTCTAGGAGTCAGCCATGCAGTTCAACACCAGCCACGGTCGCAGCATCAACACCAACCATGTCAAAGCAACGCTTGCGTTGCTGACATTGTTGGTCCTCTTTCTTCCCGRCGCACACGCGTCGGCTGGCGGCGGCGGCGGCCTCCCGTATGAAGGCTGGCTCGGAAAAATCACCGACTCGATCACCGGGCCGGTCGCCTACGCGATCTCCCTGGGCGCACTCGTTGCCGCCGGCGCAGCGTTGATCTTCGGTGGTGACATGAACGGCTTCATGAAGGCGCTCCTCTTCATCACGCTCGTCCTGTCGATGATCGTTGCCGCCAAAAACTTCCTTTCTGGCCTGACCGGCACGGGCGCCACGATTGCGCCCGTGGCGCACGTGCTCGTGGTGCCGGTGCCGGCCGTGGCATCGCTGGCCTGAACATGGCACTGCACACGATCCCGATTCGTCGGGTAGGCAACCGCATCACCCTCTTCCTCGAAGGCGATCGTGAGCTGGTGATGCTCTCCGGCCTCATGGCAGGCGCGTTGGTCTTCTCCGCAGCTGAACTGCGCGCAACGTTGATCGGGATGGTGCTGTGGTTCTCCAGCCTGTTCCTCCTTCGCCTGATGGCGAAGGCCGATCCGCTGATGCGTCATGTGTACCTGCGGCATCGCCGCTACCACGCGTACTACCCAGCCAGGTCCACACCGTTCCGCGACAACACGACGTCGCAGGGGAACCAGTACAAGTGATCACGTCCCTTTCTATCGGAATCGCCGTGCTCGGCGCGCTTCTCGTTTTCATGCTGGCTGGCCAGCTCCTCCAAAACAGCAGCGCTCGCAAGCTGACGAAGCATCGTCGCAAGGACGCCGCGTTTGCCGACCTCCTGAACTATGCAGCGGTCTGCGCTCCCGGCGTGATCGTGGGCAAGAACGGCTCCTTCATGGCCGCGTACGCCTATGCAGGGGAGGACAACGCCTCCGCGACAGAGGAACACCGCAACTTGGTTGCGGTCCGCATCAACCAGGCGCTGGCGCGTATGGGCAACGGTTGGATGATTCACGTCGACGCGGTTCGCCGGGAGGCACCAGGCTATTCCGACCCGTCGCGCTCATTCTTCCCCGATCCGGTGACCCTCGCCATCGACGAGGAGCGACGTCGGCTCTTCAAGCAGATGGACACGATGTACGAAGGCTACTTCGTCATCACCTTCACCTTCTTTCCGCCAGCCCTCGCGCAAAGAAAATTTGTCGAGCTCATGTTCGACGATGAACAGGCGACGCCCGACAAGCTCGCGATCACGAAGGCACTCCTCTCCACGTTTGAACGCGACATCGCGAACATCGAATCGCGCCTCTCGTCGGCAGTGAAGCTGGAGCGCCTGCAGGGCCACCAGTTCACGGCGGAGGACGGCCGTGTCACCACGCAGGAGGACTTCCTGCGGTGGCTCCAGTTCTGCTGCACTGGTCGCAACCACCCTGTGCAACTTCCATCCGTGCCGATGTACATCGACGGCCTGGTGGGCGGGCAAGAAATGTGGACGGGCGTGGTTCCGAAGATCGGTCGCAAGTTCGTCCAGGTCGTCTCGCTCGATGGATTCCCAATGGACTCATACCCCGGAATTCTTTCGGCCTTGGCCGAACTCCAAAGTGAATACCGGTGGTCCAGCCGCTTCATCTTCATGGATCTGCACGAGGCAATCAAGGACCTCGAGAAGTACCGCAAGAAGTGGAAGCAAAAGGTCCGTGGCTTCTTCGATCAGCTCTTCAACACCAACGGCGGGGCAATCAACCAAGACGCGCTCGCAATGGTGCAAGACGCCGAGGCTGCACTGGCCGAGGTGAACAGCGGCACCGTCGCTCAGGGCTACTACACCAGCGTCGTGGTCTTGATGGACGAGGACCGCGGTCGGCTGAGCAAGTCCGCCATGCAGATCGAGAAGGCCATCAACGCCTTGGGCTTCACTGCGCGCGTCGAAACGATCAACACCGTAGACGCGTTCCTGGGAAGCCTCCCGGGGCATGGTGTCGAGAACGTTCGTCGGCCGCTTCTGAACACGCTGAACCTGGCGCACCTCATTCCGAGCAGCACCATCTGGACGGGCGAGAACACCGCGCCGTGCCCGATGTACCCACCTGGCGCACCGCCGCTCATGCAGACCGTGACACACGGTGGTACGCCGTTCCGCTTCAACCTGCATGTTCGCGACGTCGGCCACTCGTTCATCTTCGGCCCGACTGGC
>NZ_JASMRZ010000168.1 GCF_030462475.1 Variovorax sp. CAN15
CCCTGCACAACCCCCTTCCAGGAGAACTGATCCTGCACGCCCGTCGCGACCCCCACGGTTTGTCCCGCAACTGAACCCGCCACGCCGCCGACTGCACCCGACACCGCCAGCGTGCCCCAAGCGCCGCTGCTTACGGCGGCGGCAATGCCGGAGTACCCACCGACGTTGACGAGATACCACTGCTGTGTGAAGGCAGCCACCACAACTGCCACAACCACCGTGAGGATCTTGCCAATCCCACCGCACCCGCCGTCCTTCCCCCTGGGAGCTGGCAGCGGATCCGGCAGTGTCGGGCTCGTGTCCCCCATGGCCTTGCCCGGGTCGTAGGGCCGGAAGGTGCTGCTGGTGTTGTGCAGGTTGGTGACCTTGTTGGGTACCTGCAGCACCGTGTTCGGTGTCAGCGGCGCCGAGGGCTGGCCATCCAGCCCATTGGCCTCGGCCAGCAGGTACCACAGCTGCGCGTCTCCCCACAGCGCCCGCGCAATGCTCTCGAGGGTGTCGCCCGCGCGCACCGTGTAGCTGCCAGGAGCCGGTCCGGGGAAGCCCGCATTGATCGGCTGGTAGTTCTCGTCGAAGTCCGCCGAGTTCGTGGGCGTGAACTTGCGGTACTTGTCATCGGGGCTCTGCGCTGTCGTATTGCGCGCGAGTTGCTGTGCATAGTCCTCGCGCTCCACGCCGTCGTTGCCCACGTTGCCCACGCGCTTGCCATCGAAATAGAAGTAGCGGTGGTCGCGACTCTTGCTGGCGCCGCTCACGTTGCCGTCGGCGCCGATCTTGCCGCCGATGAGCTCCTGGCGCTGCAGCACCTGGCCTTCCGCATTGGTCCAGTACGAGAAGCTGCGCGGCGTGGTCGCGTTCCGGTCCGTGGCCGTCTTCAGGTGCCCGTTGGCGTCATAGCCGAACGCAGAATAGCCCGGCGGCTGCGGCCTCCTGGGGTCGTAGCCCGTGCTCGCGGGATCGAGCGTGATCGAGGACTGCTTGGCGTTGTCCCATCACTTGTCCCCAACGCATTGCCAAACGCATTGGGCGTTTGGACTCCTAGGCCGGGGCCGCACGCAAAACGCGTATGAGTTGCCTTAGTTCAGTGATGGATCTTCTGGCAGCCACCGCTTGTTGGTCAACGCCGCTCTTATCGTCAGCAAGTCCTTGTTCGTACTCGTCCAGTCGATGAAGCAAGTTCTCGGCGTAAGAATCGAAGCGTTGACGGCTCCCCTCCAAAAAGAGGTACGGCGCCCTCCTTAGCTCCCATGACAATGGTGAAACAGAATCGTGCGGATAGAACAACGGATCACCCAAGCAACCTTCTTGTGAAACAAGCTGCCTCACCGGTTCCATGTACTCAAGGATCAGCTCGGAGAATTTGAGCTCAGACGCTTGCCTTGCAGTCGGGGAGGACAGATCAACAAGAAATGCTCCTCCGGCATAGAGGAAACTATCTGGGACCATTTGCACAAAGCGCAGTGCGGCGGAAAGTGGTGAGGGCGCCGTCCACCCTAGTGCATTGGCAATATGCTTCTCCACCCGCGGGAAGCAAATGTTGAACTGACAAGAGAGCGTCAGCCACGGGCCGCCTGGCTCATCGACGGCGCTGAACGGCTCCGTCAAGACCAGCGAGTGCTCCACATTCTCGGAGATATCAGACGCGCGAAGTCGCAACGTGCCCTTTGCGGACGGATGGGTATGCCACCGTTCTCTCGGAAGCATGGAGGCGATGGAGCTCGCCACGGCATCAAAGTTGTTTCCTACCATCTTGTTTCTCTAGAAATCACTGCCCCTGCCGAAGCCGCCGCTTCTTCTGAAAGCGTCATTCAGGATCTGCATCCGCGATGGGACAGCGGTTGAACGCTCATAGGTGCCCATAAACACACCTTGAATCTTATCGGCGGGAATGCGGAACCTTCCATTGGCATCCGGCTGAATGTTTAGGCTCTCTGCGAGAGCACCCGCGCGCGAACCGTAGAACGTACCTTCACCATTTGCCAGAGCGGGAATCCCACCCCTCTGGTTCTTGGTGAATTCTGCTGTATCACCAATCTTCGCCTCGCCAAAAATAATTCGTGCATCGTTACCCTGAAAAGCACCGTCGATGCGAATCGATTTGGATCCCGAGGCGTCCGGTTGAAAGTAAACTTCAGGCGCGACCAAGGAGTAGCCATTGCTGGCCATTTCCCGAGATAGCAAGGCCAAACCGCGGCCGGCGAAACGTGCCAACTCCGCACCAGTAAAGGAGCCCACATCCATGATGTACGGCGCTCTCGCGGCGCCGACCACCACGTCACCAGGCCCGCTGCCAGATGCCCATTCTGGTTCGCGAGTGGCATGCGCCATGGAGGCCGTACTCACATTGTCGCGCACGAATTCGTTCGTGACGCCGCGCCCCTCTGCGACGCTTTTAGGAATGCGCGAAAGCTCATCGGCGCCGATCGGAGCCAGGAGAGCACCGCTCATATTGCTCGTGCCGGCAACTCTCGACGAAGACCCACCCACGGCTCCATTAGCCTCTGCGATGTAGCCAGGCGGGCGATTTGCATAGCGCTGATCCCAAGCGCCCTGGTTCTGCGCGATGAAGTCACCCAGCGGGTCAGCCTGCTGCCCATTGGCCGCTGCGATGCTATCCCCCAACGCATTGCCGACAGTTGCCCCCACCGCATCGCCAATGATTCCTGGCAACGACCGACTGACACTTCCCCCACGGACAGCCGTGCTCACGACACCGCCCGCCATGCGCGTCGCAATCTCACCTCCGACAGGCCCAAAGGTTGAGGCCAGCATCGGCCGCGCCCAGGCCGACACATAGCCCGACGCCGCACTGGCTGCCACCCCGCGCCAGTCAAAGCCCTTCTGCAACCCTGTGGCGATGCTCAGTCCCTGAGTAGCAATGTTGCTCGCAACGTGCCGGGCGGCAGAGCCCCAGTTCCCCGAAGCCGCCAGCGTGCTGCCAAGACCGCCGGATTGGAACCAGCCCCCC
Organism: Variovorax sp. CAN15; assembly: GCF_030462475.1. Lineage (GTDB taxonomy): Bacteria > Pseudomonadota > Gammaproteobacteria > Burkholderiales > Burkholderiaceae_C > Variovorax. The sequence continues at coordinate 2,969 of NZ_JASMRZ010000168.1, forward strand.
AAGCCTGCGCTCAGG
>NZ_JASMRZ010000169.1 GCF_030462475.1 Variovorax sp. CAN15
GGTAGACCCGGACCGACCACCAGTAGCGCAGCATCAGTGCGTTCGAAATTTGACGATCGAGGAAGTCGCGCACGCCGACCTTTCGATCCAGGTTGTCGGAGAGGTCGCGATAGAACTGCGGCCGTTGCCACGACCAGAGAAGCCGACAGAACTTCAAGTAGACGTTGTCGAGAGTCATTCGTTTGCCCCCTGCCTGGCGAGGCGTTCTCGGGACTGCGCCCGCGCCATGTAGCGATCCCAGTCCCCGTACTTGAAGCAAGCGGTGGCGTCAACGACTCCGCGAAGGGCCTTCACAAGCACGTGCTCGAACGCGGTCTTGCCGGTCATGTCCGCACTGCTCAAGTCGTTGTCCGACCGGCTGCAATAGATGTGGTGCGCCAGGGTGTCGTCGTCTTCACGCACTGCGCTCAGCCACTCGTCGTCGGGGCTGAACATCTCTGCGATAGCGGTGAGGCCCGAGGTGCCGCGAGAGCTGCAGCGTTCGCAACCGTTCGGGTTTCTCCAGCGCAATGCGGAAGTCTCGTAGCCCAGGGCCTTGAGGTTGCGCGCGATCAGGGCCACTTCTTCGTCGTCGTCGACTTGCTCGGTGCGCAGAGCGCAATGGGGGCAGAGCTTTGCGACGATGTCTTGGTAGATCAGCAGGCTCAGCTGTCCGGGGCCTGTGAGCACCGAGCGCGTGAGCCCTATTTCCGGATCGATGAGCCGCGGCACGATGCCTGAGAGCAGATGGGCGTGCACGGAGCACACAGCCATGTGACCGGTAAGCGAGAACTGCTGTGACGCGTTCGCGCTGTAGTAGTCGCGCACCTCGTTCATGATGATGATGTCCGGGTCCGAGCGCACGAACGCCGTGGTTTGCTCCGTCATGCCCGCCTTCGATGAAGCCAAGTCGGCCATGTCACGCTGCAGGTACACCTGATGGACATGCTTCAGCCGGTACTCCGAAGGGTCCTCCAAGGAAATGATGCAGAGACGTGGTGCGCGCGGATTCAGCTCGATGAAGGATTTGATCGTCGTTGTCTTGCCGCCGCCGGTCTCACCAGCGGTGATGACAAAGCCATTCGTTCGGCGTTGGGCTTGCTTGAGGAGGCGGATGTGCGAGTCCTCGAAACCCAACTGCTCGAAGGTCAGGGTCGGCTTCTCGTCATCCACGTCGAGAAAGCGAAGGACTGTCTTGGGGCCGTACACGCCCTTCAAGGACTGAAATCGCAACTTGAGCTTGCTACCCGGGACCTTGTCGTAAGGCACCATGCAGTACGCGTTCTTGTCTTGATGAAAGCTGCTGTCTGAGTTCGACTTGGTCTCGTGCAGGGTCCCGAACATATAGGACGAGACACCTTGCACAAACTCGGCTGTGAACTGCCCGTTGTTCGGCGTACGCATCAGCTCGAGCTCACCGTTGACGCGATAGCGAACCTGGCCGCGTTGTCCCCAAGTCTCTAGATGGGCATCTGTGGCCCCCACCTTGACGCCATAAGCAATCCAGTCGTGTGCCGCGAGCGCATATTGATTGTTGGCATCGGTGGCCGAGACGACTGCCGATGTGCCGCCCCCGGCGCGCTGGATCTTTTCGATGACGTCTGGATCTGCCGTGTGAATGTGGATTTGGTATCCGCGGCCGATCAACCGGCCCTTCACCGACTCCAGCAGAGCCTGCTCGACGCCGCTATGGGCCAGCAACGCCGACTGGCTGGACACCTCCAAGACTGCAACGCGCGAGAGGTCGGCCTTGCTCAGCGACACGACGGCTTGCTCCCCGTCTGTGAGCCTGCGAATGAACGGCGGCACTCCTGCGAACGTCGCGATGTGCCGGTCTTCATTTTTTGATCCGGTGTGCGAGCCCGGCCCCGAAGAGGCGGCTCCATCGGCCTTCGACTCGTTGGCCGCCTCTACTCCGGATGCCATCACGGTCTCGAACTTGAGGTTCGGCGGTGGCGGCGCCAGTGATGCTGACGCGGAGGTGCCTGCGGCATCGCGCTTGCCGTCCATGTTGAACACTCGCTTGAGGAAGTTCATTTAGATGGCCTCCCCGACACGCACGACCCGCTGCCCGCAACGTGCCTTAGCGCGCACGTCGGCCGCCGTGCATGCCCGAAAGAGCACCAGGCCGCGTTGCTCGATAGCCGTGACCGTCTGGCCATTGATCTTCATGCCGACCAGTGCCAGCGCCAGCCGTTGTTCCGAAGCAAGCTCTGCTACCCAGACATGGTCGCGGGTGTACATGGCGTGCAGCACGATTTGAGGACGGGCCTTCGTCGGCGCCGTCGAGGCAGCACCAGGTGCACCAGGCTGGGACAGCGCCGGAAGCGGATTCGACTTCAACTTGGCCGCCATCTCAGCATCCTCCTGGTCTTTCTGGATCTTCAGGATTTCCAGCTGCTGCTTGGCGCGCTGAGCGTTTGCCAGTTCCCCCAGCGTTTGCCCTGCGGCGGACGGCATGAAGAGGACGACGAGGCCTGCGATGGCAAGCGAGGGGAGGTATTGGCTAGGATGCATTGCTGACATAGAAATTTCCTGTGAGGCGGGCCTTGGCGCGACTGAGGGGTTCGCCCTTGGAGTCGCTGACGTCGACACTCCAGCCCGTCCAGATCACGTTGGCGGGCGCGGTGTCGACGGCTTCGAGAAGTTGCGGAAGCGCGACGGCCTCCACGTCAAACTTGCCGGCGGCGATCGCCTTCGGATGCTTGAAGGAGTCGGGGACGCCCTCGGCTTGCGGCCAGAGGCGGGGCGGCGAGACTTGGATCGTCAGCCCGGCAACCAGCCAGTCCTGCAGCTTCGAGGCTTCCGGGCCCTGAATGAAGGACGGCATGCCCGGTAG
>NZ_JASMRZ010000017.1 GCF_030462475.1 Variovorax sp. CAN15
CACCGAGATGCGGCGCACCGAGATGCGGCGCGCGAGCGCACCCTGCATATTCCCGTCGCGCTCGAAGCCGGCTACTACAGGCTGTGCGTCGATGGCCTGCCCGGAGAGACGCTGGTGCTGGCCACGCCGGGGCATTGCTACCGCCCGCCCGCCGTGCGGGACGCAGGCCGCGTGTGGGGCGTGGCGGTTCAGCTGTACGGCCTGCGCTCGCCGCGCAACTGGGGCATAGGCGACTTCGGCGATCTGGAGGACCTGGCGGTGGGGCTGGCCGGGCAGGGCGCCGACCTGATCGGGCTCAACCCGCTGCATGCGCTGTTCACAGGCACGCCGACGCATGCCAGCCCCTACAGCCCTTCGTCGCGGCAGCAGCTCAACGTGCTCTACATCGATGTCGAGGCTGTCGAAGGTTCTTCGGACTGTGCGGCCGCGCGAGAAAGAGTCGGTTCGCCGGAATTCCAGCAGCGCCTGGCCATGCTGCGCGCCGCGCCGCTCGTCGACTACGCCGGCGTGGCCGCGGCGAAGCTCGAAGTGCTCGAACTGCTGTTCGCCCACTTCTGCGAACACCACCTGCCGCGGGAACGCGAGCCGGACGAAGTAGGCAAGGCGTTCCTCGGCTTCATCGCGGAGCGTGGCGAGGCGTTGAGGCGGCACGCGGTGTTCGAGGCGCTGCGGGCGCATTTCCTTTCCACGGACGAGGGCTCGGGAGACTGGCATTCATGGCCGGCCGCATGGCGCGACCCGGATTCCGCCGAGGTCGCCGCGTTCGAGCGGGTGCACGCGGGGCGGGTGCGCTTTCACCAGTACCTGCAGTGGGTGGCCGACCGGCAGTTCTCACGCGTCGCAGCACGCTGCCGCGCGCTCGGAATGGGCGTGGGTCTCTACACGGACCTGGCCGTCTCGGTCGATCGAGCGGGCTCCGATGCCTGGTCTTTCCAGGAAGGCTTCGCCGAAAACGCCAGCATCGGTGCGCCGCCGGATTGATGAACTGCGGCAGGAAGGCCACGAAGAACACGATGCCCTTGGGGTTCAGCGCGGTCACCAGGTAGGTGTTGGCGAACAGGCGCAGGCGCGAGGCGGGCGCGGCCGGCGTGGCGATCGCGGCCGATGTGATGCCCGCGCGCAGCAGCTTGATGCCCAGATACAGCAGGTACAGCCCGCCCACCCACTTCACCACCGTGAACCAGAAGGCCGAGGTGGCGAGCAGCGCGCCCAGCCCCAGCAGCGACACCACCAGCGCGGTGGAGTCGCCCAGCGCCACGGCCGCCACCAGCGGCAGGTTGGCGCGCCTGCCGTGCGACATCGAATAGCTGATCACCGTGAGGATGGTCGGCCCGGGAATGACCAGCATGAGGGCGGAGGCCGCGACGAAGGCGAGCCAGAGTTCGATGGACATGTACTTGTCTCCAGAAGAAGGTGAAGAGGGGGCTTGCGGGAAGCGATTTGCTTCGTCAGTTGCCGATGGCCGTGCGCGCGACGTGCCAGTTGCCGCGGTGTCCGTCGACATAGCTGATCGGCGAGCTGGCAAGGTCGTCGAGATCCACGTCGTCCAGGCAGGTCACGTTCACGCCATAGGCGCTTTCGCCGGTCTGGGGCGAATGGCCCACGCCGAAGGCGCGCACGCTGCAATGCCTGCAGACGATGTAGTGGCTGTTGCGGGTGTCGAGCATCTGCTCGCTGAGTTCGGACTCGCCTTCGATCAGCCGGAAGGCATCGGTCGCGACGATGGCGGGCCAGAAGCGGGTCTGGGTGCAGATCGAGCAGTTGCAGCGCAGCGTGCCGAGGCTGAGGTCGATGTCGGCCTCGAATCTCACGGCGCCGCAGTGGCAGCCGCCTGTGTAGGTCTTTTTCATGTGCTCGGACTTCGCATGGTGGTGCTGGCGAGCACCATATCAAAGGCCGGTCGGCGGCGCTGCGCTGTGGTCATGGCCCGCCATTCGCTGCCGGTTCAGGCGCGGGCGACCCAGCCCCGGAACGTGAAGCCCGTGAAGAAGAGGCGGATGTCCTTGAACCCCGCTTCGCGCAGCACGGCCTCGTCCTGCGCAGGCGAGAGGATCGACAGCTCCTTCTGGACCTTCTCCCGTGCCGCAGCCGCCTTGTGCGGATCGGCGCCCGAGGAGACAAGGAAGGCCGCGTAGCGCGACATCCAGAGATCGCGCTCGCCTTCGCCGTCTTCCACGCTGAGATGCGCCGCGACGAATGGGGCACCCGGCTTCAGCCGACGATGGATCTCGCGGGCCGTCGGCAGCCGCTGGTCCGTCGGCACGAAGTGGAAGGTCAGCAGGCAGGTCGCGCCATCGAAGGGACCGGCCGGCGCGTCCTGCACGTAGCCTTCGTGCAGCGTCACGCGCGACATCAGCGGGCCCAGCCTCTGCGACGCGAGCTCCAGCATCGGGCCACTCGGGTCGATCCCGTCGAGGGTCCATCCGGGGTTGGCCCGCGCGAGGTCTTCCACTTCCAGGCCGCCGCCGGCGCCGACCACCAGCACACGGCCATCGCTGGGCACGTGTTCCTCGAGAAGGATGCGAGTCATCGGCAGGAGCCCGCTGTATCCGGGCACGTCGCGCTTCGGGCCTTCGGCGTATTTGGCGACTGCGTCGGAGGTGCTGAAGGCGCTGTGGGGTGTGTTGCTCATCCGAAGATGATGGCATGCGAGCACGCAGCCATCGGCCCCAGGGGGGCAAGGCGCGGTCAGGCGGCGGAGCCGTTGCCGAAGCGCAGCGCCGAGCGGGCCCTGGCGCGCTCGGCTTCGATGGCGCGATCGCGCGGCTCCGCCGTCGTCACCAGCGAGTCGATCAGCCGCGCCGCCGTGGCCGCCACTTCATCGACCGCGCGATTGAATGCTGCCTCGTTGGCCTTCGAGGGCACGTTGAAGCCGCTGAGCTTGCGCACGAACTGCAGCGCGGCGGCGCGGATCTCCTGCTCGGTGGCGGGCGGCTCGAAGTTGTAGAGGGTCTTGATGCTGCGGCACATGGGCGCTCTCCAGTCGACGACGCCGTCCAGTCTAGCGAAGGAGGGCCATCGCGTGAGAGTCGTGGTAGACGCCATCGATGCGCGTGGTGTGGCGCAGCAGACCCTCGTGCTCGAAGTCGAGCCGTTCGTAGAGCGCCCTGGCATTGGCGTTGTCGGTGCGCACCGAAAGCTCGATGCGCGTCAGCCCGCGTGCCCACGACTTGTCGATCGCGGCCTGCAGCAGCTGCCTGCCCAGGCCCCGGCCGCGTGCTTCGGGCAGCAGCGCGATGCCGAGGACGCCGACGTGGGCGCGCGAGTGGCCGAACACCGGCGATACGTCGCACCATCCGATCACCCGCTCGCCGTCGAGCGCAACGAAGTGCGGAAAGCCGCCGGCGATCAGGCCGCTGTAGAACTCGATCGACTGCGCCAGCGGCGGCGCCTGCGTCAGCGCGAGGTACTTCTGCTCGCGCGCAACCACGTCGAGCGCCCGGTGCAAGCTTTCGAAATGGGGCTCGGCCGTGGGCTCGACAGTGCAGCTCATCCCCTGGGTTCCTCCATGGTTGCGCCAAGCCGTGTTTCGAGGTTCCGCCTCACCTCCGTCCACTCGTCATCGATGATGCTGAAGCGCACCGAATTGCGCTTGCGGCCGTCCGGCATGATGCGTTCGTTGCGCACGATGCCTTCCTGCTTCGCGCCCAGCCGCAATATGGCGGCGCGCGACTTGGCATTGATCTCGTCGGTGGTGAGCTGCACGCGCACGCACTGCAGTTCCTCGAACGCATAGCGCAGCATCAGCAGCTTGGCCTCGGTGTTGACGAAGGTCTTCTGCCACGAGGCCGAGATCCAGGTGCTGCCGATCTCCAGCTTGCGGTTGATGCGGTCGATCTTCCAGAAGCGCGTGGAGCCGATGACCTTGCCCGTCTCGCGCAGCACCGTGGCGAAGGGCATCACCGTGCCGGCTTCGCGGCCCGCCAGCGCATTGCCGATGTAGGCGCCGACCGTTTCCGCGGAAGGCACGACGGTGAACGGCAGGTTCCAGAGTTCGCCGTCGGAGGCCGCCTCCACGAGTGCCGCCGCGTCGCAGGCGAGCAGCGGGCGAAGCAGAAGACGGGGGCCGGTGAGCGATGGTTGCGCGGATGGTATGGGCGGGATCGGTTGGTTCATGAGGCGGCCCGCCGCGCACCCGACGCACGCCCCTGCACCGCCCGCGCGGGCATGGTTGGGGGCGCGGGCTTCGTCGAGATATTCCTTGCCAGCGCCTTCGCCTCGACGCAGTCGCCCGCGGCCCAGCTGCGGCGCAGCGTCTCCCGGAGATCGCGAAGTTCGCGGCGCTGCAGCCGCAGCGTGGACATGAGCTTGTCGATCTCGGCGAGCCGGACGTCGAGGTTGCGCATCAGCTCGTCCTTCCTGAATCCTTCGGCGCTTGCGAAGACGGTCCCGAGGGCGTCGAGGGAGAAGCCGAGCGACTGCGAGACCTGGATCAGCCGGAGCCGGTCGATCGCATCGTTCGAGTAGCTTCGGTAGCCGTTGCTGCCGCGCTGCGCGGCCGGCAGCAGTCCGCTCTTTTCGTAGAACCGTATGGCGGACGTGGCCACGCCCGTCGCGGCGGCGAGTTCACCGATTTTCATGACGCTTGACCTTGAAGTTGACTTCAAACTTAGCATTCTTCCCCTCGTGATTACAGAAGGCCAGCACAAGGTGAAAAGTCCACTCTTCTCCAGCTTGACCCTGCCCAATGGCAGCGTCGTTCCCAATCGCATCGCCAAGGCGGCCATGGAAGAGAACATGGCGGCGGCCGGGCAGGTGCCCGGCCCCGCCATCTTCGGGCTCTACCGGGCGTGGGCGAACGGCGGTGCCGGCTTGCTCATCACCGGCAACGTGATGATCGACGGCAGGGCGTTGACGGGTCCGGGCGGGGTCGTGCTCGACGCCGCAACCCCCATCGAGCCGTTCATCGAATGGGCCAGGGTCGCGCGCAGCCGCGGGGCGCAGGCATGGATGCAGATCAACCATCCGGGCCGGCAGGTGCGCGCCAACATGGGCGAGGAGGCGTGGGCACCGTCCGCGGTCGCGCTCGATCTCGGCAAGCACAGCAAGCTGTTTGCCAGTCCCAAGGCCATGAGCGAGGCCGAGGTCGTCGAGACCATTGCCCGCTTCGCCGACACCGCGGTGGCGGCGGAGCGCGCGGGCTTCACCGGCGTTGAGATCCACGCGGCGCATGGCTACCTGATCTCGCAGTTCCTGTCGCCGCTGACCAACCGGCGCGAAGACCGCTGGGGCGGGGAGCTCGCCAACCGTGCGCGCTTGCTGCTCGAGGTCGTGAAGTCGGTCCGCGCGCGCGTCTCGCCGGGGTTCTGCGTCGCCGTGAAGCTCAACTCGGCGGACTTTCAACGTGGCGGATTCTCGGAAGACGATGCGCGGCAAGTCATCGGCTGGCTGAATGGCCTGTCCGTCGACCTGGTCGAGCTGTCGGGTGGCAGCTACGAGAGCCCCGCGATGCAGGGCTCCACCGCCGATGGCCGCACGCTGGAGCGCGAGGCCTACTTTCTCGAGTTCGCGTCGAAGCTCGCGGCCGTGGCGAAGATGCCGCTGATGACGACGGGCGGCATCCGCAGCATGGCCGTGGCAGAAAAGGTCATCGCGGGCGGCGTGGCCATTGCCGGCATGGCCACCGCGCTCGCGCTCGTGCCCGACCTGCCGGCACAGTGGCTGGCAGGCAGGCACCCGCCGAGCAGCACCGCCCCCGTGCGCTGGAAGGACAAGACCATGGCCGCGCTCGCGACGATGTCAATGGTCAAGCGCCGGCTCTGGGCGCTCGGCTCGGGGCAAACGAGGCCGCGGACCTATTCGCCGCTCGTCAGCACGGTCCTGATCCTCGCCAGGACATGGCGGCTCACGCAGCGCTACCGGCAATGGCGCTCGGGAAAGGCCGATCGGCCTCCGGTCGATCCGGCCGGCAGGACGGCATGAGCGCGAAGCGGCGAACGCCCGCCCGGCGGCGTTCTTCAACCGTTCAGGCCCGCAAGCCCTAGGCCTGGCGCCTGCAGGGCGGCCTCCGCCGCCAGCGCCACAGAGGCCAGCCGCGCATCGTCGCCGCGCACCGACGCCAGCATCAGCCCCACCGGCAGTTCGCCCGCCTCATGGCAGGGCAGGCTGAAGGCGCAGCCGTCGAGCAGGTTGATCGCAAAGGTGTTGCGCAGCAACAGGCCGTTGGCCCTGAAGAAGGCCGCGTCTTCCGCCAGTGCGTCGATGGGCGGCGCGACGATGGGCACGGTCGGGCACACCAGCGCGTCGAAGCCTTCGATGGCGCGGCCGACTCGGCCGAWCCAGTCGCGGCGGCGGTCCTGCATGGCGATGTAGTCGGCGGCGCGCACTTCGGTGCCCAGCGCGATGCGGGCGGCCACGCGCGAGTCGAATCCGTCGCGCTTCGCGGCGAAGCGCTCGCGGTGCACGGCGGCGGCCTCGACGGGCGAGAAGCCGCCGGGTGCGTTGACGGTCGCGATCTCGGCGAGCTCGGCCAGGGTGATGTCCACGACTTGCGCGCCCGCCGCCGAAAGCGCCTGCAGCGCGCGGTCGAAGGCGCGCGCCACGGCGGGCTCGATGTCGTCGAACATCAGCGTGCGCGGCACGGCCAGACGCATGCCCTGCAGCGGACGGCGGCGCACCGCGAGCGGCGCGTCGGCAATGGCGGCATCGGCGATCAGGCAGTCTTCCACGCTGCGCGCCATGGCGCACACCGTGTCGAGCGAGCGCGCCAGCTCGAAGGCGCCCGTGCGCGGCACGCGCGACTGCGTGCTCTTGAAGCCAACCAGCCCGCACAGTGCGGCGGGAATGCGGATGGAGCCGCCCGTGTCCGAGCCCAGCCCCGCCACCGCGAGCCCGAGCGCCACCGACACCGCCGCGCCGGACGACGAGCCGCCCGGAATGCGCGCAGTCTGCGCATCGGCCGGGTTGTGCGGCGTGCCGTAGTGCGGGTTGATGCCCACGCCGGAGAACGCGAACTCGGTCATGTTGGTCTTGCCGACGATGGCCGCGCCTTGCGCGCGCAGCCGCGCCACGGCGGTCGCGTCGTGCTCGGCAGGCGCTTCGCCCGCGCAGACGGCGGAGCCCGCCATGGTGGTTTCGCCGGCCACGTCGTAGAGGTCCTTCACCGACACCGGCAGGCCGGCGAGCGGTGCCGTCTCGATGCCGGCCTTGCGCGCCGCATCGGCATGGCGCGCGGCGGCGCGGGCCGCGTCGGCGTAGGTGCGCGTGAAGACGTGCCGCGCGGCAGGCTGTCCGGCCGCCGTGAGCACTTCGTCGATCAGCGCTTCGTGCGAGAGCTCGCCGCGCGCGATGCGCCCGCGCAGCGCCGCGATGGTGTTGCCGTTCTTCATCGTCATCGTCATCGTCATGCCACCACCGGCAGTGCTTCCACCGCATAGCGATGCACGATGCGGCGCCGCAGCTTCGGGTCGTGCAGTTCGATTTCCATCTGCGTCGCGGGCCGGATGCCTTCGCCCTTGGCGTTGGGCAGCGCGCCCAGCGTGCCACAGGTCATGAAGAGTCCTTCGGGCGCGGCGCTCGCGCCGGGCATGCCGTCGCGCAGGCCGGCCAGCGGTCGGATCGATGCGAGCGTGCCGCGCTGGTAGTCGACCCAGCGGCCGTCCTCCAGGATGCGCGAGCGCAGTTCCAGCGTGTCCTGGTGCGCCTGCACGTCGCGCCAGCGCCATGCGGCCTCGGCCACGGGCTTGGCGCACATCTGCTTCGACACCGCGACCGAGTAGCTCTCGACTTGCCGGTCGGTGTGGTCCGAGGCCACGCTCAGCCACCACTCGCCTTGCGAGAAGAACAGCACCGGCTCGGCCTCGCCGGAGCTCTGGTCGCCCAGCGCCTCGATGGCGCTCGATTGCGTCAGCAGCTGGGCCGCCACGCGGTAGTACAGCGGCACGCTCGAAGGGCGCGGCACGCCGAGCTCGGCCAGTTCCTCGATGTGGTGTTCGATGGCGGCGATGTCGCGTCCGGTCCAGCCCGCCACCACCAGCGCGCGCGGCGCGACCAGGTGCACGGCGGTGGAACGCGTACCGTCGTCGGCGATGCTTTCGCAGGCGAAACGCAGCCGCGAACTCGTGTTGCTCGTCGTCATCGATCAGCTCTCCAGCGGGCGCTTGGCGGTTTCGCGCGCCACCAACAGGGCGATCAGCGTCACGCCCAGCGCGGCCATCACGTAGAACGACACGGCCATCGTGCTGCCCCACGACTTGAACAGGCTCGCGATGATCAGCGGCGCGAAGCCGCCGCCCACGATGCCGGCCAGCGTGTAGGCCAGCGAGGCGCCCGCGTAGCGCACGCGGCCGGGGAACTGCTCGGTGACGAAGGCGGCCTGCGGGCCGTACATCATCGCGTGGATCAGGAGGCCCACCACCACCGCCGCGCAGATGGCGACCGGGTGCGCGCTGTCCATCAGCACGAAGAAAACGAAGGCCCAGACCATGCCCAGAAGCGCGCCGGCGATGTAGACCGGCCGGCGGCCGATGCGGTCGGAGAGGCTGCCGAACCATGGCACCGCGATCGCATTGCATGCGGCGCCGATCATCGTGGCGGTGAGCGCCAGCGGGCGCGACAGGTGCAGCACGGTGGTCACGTAGGTCAGCGTGAACACCACCACCAGCGCATACAGCACGTCGGAGCCGATGCGCGAGCCGCCGGCCACCAGCAGGCGGCGCCAGTGCTGCGTGAGCACTTCCTTGATGGGCGTCTTGGCGGTGGCCTTCTTCTCTTCCATTTCGCGGAAGACGGGCGTTTCGTCCACGCCCCGGCGCAGCCACAGGCCGAACAGCACCAGCGCCACGCTGGAGATGAAGGGAATGCGCCAGCCCCAGCTCTGGAAGTCTTCAGGGCTCAGCCATGCCGACACCGCGGCAATGAAGCCGGTGCCGATCAGCGTGCCGCACGAGGGGCCCACCTGCGTGAACGAGGCGTTGCGGCCGCGCTCGTCGGGCTTGCCGTGCTCCATCGACAGCAGCACCGCGCCGGCCCATTCGCCGCCGAGCGCCACGCCCTGCACGAAGCGCAGCGCCACCAGCGCGGCGGGCGCCCAGATGCCCCAGCTCGCGTAGGTGGGCAGCAGGCCCATCAGGCCGGTGGAGACGCCCATGATGACCAGCGTGGCCACCAGCACGAAGCGCCGGCCCAGCCGGTCGCCGAGGTGGCCGAACACCACGCCGCCCAGCGGGCGCGAGATGTAGCCGACCGCGTAGGTCGAGAACGCGAGGATGGTGCCGGTCAGCGGATCGAACGAGGGGAAGAACACCGCGTTGAAGACCAGTGCCGCCATGATGTTGTAGACGGTGAAGTCGTACCACTCCAGCGTGGTGCCGATGGAGCTGGCCATGGCCAGCCGGCCCATCTTGGCGGAGGCCGGCGCAGCCTGCCCGGATGCCGCGGAGCCCGCGGCGGGAAGAACATGTTCGGTCATTGGAATGCCTTTGTTCGGTGGGGAGGTGAGAGGAGAAGAGAAGAGGGGGACGGGCGGTTGCCGTGTCAGGCCAGCTCGGCCGCGTTCAGCTTCCAGCCGAGTGCGAGCAGCCAGCCGCCGGCGGGATCGGCGTCGAATGCGGCTGCGGCCGTGGCGCGCGCCGCGCGGGCGGCGGCTTCGCTGCTGGTCTCGATGACCAGCAGCGGCTGCAGCACGCGGCCTTCGGTGGATTCGCGCGGCAGCGGCGAGCTGAGCGCAACGTCGGGCACGAGCAGGTACGACTGCACGAAGCCTGCCTGTTCCTTGCGCAGTTGCGCGCCGACGTTGGCGGCGGCTGCCACCTGGGCCTCGGCATCGGCGGCTGCTGTCAGGGGCAGCACGAGCACGTGGCTGCCGCTGCCGAAGCCGGTGACGGCGCGAACCGCGCACACGCGGCGCATCGGCTGGCGCATGCGGTCGAGGTTGGCGACGGACCATGGCGTCTGCTTCTCGAACGCGGCGCGGTAGCCGGGCGAGCCGAACACCGCCAGCGATTCGGTGCGGTACAGCCCCAGGTACTTGCGGCCGCCTTCGAGCGAGAAATAGCGCGCGCCCGAGAGAAAGCCGGGAATGCGCACGCGCTCTTCCACGTGCTCCTGGTCGTACCAGCGGTTGAAGTCGGCTTCGTGGGCGGGGTCGACGTCGGAGGCGACGAACAGCAGGCCGTTCACTGCTGCTGCGGAAGAAGAGGAGTCAGGTGTGTTCATGGCGGCGGAAAAGGAGGCGGGCCTTCGAAAAATGAAGGCGCGATCTTCCGTCGCAGGGTCGAACTGTCACAAACGAGTTTTTCTGGGCGACAGCCACAAGAATTACTGGCCCCTTTTCGGGGCCCGGATGCGCCAATCCGAGGGTTAACCCTCTGTGGTCGTGCTCCAGGTTGGTGCGACGGCCGAGGTGGTGAACTGGTCGGAGGCCCGGCAGGCCAGTTCGGCCACGAGCCGGATGGCGTCGGAGTCGGCGGCTTCCAGGTGACTCACCACGATGCGCTGCGGTGAGATGAGCGCGTCGCACTCGATGATCTTCACGTCGCCGATGGCCACGTACTCGTAGCAGGGCGGCAGCGGCACCAGCGCGTTGCCGAATCCCGCCTTCACCAGCCGCGCCAGCGCCGAGATCGAGCTCACGCAGTGCACCTTGCCCAGCGGAATGCCCGCCGCGCGGAACAGATTCTTCAGCGCCTCGTGCGGCTGCGAACCCGGGCTCATCGTCAGCACGGGCTGGCGCAGCAGCTGCTCGACCGTCTGCACCGGCTCCGCGCCGGGCGCGCCGACCCAGCCCATGGGCATCGGCAGGCAGGGCGTGCTCACGATGCCAGCGCCGGCGATGTGGTCGGTCTGCAGCGCGATGTCGAGTGCGCCCTCGCGCAGGCCCCGGTGCAGCGCCAGCGTGGTCTCGGAGGTGAGCTGCACCTCGATGCCCGGATAGGTGGAGCGCAGGTTGGTGAGAAAGCCCAGCAGCCAGGTGTGGACCACGGTCTCGATGGCGCCGATGCGCACCAGCCCGAGGATGTCTTCGCGCGGCCGGCCGAGCGAGACGATCTCGCGGCGCAGCTCGAGCAGGCGTTCGCCGTAGTCCATCAGCCGCACGCCCACAGGCGTGAGCCGCAGCTCGCGCGCGTCGCGTTCGAACAGGCGCGCGCCGATGTCTTCTTCGAGGGAGGCGACGCGGTTGGACACCGCCGCCTGCGTGATGTGGAGCCGGTCGCTCGCCGCCCGGAAGCTGCCCAGCCGCGCGGCCCAGAGGAAGGCTTCTACAAATCTTGTGTTCATGAGGGCACCTGCGGGGCATTCTGCCCGCATCGCGCCCGGGAGAGAACTTGCTTCCTACTTGTGCGTGGGGGCGCAAGGCTGATGGCGCGCGGGCGGTGGAGGTGGGCGCGTGATGTCGTCCACCATCCGCGCGGCCGCCGCCGACGAATTGCTCGCGAGCATCACGGCCGCCTGCTGCTTCGCGGGGTCGAACACCAGCAGCGCGCGGTAGCCGCCGGTCTGGCCGGTGTGGAACCAGGTCCGGTGGCCGGCGTCGCCGCGCATGCGGATGGCGTAGCCCACCTCGTAGGTGCCGTCGTTGCCGAGCGGCGCGAGCGCGCGTTCGGCTGCCGCGCCCAGCGGACCGTTGCGCCCGGCCATGAGCGCGCGCGCGAACACCAGCAGGTCGGCAGCCGTCGAGCGCAGCGCGCCGGCGCCTGCGAGCGCGTCGAAGTCCCAGGGCGTGCGCGGCGTGTCCCGCTCGTAGCCGGGTGCGAGCCGGCTGGCTTCGTCGCCGAGGTGCTGCAGCGTGTCCTTCATGCCCAGCGGCACGGCGATGTTCTCCTGCACCAGCAGCTCCCATGGCTTGCCGTAGCGGTCGGCCAGCAGCTGGCCGAGCAGGCCCAGGCCCAGGCTGCTGTAGGGGCCCTTGCAGGGCGGGGCGTGTTCCAGCCGGAGCGTCGAAAGCCCGGCGAGCAGCTGCGGCCGGTCGGGCCGTGCGAAAGGCTGGCCGCTGGTCAGGCCCGGCGCATCCGGCAGCATTCCCGGCAGGCAGGCGGTGTGGGTGACGAGCTGGCGCAGCGTGATGGCCGCCACCTGCGGCGGCATCGTGGTCTGGCCGGCCAGCAGCTTGCCCAGCGTGTCGTCGAGCGAGAGATCGCCGCGCTCCACCGCCTGCGCCAGCAGCACGCCGGTGAATACCTTGCTGATGGAGCCGATCTCGAAGAGCGGCTGCGCATTCGTCTGCGTGGTCTCGACGATCTGCCCCGGCTGCCCGACGGCGTTGCGCTGCATCGCGAACTGCGTGCGGCCCTCGCGCGAGATGCCGACCACGATGCTGCCCGGCGCGCCGTTCATCACCCGCGCCACGATGGCGGCTGGCGCGGTGGCGAAGCCGATGGGTTCGGCGTGGGTGATGGCGGAAAGAACTGCAATGCAGCAGCCCGCGAGCAGGCGGCTGGGCAGTCGATGAAATGTTGTGTATGAGAGGCGAAGAATCATCCGGTCGGCTCCTTGCTTGGTGAAGTGCAAAGGCCGCGGATGATCCGGGGTCGCCCGCCATGGCGGCAAGCGCGGCGGCCAGGCGCTACGTCACGGCCGTAACGGCCGTCACGCGACACCGGCCGCGGGTGTGGGGCTTATTCGCCGGTGTCGTAGAAGAACTCTTCCTTCACGATCTTTCCGTCCTTCGTGGTGTAGAGCGCCATTTCTTCCATCGTGAAGCGGTGGCCGGTGGCCTTCATCGTCACGTCGAAGCGGAAGCCGACGATGAAGCGGTCGTCGTGCGGCCAAGGGCCGGCAACCTGCATCGAATGCACTTCGTGGTTGGCGACCCACCACTCGCCCTTGGCCCTGATGGCCGCGAGGCCCACCGCCTCGCGCGCCTGCCCGGGCGGGGCACTGGCCTCGACGCTCACGGCGTCGGGCGTGTAGAGCGACTCGGCCTCATCGAACTTTCCTTCTTTGCACAGCGCGACGAGCTTGTTTGCGATTGCCAGCGTGTTCATGGGTTGTCTCCTGATGAAAGGGTGAAGGGGAGGGAGGGCAGTCTGCCCGCATCGCCGTCAGGCTGGGCAGGTTCCGGCCGTAGAGCGGTGCATCTCAAGAGGCTCCTGGTTCACCGGGCGGATTCAGCGAGCGCATGCTGGCGACGGTTTCGTCCGAAACCCACAGCAGCGTGTTGAGGTAGGTCTCGATGCGCTCGACCAACGCGCCGCGCGGGCCTTCGCGCCACTCGGCCGAGCCGTAGAAGGCGGATTGCTGCGCCTCCAGCGCCTGCCGGTCGGCATACGCACGCACGAGGTGATAGCTCTCTTCCTCGTGGTCCGAGCGGCCGTAGGTGACGACGTCCATGCCCTTGCCGCGCAGCATCGGCACGGCGCGTGTATGCATGGCTTCGTGGAATGCGGCGAGCGTGCCGGGCTTGAGCCTGTAGGTGCGGATTTCGATCAGCCGGGTCATGGCGGGCGAGCCTCCTTGGGGTCGACGGTTTCGGGCGTGTGTGTCAGCGGGGCTTGCCGGCGAGCACCCAGCCCAGCGAGAAGACATAGCGGCTGCCGCCCACCACCCGCGTCACGCTGTGCTCGCAGGCATCGGGACGGAACAGCTTGACGCGCCGCGTCGCGAAGATCGGGTCGGCGCACACGAACTCGCCGCCCGAGCGCGGGGACTTCAGCACGATGTTCAACCGGTAGTGCCGCCCGGCCTGCACCGGGTCGGTATGCGGCGGGATCTCCGAGCCCTCGGGGTAGCGGATGAGGTAGCTGTCGAACGGCAGCGGCCAGCGCGCCGTGAGCAGAAGCATCTTGTCGTAGCCCGTGCCCTGGCGGCCGCGCTGCCAGCGGAAGGCCAGGGAGAAATAGCTGCGCAGGGCGGTGGCGAAACTCATGCGGAATGTCGGAGAGCCTCCAAGCCGCGCATTTTCAGCCGATTCAGCAGAAAACGATCGCCGTCTTGTGCTCGATGCTCAGCCGCGCCGATTCGTACAGCAGCAGCCAGGACACGTATTCGCGGTACAGGCCGTTGTCGTCGTCGATGAGCGCATCGATGCGCTCGGCTTCCTCGTCGGAGAGCTCGCCGTTCTCGAGGCGTATGCCCAGGGCGGGGGCCACGAACACGAGTTCCTCGAGCAGGCGCTGGGAGGAGCCGAGCATGCCGCCGGGCAGGCCGCTCGGCTCTTCGATGTCCGCGTCGCCTTCGGCGTCGTGGTCGGCCTCTTCATCTTCTTCGTCCTCGTCGTCGTCCTCCTCGCTATCCCCGTCGAACAGCACTTCCTTGAAGTCGATGGGAACGTAGAAGCCCTCGGCGTCGGAGTGGCACAGCAGGTGGCTCTCGGAGCCGTCCAGCAGCGCCTGGATCTTGGGGTCGGCCGTGGGATCGACATCGTCCGCCAGCGGCGTGGCCACCCAGTCGGGCGCCAGCACTCGGTGCGCGTAGGCGCGGCGCAGGTAGTGGATGAAGGAGTACGGAAAGCCGTCGATCGACGCGCGGGAGTCGAGTTCGAGCGGTCCGTGCGGCTCGATGTGCGGGGGCAGTCCCGCGGCGGCCAGGACGCGGTTGACTTCGGCCAGTTCTTCCTCGAAGCCCTCGGCGCTTTCAGGATCGTCCTCGAGCAGTTCGGCGAGCATGCCGACGCAGACAGCCAGGCCCATGGTGTTTTCCTCCAGGTTGTTGGTTCGCCGCGATGGTGAGGGCGGCCGGTGAAGGAGCGATGACCGATAGATGCTCCTTCACCGTTTCCGGCGGGGCCGTTCGCCTACTTCGCCGCCTCCACCTTCACCCGCGCGTTCGGCGCCTCGCCGAACATCTCGGGCGCGTACATCGCCTCGACGCGGCTGGGCGGCAGGGCGAAGTCGCCGACGTTGTTCAGGCGCACGGTGTATTCCATCTTCACCACGCCCTTGGGCAGGTATTCGTAGTAGCTGCGGAAGGCCTCGAAGCTGCGTTCCTCGAAGGCCGGCCAGCCGGCGCCGCTCTTCTTCTCGCCCTGCGTGGCGATCTGCGAGTCGCGGCCCAGGCCGCCGCCGAGGATGGTGGCGCCGCCCGGGATCGGGTCGCTGATGACCACCCAGGTCATGTCGGCGCTGGCGTTCACCTCCAGCGTCACGCGCAGCACGTCGCCGCGGGTGTACTTGCCGGAAGGCAGCGAGGTATTGGCCTGCTCGACCGGAGTGATGGTCTTCTTGATGGCGTAGCCGGCCGCGAAAGGCGCCTTCAGCTGCACTGCGGCGATCGACTGCAGCGTGAGCCACGGCTTGCCGGTGCCCTGTTGAGTGACCAGCAGGGTGTCGCGCACCGGAGCGCCGGAAGGCGACGCAGCCCACGGCAGGAACATCGTGTTGTTCTTCAGGTTGCCCGGCGAGGCGGGTGCGCCGAAGAAGGTGGTCTGGTTCGGCGCGCCGGTGGCGTCGCTGGTCTTCACGCGCTCGACCTTGCTCCAGTCGACCTGCGCCTTCACCGCGCCGAGCGTGGCGGCGGTGACGCCCGACACCGGCGTGCTCTCGAACACCTTGCTGAACTTCTCCAGCGCCAGTCCGCCCCACAGGTTGGCGGTGGTGGTGTGCCACGCGCCGTTCTGCTGGCGGCCGATGAAGCCGTTGGCCAGCTTGCCGATGTCGTCCTTCCAGGCCGGGTCGTCCATCACGCTGAGCAGCAGGCGGGCGGTGTTGACGTCGCCGTTGGTCATCAGCCACCACCAGTAGTCGTCCTGTTCGGTGCTGAAGATCAGCTTGGTGCCCTGGTACGACAGGCGCGCCTTCAGCACGTTGTTGGCCTCGTCCAGGCGCTGCTGGCGCTGCGGCACGTCGTTCACGCGCTTGAGGATGTTGAGCCAGTCGATCACCGCGCTTGTGGGCCACTGGTTCGGCGCGATGGTGATGCTGCCGACCATGCTGCCTTTGGCCTTGCCGTAGCGCGAGAGCGCTTCGAGCGCGGCCAGCTTGCGCACGTCGAGGTCCTTGCGCKGGCTCCAGAAGTCGCGCGTGATGCGGCCTTCGACGAAGGCGATCAGGCCCGACTCCATCGGCGCGCGCACGTCGTCGGCGAGCGCGAAGGCGGGGTTGAGCTGGGCGGCTTCGTTCGTCGCCGCGAGCAGGTACGAGGTGAGGATGTCGCTGCCACGGTTGGCCTCGCCGTCGCGCGGCGGGAAGTAGTTGGCCAGGCCGTCGCTGTCGAGATAGGTCGGCAGCTGGGCCAGCACGCCCTGCCACATCTTCGCGTCGCGCAGGCCGACCGATTTGCTGGTCTTCTGTTCGAGGCAGATGAAGGGGTAGTTCGCGAACCAGTCGCGCACGCCCGGCAGGCCTTCGGCCAGCTTGGGCTGCAGGGCAAGCTTGAGGCCGCCACGGCCGGGCAGGGCGTCGGCGGGCGGTGCCACGTCGAGCGTGAACGGACCGTCGACCTGCACCAGTGTGCCTTGCTGCACCGTGAGAGGCACCGAGGGCACGATGCGCTGGCGCACCTTCAGCGCATCGCGCGCGCCGCCGATGGTGTCCTTCGCCTCGATCTCCCAGATGATGGCTTCGGCGCGCGTCTGCGCGAGCTGCGCGGGCGCGGTCACGGTCCATGCCACTTCGCGCGCCTCGCCGGCCGGGATGTCGACCGTCTGCGGCTCCAGCGTGAGCAGGGTGGCGCGCGGCGTGGCCTCGACCTTCATCGGCTTCTGCGTGGTGTTGCGCAGCGTGACCTGGGCGCGGAACTGGTCGTCCTCGCGCACCAGCGGCGGCAGGCCGCTGATGATCTGCAGGTCCTGCGTGGCCTGGATGCTGGCCTGGCCGGTGCCGAAAAGGCCCATGCCCGAATCGGCCACGGCCACGATCTTGAAGGTGGTGAGCGCGTCGTTCAGCGGCACCGTCACCACGGCCTGGCCGTTGGCGTCGAGCACCACCTTCGGGTTCCACACGAGCAGTGTGTCGAGCAGTTCGCGCGTCTGGCCCTTGCCGCCGCCGCCGCCCGCTGGCACGGCCTTGCGCCCGTAGTGGCGCCGGCCGACGATTTCCATCTGCGCGGTGGAGGTGCTCACGCCCCAGCTGCGCCGCTGCAGCATGGCGTTGAGCAGGTTCCAGCTGTCGTTGGGCATCAGTTCCAGCAGGGCCTGGTCGACCGCGGCCAGCGCCACTTCGGCGCCGGCGGCCGGCTTGCCGTCGGGCAGCTTGGCGCTGATGGTCACCTGCGCCTTGCTGCGGATCGGGTAGCTGGGCTTGTCGCTGGTGACTTTCACGTCGAGCTGGTGGGCCTGCGTGCCCACGCGGATCTCGGCCATGCCGAGGCGGTAGGCGGGCTTGCTCAGGTCGACCATGGCGGTCGGCGCCACGTATTCCTTGCCTTCGTACCAGAAGGCCGTCCACCACTCGCGCGGCGACTTGAAGCCCCAGGTGAAGAAGCTGTACCACGGCACCTCGCGCAGGCGGCCGCGCAGCGCGAGCACGCTCACGTAGGCGTTCGGGCCCCACTCGGGCTTCACCTCCAGGGTGACGGTCGGGTCCTTGCCGTCGAGCTTGACCACGTGCGTCTCGATGATGCCCTCGCGTTCCACCGCGACCAGCGCGGTCGCGAAGCGGAAGGGGCTGCGCACCTGGAACTTGGCGATCTCGCCGGGCTGGTAGCTCTTCTTCTCGGGCAGCACGTCGATGCGGTCGTTGTCCTCGCCGCCGAACCACAGCTCGCCCTGCCTGGTCACGTAGACCGAGCTCACGGCCTTGGCATCGCGGCCTTCGCTGTCGGTGGCGCTGGCGATGAGTTCGACCTCGCCCGCTTCCTTCAGCTCCGATTCGCACAGCAGCAGGCCGCGCGCGTCGCTCTTGCCGCTGCAGACGGTGCCGATGTCCTTGGTCTCGGTCTTGTTGTCGTAGGTGTAGAAGCCGCCCACCATGCGCTTGCGGCTGGTGGTGGTGATGCGCGCCACGGCGCGCACGTTGAGCGTGACGTTGGCCTGGGGCTTGCCCGAGAGGTCGAGTGCCAGCGCCTGGAACTTCAGCTTCTGGGCAGTGGAGACCCAGCCCTCGGTCTTGATGCCGGCGATGACGGAAGCCGGCCACAGCGTCTGCGTGCTGCGGATGGTCTGCACCTCGCCGTTCGGGTCGGCGTAGGTGGCCTCCAGCAGCAGCTCGCGCGCGGCCTTGACCTTCGGCACCTTGTCGATGGTGACCTTGCCGGCGCCGTCCTTGTTCAGCGTGAGCGGCAGCTTGTCTGCGATCACACGGGTGTCGTTCACGCTGTTGAGGTCCTCCTCGCCCGAGCCGGCCTCGGCCGCGGCGGAGACCGCCGTGGCGGCCTCGCTGCCGTCGCCCTGCGAGGCGCGCGGCGGGTTGAAGCTGAAGGCGTCGTAATCGGAGAAGCTCAGGCTCTTGCCGCGCACCATGGCCGACACGCGCACGGGCAGGTTGGCCGCGCCGCCGCCCGAGACGTAGTTGATCTGCACGTCGGCGGGCACGCTGGTGGCCGCCACCAGCGGCTTCTTGTCGGTGGGCGCGATGCGGCCCTCGAGCACGGGCAGGCGGAATTCCTCGACGCGGAAGCTGCCGGTGGAGAAGCTGCGGCCGTAGCCGTCGTCGCCATCGCCTTCACTTTCACCCTCACCCTCGCCGTTGGCGTCCTTGCCCTTGCCGCTGCGCAGCATCACCTCGTACACGCCGAGCTTGGCGGCCGGCGGAATGGCGAAGCTGTTCTCGGCGCTCAGGCCGCCGGTGGCGGTCTTGCGCCAGTTCAGCGGCTGCGTGAAGCGCTGGCCGCTGCCCACGTGGGTGATGACCAGCGTGTCGGGGCGGTTCTCGGGCAGCCCGAAGCCCTTGCTGGTCTGCGTGCGGATCAGGCTCTTCATCGACACCGTCTCGCCGGCGCGCAGCAGCGTGCGGTCGAAGATGGTGTGGGCGACGCGGTCGGCCTCGGGCTGCAGGCTGGTGGGCACGTTGAAGCGCCAGGGCTCGATGCCGCGCTGCCAGTCGCTCCAGGTGAAGGCGAGGTCTTCGACGCCCTTCTCGTCCCTGGCGCGGGCGCTGACGAACCAGGCGCCGCTGTCGTATTCGTTCGGTCCGTTGCACGAGGGCGCCTGCGGCGACACGCCGCCGAGCATGACCACGCCGTTGGCGTCGGTGGTGCCGCTGGCCACGGCCTTGCCGTCGCAGCTGGACACGCGCACCTCGGCACCGGCCACGACCTTGCCCTTGTCCAGCGTGGTGACCCAGGCCATCGAGTTCTCGCGGCCCAGCTTGAAATGCACCGCCAGGTTGGTGGCCAGCGCGGTGGTGCGCACGTACATCGTGCGCCCGGCGTTGTAGCGCTCGTCGAGCAGCGCCTCGCCCAGCTTCTGCGAGGCGATTTCAAGCACGTGGAAGCCCGGCGTCAGCGGGATGCCGATGACTTCGAAGGGGCGCGGGTCGCCCGAGTCGGCCTTGGGCATGTCGAGCGCCTTCACGCCGGGTTGGCCGGCCAGCAGCGACAGCATGCGGGTCTGCAGCGTGGTGCGGTCGTCCTTGTCGATGACCGGGGGCAGCGGGCCCTTCACGTCCTTGCGCGCCTGTTCGCGCGAGACGGTGAAGTTGTCGTAGCGGCGCACCTTGCGGAACCACGCGATGATTTCCGCGTCGGTCTTCGGGTTCATGTCGCTCACCTTGCCGGGCGTGAGCGCATTCACCATCAGCTTCGGCTCCACGCGGCGCACGGTGACCGGCATCATGGCCGGCGTGTCCGGTTCGGCCAGGCGCTCGACCACGCCGAAGGGCGAGGCGGCGAACTTGGCCAGCGGCGGCATCGCGCCGGTCGCCACCTTCATCGGGAAGTTGCCGGGCGTGGCCAGCGGGCGGCCCGAGGCGTCCTCGAACTTCGAGGGCAGCTCGATGCTGTACTGCGCGCTCTCGGCCAGCGGCGGCTCGAAGCTCACGCTGTTGACCACGTCGTCGTCGCTCTGCGAACCGCCTTCGTTGTCCAGCTTGGCCTTGATGGTCTTGTCGCCCTTGAGCTGGATCTGCGAGGCCAGCTTGCGCGTGACGGGCGCGTTGAACTGCAGTTGCATCGGGCGCAGCGGCAGGCAGGCGGCCTGCGCGTTCTCGCGCTCGCAGGTGAACGAAGCCGCGAAGGGTTCGCGCACCTGGAATTCGAGGCGGCGTTCCACGTTGTTGGCCACGCCCGAGGGCGTGGCCACGCCCTTGCCGTAGACGACCTGCACCTTGGCGCCCGGCGTCAGCGTGCGGTTGCACTGCATCGTGATGAAGCGCAGCGGGTCTTTCTCGGCCGACTTCTCGCGGCCGAAGGCCTTGAGCAGGCCGGCGCGCTGCTCGCCGTCGAGCAGCTTGACGGGAATGCGCTCGCCCACGCCGTCGGCCGTGCACCAGACGTTCTGGCGCACGCTCTCCAGCGTGGCCGCGCCGTTGAGCTCCAGCATGAACATCTGCTGCTCGTCGATGCGGCTGTAGCTGCCCGGCATGTAGTTGCGCACGAAGGGGCCGCCGGTGTTGAACTGGTAGCGCTCGGGGCCGGTGAGCTCGCCCGAGGCGGGCTTGAAGGTGGGAATGCGGGTGACCGTGCAGCGCACGCCGGGCGGCAGGTCGTTCTCGAAGTCGTAGACCCAGGCCTTGGCGTCGGTCCAGCGGCCGGTGCCCCTGGCGGCCTGGGCGTCGTTGCAGCTCACGGTGAGCGGGGCGGGGGCCTTGGGGTCGCCGAAATTGACGGCCGGCTGGTCGAACTTGGCGACCACCTGGCGCACGCGCGCCACTTCGCCCTGCGGCGAGAGGCTGACGATCTGGAGGGCAAAGCCCGGGTCGGACGCAAGAACGCCGCCGGCCAGGAGCAATGTTGGAAGGAAACGGTTCACTTTTTTGTATCTCCACCTGAGAGGCAGCGCGCAGCGTAGCCGATTTGCGCGACGGTTCGGGAGTGCCAACAGTCATAGGCCGTTGGCTTGATCGCCGGGCGCGGCGGGCCTTGCGCGGGCTTTACGTCGGTCTTCTTACAATCGGGGCCGTCGTGCGTGCGCCGCGCGGACCGCCACCAAGACCTCGCCGCCGACCGATGAAACGCTACTGGGAAATAGACGCCTTGCGCGGGCTGATGCTCGTGCTGATGACCGTCACCCACCTGCCCACCCGGTTGACCGACCCGCTGGGCCAACCCTTCGGTTTCGTCTCGGCCGCCGAGGGCTTCGTGCTGCTGTCGGCCTTCGTGGCCGGCCTGGTGTACAGCCGCATCGGCCACCTGCGCGGGGTCGACTCGATGCGCCAGGCCTTCTGGCGGCGCGTGCTGAAGGTCTACCTGGCGCAGGCGGCGACCCTGCTGTTCCTGTTCACCGTGATCACGGCCGTGGGCCTGCACATCGACCAGCCGGCGGTGAAGAACCTGGTGTCGTACTACCTGGCGGAGCCGCGCGAGGGCTTCATCTACGGGCTGCTGCTCATCTACGAGCCGGCGCTGCTGGACATCCTGCCGATGTACATCTTTTTCATGCTCATGAGCCCCTGGGTGCTGGCCTTCGCCATGCGCCACGGCTGGACCTGGGTGATGGTGGCGAGCGCCACCGTGTGGGCGGCGGCGCAGTTCGGCCTCAGCGAATGGGTCTACGGGCTGGCGGTGCGCTACCTGGGCGTGCCGGTGCCCTTCCACGAGATGGGCGCGTTCAACACCTATGCGTGGCAGTTCCTGTGGTTCGCGGGGCTGTGCATCGGCGCGACCCGCAACGATCCGGATGCGCAGCCGCTGCGCTTTCCGGCGTGGCTGCTGGCGCTGGCGGCGGGCATCGCGCTCTATGGGCTGTACTGGCGCCACACCGGCATCAACGGGCAGGCGCCGTTCGGCGGCGATGTGGAGCTGAACCTGCTGTTCGACAAATGGCAGCTCGGCCCGCTGCGGCTGGTGAACCTGGTGGCGCTGGGCATCCTGGTGGTGCGCTTCGGGCCGTGGCTGATGCGCCGCATCCCGCGGCTGCGCTGGCTGGAGGCGATGGGCTCGGCGTCGCTGCCGGTGTTCTGCGCGCACCTCATCGCGGTGCTGCTGGTGCTGGCCTTCTACGGCGACAGCCAGACGGCGCGGCCCTGGTGGGGCGACGGGCTGCTGCTGGCGGCGGTGTTCTCGGGGATGTACTTCGTGGCGCGCTTCACGCGCGGGGCCGACGTTCCGCCGCCGGCCGACGACGTGCCGCCGGAGCCCGCGCGGGCTTGAGCGCGGGCTCCCGCCCAGTTCAGGGCAGGCCGGCCGTTGGCGTCGCCGGGGGAGCCTGCAGGTGCGGCGCGATCACCGATTGCCAGAGGTGGTAGCCCTCGTCGGTCAGGTGCAGCTTGTCGCTTCTGAACAGCTCGGGGCGCGGGCGCCCGTCCGCACCCAGCATCGGCGTGTAGATGTCGATGAACTCGCTGTTGGGCAGCAGGTTCAGGTAGGCCGAGACCATGTGGTTGGTTTCGCGGATCTGCGGCAGCAACTGCTCGCGCGAGGGGCTGGGCTTGACCGAGATGAAGCTGATGCGCGCATCCGGCAGCTCGGCGCGCACCGCGTTGGCGAGGCGCGCGAAGCTGTCGAGCACCTGCAGCGGCGTGCGGCCCTCGGTCAGGTCGTTGTCGCCCGCGTAGACCATCACCTGGCGCGGCTTGTAGCGCACCACCAGGTCGCGCGCGAAGAGGGCGCAGTCGGCCAGCGTGGAGCCGCCGAAGCCCCGGTTGATCACGCCGCCGGGCACGTGCGAGAAGTCCTGCGAGAGGCGCGTCCACATGCGCACCGTGGAGCTGCCCACGAACACGACGCCGCCGGGCGCCGGAAAGCGCTCCTGGTCGGCCCGCGCGAAAGCCGCGAGCTCGTTGTGCCAGCGGTCCTTGGCGGCCAGGTAATCGCGGGCGGCGGCGGTCTCGGCGGCAGCCGTCTCGGACTCCTGGGGGAAGAAGCTGGATTGGGCCTGCGCGGCCAGCGCGGCGGTCAGCAGGGCGACCGCGGCCAGCGCGGTTTTCATCGAAGACATTGAAAGGACGGAAGAAGGGCGGAAGGCGGGGCAGGCGGGTTTTCTACCACGACGCCCCAAGGCAGGCGATCGTTGACAGAGGCTGGCCCCGGCTAAATGGTTTTCTCGATGAGCGCGCCCTTGAACAGAATCGGCCCCTTGGGACCGCTGCCCGCCGGCACGCCACCCTTGGCCTCGAGCGAAATGGCCAGCGCCGGCACCGCCTGCACGTCGGACTCCGACGCCGTCAGCTTCAGGGCCGGCGCGTTGCCGAGCACGCCCAGCGAACGCGGCGCGCCGCCCGGGGGCAGGGCCCAGAGCTGCAGCGACTTGTCGTCGCCTTCCTTGAAGCTGCCCACGCGCTGCAGCACGAGCTGCTTCTTCTTCGGATCGAAGGTCACGAGCATCGAGGCGGCCGACTGGTCGTCGTTGAGCACGGCCACGTACTGCACCGCCGGGGCGTTCTGCAGCTGGTCGCGCAGGTTCAGCCCGACCGTCACGGCCACCACGGTGGCCAGTGCACCGGCCGCGGCGGCACCGCGCCACAGCGCGAGGCTGCGCAGCCAGCCGCCCTGGCGGGGCTCGCCGGCAGCCCTGGCCGCCTCGCGCTGGCGTTCCACCGCGAGCGCGGACTGCTCGGCGTCGATGATGTTGCGGATGCGCGTCCACACGGCTGCATCGGGCGCGACCGGCGATTGCAGCTCGGTCATGCTCGCGAGCCGGCCCTGCCAGACCAGCGCGGCGGCGCGCACCGGCGCCTGTTCGCGCGCCAGGGCCTCGAAACGGCGGCGGGCGCCGCCGCGCAGGGTGCCGAGTGCGTGGCTCGCGGCCAGCAGTTCGAGCAGTTCGGGGTGTGCGATGAGGTTCATGGGTAGACCGCCTTTTTCTTCGTCGCCATCGCCTTCACGCAAAGCGTCCCATGCAGACGCGCAGCTTCTCCAGCCCGCGCCGTATCCATGTCTTGACCGTGCCGAGCGGCAGCCGGAGCTGCTCGGCCAGCTCGCCATGGCTCATGTCGCGCAGGTAGGCCAGGCTCACCACCTCGCGCTGGCGGCCCTCGAGCTGGCTCAGGCACTGGTGCAGCGCCCAGGCCTGCTCGCTGGCATCGGCGCTGGCGGACGGGTCGGGCGCGTCCGATTCGAGCTGGTCGGCCATCTGTTCGTCGAATTCCTGCGTGAGCTGGGCGCGGTCGGCGGTACGGCGGCGCAGCAGGTCGAGCGAGCGGCTGCGCACGATGAGCCCCAGCCAGGCCAGCGGCGGGCTGAGCGAGGCGCGGTAGTCGCCGGCAACCCGCCAGACGGTCAGGAAGCTCTCCTGAAGCACGTCTTCCGCCCATTCGCGCTGGCGCACCACGCGCATCGCCAGGCCCATCAGCCGGGGTGAGGTTCGGTCGTAGAGCTGCCGCAGGGCGGCTTCGTCGCGATGGCCGATCCGGTCGATCAGCGCCATCAGTTCGGCGTCGGGGCTGGGTGCGGGCATCCGGGGATTGTGGGGCATCGATGCGCATGACCGGAGTACGGGGCAACCCGGCGGGCGGATTCAGCGCGTCGCCCGAATGAAGTCTTTTGGAAACATTTGTCACCGTATACTGCGCCGCAAAAACCGAGGGACCGCGTACGCGCGGACGGAGAAGAATGAAGCAAATTGCGATCGTGATCGCGCTCTGCGTGGGCGCGTGGTACTTCCTTGTCGGCGGGCGCAAGCTCGACGAGCCGATGGTGCACGATCATTACCGCAACGAGGCGCGTGCCATTTTCGACCGCGATGTCGACAAGCTGTGCAGGCTGCTCAGGCGCAAGGCCGTCATCGAGAGCAAGATGACCATGATGGGCCGTACGGAAGAGTTCACGTACAACCGGGACGAAGCGTGCGCCGCGCAGCACAAGACGGTCGAGGCCTTGCGTCGCGTCGGCGACCAGATGGGCGGCATCCTCACCCTCGACTATGACTACCACATCGATTCGGTCGAAGTGGCTCCCGACCGCAAAAGCGCCGTCGTCAAGGGCACCAACGTGCTGCTGATGGGCGAGTCGGTCCTCCAGGTCAAGACCAGCTTCACTCAGCGCCTGGAGCGCGAGCTTGGCCAGATGCGCCTGGTGCATGCCGATGAAATCACCGTGGTCCGCCTGGGCGGCCGCGGGGCCATGAGCCAGAGCGACTTCTTCCGCAAGTAAGCAAGAAAACAAAGAACAGGGGAGTTGCCAT
Source organism: Variovorax sp. CAN15 (assembly GCF_030462475.1). GTDB lineage: Bacteria > Pseudomonadota > Gammaproteobacteria > Burkholderiales > Burkholderiaceae_C > Variovorax. The sequence goes on from NZ_JASMRZ010000017.1 coordinate 25,034, forward strand.
GATCGCCGTCAAGGATGCGCTGCCGCCGCCACCGCCGTTCTGGCACCGGCTCAACAGCTTCTTCGCATTTCCGTTCCAGATGCGGCCGCTGGCCTACGGCCTGCTGCTGGCGTTCTGCAGCCTGCTTTTCGACGCCATCTTCTTCCTGCCCCAGGCTCTGGCCCTCTTCGTCATCGAGGTCGGCATCATGCTGGCGGCCAGCCGCTACGGTTTCAAGGTCATCGCGCTGGGCGCGCGCGGCATCCGCGACTCCGCCGACTTCGGCCGCGAGTCGAGCGACGAATGGACCTACCTGCCCTGGAAGCTCTTCGCCATCTCGCTGGTGCAGGCCTTCCTGATCGGCTGGCTCGCCTGGTACGCGCCCATTCTGGGCACGGTGGGGCTCTTCGTGATGTCCTTCACCTTTCCGGCGGCGGTGATCGTGCTGGTGCAGTCGGGCAGCTTCTTCCAGGCGATGAATCCCGGCCACGTGATGGACGCGATGCGCATCATCGGCTGGCCGTACGCGCTGCTGTGCTTCTTCCTGTTCCTGCTCAGCACGGGAGCGCAGGTGGCGCTGGCGATGGTGCTGCCGATGTTCGACGGGCGCATCGTGCTGCCGATCGTCAATTTCGCCTTCATCTACTTCGGCTGGGTCATGGCGAGCCTGCTGGGCTACGTGATGTTCCAGCACCACGACGCCTTCGGCTTCGACGCCGTGCCGGGCAGCGAATTGCCCGACGGCGCGCCCGTCGACCGCCGCACGCCCGCGCAGATCGCCGCGCAGCGCACTGACGCGGAGGTGGCGCAGCTCATCACCGACGGCGACCTCGCCGCCGCGCTGGGCACGGCCTACGAGGCACAGCGCACCGCCGACTCCAACGACCTCGCGGCGCAGCGCCGCTACCACCGCGTGCTGGCGCTGATGCCCGAGAAGAAGGACACCCTGCTCGACCATGCGCGGCGCTTCATCCCGTTGCTGATGCGGCGCGACCTGGCCTCGGAGGCGCTGAAGGTCTTCAAGGCCTGCAAGGAGCGCGACAAGGCCTTCGCGCTCGACGACCCGGCCATGGTGATCGCCATGGCCCGCGCCGAATGGCGCAACGGCGACGCCCACGCCACGCTGGCGCTGCTGTCGGGCTTCGACAAGCGCTTCCGCGGCAACGAGGCGATTCCGCAGGCCTACGAACTCGCCGCGCGGGCGCTGGTGCAGGGCCTGGGCCGCTCCGACATGGCGCAGCCGATCCTGACGACGATGGAAGCGCGCTACCCCGACAGCGAGCAGACGCAGGAAGTGCGCTGGCTGCTGCGGTCGACGGCGCCCTAGCCGCAGCGGTTCCGGGGGGGCCCTCAGGCGCGCTGCAGCGCGCGCGTCACCATGTCGTTCGGTGCGAGGCGCAGCAGGTGCGGCAGCAGGCCGACCGCCTTGTCGCGCAGGCCCGCGTGCAGCAGGCCGTTGGCGCAGGTCGAGAGCGTGTCGGCCAGCTCGGGGTGGTCGGGCGCGGTCTTCAGCAGGCTGCGGCACAGCCGCTCGGCGTCCTCGAACTGGCGGATGCGGGAGAAGCGGCGCGCGAGCCGCGCCATGTCCTCGGGCTTGAGCCGCACGCCGGGACGGGCCTGGTCGAGGTAGGTCTGAAAGCTCGTGTGCTGCAGCGCCAGCGTGTCCTCGTCGGTGGCGGGCAGGCGGAAGATGCGGCGCGCGGCCTGGTGGAAATCGTCGCTCGCGGGCTGCAGGCGCGCGGTGTTGAACCAGGCGCGCAGCGTCTCGGCGTCGCCAGGGCGCAGGGCTGCGGCGGCGCGCCATTCGGCGCAGGCGCGGTCGAACTTCATCGCGGCACCGTACTTGCGGGCGGCGGCCACGTGCTCGTCGAAGCGGTCGTCGTCGTTCACCATTTCCGATTTGACGGTCTCGGGCGTCTTCACCCGGCCCAGCAGCATGGCACCGTACATCAGCGCGGCGCCCGTCAGCAGGCCGCCGAGGTGGGCCATGTAGGCGATGCCCTGGCCGCCCAGCCAGTGCTGCACCAGCTCATTGGCGATCCAGGCCGGCAGCAGCAGCAGGGCCGGCGCGGTGACGTAGTTGAAATAGAAGAACAACTGGTAGAAGAAGCGGATGCGCCGCAGGCGGTACATCACCGCGTACATGCCCATCAGCGCCGAGATCGCGCCCGAGGCGCCCAGCCCGTAGGTGCCGCCGGCATAGGCCCAGCCGGCCAGCACCGAGGCGCCGACCGCGCCCAGCAGGTAGAACGCCAGGTAGGTGCCGCGCCCCAGCGCCAGTTCGACCGAGAAGCCGAAGAGGAACAGGAACAGCATGTTGCCCAGCAGGTGGCCGGTGCTGCCGTGCAGGAAGGCGTTGGTGATCCAGGTCCAGGGCCTGAATTCGGCATCCGTCGCGTAGCTCTGCGCCCAGCGTTCGGTGAAGGGCGCGGGCAGCAGGGCCTCGTACTGCTGGCGAGCCTGCTTCCATTCGCCGTACTGCGGGTTCGACGGCGTGATGACCTGGTCGGAGCGCAGCTTCTGCAGGAACTTCCTGTCGTTCTGCAGGCCTTCCAGCAGCTGGGGATAGGCCTCCTCGTGCGGCAGCATGCGGCGCGCGAGCTTGCCGCGCTTCGGGTCGGTCTTTTCGAGCCACTCCACGAAGGCTGGCAGCTCCAGCGCGGGCAGCGCGCTCTTCACGTAGTAGCTGGCCGCGCGCTCCCGCCCTTTCTCCTCGCTGCGCTGCGGCCCCCAGAACACGATCATGTTCAGGAGGATCAGCAGCACCGTCATCCACGGCGGATTGCGCCAGCTCGGCCTGTTCTCGAGCGGGATGGCGTAGAACACGGTGTGTTTTCCAGCTGTCGGGTTTGCCGTTTACAGGCGGCCGCCGCCGGGCCGCCCCAAGGCGGGCCGCGCCTCCCCCTTGGGGGGTGGAGTTACACGAGCGCAGCGAGTGAAAAGCCGGGGGGCCGACATTTCTAGCCGAGGCGGGCGCGGTGACGGGCGACTTGCGCCTTCACCTGCGCCGGGGCGGTGCCGCCCAGGATGTTGCGCGCGTTCAGCGAGCCGCGCAGGCTCAGCACGTCGTACACGTCCTTCTCGATGCTGGGGTTGAACTGCTGCAGCACGGCCAGCGGCAGCTCGGCCAGGTCGACCTTGTGCGAGGTGGCGGCCTTCACGGCGTGCGCCACGGTCTCGTGCGCGTCGCGGAAGGGCAGGCCCTTCTTCACGAGGTAGTCGGCCAGGTCGGTGGCGGTGGCATAGCCGCGCAGCGCGGCGGCTTCCATGGCCTCGGGCTTCACGGTGATGCCGCCGATCATCTCGGCGAAGATGCGCAGGGTGTCCTTGAGCGTGTCGACGGTGTCGAACAGCGGCTCCTTGTCTTCCTGGTTGTCCTTGTTGTAGGCCAGCGGCTGGCCCTTCATGAGCGTGATGAGCGCCATCAGGTGGCCGACCACGCGGCCGGTCTTGCCGCGCGCCAGCTCGGGCACGTCGGGGTTCTTCTTCTGCGGCATGATCGACGAGCCGGTGGTGAAGCGGTCGGCGATCTGGATGAAGCCGAAGTTCTGGCTCATCCACAGAATGAGTTCTTCGCTCATGCGGCTCACGTGCACCATGCACAGGCTGGCGGCCGAGGTGAATTCGATGGCGAAGTCGCGGTCGCTCACCGCGTCCAGGCTGTTCTGGCAGACGCCGTCCATGCCCAGGGTCCTGGCGACCAGTTCGCGGTCCAGCGGGTAGCTGGTGCCGGCCAGCGCGGCGGCGCCCAGCGGCAGGCGGTTGACGCGCCGGCGCACCTCTGCCATGCGTTCCGCATCGCGGCTGAACATCTCGACATACGCGAGCATGTGGTGGCCGAAGCTCACCGGCTGCGCCACCTGCAGGTGGGTGAAGCCGGGCAGGATCACATCGACGTTCTTCTCGGCGATGTCCACCAGCGCCTTCTGGAGCTCGACCAGCAGGTCGCCCACGAGGTCGATCTCGCCGCGCAGCCACAGGCGTACGTCGGTGGCGACCTGGTCGTTGCGGCTGCGGCCGGTGTGCAGGCGCTTGCCGGCGTCGCCGACCAGTTGGGTCAGGCGGGCCTCGATGTTCAGGTGCACGTCCTCGAGGTCGAGCTTCCATTCGAAGGCGCCGGATTCGATCTCGCCACGGATCTGCGTCATCCCGCGTTCGATGGCGGCGTGGTCCTGCACGCTGATGATGCCCTGCGCGGCCAGCATGCCGGCATGCGCCAGCGAGCCCTGGATGTCGGCCTGCCACAGGCGCTTGTCGAAGAAGACGCTGGAGGTGTAGCGCTTCACCAGGTCGCTCATCGGTTCGGAGAACAGGGCCGACCAGGCTTCGGATTTCTTGTCGAGTTGGTTTTGGGTCATGGGAGCCGTCCAGGAAGGCAATAATGGGTTGGTCACCCGATGGATCAGATGTCTGCGATGCGCAACCCGGCGATTTTATCGGCCAGCTCTTCACCCACGCCCCCGCCGTCTTCGGAGCGAGCCCGCGCGCCCGTGCGCGGCGGCCCGTCGATCTTCGACGCCTGCCAGATCGGGGTGGTGCTGCGCACGGTGATCTTCGTCGAGGCGGTGGTCGCCATCGCCGCGCTTTTCGTGGTTTCCACGCCCGGCGAATGGCTGGTGCAGACCGCCACCATCACCGGCGGGGCGCTGCCCGCCACGCTGCTGTGGCTGGTGAGCGCCTGCGGGCTCAAGAAGCCGCTGCGGCGGCTGCCGAAGCACTGGCAGTACACGGCCGGCGCGCTGCTCGGGGCGCTGTCGGCGCTGTACGGCTGCGGGCTGCTGCGGCTGACGGGCGTGCTCTCCAGCGCGCCGTGGCTGGCCAGCGCGCTTGCGGGTGCCTTGTTCGCGGGGCTGGTGATGGCGGCGATGGTGCTGCGCGCCCGGGGGCAGACGCCGGCAGCCACCACCGCGCGACTGGAGGAGCTGCAGTCGCGCATCCGCCCGCACTTTCTGTTCAATACGCTCAACAGCGCCATCGCGCTGGTGCGCGAGGAGCCGGCCAAGGCCGAGACCATGCTGGAAGACCTGGCCGAGCTGTTCCGCCAGGCGCTGGCCGACCCCGGCGAATCGGGCACGCTGGCCGACGAGATCGCGCTGGCCGAGCGCTACCTTGCCATCGAGCAGGTGCGCTTCGGCGACCGCCTGCGCATCCGCTGGGACCTGGACGCCGCCGCCAGCAACGCGCGCCTGCCGCCGCTGCTGCTGCAGCCGCTGGTCGAGAACGCCATCAAGCACGGCGTGGAGCCCAGCCCCGAGGGCGCCAAGCTGCGCATCCGCACCGAGCGGCGCGGCAACATGGTGGTGATCGAGGTGGTCAACAGCCTCCCGCCGCTGCGCTGGGCCGACGAGCCGCTGCCGCGCGGCCACGGCATCGCGCTGGCCAACGTGCGAGACCGGCTGCGGCTGCTGCACGACATGCAGATGCAGTTCAGCGCCGGCATGGACCAGAAAAGCTACAGAGTACGGATAGCCATTCCCGCCGAATCATGACCCTGAAGACCCTGATCGTCGACGACGAAGCCCTGGCGCGCTCGCGCATGCGCACGCTGCTGCGCGACTGCATATCGCCCGGCGCCGAAGTGGTGGCCGAAGCCTCGCAAGGCGCCGAGGCGCTGCAGCAGCTGGGCACGCTGGCGCTCGACCTGGTGCTGCTCGACGTGCACATGCCCGGCGTGGACGGCATCGAGGTGGCGCGCGCGCTGCGCAGCCGCTGCGACGCGCCGGCAGTGGTGTTCGTGACCGCGCACGCCGCCCATGCGGTGACGGCCTTCGACCTCGAGGCGATCGACTACCTCACCAAGCCCGTGCGCGCCGAGCGGCTGCAGCAGGCGCTGCAGAAGGTCGAGCGATTCCTGAAGGAGCGCCGCGCGCTGCAGCAGGCCGAGGCCGCGCCCGAGACGGTGCTGATCCAGGACCGGGGCCGCGCCGAGCGGGTGCCGCTGTCGGAGGTGCTCTACCTCAAGTCCGAATACAAGTACCTCACGGTGCGCACCGCCACGCGCAGCCACATCCTCGACGGCTCGCTCAACGAGTTCGAGGAGCGCTATCCGCAGCGCTTCCTGCGCGTGCACCGCAACGCGCTGGTGGCGCGCTCGGCGATCCGCGCGCTGGAGAAATACGACGACGGCGAGGATGCCGAGGGCTGGGCCCTGCGGCTGGACGCCATTCCCGAACCCGTGGCCGTGTCGCGCCGGCAGCTCGCGGCGGTGCGCGAGGTGCTGAAGGAAACGCGATGAGCGACGACACGCCCAAGGCGGTGGAAGCTCCGCCGCCGGCCGAGCCGGTTGCCGAACCTCCGCAGCCGGTGGCGGCCGAACCGGCCCCCGAGCCGGAACCGGAACCGCCCGCACCCGCACCCGAGCCGCCTGCCCCGGCGCGCGAGCGCCTGCTGCTGCACATGCCTGTCGACGTGCGCAGCGCCTCGCTGGTGGTGCTCGCGGTGCTGGCCAGCGTGTTCGCGTTGCAGTGGGGGCAGGCCGTCTTCATTCCGCTGATGCTGAGCCTGCTGCTGACCTATGCGCTGTCGCCGCTGGTCGAGCTGCTTCATCGCTGGAAGCTGCCGCGCTGGATCGGCGCGGGGCTGATCCTCATGGGGCTCTTCGGCGGACTGGGCTATACCGGCTATTCGCTCTCGGGCAGCACCACGCAGCTGCTCGATTCGCTGCCGGTGGCCGCGCAGAAGCTGGGGCAGGCCATGCGCCGCGACAAGGGCGCCAGCGCCACGCCGCTGGACAACGTGCAGCAGGCGGCGGCGCAGCTCGAGAAGGCGGCCGAAGAAAACTCCGCCCGCGTCGCGTCGCGCAAGGGCGTGGCGCGCGTCATCATCGAGCGGCCCAGCTTCAACGTGCGCGACTACCTGCTCAGCGGCACCGTCGGGCTGCTCAGCGCGATGGGACAGCTCACGCTGGTGGCCTTCCTCACCTACTTCGCGCTGTGCTCGGGCGACACCTTCAGGCGCAAGCTCATCAAGATCACCGGGTCGAGCCTGCAGAAGAAGAAGGTCACGGTGCACGTGCTCGACGACATCACGCGCAACATCGAGCGCTACCTGCTGGTGCAGATACTGGTGAGCGCCATCGTCGGCGTTACCACCGGCCTCGCGTTCTGGGCCATCGGCATGGAGAACGCGGCCGTGTGGGGAATCATCGCGGCCGTCACCAACCTCATTCCCTACATCGGCTCGGTGATCGTGCTGGCCGCCGCGGGGCTGGTGGCCTTCCTGCAGTTCAACAGCCTGCAGATGGGCGTGGTGGTGGCCGGCATGTCGCTGGGCATCCACACCATCGTGGGCAACCTGCTGATGCCATGGCTCACCAGCCGTACCAGCCGCATGAACCCGGTGGCGGTGTTCGTGGGCGTGATCTTCTGGGGCTGGCTCTGGGGCATCTGGGGCTTGCTGCTGGGCATTCCGATCACGATGGTGATCAAGTCGATCTGCGACCGCGTGGAAGACCTGCAGCCCATCGGGGAGCTGCTGGGCGAGTAGCCCGCGCGCCCGGTTCCGGGCATGGGCTTCGGTCGGCAAGGACATTAACAAAGGGTGTCTTTTCGGTCGATACGATATTGGGATTCGATTCCCAATAACCGTATGTCCGAACCTCTGAGCATTCCTTTGCCGCCGCATGCCGACGCACGCGGCAGGCTGCTTTCCATCGACGCGCTTCGCGGCCTCGTGATCCTGTTCATGCTGCTGGACCACGTGCGCGAGACCTTCTACCTGCATCACCAGGTACCCGACCCGATGGTGGTGGACCAGACGCCGCCGGAGCTTTTCTTCAGCCGCCTGCTGGCCCATCTCTGCGCGCCGGTCTTCGTCTTCCTCACGGGCCTCTCGGCTTTCCTCTACGGTGCGAAGCATGCGGACGGCCGTGCGGCCACGTCCTCCTTTCTCTGGAAGCGCGGCCTTTTCCTCGTCGTGCTCGAAGTCACGCTCATCAACTTCGCCTGGACCTTCCAGTTACCGCCCGCCAAGGTGTTCCTGCAGGTGATCTGGGTGATCGGACTCTCGATGCTCTCGCTCGCCGCTCTGGTCTGGCTGCCCCGCAAGGCGCTCGTGATGCTGGGTGTGGTGCTGGTGGCGGGTCACAACCTGCTCGATGGCGTGCACTTTCCGGTGGGACACGTGCTGCACGTGCCATGGGCCGTGCTGCATGACCGGGGCTGGATCGAGGTGTCCGACGCGCTGAAGCTGCGCACTTCATACCCGCTGCTGCCCTGGATCGGCCTCATTGCGATGGGCTATGCGGCCGGCCCATGGTTCATGGCCGGTGCAGATGCGGTGCGGCGGCAGCGTCTGCTGTTGGTGTGGGGCCTGGGGCTGCTGGCCGGTTTCGTGCTGCTGCGTGCGCTCGACGTCTACGGAGACAAGCCTTGGGCGGCCGGCAGCAGCGCCGTCACCACGCTGATGGCCTTCCTGAACATCACGAAGTACCCGCCGTCGCTGCTGTTCATCGCGCTGACCATGGGCGTGGGCCTGCTGCTGCTGCGTGCCTTCGAGCGCAGGCAGGGCGCGGCATGGCTCGTACCGCTGGCGGTGTATGGCGCGGCGCCGATGTTCTTCTACGTGCTGCACCTGTACGTGCTCAAGTTCCTCTACCTCGGCGGCGAGGCGGTCTGGGGGCTCAACCAGGGCAAGTTCTTCGGCTTCAGCGCGATGTGGATGGTGTGGCTGGCCTCGGTCGTGCTCGCCTTCGCGCTGTATCCGGCGGTGCGTGCATTCGCGGCCCTTAAGGCGCGGCGCCGAGACATCGCCTGGCTCAAGTACCTGTAAGGGCCATGGCGATGCTTTCCTGCAATTCCCTGTCGATGCTTTCACTGCGTTGCGTGGCGGTCGCCTCCCTGCTGTGGGGCGTTTCGGCCGCGGCACATGCCCACGGCATCTGGTTCGCCCAGCGCTCGGGCGATCTGGCGCTGATCTACGGCGAGGGCGGCGACGACCTCGATGCCGCCAAGCGCCTGCCGCTGATCACGTCGATGGCGGGCTACGACGTGGCGGGCCGCGCGGTGCCCACTGCGCTCGAGCCGGTCGGCAAGCTTGCGCTGGTCGACCTGCGGGAGCAGCCGGCCGTCGTCGCGGCCGTGCTGGACAACGGCATCTGGACCAAGTCGGCCGAAGGCCAGTGGTTGAAGAAGCCCAAGAACGAAGTGCCGGGCGCCGTGGTCAGCGGCCATAACTTCAAGTACGCKGTGCATCTCAGGCGCACGCCGCTGGACCGGCCGCTCGCGGCCCTGCCTGGGCATACGCTGCAGATCGTGCCCGTCGACGCCGCGCTGCCCTCGTCGCTGGGCCAGCCGCTTCGCGTGCGCGTGCTCCATCGCGGCAAGCCGGTCGCGAACGTGCCGGTACTGGCCGACTTCGTCAACGATCCGGACGGCAAGGCGCTGCTTACGGCGGCAGATGGCACCGTGACGGTCCCGGTGCGCAACCAGGGGCTCAACGTGATCGCCGCGAAGCTCGATGCGCCCGCGGAGGACCAGGTCGCCACCGACAAGGTGGAGCACCTGGCCACGCTGTCCTTCCGGCTCGCGCATGCGCCCGAGTGAAGAGGGGCACGCATGATCCGAATGCATCCGATGCAACCTGCAGTCCCGTCGATGCCGGGCCAGGGCGGTCGAAGGCGCCTCCCGCAGGTCGGCAAATGCTGCGGTGCCGTGCTGATCGCACTGGCCGGTACCGCCTCCGGAGCGGAAGGCACGCCCCGCGAAGCCGCCGGGGGCTTCGTCGAGGACACGCGCTGGAGCCTGCTGAACCGCACCGTCTACGAGCGCCGCAACTATCTGGACGGCGCGACGAGCAACGGCGGCCGCAATGCAGTGCTGCCGAAGACCCGGCGCAGCGACTACGCGCAGGAATGGGGCTACGGGCTCATCGGCACCGTCGAATCCGGTTTCACGCCCGGCTGGATAGGTTTCGGCGCCGACGCGCATGTCTCGCTCGCACGCAATCTCTCCGGCGACGACTACCGCGTCGGCAAGATCCGCATGCTGCCGGTGGACAGTGCCGGCTACGCGCAGGACGGCATCGCACGCGGCGGCATCGCGCTGAAGGCGCGCGTTTCTTCCACGGTGCTGAAAGTGGGCGAGCAGCGGGTGAAGACGCCGATCTTCAGTTCGTCCGACACGCGCCTGCTGCCCGAGACCATGCGCGGCTGGCTCGTCACCAGCAACGAGTTCGACAAGCTCACGCTGCAGGCCGGCCGGTTCACCGGCTCGACCGACCGGAATGCGCGGAGTACCGGCAACCCGCTGATCGTGAACTACCTCGATCCGAAATCGCCGCGCGGCGACGCCTTCGACTTTGCCGGCGCCACCTGGAAAGGCATTCCCTCGCTCGCGATCAGCGGCTATGTGGGGCGGCTGAAGGACACCTGGCGCACGAGCTACCTCGGGGCTTTCTACACGGTGCCGTTGCAGGATGGCGGCAGCGCGAGCGCGAGCGCGAGCACGCTGTCCTTCGACCTGCAGGTCTATCGCAGCAAGGATACGGGCCGTGCACTGGCGGGTCGGGTCGACAACACGACTTCGAGCCTGATGGCCACCTACGCGCACGGGCCTCATCGCATCGGCCTGGGCTGGCAGAAGGTGGCTGGCGACACGCCGTTCGACTACGTGACGCGCGGCGCCATCTGGCTCGGCAACGCGGCACAGCTTTCGGACTTCAACGCGCCGCACGAGCAGTCATGGCAACTGCGCTACGAGGTCGACGCCGCGCAATGGGGCGCGCCAGGCCTAAGCCTGGGCGCGGCCTACATCCGCGGCAGCGGCATCGACGGCAGCCGCGTGCCCGCACGCGGAGGCTATGCATGGCTGGGCTATGGCCGCGGCGGCGAGCACTGGGAGCGTGACCTCTGGCTGTGCTACACGGTCCGCGAGGGCCGGGCCAAGGGGCTGGCCCTGCTGCTGCGCTATGGCGAGCACCGCAACAACAAGGCGCAGGCCGAACTTCCCACGCGCCAGATCCGCGTGGCGGTGGAGTACCCGATAGGCGGTTGACCGGGGAGGAAGCTGCCGGTCAGCGCGCCACCCTGGCAGTGGCGGGAAGTTTCTTCACGAAGGTCGCGGCCGGATCGAGCGGCTTGCCGTCGCGCGCGCGCAGCTCGATCTTCGGCACCGGCTTGCCGCTGTCGCGCTCGACCAGCACCGAATGCGGCTCGCCCCTGGCGTACAGGTGCGCCTCGCCCCAGTGCCGCAGGCCGACCACCACGGGGAACAGGCCCTTGCCCTTGGCCGTCAGCACGTATTCCTGGTAGGCCGATCCGTCGGAGGCGGGCACGAGCTCGAGCACGCCTTCGATCACCAGGTTCTTCAGCCGGTCGGACAGGATGTTCTTGGCGACGCCCAGGCTCTGCTGGAACTCGCCGAAGCGCTTCATGCCGTCGAAGGCATCGCGGATCACGAGCAGCGACCACTGGTCGCCGACGATGTCGAGCGCGCGTGCCATCGGGCATGCGTCGGCCTTGAGGCTTTTTCGTTGGGCCATGGGAGCTTTCCTTCGGGTTCGTCGGACCGGGGCGGCAATGACCGCAGTCGGTTTTATTTTAAAACCCAGAGAGAAGCGCCTGCCTGGCCGCCCGACGCTTCGTGCCCTTACCCGTGCGTGCAGGCGTGTGGCCGATGCGGATGACGGCCTGCCTCGGTCCCGCGCGAGTCGGAGCACGCCGGCGCCGGACGCATCCTTCCCGAATTCCTCCGCCGAGCGAGCGGCGAAGGCTCAGTGCAGCGCGCGCTGCATCAGTACCGTGTCCACCCAGCGCCCGAACTTGAATCCGATGTCGCGCAGCACGCCGACCTGTTCGAAGCCCAGGCTTTCATGCAGCCGCAGCGAGCCCGTGTTGGCGCTGTTGCCCACGCAGGCGACCATTTGCGTGAAGCCGGCTTCGGTGCAGCGCCGGATCACCTCGCGCAGCAGCGCCTTGCCGATGCCGTGGCCGTGCATGCCCTGAGCGACGTAGACCGAGTCTTCCACCGAGTGCCGGTATGCGGAGCGGGCGCGGTAGGCGGTGGCGTAGGCATAGCCGGCGACCTTGCCGTCGAGCATCGCCACCAGGTAGGGCATGCCGCGCGCGAGCACGTCGGCGCGGCGCTGCTGCATCTGGTCGACGGATGGCACTTCTTCCTCGAAGGAGCACAGGTCGTGCAGCACGTAGTGGCTGTAGATGGACTGCACGGCGGCCATGTGATGCGGCATGGCGTCGAGGATTTCGACCGTGGCGGAAGCGAGCGGAGCAGGGGATGGCGATGACATGGCCCCGATCTTGACGATGCACCTTCGATAAGTGAAGCTTCGCTAGCCTATGCAAGGCATGAGAAAAACTTTGGATAAATCGCTCAACCTCGACCAGCTCCGTTCCTTCGCGCTGGTGATCGAAACCGGCAGCTTCTCGGCCGCCGCCGACAGGCTGGGCCTCTCCCAGCCGGCCGTGAGCCTGCAGATACGCCAGCTCGAACGCCGGCTGGCGGTGCGCCTCGTGGAGCGCGTCGGCAAGCGCGCGCAGGCCACGCCGGCTGGCATGGAGCTGCTGCGCCACGCGCAGAACATCGAGGCCGCGGTGGAAAACGCCATCGACGCGCTCGCCGACCACGCCAGCGGCATCGCGGGCCGCGTGCGGCTGGGCACGGGCGCGACGGCCTGCCTGCATTTCCTGCCTGCCGTGCTGCGCGGGCTGCGTGAGCGCTTTCCCGAACTCGGCGTGGTGGTCAGCACCGGCAACACCGAGGACCAGGCGCGCAAGGTGGAAGAAAACAGCCTCGATCTCGCGCTGGTCACGCTGCCCGTGGCCGGGCGCTCGCTGGCGGTGATGCCGGTGCTCGACGACGAATTCGTGGCCATCGGCCGGCAGGACATCGCGCCGCTGAAGGCCAGGGTCTCGCCGGGCGACCTGGCCAGTTTGCCGCTGGTGCTGTTCGAGCCCGCGGCCAACACGCGCAAGCTGGTCGACCGCTGGTTCGCCGCGGAGGGCCTGCAGCCGCAGCCGGTGATGGAGCTGGGCAGCGTGGAGGCGATGAAGGAGATGGTGGCCGCGGGGCTGGGCTACGCCATCGTGCCCGGCATGGCGATGGTGGGGCGCGGCGCGCACCCGGAGCTGAAGACCAGCCGGCTGAACCCCCGAATGCATCGCGGGCTGGCCATCGTGGTCCGGCGCGACAAGCCCGTCAGCAAGGCCCTGCGCGTGGTGCTGGATGCGATCGTGGCGGCCGGGAAGCCCGGCCGCCACTGATTGGTCGGATCGATTGCGGAGCTGCCGCTCGTGCTTACTCGGGCATGGCCGCCAGCGAGGCACCGCCGCGCGCACGGCCCAGCGTGCCGACGATCAGCGCAGCGATCAGCACCAGCACGCCGCTGAGCACCATCGCGCTGGAGATGCCGAAGCTGTCGACCGTCACGCCGCCGATCAGCGCGCCGGAGGCGATCGCCACCTGGAAGCCGCTCACAAGCAGGGCCTGGCCGGCCTCGGGGGCGTCGGGCACCGCTTCCATCATCCAGCCGGTGAGCGCCACCGGGATCAGGCCGAAGGCCACGCCCCAGATCACGACCACCACCGCGCCGGGCACGAAGCCGGAACCGATCACCGTCGTCAGCAGCAGGGCGGTGGCGAGCATCAGCGCCGCCAGCAGGGTGGTGCCGCGCACGCTGCGCGCCACCAGGCTGCCGCCGAGGAAGGTGCCGACGAAGCCCACCGCGCCGTAGACGAGCAGCAGCGTCGACACCGAGTTGGGCGCGAGGCCGAACACCTGCTGCAGCAGCGGCTTCAGGTAGGTGTAGGCGGCGAAGTGGCCGGCGATGAAGAACAGCACCGCGAGCAGGCCGACCTGCGCCATGCGGCGCGTGAGCGGCGTGAGCAGGTCGCGTGCGCCGATGGCGCGCACAGGCGGGATCGAAGGCAGCAGCCACAGCTGCACCAGCAGCACGGCGGCTGCGAGCGCGCCGGTCACGGCGAACGAAGCGCGCCAGCCGAACAGCGTGCCGAGGAAGGAGCCGGCCGGCACGCCGAGCACCGTGGCAGCCGACACGCCGGCCAGCACGATCGACATCGCGCGCGCCTGCGAGGCATGCGGCACCAGCTGCGTGGCGGCGGCGGGCGCGAAGGTCCAGAAGCCACCCACGCACAGGCCGAGCAGCAGGCGCGCCACCAGCATGGTGGCGAAGTTGGGCGCGAAGGCCGCGAGCAGGTTCGATGCGATCAGCAAGGTGGTGAGCGCGATCAGCACCGTGCGGCGATCGAGCTTGCCCGAGGCGACGATCAGCGCTGGACCCGCGAATGCGGCGAGCACGCCGGGCATGGTGACCATCAGGCCGGCCGTGCCGTCGGACACGTTGAGGCCGCGCGCGATGTCGGTGAGAAGGCCGATGGGCATGAACTCGGTCGAGACCATCGCGAAGGTGCCGACGGCGATGGAGCCGACGGCGAGCCACGCGGAGCGTGAGGCCGGAACAGGCGTTGCCGCGGCCTGCACCGGTGCCCCGAGCTCGTCGATGCACGGGTTGCTGCTGGGTGAATTCATCATGATGGGGAGCTGTCCTTGGAAGCGTCGGCATTGGCGCGCGCACCGATGCCGTTGAAGAGGCATGGAGTGTGCGAGCCGTCGCGCTTGCGACAAAGGTGCCACGCGGCAGTAGACAGTTTCCCGGGAATGAACAATGGGCCCTTTTGGTGGCTATCGCCATCCACGGGGCCTCCGCGGCGGCCTAGCTGGGCGCGGGTCGCAATTGCAATATCCGGCCATCGGCGACGAAGGAATCGCCGATCAGTACGCGAAAGGTTGTACCGGGCTGAAAGCGAGGCAGCGCGACGGCGGGCGAGAGGAACTCGACTTCGAGCGCGGCCGGCTTGCCGCGCTCCAGCGCATCACCCGCCGGCACCATCCAGCGCGCCGAGAAGCCTTCCTTGTCGAGCACCAGTGCGCAGCGGTATTCGCCCGGCGCGATGGGCGTGTCCTGCGAGGGCAGGGCGGGCTTGCGGAATGTGATCTCCGCCAGCGCGCCAGGCGTGAAGGCGCCCAGCGCATCGAAGCCCGGCGGCGCGGCAGGCGGCGCACGGCGCGGCCACTTGCCGATCAGCCATGCGATCACGTTGCCGATGATCGGCACCCACAGCACCATCAGCAGCGTCGCGATGTCGCGCGTGGTCGAGCCCGGCGCCGCGTAGTGCCGCACCACCGCGCCGCCCACCGCCACGCACAGCAGGATGGCGACGATGAGCCTGCGGCGAAAGCCGATCTTCGTGCTCATGCGTTCACGCCTTCGCCGGAGGCGCTTCGGGGAATGACGGAATCTGCGTCTCGTGGTCGAGCCACGGCACCTCGTGCGACGTCCAGATGTGCGATGCGGGGCGCTGTCCCGGGTCGTCGTCTAGCGAGCCCAGGCGCAGGATGACCTGCGGCTTTTCCACCCACTCGGCCACGAGGTGCGTGCCGCAGCGGGTGCAGAAGTGGCGCAGCTTGCCGGGCGTCGATTCGAAGGAGCCGATGGCCTCTTCGCCGGCGGTCCAGCGGAAATCGGCGCGGTCGATGCGCGCGGTGGTGGTGAAAGCGGCGCTGTGCGCCTTGCGGCACGTCGCGCAGTGGCAATGGACGATGGGGCCGGCGAGGCGCGCGGCCTCGTATCGGACGGTGCCGCACAGGCAGGAGCCCTTCATGGCTTTTCCTTTTGGTCGCGATGGGTGAGTGGGGCTGCGAGTCTATGCCCCCGCCGCAAGAAGAAAGACGGGCCCGCCGGGCCCGTCTTCGTTCATGGCGCGGCGAAGCGCATCAGCCCGTGTTGCGCAGGCCCGCTGCCACCCCGTTGATCGAGATGTGGATGCCGCGCTGCAGCCGCTCGCCGCCGTCGCCCGCGCGGTATCGCCGCATCAGCTCGACCTGCAGGTGGTGCAGCGGGTCGATGTACGGGAAGCGGTGGCGCACCGAGCGCTGCATCTCGGCGTTGCCTTCGAGCCGCTGCTTCGCGCCGGTGATGAGTGAGAGCGCGTCGGAGGTGCGGTGCCACTCGGCCTCGATCATCGAGAACACCTTCTGGCGCAGCTTGCGGTCGGTGACCAGCTCGGCATAGCGCGAGGCCAGCGCGAGGTCGCTCTTGGCGAGCACCATGTCCATGTTCGACAGCAGCGTGCGGAAGAACGGCCACTGCGCGTACATGCGCTGCAGCAGCGCCTGGCGCTCCTTGCGGCCGGCCGCGTTGCCCGCTGCGGCCAGGAACTGCTCCACGCCCGAGCCGAAGCCGAACCAGCCCGGAATGGTGAGGCGGCACTGTCCCCAGCTGAAGCTCCACGGCACCGCGCGCAGGTCGTCGATCTTGTGGCTGGGGTTGCGCGACGCGGGGCGCGAGCCGATGTTGAGTTCGGCGATCTCGCGGATCGGCGTGGAGCCGAAGAAGTAGTCGCCGAAGCCCGGCGTCTCGTAGACCAGCTTGCGGTAGGCCGCCATGCTCGCCGCCGAAAGCTCGCCCGCGGCCGAGAGGAAGTTGGCGGGTGCCGACTTGCCCTGCGGCAGCAGCGTGGCCTCCAGCGTGGCGGCCACCAGCGTCTCGAGGTTGCGCCGGCCGATCTCGCGGTTGGCGTACTTCGAGCCGATGACCTCGCCCTGCTCGGTCAGCCGGATCTGGCCGCGCACCGTGCCTGGCGGCTGCGCGAGGATGGCCTGGTAGCTTGGGCCGCCGCCGCGTCCCACCGTGCCGCCTCGGCCATGGAACATGCGCAGGCGGATAGGGTTGGCCTTCTTCCTGTTCAGCTCGTCGAACAGCGACACCAGCGCGATGCCTGCGCGGTACAGCTCCCAGTTGCTGGTGAAGATGCCGCCGTCCTTGTTGCTGTCGGAGTAGCCCAGCATCACGTCCTGCTCGGCGCCCGAGCGCTCGATGAGCGCCTGGATGTTCGGCAGCGCATAGAAGGCGCGCACGATGGGCGCGGCGTTGCGCAGGTCTTCGATGGTTTCGAACAGCGGCACCACGATCAGGTCGCAGGTGGCCTTGCCGTCCATCGCGCCGCGCAGCAGGCCCGCTTCCTTCTGCAGCAGCAGGGCCTCGAGCAGGTCGCTCACCGTCTCGGTGTGGCTGATGATGTAGTGGCGGATGGCGGCGGCGCCGTAGCGCGCACGCGCGGTGCGCGCTGCCGAGAAGATGGCCAGCTCGCTTTTGGCGAGCGGCGAGTAGTCGGCGTCGGGCACGCGCAGCGGGCGGGCGTCGTCTAGCAGCTTGAGCAGCAGCGTCTGCTTGGCTTCTTCGGCCAGCGAGGCATACGAGGGCTCGATGCGCGCGGTGGCCAGCAGCTCGGCGATCACGGCCTCGTGCTTGTCGGAACTCTGGCGCAGGTCGACCGTGGCCAGGTGGAAGCCGAACACCTCCACCGCGCGGATCAGCGGCAGCAGGCGCGGCGCGGCGAGCACGCTGCCGTGCTTTTCTTCCAGCGACTCGGCAATCGTGCGCAGGTCGGCCAGGAACTCTTCGGCGCTCGCGTACGGGTTCTGTGGCGCGACGGCATGGCGCGCGGCCTCGCCGCCGGTCAGCTCGCGCAGCGTAGCCGCCAGGCGCGCATACACGCCGGTCAGCGCCCGGCGGTAGGGCTCGTCCTTGCGGTGCTCGCTGGTGTCGGGCGAACGCTCGGCCAGCGCCTGCATTTCCACCGACACGTCAACCAGCGTGGCCGACAGCGACAGCTCGCCGCCGAGGTAGTGCACCTCGGTGAGGTAATGGCGCAGCGCCAGCTCGCTCTGGCGGCTCAGCGCGTATTCGAGCGTCTCGGCCGTGACGTTGGGGTTGCCGTCGCGGTCGCCGCCGATCCACTGGCCCATGCGCAGGAAGGGCGCAACGGAAGCCGCCTTGCCGCCTTGTGCCAGTGCTTTCTCCAGATCGGCGTACACGCGCGGTATCTCGCGCAGGAAGGTGGCTTCGTAGTAGCTCAGCGCGTTCTCGATCTCGTCGGCCACGGTGAGCTTGGAAAACCGCAGCAGGCGCGTCTGCCAGATCTGCGTGACGCGGATGCGCATCTGCGTTTCGTTCTCGGCAAACTCGATGGGCGTGAGCGCGTCCTTTCCACCCGCGTAGGCGTCCTGGCGCAGCCTGATCTCGTCGCGTGCCGTCAGCAGTTGCGCGATGGCGCGCTCGGCATCGAGGATGCTCTTGCGCTGCACTTCGGTGGGGTGCGCGGTGAGCACCGGCGAGACGTAGCTGTGGGCCAGCGAGGCGACGATGTCGTCGGGCTTCACTCCCGCCTTGCGGATGCGCGCGAGGGCGGTCTGCAGGTCGCCCTCGACGCTCTCGCCGGCGCGCTCGGTCTCGGTGCGGCGGCGGATCTGGTGGCGGTCTTCCGCAAGATTGGCCAGGTGGCTGAAGTAGGTGAAGGCGCGGATCACGCGCACCGTCTCGGCGGCGCTCAGCCCCTTGAGCAGGTTCTTCAGCGCCCGGTCGGCCGCATGGTCCGCATCGCGGCGGAAAGCCACGGAGAGGGTGCGGATCTTCTCGACCAACGCATATGTCTCTTCTCCCTCCTGCTCCCGGATCACGTCGCCGAGGATCCGGCCCAACAGCCGGATGTCGTCGATCAGAGGCTGGTCTTCGGCCTGGCGGCGCTTGGGCGGAGCAGGTGTCTTGCTGGCTTTCATTCGATGTTTGTCCTGGACTTCTTGAATGGAGTGCCGTCTTCGTTGTTGCGGCGCAACATGCTAGCATTCCCGCGGTTTTGAACACGTACTTTTAAGGCCGCTCTTGAGCAATATCGTCATCGCCACGCGCGAAAGCCGCCTGGCACTGTGGCAAGCCGAACACGTGCAGGCGCTTCTGCAAGAAAGAGGCCACACGGTCAGCCTGCTGGGCCTGACCACCACCGGCGACCAGATCCTCGACCGCACGCTCAGCAAGGTGGGCGGCAAGGGGCTCTTCGTGAAGGAGCTCGAACTCGCGCTCGAAGAAGGTCGTGCCGACATCGCCGTCCATTCGCTGAAGGACGTGCCGATGGACCTGCCCGAAGGCTTCGTGCTGGCCTGCGTGCTGGAGCGCGAGGACCCGCGCGACGCGCTCGTCTCCCCCCGTTACGAATCACTGGACGCACTGCCGCGGGGCGCCGTCGTCGGCACTTCCAGCCTGCGCCGCATGGCGCTGCTGCGCGCCCTGCGGCCCGACCTGCGCATCGAACCGCTGCGGGGCAACCTCGACACCCGCCTGCGCAAGCTCGACGAGGGGCAGTACGACGCCATCGTGCTGGCCGCGGCCGGGCTCAAGCGGCTCGGGCTGGAAAGCCGCATCCGCGTGGCCTTCGACGCCGACACCATGCTGCCCGCCGCGGGGCAGGGCGCACTCGGCATCGAGGTGCGCGCCGACCGCAAGGAGCTCATCGAAGTGCTTGGCTCACTGACCCACAGGGGCGACTGGCTCTCCACCGCCGCCGAGCGCGCCGTGAGCCGCGCGATGGGCGGCAGCTGCTCCATGCCTCTCGCGGCCCACGCACGCTGGCAGGCCGACGGCGCGCTGCGCATCGATGCCGCCTGGGGCGACCCCGAGGGCAACGCGCCGCTGGTGAAGGTGCATGCGCTGGCACCCGCCGGCGACTTCGCCCAGGCCGACGCGCTCGGCGTGCATGCCGCGGCGCTGCTGCGCGCCGGCGGAGCCCACTGATACCGGTGGTCATCGCATGACCGGCCGCCCCGTCATCGTCACGCGGCCGGCGCGCGAAGCGGCGCAATGGGTGAGCGATCTGCGCGCCGCGGGGATCGACGCGGTGGCGCTGCCGCTCATCGTGATCGAGCCTGCGACGGACATCGAGCCGCTGCGCACCGCGTGGCGGCAACTCGCGGACTACGCTGCGCTGATGTTCGTGAGCGCCACGGCCGTCGAGCATTTCTTCCAGCACAGGGGCACCGCCGGTTCGCTGGCAGGGTGCCGCTTCTGGGCGACCGGCCCCGGCACCGCGCGCGCCCTGCTGCGCGCAGGCGTGCCGCCCGAATCCGTCGACGCGCCGCCTCCCGGGGCCACGCGCTTCGATTCCGAGGCGCTGTGGGAGCGCGTCCACGCACAGGTCTCGAAGGGCGTGCGCGTGCTGATCGTGCGCGGCGGCGACGAAGCCGGGCAACCGGCCGGCCGCGACTGGCTGGCCAGGGAGATCGATGCGGCAGGGGGCCACCGCGACACCGTGGTGGCCTATCGCAGGCTGCCGCCATCGCTGGACGTCGTACAACACCGGCTCGCGATGGACGGTGCCGAAGGCCGCGCGATCTGGCTCTTCAGCAGCTCGGAGGCCATTGGCAATCTGCAGCGCGCGATGCCGGGCGTGCAATGGCATGCCGCGAGCGCGGTGGCCACGCATGCCCGCATCGGCGAAGCCGCGCGTGGCGCGGGTTTCGGGGCGTTGCGTGTATGCACGCCGCTGCTGGAGGCGCTGGTCGCGTCGATAGAATCCTTGGCATGAGCGCCGCGTCCCCCACAGACGATCTTCCTTCTTCCCCATCCGCTGCCACGGCGCCGGTGCCCGCCCCGCTGGCACCCCACCAGACGCCGGCCGCGCAGGCCGCCGGAGCACTGCTCCTTTCCCGCATCGGATTCGCCCTCGTGGCCCTGGTGGCGCTCGTCGCGCTGCTGATGTCCATCGCGCTGTGGCAGAAGGTCGGCGGCATGAAGGAGCAGCTGGCGCGCCAGAGCGCCGACGCCATCGCGCAGTCGATGGAGGCGCGCACGCTGGCCCGCCAGGCCAGCGACACCGTGCGCGATGCCTCGGCCCGCGTGGCGCTGGTCGAGACCCGCGTGGCCGAAGTCGCGCTGCAGCGCTCGCAGCTCGAGGAACTCATCCAGAGCCTCTCGCGTTCGCGCGACGAGAATCTCGTCGTCGACATCGAGTCGGCCGTTCGGCTGGCCCTGCAGCAGGCGCAGGTCACTGGCAGCGTCGAGCCGCTGCTGGCCGCGCTCAAGGCCGGCGACACGCGCATCGCCCGCGCCGCGCAGCCACGGCTCACGCCCCTTCAGCGCGCCATGCAGCGCGACGCCGACCGCCTGCGCAGCGGCGCCAGCAACGACGGCGCCGAGGCGCTGCAGAAGCTCGACGAGCTGATGCGCAACGTCGACGACCTGCCCACGCTCAACGCGGTGGCCGTGCGCGGCACCGGCACCAATGCATGGCAGCAGGAGCCCATTCCCGCCGACGCGCCCTGGTGGCGCCGCGTGCTGCTCACTGTGCGTGGCGAGGCCCGCTCGCTGGTGCGCGTGGGCCGCATCCAGAGCCCGGAGGCGATCCTGCTGGCGCCCGAGCAGTCATACTTCCTGCGCGAGAACCTCAAGCTCAAGCTGCTCAACGCGCGCCTGTCGCTGCTGTCGCGGCAGATGGAAGCCACGCGCAGCGAGCTGTCGCAGGTGACCGCATCGCTCAACCGCTACTTCGACCCCGCATCGCGCCGCACCCAGGCCGCCGCCACGCTGCTGCAGCAGCTGCAGTCGCTGGTGAAGTCGACCGAGCCGGTCCGCATCGACGACACGCTGGCGGCCCTGGCGACTGCCGCAGCAGGGCGCTGATCGGACATCCATGCGCGCAGCAATCTGGCTTCTTGCCCTCTTCGCCGTCGCGGCGGCAGTCGCTCTCTTCGCAGGCAACAACCAGGGCACGATCACCGTGTTCTGGCCGCCATGGCGCGTCGATCTTTCGCTGAACCTCGTGCTCGTGATCCTGCTGGTGGTCTTCGTGCTGCTGCATGCCGCGCTGCGCGCTCTCGCAGCGCTGTTCTCGCTGCCGAAGCAGGCGCGCCAGTGGCGGCTGCAGCAGAAGGAGCGCACCCTGCACGCAGCCCTGCTCGACGCGATGGTGCAGCTCATCTCCGGCCGCTTCTCGCGCGCACGCAAGGCCGCGCAGGCCGCACTCACGCAGGAAAAAACGCTGGCCGCGCTCGGCGCCAGCCTGCCGCAGGCGCAGCAGGTTCGCGTGCTCTCGCACCTGCTCGCGGCCGAGAGCGCACAGGCGCTGCAGGACAAGGCCGCGCGCGATGCGCACCTGCAGCAGGCTCTCAACGAAAGCTCCGACCGCACTCTGCTCGCCAGCCCGGAGACGCGCGAAGGCGTGCAGCTGCGCGCGGCGCGCTGGGCGCTCGAAGACCGCGACGCAGCCGTCGCGCTTGCAAGGCTCGAAGAACTCCCGCAGGGTGCGCAACGCCGCACGCTCGCACTGCGCCTGCGCCTCAAGGCGGCACGCCAGGATCGCCGCACGCTCGAAGCGCTCGAAACCGCGCGCCTGCTGGCCAAGCACCGGGCCTTCTCGGAAGCGGCCGCGCAGAGCATCGTGCGCGGCCTCGCCACCGAACTGCTGTCGGGCGCGCATGATCCGGCCCAGCTGCTGCGCGCATGGACGGAACTCGATGCCAACGAGCGCGAGATGCCCGAGGTGGCGATCCATGCGGCGCAGCGCATGGTCGCGCTGCGTGGCGACCTGGCGCTGGCACGCGGCTGGCTGCTGCCGGCCTGGGAGCGCATGGTGGCCAATCCGCGCGCGCTGGGCGACGCGCTGCGCGTCAAGCTGGCGCGTGCGCTCGAAGCGGGGCTCGATTCGGTGGACGCCGAATGGCTCGCGCGCATCGAGAGCGCGCAGCGCAACAACCCGCGCGACGCGAACCTGCAGTACCTCGCGGGCATGGCCTGCATGAAGCGCCAGCTCTGGGGCAAGGCACAGCAGCTGCTGATGCAGGCCGGCATGGGCCTGCAGGACACCGAGCTCTATCGCCGCGCCTGGCTCGCACTTGCCCAGCTGGCCGAAGACCGCGACGACGCCGAGCAGGCCGCCGAGGCCTGGAAGCGCGCGGCACAGGTCGAGAACTCCTGAAGTCGGCTTGAGGGCACGCGGGCAGCACCGACGGCCTCTTCTTGCCGCTGCCGCTGCCGAAGACCAGCCAGCTGAGGCAGGCCAGTAGCCACACGCCGACGCCTCCGTAGAGCATCACCAGCCCGAAGCCGACGTTGAGCCGGGCATGAAGATCGTCGACGGGCGCCATGGCTTGCCGGCTTTGCCGAGCGTGATTTCTCGCTGATCTGGAGCGAGGCGGGCAAAATCGAATGCGCTTGCCGGTTCGGTCAGTTGGTCCTGGAGATGCCCGAACCATCCTGATGCAGGCAGGCATAAAAAAACGGCGCCAGAGGCGCCGTTCCTGTTTTCGAGCCGGTGGTCTACCGGCTCAGAGGCTGCGTTGCTGCTCTTGTTCGAACGGCAGCGACATCGAACCGAGGTCGCGGCGGGTTTCCACCAGCACCAGCGGGCCTTCGTCGAGCACGACCAGTGGCGGGCGCTCGCGCGGCACGTGCACCGGCTTCGGCTCGGCCTCGATCGCTGCGCGTGCCTGCGCGATGCGCTCCGCGTCCGAGTTGACCCACTGCAGGCCCGAGCTTTCGGCGATCTGCGAGAGTTCGGCCAGCGGCAGCTCGAAGGGCTGGACCTTGGGCAGCGCACGGCCGTTGGCGCCTGCGGGTGCCTTGGCGGAGGCGCTTTCGATCACGATCTGCTCGGCTGCCGCGGCAGCAACGGCGACGACCGGCGCGGGGCGCTCGGCGCGGGGCTGCTGTTGCTGCGGTGCCTCGCGGACTTCCGTCGTCACGGCAACGGCTTCCACGGCTTCGATGCGCTCGGACGCCAGCGGCAGTTGCTGCTGGGGCTCCTGTTGCGAGAAGTCGTCAGCGGAAGCCACTGCGGCGCCGGCTTCGGCTTCTTCGCGCGGACCACGTTCGCGGCGGTCGCGGCCATAGCGGTCACGCGAGCGGCCACGGCGCTCTTCGCCGTCGCGGCGCGGTGCTTGCTCGTCGCTGCCGTTGATGGCGGCTTCGCTGCCTTGCTCGACGTTGGCTGCAGCGGCTTCGGCGCCGCGTGCATCCGCTTCGGCTTGCGTCGCATCGCCGTTGCGGCGTTCGCGACGGCCGTCGTTGCGGTCATTGCGCTCGCCACGGGGGGCGCGCTGCTCGTCGCGGCCGGTGCGGGGCTGGCGCTGCTCGCCTTCGCCGGCTTCGACTGCGTTGCGTTCGCGGTCGCCATTGCGTTCGCCACGTTCACCGCGCTCATTGCGTTCGCCGCGTTCACGACGCTCGCCGCGGGCGCGCGGTGCGCGCTCCGCTGCGTTGCCTTCGTCGCCCGCGACCGCACCTGCCGGTTGCTGGGTTTCGAGGTTGGTGCCTTCCAGTGCGTCGGCTGGCAGCACGCTGCTGCGGCCTTCGCGGCCTTCGCCTTCACGGCGCTCGCCACGTCCGTTGCGGCGCTGTTCGCCGTCGCGCGGTGCGCGTGCCTCACGGGGCTCGCGTTGTTCGCGCGGCTGGCTGCCGGCACCTTCGCTGCGTTGCTCGTTGCGCTGTTCGCCGTTGCGGCCTTCATTGCGACCTTCGCGGCGCTCGCCGCCACGGCCGCCGCGGCGTTGTTCGCCGTCGCGACCGCCCTGGCGTCCGCCGTTCTCGCCGCGGCCTTCGCCACGGCCTTCGCCGCCACGACCACCACGGCGCTGTTCGCCGTCACGCGCGCCGCCGCGTGCTTCGCCGTCACGACCGGGTCGGCCATCGCGGCGGGGCTTCGGTGCCTCGACCGGAATGGCGGCCGGCGCGGGTGCCGCAGCCGGAGCCGGCGAGCCGCCGAACAGGTTCTTGATCCAGGCGAAGAAACCGGTTTGCGCCGGGACGGGTGCGCTCACCACGGGCGGAGCGACCGGTGCCGCAGCGGCAGGTGCGCGCACCGCTTCGGGTTTGGGCTGCACCACGGGCGCGGGCGCGTCGGGCAGCACGCCCTTGATGACCGGCGTCTGCTTGTTGGTGGGCTCCTGCGAGCGGCGGGTGACCGAGGTCGGGTCCTCGATCTCGTCGGCCATCTTGTAGCTGGCTTCGATGTGGTCGAGGCGCGGGTCGTCGTGCTTCAGGCGCTCGAGCTTGTAGTTGGGCGTTTCGAGCGTCTTGTTGGGCACCATCAGCACGCTCACGCGCTGCTTGAGTTCGATCTTGGCGATCTCGGTGCGCTTCTCGTTCAGCAGGAAGGAGGCCACTTCCACCGGTACCTGCACGTGCACGGCGGCGGTGTTGTCCTTCATGGACTCTTCCTGAATGATGCGCAGGATCTGCAGCGCGCTCGATTCGGTGTCGCGGATGTGGCCCGAGCCGCCGCAGCGGGGGCAGGGGATCGACGAGCCTTCGCTCAGTGCCGGCTTCAGGCGCTGGCGGCTCATTTCCATCAGGCCGAACTTGCTGATCGAGCCGAACTGCACGCGGGCACGGTCTTGCCGGAGCGCGTCGCGCAGGCGGCTTTCGACTTCGCGGCGGTTCTTCGACTCGTCCATGTCGATGAAGTCGATGACGATCAGGCCGCCCAGGTCGCGCAGGCGCATCTGGCGGGCCACTTCGTCGGCGGCTTCGAGGTTGGTGCGGGTGGCGGTCTCTTCGATGTCGCCACCCTTGATGGCGCGGGCCGAGTTCACGTCGACCGAGACCAGTGCTTCGGTGTGGTCGATCACGATGGCGCCGCCCGAGGGCAGCTGCACGGTGCGGGCGTAGGCCGATTCGATCTGGTGTTCGATCTGGAAGCGGCTGAACAGCGCCGCGTCGTCGCGGTAGCGTTTCACGCGCGAGGCATGCTCGGGCATGACGTGCGCCATGAACTGCTGCGCCTGGTCGTAGATGTCGTCGGTGTCGATGAGGATGTCGCCGATGTCGTGATTGAAGTAGTCACGGATGGCGCGGATGACGAGTGAGGATTCCTGGTAGATCAGGAAGGCGCCCTTGCCGCCCTTGGTCGCGCCGTCGATGGCGCTCCAGAGCTTGAGCAGGTAGTTCAGGTCCCACTGGAGTTCGGGCGCCGAGCGGCCGATGCCGGCGGTGCGCGCGATGATGCTCATGCCCTTCGGGTACTCGAGCTGGTCCATCGCCTCCTTGAGTTCGGCGCGGTCGTCGCCCTCGATGCGGCGCGAGACACCACCGCCGCGGGGGTTGTTCGGCATCAGCACGACATAGCGGCCGGCCAGCGAGATGAAGGTGGTGAGGGCCGCGCCCTTGTTGCCGCGCTCTTCCTTCTCGACCTGTACCGTGAGTTCCTGGCCTTCGCGGATCGCGTCCTGGATGCGGGCCTGGCTGGCCGACACGCCTTCGGCGAAATACTGCTTGGAGATTTCCTTGAACGGCAGGAAGCCGTGGCGGTCTTCGCCGTAGTCGACGAAACAGGCTTCGAGCGAGGGCTCGACGCGGGTCACGACCGCCTTGTAGATGTTGCCCTTGCGCTGTTCGCGCCCTTCGATTTCGATTTCGTAGTCGAGCAGTTTCTGCCCGTCGACGATGGCCAGGCGGCGTTCTTCGGCCTGCGTGGCATTGATCAGCATCCGCTTCATGATGCGTTGTCCTTATATGTATCGTTCTACAGGCCCTTGACGAGCCAACGATGCACGGACGACGCCCGCGAAACCAGGGAATTGCCGCTTGGGCCCCGGATGCTGCCACTGCCGCGCAGGGCGCGAGCAGGCTTCTCGAGCGTTAGCTCAAGAAGACAGCCGGGGTGGGGGCGCGTGGATGGGCGCGAGCCAGATTCGGTGTTGGGTGGCTATCTTTTTGATAGCCGGTTGCGCAAGGGTGGCGCGCGCTGCGGACGATTGAATGGCCGAAGCCACCGGCGCAAGCCAGTGCAGGCACATTCGAATCAGCAGCATCAACACAACAAGGGACTCGCTTCGATCCGCCGGCAGCTTGATAGCTGCAGGCTGGGTATTCCGTATCGGTGTTTCGTGGGTGTCGGCTTGACTTGGGCGCCTGCTCTGCCACTTTGCGCGGTTGCGCGGGGTTTGCAGCTGAGCGCCAAAGCGGCATCGACCTCCCAGCGCCGCCCTGGGTATTTGATGGCAGTGGACTAAACTTCTGTCTAATCAAGCACTTACACGACCGCGCTGGTGAAAAACATTATAGGTGCGAAGCAAGGCCCCGCGGCTGCTCGAAATCCCGCAGGCCCCGAGACCCCGGGCGAAGCCGGGGCGCCGCATTCGGCCATCAGGTTCCTCACGGTCGATGCCGAATCCGCCGGGCAGCGGCTGGACAACTTCCTTTTCCGCCATCTGAAAGGCGTTCCGAAGACGCACGTCTACCGGATCATCCGGTCGGGCGAGGTGCGCATCAACAAGGGCCGGGTGCAGGCCGAAACCCGCATCGAGGCCGGCGACGTGCTGCGGCTGCCGCCGATCCGCATTTCGCAGCGCGCGGAAGAGGGCGCCACCGCGCCCGCGCCGGCGCGCGAATTTCCGGTCCTGCTGGAAGACGAGTCTGTCCTGGCCGTCGACAAGCCGGCCGGCACGGCCGTCCATGGCGGCAGCGGCGTGAGCTTCGGCGTGATCGAGCAGCTGCGCACCGCGCGGCCCGGGGCGAAGTTCCTGGAGCTGGTGCACCGGCTCGATCGTGAAACCTCCGGCATCCTGCTGGTCGCCAAGAAGCGCAGCGCGCTGGTCGCATTGCAGGACCAGTTCCGCGAGCGCGAGACCGGCAAGACCTATCTGGCGCTGGTCGAAGGCGCCTGGCCGGCCAACAAGAAGGTGCTCGACGCACCGCTCGCCAGATTCCTGCTGCCGGACGGCTCGGCCGGTGCGGGCGAGCGCCGCGTGCGCGTGGTCGCCAAGGACCATCCGGACGCCATGCGCGCCGTCACGCTGGTGCGCGTGCTGGCAAAGTTCTCGCTGCCGGGCGACGCGGCGCCGATGTCGCTGTTGGCGGTGACGATCAAGACCGGCCGCACGCACCAGATCCGCGTTCACCTGGCCTCGGCCGGCCATCCGATCGCGGGCGACGACAAGTACGGCGAATCAGACCGCCAGCGCGCGCTGCAGAAGCTTGGCCTTCAGCGCATGTTTCTCCATGCATGGCGGCTGCAGTTCAATGACCCGGCCAGCGGTGAGCGCGTGGCGCTGCAGGCCGGCCTGCCGCCCGAACTGCTCTCGCTGATGCCGCCAGCCGCCCTCGAGGCGATGGCCCAACACCCCACTCCCACGGCTCATGACTGAATCCACCAGACCTCTTCGCTTCGACCTGATCACCTTCGACTGGGACGGCACGCTCTATGACTCCACCCGCCTGATCGTGCGCTGCATCCAGGCCGCGGTGATCGACGTCGGCGGCGCCAAGCCGAGCGAGAACGACGCCGCCTGGGTGATCGGCCTCGGCCTGGCCGAGGCGCTCGCGCGCGCGGCGCCCGACGTGCCGAAGGAAAAATATCCCGAACTCGGCGCGCGCTACCGCTACCACTACCTGCAGCACCAGGACGACATCGTGCTCTTCGACGGCGTGCTGCAGATGCTCGACGCGCTGCGTGAGCGCGGCCACAAGCTGGCCGTGGCCACGGGCAAGTCGCGCCGCGGCCTCAACGAGGCGCTCAAGTCGGTTGCGCTGCGCGATCGCTTCGACGCCTCGCGCACCGCCGACGAAACCTTCGGCAAGCCGCATCCGCGCATGCTGTTGGAGCTGATGGAAGAACTCGACGTGCCGCCCGAGCGCATCCTGATGATCGGCGACACCACGCACGACCTGCAGCTCGCGCAGAACGCAGGTTGCGCCAGCGTGGGCGTGAGCTACGGCGCGCACGAGTCCGCGAGCTTCGACGAATTCAAGCCGCTGCACGTCGCCCACTCGGTGGCCGACCTCGAAGCCTGGCTTCTCGAAAACGCCTGAACCGAATCAATCAAGATGCCGCCATGAGCGATCAAGAACGCATTCCG
The DNA here is from genome assembly GCF_030462475.1 of Variovorax sp. CAN15. Taxonomy (GTDB): domain Bacteria; phylum Pseudomonadota; class Gammaproteobacteria; order Burkholderiales; family Burkholderiaceae_C; genus Variovorax. Next base: position 53,668 of record NZ_JASMRZ010000017.1, read on the forward strand.
CTGTGCAATGCCTCCGACCTGGCCGAAGGCGGCCTGGCGGTGCCCTTCGATGTGATCTATGGCGGCGAGACCTGCCGCGCCTTCGCGATACGGTTCGAGGGCCGGCCGCATGCGTTTCTCAACCGCTGCAGCCACGTCGCGATGGAACTCGACTTCCAGCCCGACCGCTTCTTCGACGACACCGGCCAGTGGCTGCTGTGCGCGACGCATGGCGCGGTCTACAGGCCCGACACCGGCGAATGCGCGGGCGGCCCGTGCCGCGGCGGCCTCGTGAAGATCGCGCTGAGCGAGCATGACGGCGTGGTGCACTGGCATACTGACTGGAACCTTCACCCCCTGACTTTCTGACATGACCGACCCGAACCGAACCGAACCCGCGGGGTTCGAGCCATTTGAGCCGGCTCCTTCCACGAACATGGCCAAAGATCCCACGCAGCGCCCCGGTTGGGAGCGCGCCACTCTCGAAAAGCTCGCCTTCGCCTCGCTGAACGAGCAGAAGGCCACGCGCCGCTGGAAGACCTTCACGCGCCTGGCCTGGCTGGCATTCTTCGTCTTCCTGGCCTGGGCCGCGTTCTCGCGAAGCACGCCCAGCACGGCCAAGACCTCAGCCCACACGGCAGTCGTCGAGATCAAGGGCGAAATCGCCAACGGCAGCGACGCGAGCGCCGAGTTCGTGGTTGCCGCGATGAAGACCGCCTTCGAGGACGAGGGTGCCAAGGGCGTGGTCCTGCTGATCAACTCGCCCGGCGGCAGTCCGGTGCAGGCCGGCATCATCAACGACGAGATCAAGCGCCTGAAGGCCAAGTACAAGAAGCCGGTCTATGCCGTGGTCGAGGAAACCTGCGCCTCGGCGGCTTATTACATCGCCGCCGCGGCCGACAAGATCTACGTCGACAAGGCCAGCATCGTCGGCAGCATCGGCGTGCTGATGGACGGCTTCGGCTTCACCGGCGTGATGGAGAAGGTGGGCGTCGAGCGCCGACTGCTGACGGCCGGCGAGAACAAGGGCTTCCTCGATCCGTTCAGCCCGATGAGCGATGCGCAGCGCGCGCACGCGCAGACCATGCTCGACCAGATCCACACGCAATTCATCAATGTAGTGAAGGCCGGGCGTGGTGACCGGCTCAAGCTCGACACTCCAGGCCTGTTCAGCGGCCTCTTCTGGAGCGGCGAGCAAGCCGTCGAGTATGGCCTGGCCGACCAGCTCGGCAACGTCGACTACGTGGCGCGCGAAGTGATCAAGGCCGAGGAGGTGATCGACTACACCCGGCGCGACAACGTGGCCGAGAAGCTGGCCAAGAAGTTCGGCGCGGCGATGGCCGAGACCACGGTGCGCCTGATGCAGACCACGCCTGTATTGAGGTAGACCCCCAGGCTTCGCGCACTTCGTGTCGCGCGCGCCAACCCCCTTGCGAGGGGGCAACACCTGCAGCCCGGCGAAGCCGGTTTCGCGGTGTTTCGCGAACGAACGATTCAGTGTCTCTCTTGGCTGCCGTGGTTACCGCTGGCCGTGTAGCGCGCCGATGCCGCCAGCGCCGCGGCGAAGACCACTACCACGTAGAGCGCCGCCGTCAGCGAGGTCGCGCGCGCCAGCAGCCCGATCACCGCGGGGCCTGCCATGAATCCCAGATAGGCCACGGCCGAGACCGACGCGATGCCGCGCGCCGGCTCGATACCCGGCACCTTCGCGGAGGCCGAGAACAGGATCGGCACCACGTTCGCAAAACCTACGCCCACCCCCGCGAAGCCGACCAGCGCCAGCCAGGGCAGGTCGGTGATGAGCACCAGCGCCATGGCGCCCGCGGCGAGCAGGCCGCTGCCGAGCAGCAATGCGCGCGGCGAGAAGCGGGCGCGCAGGGCATCGCCGCCGAAGCGCGCCGCCGCCATCGCGGCCGAGAAGCTCGCATAGGCCAGTGCGGCCTGTTGCTGCGGGCTGCCGATTTCCTGCTGCATGTAGAGCACGCTCCAGTCGTAGATCGCGCCTTCGGCGATCAGGCCCAGCGCGGCGAGCACGCCCAGCACGGCGAGCGTGCCGCGGGGCAGCAGGAATCCGTGGTCGACTTCGGTCGCGCCGCTGGTGGCGGGGCGGGGCAGCATGCGCGTGGAGGCCAGTGCGACGAGCACCGTCATCGCGGCCGCGACCACCAGCAGGTGCGCCTGGGCGCCGAGCCCGGCCGCCAGCGCGGCGCTGCCGCTCGCTGCGCCGGCCATGCCGCCCAGGCTGAACATGCCGTGCATGCCGCTCATCAGCGGCGTGCCGCCATGCAGCTCGAGTTGTGCGGCTTCGGTGTTGATGGATACGTCGAACACACTGGTCACGAGGCCGAAGGCGGCCAGCAGCACCAGCAGCGCGGCGTAGCCCGGCATGGCGATGAGGCCGGCCAGCAGCAGCGCGTAGACCACGCCGCAGATGCCGGCCACGCGGCGCGGACCGTGGCGGCCGATCCAGCGGCCCGCGCTGGTCAGGCCGAACATGGCGCCGGCCCCGGCCGCGAGCATGGCCAGGCCGAGCTGGGCCTCGTCGATGCCGTAGTGCGCCTTGACCGTGGGCACGTGCACGCCCCAGGTCGCGAAGATGAAGCCGGCGGCGAAGAATTGCGCGCGCGAAGCCCAGCGCGTGGCTGCGGTAATGGCCAGCACCATGGTCAGCGGCCGATCGCGAACACGGCGGGCAGGCGTTCGTCTGTCGTGGGCTGGGGCTTCGCGGCGCGCCAGGACTTGACCGTCTCGCTGCGCACATTGGCGGTGGCGAGCGTCAGGCCGCGCGCGACGGCGAGGCGGGTGTTGTGCTGCAGCGTCTGGATCAGCGCCTGCAGCAGCGCGGCGTTGCGGTAGGGTGTCTCGATGAAGAGCTGCGTCTGGCCCGACTTGAGCGCCAGCGCCTCGAGCTCGCGGATGCGGGCCTGGCGCTCGCCGGCGTCCTGCGGCAGGTAGCCGACGAAGGCGAAGTTCTGGCCGTTGAGCCCGCTCGCGGCCAGCGCGAGCAGCAGCGAGACGGGGCCGCTAAGCGGCACCACGGTGAGGCCCAGGTCGTGCGCGGCGCGCGCCACCGACGAGCCTGGATCGGCCACGGCCGGCATGCCGGCTTCGCTCAGCAGGCCGACATCGTGGCCTTCGAGCGCGGCGGCAAGCAGGGGACGGGCGTCGAACTGGCCAGCGTGATCGCCCTTCTTGTGCACTTCGCGCGGCAGCTCCTGGATGTTCTGCGCCTGCAGGGGCGCGGCCAGCGGCGCGACGGCGTCGATGCGCTTCAGGTAGGCGCGAGCGGATTTGGCGTTCTCGCAGATCCAGTGCGTGATGCCGGCGGCCGTCTGCAGGGTGCCCAGCGGCAGTGCGTCCTGCAGCGGGGCTTGCGTCTCGCAGCCGAAGTCGAGCGGCGCGGGGACGAGATAGAGCCTGCCCTTTTCCCTCTGTGTCATCGTCATAGGAGGTCGACCCCCGCGGCGCGCAGCATCCGGCAGGTTCTTATCAGTGGCAGGCCGACCAGCGCGGTCGGGTCGTCGCTGTCGATGGCATCCAGCAGCGCGATGCCCAGGCCTTCGCTTTTTGCGCTTCCGGCGCAGTCGTAGGGCTGTTCGGCCTGCAGGTAGTGCTCGATGGCGGCGTCGCCGAGGTCGCGGAACACCACGCGCACGGGCGCGATGTCGCGCTGGACGAAGCCCGTGGCCTTGCAGACGACGGCCACGGCGGTCTGGAAGATCAGCGTCTGGCCGCGCATGCGGCGCAACTGGGCGGTGGCCCGTTCGTGGTCGCCGGGTTTGCCCAGCGCTTCGCCAGCGAGGTCGGCCACCTGGTCCGAGCCGATGACCACGGCTTCGGGGAAGCGGGCGGCCACGGCATTGGCCTTTTCGAGCGCGAGGCGGACGGCGAGGTCGTGCGGCGTTTCGCCGGGCAGGGGTGTTTCGTCTACTTCCGGCGAGTGCACGTCGAAGGGCAGGCGCAGGCGGGTGAGCAATTCGCGGCGATAGCGCGAGGTAGAGGCAAGGATCACGGTGCGTTGCATGGCGACGATTGTGCGTGAGCTGCCCAAAACCCTCAGGCATGCCCCATGCCGGCAGGGCGGCCGGCGCGCTAGACTGGCGCGGATGAAGAGAGAATTCGCCCCCGAAAGGCTCAATGTGCCCGGCTTCGCCGCCGCTGGCGCCACGATGGAAGCCGCAGATCCGGTTCCGAAATACGTACGCCTGATCGCCGAACTGGCTGCTCCCGCTCCCGATGCGGTGGTGAACTGGACGGCCCACGGCGAAGACCGCCCCGGCGCTGACGGAAAGCCCGTGCCCTGGCTGCATCTGGAAGCGGAGGCCGTCGTGCCGCTGGTTTGCCAGCGTTGCCTGTCGCCGGTAGATACATCGCTTACCGTGGACCGCTGGTTCCGCTTCGTGGCCAACGAGGAGGTTGCCGAGGCGGAAGACGAGGAATCCGAGGAAGACCTGCTCGTCGTGAGCCGGGATTTCGATCTGCACGCCCTGATCGAGGACGAGCTTCTGATGGAAATTCCCGTCATGCCGGCCCACGACGTCTGCCCCACGCCGGTGCAGCTTTCGTCCAGCGACGAGGACTTCCAGGCCGCAGAAGAGGCCAAACCGAACCCCTTCGCAGTGCTCGGCGCGTTGCGTTCGCGCAAGCCGGAAGAGGGGAAGTAGCCCTTTGCCTCAGGCTGGGCTATAATCATGGGCTTCGCGCGCGCCGCCGTGAGCAGCGATACACGAAACAACAACAGGGGCATTCCATACATGCCGCCAAGTTTTTTGTATTGCCACCGCTTGAGCCCGCATCCAGTCACCAACCTCACAGTCCAGGAGCCATCATGGCCGTCCAGCAAAACAAGAAGTCGCCTTCCAAGCGCGGCATGCACCGTTCCCACAATGCACTGGTCGTGCCCGGCATCGCCGTGGAGCCGACCACCGGCGAAACCCACCTGCGCCACCACATCAGCCCCAACGGTTTCTACCGTGGCCGCCAGGTGCTCAAGAACAAGTCCGAAGCCTGATCCCGCATCCCAAGGCCAAGGCCCGAAGCTACTTTTGCCGTAGCGTCGGGCCTTTGTTTTGATGGCTACGCCTTCTTTTCCCGAAAACACCGCTGCGCCTTCCGCAATCACGCTCGCCGTGGATTGCATGGGGGGTGACCATGGGCCGCGCGTCACGCTTGCGGCCTGCCGCGCGTTTCTCGAGCGGCACAGCGACGCCTCCCTGCTGCTGGTCGGCGCGCCGGCCGCGCTGGCCGGGTTTGCCGCCCACCCGCGTGCCCGCATCGTTGCCGCCAGTGAAGTCGTGGGCATGGACGACCCAATTGAAATCGCCCTGCGCAAGAAGAAGGATTCTTCGATGCGCGTCGCGATCCAGCAGGTCAAGGACGGTGCCGCACAAGCGGCCGTCTCCGCTGGCAACACCGGTGCCCTGATGGCGATTGCGCGCTACCTGCTCAAGACGCTCGAAGGCATTGATCGCCCCGCGATCGCGCCCCAGCTTCCCAACGCCAAGGGTGGGGCGACGACCGTGCTCGACCTGGGCGCAAATGTCGATTGCGACGCTGAAGACCTGCTCCAGTTCGCCGTGCTCGGCTCGGCGCTGGTGTCGGCGCTCACCGGCAACGAAGCGCCTTCGGTCGGTCTGCTCAATATTGGCGAAGAAGCTATCAAGGGCAGCGAAACGATCAAAAAGGCAAGCCAACTGCTGCGTACAGCTGCCAACTCCAAGGATCTGAACTTCTACGGCAACGTGGAAGGCAACGATATCTTCAAGGGGACGACCGACATCGTCGTTTGTGACGGTTTCGTTGGAAATGTGGCGCTGAAGGCCAGCGAGGGCGTGGCCTCGATGATCGGCGAGTTCATTCGCGTCGAATTCTCGCGGAGTCTTTTTACCAAGATTGCGGCAATTGTTGCTTATCCGGTTCTAAAAGCGTTCAAAAGTCGCTTGGATCATCGTCGGTACAACGGTGCGGCCTTGTTGGGGCTGCGCGGGCTGGTTTTCAAGAGCCATGGCTCGGCTGACGAGGTGGCTTTCGGTCATGCGCTGGATCGCGCTTATGATGCCGCTCGCAACAACCTGCTCGATCGCGTGCGGGCCCGCATCGCCCACGCCGCGCCTTTGCTCGCGCGGCAGGAACCCGCGGCGCCGGTCGACGCGACGGCCCTTCACGTTTGATGACCCCTTATTCACGCATTACCGGCACTGGCAGCTACCTGCCTCCACGCCGCGTGACCAATGACGATCTCGCCAAGGATCTGGCTACGCGAGGCATCGAAACCTCCGACCAGTGGATCGTCGAGCGCACCGGCATTCATGCCCGGCATTTCGCCGCGCCCGATGTCACGAGCAGCGATCTCGGTCTCGAGGCGGCCCGGCACGCGCTGGAGGCTGCCGGCCGCAAGGCCAGCGACGTCGACCTGATCATCGTCGCCACTTCCACGCCCGACATGGTGTTCCCGTCGTCGGCCGCCATCCTCCAGAACAAGCTCGGCATTGCCGGCTGCCCTGCGTTCGATGTGCAGGCGGTCTGCAGCGGCTTCGTCTACGCGCTCACCGTCGCCGACGCGATGATCCGCACCGGCACAGCGCGGTGCGCGCTGGTGGTCGGTGCCGAAGTGTTCTCCCGCATCCTCGATTTCAACGACCGCACCACCTGTGTGCTGTTCGGCGACGGCGCGGGTGCCGTGGTGCTCGAAGCCAGCGAGGAGCCCGGCATTCTGGCCAGCGACCTGCATGCGGACGGCAAGCACGTCGGCATTCTTTGCGTGCCGGGTCATGTGTCGGGCGGTAATGTGCTGGGCACGCCGCTGCTGCACATGGACGGCCAGGCCGTCTTCAAGCTCGCGGTCCGCGTGCTCGAGGAAGCGGCGCGCGCCACGCTGGCCAAGGCCGGCAAGGTCGATGCCGACATCGACTGGCTCATTCCGCACCAGGCCAACATCCGCATCATGGAAGGCACCGCGAAGAAGCTGAGGCTTCCGCGCGAGAAGCTGATCGTCACGGTCAACGAACACGGCAACACCTCCGCCGCCTCGATTCCGCTGGCGCTCGACGAGGCTGTGCGCTCCGGCAAGGTGAAGAAAGGCGAAACGCTCATGCTCGAAGGCGTGGGCGGTGGCTTCACCTGGGGCGCGGTGCTATTGAATCTGTAGTTAGTGAGTGCGTTGCGGTGCCCCTGAGGGCGCCCGCAATGCGAGACGACGCATAAAACAATGAAATCCTTTGCATTTGTCTTTCCGGGTCAGGGCTCGCAGGCAGTCGGCATGCTCGACGCCTGGGGTGACCATCCGGCCGTGGCCGAAACGCTGCGCGAGGCCTCCGAGGCACTCGGCGAGGACGTCGGCGCGCTGATCAAGAACGGTCCGAAGGAAGAACTGGCGCTCACCACGAACACCCAGCCGGTGATGCTGGTGGCGGGTGTCGCCGCTTGGCGAGCCTGGCTGGCGGAAGGCGGCGCAACGCCATCCGTCGTGGCCGGCCATTCGCTCGGCGAATATTCGGCGCTGGTGGCTTCGGGCGTGCTGACGCTCGCGCAGGCCGCGCCGCTCGTGCGTTTTCGCGCGCAGGCGATGCAGCAGGCGGTGCCTGTCGGCGTCGGTGCGATGGCTGCGGTGCTCGGCATGGAGTCGGGCAAGGTGGTCGCGGGCTGCGCGGAAGCCACGGCCAGCTTCGGCGCCGGCAGCGCGGAAATCGTCGAGGCGGTGAACTTCAACGACCCCATGCAGACGGTGATCGCCGGCAGCAAGGCCGCCGTGGACAAGGCCTGCGAGCTGCTGAAGGCCAACGGCGCCAAGCGCGCGCTGCTGCTGCCGGTTTCGGCGCCGTTCCATTCGAGCCTGATGAAGCCCGCGGCGGAAGCGCTGCGCGAGAAACTGGCTTCGATCACGCTGGCCGCGCCGCAGATTCCGGTGCTGAACAACATCGACGTCGCCGTCGAAACCGACGCCGATCGCATCCGCGACGCCCTGGTGCGTCAGGCTGCGGGCCCGGTGCGCTGGGTCGAGAGCGTGCAGGCCTTGAAACTGCGCGGTGTAGCCGCCATCATCGAGTGCGGCCCTGGCAAGGTGCTGGCCGGCATGGTGAAGCGCATCGCCCCCGATCTGGAAGCCGCGTCGGTGTACGACCCGGCAACGCTCGCGGGCACCCGACAATCGCTCGCCGGCTGACCGGCGCAAGGCTCCCATACTTTTTCTATGAGCATTCCCAAATTCGAAGGGCAGGTTGCCCTGGTCACCGGCGCGACGCGCGGCATCGGCGCGGCGATCGCGCTGGAGCTGGCCCAGCGCGGCCTCAAGGTCGTGGGCACCGGCACCACCGACGACGGCGCGGCCAAGATCACTGCTGCCCTGAGCGCGTACGACGGCCGCGGCCGTGCGCTCGACGTCAATGACGGCGCCGCTGTCGAGGCGCTGATCGACGAGATCGTGCAGGCCTATGGCGCCATCCATGTGTTGGTCAACAACGCCGGCATCACGCGCGACACGCTCGCCATGCGCATGAAGGACAGCGACTGGGACGCGGTGCTCGACACCAATCTCAAGGCCGTCTTCTCCCTGTCGCGCGCGGTGATCCGCCCGATGATGAAGCAGCGCTACGGCCGCATCATCAGCATCACCAGCGTGGTGGGCGCTTCCGGCAACGCCGGCCAGGCCAACTACGCGGCCGCCAAGGCCGGTGTCGCGGGCATGACCCGTGCGCTGGCCCGCGAGCTGGGCAGCCGCAACATCACCGTCAACTGCGTCGCACCCGGTTTCATCGAGACCGACATGACGGCCAGCCTTCCCGAAGCCCAGCAACAGGCGCTGCTCCAGCAGATCCCGCTGGGCCACCTGGGAAAGCCGGCCGACATCGCGCACGCGGTGGCGTACCTCGCATCGCCCCAGGCGTCCTACGTCACGGGGCAGGAGCTGCACGTCAACGGCGGCATGCACATGTAGCCGCAAGGCGCAAGTTTTCTCCGCACCGGGGGCACGGCAAATGCCACAATGCGCCCGGCTAAAATCCACCGATTACCTACAACCCTCAGAGGGAACCAAATGAGCGATATCGAAGCACGTGTCAAGAAAATCATCGCCGAGCAACTCGGCGTGGAAGAGTCCCAGGTGACGAACGAAAAGGCTTTCGTGGCTGACCTCGGCGCCGACTCTCTCGACACGGTCGAACTCGTGATGGCACTCGAAGACGAATTCGGCATCGAAATTCCCGACGAAGATGCCGAGAAGATCACCACGGTGCAAAACGCCGTCGACTACGCCACCAAGAATCAAAAGGCCTGATCGGCCAGCTGACAACAACATTGCGACTGCGGCCGGCGGCTTTTTCTTGAACCGCACGCGCCGACAGGCAACTGTTCAGCGCTTTCAGAAAGGTTTGCCGGCATGACCAAACGCCGCGTCGTCGTTACCGGACTCGGTTGCATCGCTCCTGTCGGAAACACCGTTGCCGAATCCTGGGCCAACCTGTTGGCCGGGAAGTCGGGCATTGCGAACATCACCGCGTTCGATGCAAGCGCCTTCGCCTGCAAGTTCGCAGGTGAGGTCAAGGGTTTCGACATCACCCAATACATCTCGGAGAAAGAAGCGCGTCACATGGACCGCTTCATTCATCTGGGGCTTGCCGCCGCCGTCCAGGCGGTGCAGGACAGCGGACTGCCGACCGGCGAAGCGCTCTCCTATGAGCAGGCCGTGCGCATCGGATGCAACATCGGCTCCGGCATCGGCGGCCTGCCGATGATCGAGGAAACGCATGGCGAGCTGATGAACCGCGGCCCGCGCCGCGTGTCGCCGTTCTTCGTGCCGGCTTCGATCATCAACATGATCTCCGGCCACGTCTCGATCAAGTACGGCTTCAAGGGCCCGAACATCGCGGTCGTGACCGCCTGCACCACCGGCCTGCATGCCATCGGCACGTCGGCTCGCATGATCGAATACGGCGACGCCGATGTCATGATCGCTGGCGGTGCGGAGTCGACCATTTCCCCGCTCGGCATCGGCGGCTTCACCGCACCTCGCGCACTGAGCACCCGCAACGATGATCCGGCTACGGCCTCGCGCCCGTGGGACAAGGACCGTGACGGCTTCGTGCTGGGCGAGGGTGCCGGCGTGCTGGTGCTCGAGGAGTACGAACACGCCAAGGCTCGCGGCGCCAAGATCTACGCAGAGGTCGCAGGCTTTGGCCTGACGGGCGACGCGTATCACATGACCGCGCCCGACGTCGACGGCCCCCGCCGCTCGATGGCCATGGCGCTGTCGAACGCCGGCGTCAATGCCGACCAGGTGCAATACCTCAATGCGCACGGCACTTCCACGCAGATCGGCGACGTCAACGAGACCAACGCGGTCAAGCTGGCCTTCGGCGATCACGCGAAGAAGCTCGTCGTCAATTCGACCAAGTCCATGACCGGCCACCTGCTGGGCGGCGCGGGCGGCATTGAATCGGTGTTCACCGTGATGGCGCTGCACGAGCAGAAGAGCCCGCCGACCATCAACATCTTCAACCAGGATCCGGAGTGCGATCTCGACTACTGCGCCAACGAGGCGCGCGATCTGAAGATCGACGTCGCGGTCAAGAACAACTTCGGCTTCGGGGGCACCAACGGCACGCTGGTGTTCAAGCGCGCTTGAACGTCGCTCTTTCATGCACAGCGCGCCGTCGGTGACCTATCCGGTGGGGCGCTCGCGTGGCGCAACCCGGATCCTCGTCGCTCTCTGGGCGCTGGGCGCTCTTTGCGCGGGTGCATCCTGCTATCTTTTCGATAGCTTCGGATGGCGCCACCTCCTGCTGGTTCTCAGTGTCGTGTTCGCGGGTGTCGCCGCGGGCTTCGGGCTGCGGCAGGAGGGCGCAGGTGACTTGCACTTCGACGGCCTCCATTGGTCCCTGACGAGCAGCCACGCTTCGCGCGTTGTGCGTGCCGCGCGTGTATGCGCGGCGCTCGATTTTCAATCGCTGATGCTGCTGCGGCTCAGTGAGCCTGGGCGAGCCGGGCGCTGGATCTGGATCGAGCAGCGGGCCATGCCGGAGCGCTGGCGCGATTTGCGCCGAGCGGTATATTCGCGGCCCGCCGCCGCCGCCGCACACACGGCCGACCCTTGGCGCGCGACTGCTCCGGCTGACGCGCCCTGAACCTTCTTCGATGACCACTTCCCCGCCCGTGCCGCCGGATTCCGGCCTGACCGATGCGCCCGCCGTGGCGCCGCGTCCGGGCGAGGTCGATTTCCAGCTGGTCCAGCGCACCGTCGCAGGAGACCAGAAAGCCTTTGAACTGCTGGTCATCAAGTACCAGCGCCGCATCGAGCGCCTGATCGGGCGGATGGTCCGGGATGTCGACCTCATCGAGGACATCGCGCAGGAAACCTTCATTCGCGCCTACCGCGCGCTGCACCAGTTCCGCGGCGAGGCGCAGTTCTATACCTGGCTCTACCGGATCGCCGTCAACACCGCCAAGAAGGCGCTGGTGGACATGAAGCGCGATCCGACCATCTCCGAGGCGGCCTTGAGGCCTTCTTCCGAGGACGAGGATGAAACTTACCGTCCCGGAAACGAACCAACCACCGACGAAACCCCCGAATCGGTCCTGGCAGCGAACGAAATCGCCGCTGCCGTCGAAGCCGCCATGGAAGCGCTCCCCGCCGAGCTGCGTCAGGCGGTCACGCTGCGCGAAATCGAGGGCATGAGTTACGAAGAGATTGCCGAGGTCATGGATTGCCCCATCGGCACGGTGCGTTCGCGGATTTTCCGGGCGCGCGAGGCCATTTCGGCCAGGGTCAAGCCCTTGCTGGACAACCAGTCCGGCAAGCGTTGGTAAGTAAGCAGGTGAATGAAATGAATCAGACGATGACGGTTCGGGAACAGGTGTCCGCACTTGCGGATGGTCATTTGCAGGGCGAGGCGTTCGCGCAAGCCATTGAAGCGATCAGCGCCGAAGGCGACTCGCGCGCAGCCTGGCAGGCCTACCACGTGGTAGGCGACGTGCTGCGCTCCGGCTCGCATTCGCCGTGCAGCGATACATCGGCATTCCTGGCGCGCTTCCAGCAACGGCTGGCGGCGGAACCCGTATTGGTTGCGCCCGAGCCGGCACCCGCCGCCGTGCCCTTGGCATTGCCGGGGCAACGCAGGGTAGAGGCGGCCAACGAGCCGGTGTTCCGCTGGAAACTGGTGGCTGGTGCCGCATCGCTGATGGCCGTCGCCGCGATCAGTTGGACGCTGGTCGGCAACGGCTCGGCCGTGCCGCAACAAGGTGGCGCGCAACTGGCCTCGGTGCAGCAGCCGGCGCCGGCCGCCAATTCGGTGCTGGCGGCGGCTGCCGCCAATGGCCCACAGGCTGTGAGCAACACGCTGACCCCGACCCGCGTGATCGTGGGCAACGGCAATCCTCAGGTCATGCTGCGCGATCCGCGTCTCGATCAACTCCTGGAGGCACACCAGCAGGCTGGCGGCGCTTCGCAAATGCCTTCCGGCTTCCTGCGCAATGCCACTTTCGAGGGCCCGACGCGCTGATGAGCGCGCGCACCACCCTTCGCCGCCCGTAATGACCGTTTCGATGCCGATCTCCGCTCGCGCCTTCGTGCTTGTGTTTGCTGTCTTCTGCTTGGCGCAGGCTGCCACCGGGCAGACCCGCTCGGGCACCGCGAATGCGAAGAGTGCTGCAAACGCGCAGACGGACGAGCCACCGGCCATGAACGTGACCGAATGGCTGCAGCGCATGCATGCCGGCGCGCGCCAGCGCAACTACGTGGGCACCTTCGTGGTGTCGGCGCCTGGCGGCGACCTGTCGAGCGCACGCATCTGGCATGTGCGTGACGGCGAACACCAGATCGAGCGCATCGAGGCCCTGACGGGGCCGCCGCGCTCGACCTTCCGGCGCAATCGCAACGTCATGACCTTCCTGCCGGAGGCGAAGGTGGTGAAGGTCGAGAAACGCGAGAACCTCGATCTCTTCCCGAACCTGCCGGACAAGCCCGATTCCTCGATCGGCGACTTCTACGACGTGCGCACGATCGGCAAGGATCGCGTCGCCGGCTTCGACGCCGACGTGGTACAGCTAGTGCCGCACGACGGGCTGCGCTTCGGCTATCGCATCTGGAGCGAGCGCCGCTCGGGCCTCGTGGTGAAGTTGCAGACCGTCGACAGCGACTCCCGCGTGGTGGAGCAGTCGGCCTTCTCCGAGCTTCAGCTCGACGCGCCGGTAAAGGCGCAGGCGCTGGTGCAGATGATGTCCAACACCGCGGGCTACCGGGTCGAGAAGCTCGAACTCGAACGCAGCAATGCGCAGGATGAAGGCTGGACCCTGCGCACGCCCGTGGCCGGATTCAAGCCCCGAAGCTTCTTCCGCCGCCCCACCACAGGCGACGACGGCAGCGGCAAGGCAAAGCAGCAGGATGCGGCCACGGTCCAGTGGACCTTCTCCGATGGCCTGGCCTCGGTGTCGCTCTTCATCGAACGCTACGACCCTGCTCGCTCGCCCCGCGACGGTGTGCTGACTATCGGCGCGACCAACGCGATCCGCCGCCGCCTGCCCGAGCCGGCGAGCGACTGGTGGCTGACCGCGGTCGGCGAAGTGCCCCAGCAGACGCTCAACGCATTCGCACAAAGCCTCGCTCGCACGCGCTGAGTGGCCTGAGAAGCGCCAATTGCGCTGAACCAAGCTCACGGCGCAGACTCATAGACCTGTTTTTCGCCGCTCTGTTCTTTTGAAAGAAAACCGATGATCTTCAAAGTCGAGGGACACAAGTTTCGTTCCGGCCTGCTGGCATGCGCACTCGCACTGACCGCCGGCGCCGCATTCCTTCCCGTCGAGCCGGCCCACGCGCAGACGCGCACGCTGCCCGACTTCACCGACCTGGTCGATCAGGTCGGCCCCTCCGTCGTCAACATCCGCACCGTCGAGAAGGTCGCACAGCGCGGCGGCAATGGCGAGATGGACGAGGAAATGCAGGAGTTCTTCCGCCGCTTCTTCGGCCAGCCGCTGCCCGGCGTGCCGCGCCAGGGCCCGCGCCAGAACCGCCCGCAGCAGCCGCAGGAAGAAGAGCGTCCGCGCGGTGTTGGCTCCGGTTTCATCCTCACGCCCGATGGCTATGTGATGACCAATGCACACGTGGTCGAGGACGCCTCCGAGGTGCTGGTCACCCTGCCCGACAAGCGCGAGTTCAAGGCCAAGATCGTCGGCGCCGACAAGCGCACCGACGTCGCCGTCGTGAAGATCGAGGCGACCGGCCTGCCGGCCGTGAAGGTCGGCGACATCTCCAAGCTGCGCGTGGGCGAGTGGGTGATGGCCATCGGCTCTCCCTTCGGCCTCGAAAACACCGTCACCGCCGGCATCGTGAGCGCCAAGCAGCGCGACACCGGCGAATATCTGCCGTTCATCCAGACCGACGTGGCCATCAACCCGGGTAACTCGGGCGGCCCGCTGATCAACATGCGCGGCGAGGTGGTCGGCATCAACAGCCAGATCTATTCGCGCTCGGGCGGCTTCATGGGCATCTCGTTCTCGATTCCGATCGACGAGGCGATTCGTGTGAGCGATCAGTTGCGTACTTCGGGCCGCGTTTCGCGTGGCCGTATCGGCGTGCAGATCGACCAGGTCACGAAGGACGTGGCCGAGGCCATCGGCCTGGGCAAGCCGCAGGGCGCGCTGGTGCGCGGCGTCGAGGCCGGCTCGCCGGGCGAGAAGGCCGGCGTGGAGCCGGGCGACGTGATCACCAAGTTCGACGGCAAGGCCATCGAGAAGCCGAGCGACCTGCCGCGCCTGGTGGGCAATACCAAGCCGGGCACGAAGAGCACGCTCACCGTGTTCCGCCGCGGTGCCTCGCGTGACCTCAGCGTGACCATTGCCGAGATCGAGCCCGACAAGCCCGGCAAGCGCGCGAGCGATCGCGACGAGCCGGCACAGAAGCCGCCGGCATCCGCCGCCGCCAAGTCGCTGGGCCTGGCCGTGAGCGATCTCACCGATGCGCAGAAGAAGGAGCTGAAGGTGAAGGGCGGCGTGAAGGTCGATGCCGCCACCGATGCCGCGGCCCGTGCGGGCCTGCGCGAGGGCGACATCATCATGGCGGTCGGCAACATCGAGATATCGAATGCGCGCGAGTTCGAGTCCGCCGTGGGCAAGTCCGACAAGAGCAAGGCGCTCAGCGTGCTGTTCCGCCGTGGCGATTGGGCGCAGTACGCGCTGATCCGGCAGACACGCTGATCCGGGTCTGGCGTCAAGTGGCCCCACCCGGTAGTCGGGTTTGGGGCCTTTTTTTGAGGTGTTTACGACGCTCCGGTCCCCGCCTTCAAAAAAATCGAGCGACCTGTAAAAGACGATTTTTGTTGGCGATCACTAACTTTTAAGAAGGCTAAGGACGGATTTCGGTAGAATAGGACACCCTTGGCGGTCGCTCGGCGCATAAGGAATGCTCCGGCCTTCACCATGCGAGATGTCAGATGGCAGTCCACCGGTGCTCCACAGATCGCCCACAAGTTGTTCAGCAATTACTTCACCGAGTCTGTGGATAACCTGTTTGTATCTTTGATGTTGTGGACCTGCAACGACCCCTTTGGACCCTGTTCCCGGATGTACGCGCCTCCCTTTTTGCCTACAATGAAGTTCCAACTACTGCAGTTGCCATTGCTTGTTGGTTCAGGGCGCGTCTCCAGAAGACGCGCCCTTTTTTCTTGCCTGTAGCACTCTGCGTGCGAGCCAATTCAAGTACTTAAGCGTTCCCGTTGATGAATCACATCAGAAATTTTTCGATCATTGCGCACATCGACCATGGCAAGTCGACGCTCGCAGACCGTTTGATCCAGCGTTGCGGCGGCCTCGCGGAGCGCGAGATGGAAGCGCAGGTTCTCGACTCGATGGACATCGAAAAAGAGCGTGGGATAACCATCAAGGCGCAGACGGCTGCGCTGCACTACAAGGCGCTCGACGGAAAGATCTACAACCTCAATCTGATCGACACGCCGGGCCATGTCGACTTCTCGTATGAAGTGAGCCGCTCGCTGTCCGCGTGCGAAGGCGCACTGCTCGTCGTCGATGCATCGCAAGGCGTCGAAGCGCAGACGGTGGCCAACTGCTACACCGCGCTGGACCTCGGCGTCGAAGTCGTGCCGGTGCTCAACAAGATGGACCTGCCGCAGGCCGACCCCGACAACGCGAAGGCGGAGATCGAAGACGTGATCGGCATCGACGCGTCCGATGCGATTCCCTGTTCCGCGAAGACCGGCATGGGCATCGACGAGATCCTCGAGGCGATCGTCGCCAAGGTGCCGCCGCCGCGCGGCAATCCAGACGCGGCGTTGCGCGCGATGATCATCGACAGCTGGTTCGACCCCTACGTCGGCGTCGTGATGCTGGTGCGCGTTGTCGACGGCCGCCTCGCCAAGGGCGAGCGCATCAAGATGATGGCCTCGGGCGCCTCCTACAACGCCGACAACCTCGGCGTGTTCACGCCCCATACCGAGCCGCGCCAGTCGCTCGAAGCGGGCGAGGTGGGCTTCATCATCGCCGGCATCAAGGAACTGCAGGCAGCGAAGGTCGGCGACACCGTCACGCTGATCCGCACGGGCACCGGTGGCGCGGCCGCCACCGCCAGCGAGCCGCTGCCGGGCTTCAAGGAAATCCAGCCGCAGGTGTTCGCGGGCCTCTACCCGACCGAAGCCAGCGAGTACGACTCACTGCGCGACGCGCTGGAAAAGCTCAAGCTCAACGACTCCTCGCTGCACTACGAGCCCGAGGTGAGCCAGGCGCTCGGCTTCGGCTTCCGCTGCGGCTTCCTCGGCCTGCTGCACATGGAAATCGTGCAGGAGCGCCTGGAGCGCGAGTTCGACCAGGACCTGATCACGACCGCGCCGAGCGTGGTCTATCAGGTGGTCAAGAACGATGGCGAAGTGATCATGGTCGAGAACCCGTCCAAGATGCCCGACGTGGGCAAGATGGCGGAAATCCGCGAGCCGATCGTCACCGTGCACCTGTACATGCCGCAGGAATACGTCGGCGCCGTCATGACGCTGGCCAACCAGAAGCGCGGCGTGCAGATGAACATGGCCTACCACGGCCGCCAGGTCATGCTGACCTACGAGATGCCACTCGGCGAGATCGTGCTCGACTTCTTCGACAAGCTCAAATCGGTGAGCCGCGGCTACGCCTCGATGGACTACGAGTTCAAGGAGTACCGCGCCTCCGACGTGGTGAAGGTCGACATCCTGCTCAACGGCGAGAAGGTCGACGCGCTCTCGATCATCGTGCACCGCTCCCAGTCGCAGTACCGCGGCCGGGCGGTGGCCTCGAAGATGCGCGAGATCATTTCGCGCCAGATGTTCGACGTGGCGATCCAGGCCGCCATCGGGGTGAACATCATTGCGCGTGAGACAATCAAGGCCCTTCGCAAGAACGTTCTGGCGAAGTGCTACGGCGGCGACATCACCCGCAAGAAGAAGCTGCTCGAGAAGCAGAAGGCGGGCAAGAAAAGAATGAAGCAGATCGGCTCCGTCGAGGTCCCGCAAGAGGCCTTCCTCGCCATTCTGCAAGTCGAAGACTGATCAAAAAATGGCATTCATCACCTCCCTGGTCCTCGCGGCTTTCGCCGCCTATGTCGGCGCCTGGTACTTCAACGCGATCGAAGGCAACTTCGCCTTGCTGCTGTTCCTGGCCACGGTGGTCACCGGCCTCTACTGGCTGGCCGAGCGCTTCTACTTCCTGCCGCGGCGCGAGCAGGCGGCCGCGAAGCTCGACGCCTCGCTGGCCGAGCGCAATGCGCGCCTGGCGGGGCAGGGCATCAACCAGGTCGACACGGTCGATGCCAAGGCAAGCGAGCGGCTGCTGATGCAGCCCTGGTGGCTCGACTGGACCGCCGGCCTGTTCCCGGTGATCCTGGTGGTGTTCCTGCTGCGCTCGTTCCTCTACGAGCCCTTCAAGATTCCGTCGGGCTCGATGATGCCCACGCTGCTGACCGGCGACCTGATCCTGGTCAACAAGTTCACCTACGGCTTGCGCCTGCCGGTCATCAACACCAAGATCACCGACGGCACGCCGCTCGCGCGCGGCGACGTGGTGGTGTTCCGCTACCCGCCCAAGCCGAGCATGGACTACATCAAGCGCGTGGTCGGCATTCCTGGCGACGAGGTGGCCTACCTGAACAAGAAGCTCACGATCAACGGCCAGCCGGTGCCGAAGGTGGCGGCCGCCGACTACCTCGACGGCGAATCGATGCGCCTGCTCAAGCAGTTCGACGAGGACCTGGGCGGCAAGCGGCACAAGATACTCAACGACGAAACCACGCCGTCCTTCATCCCCGGAGCCAGCGGTTTCAGCTTCCCTGGCATCGAGAACTGCCGCTACTCGGCCGAAGGCGTGGTCTGCAAGGTCCCGCCGGGCAACTATTTCATGATGGGCGACAACCGCGATAATTCGGCCGACTCGCGTTTCTGGGGCTTCGTGCCGGACAAGAACATCGTGGGCAGGGCCTTCTTTGTCTGGATGAACTTCGGCGACCTGGGACGCATCGGTCCGTTTCAATAAACAAGCATTCATCTGCAAGCACAGTTCGAGGGGTATGAGGGCATGAGAGCACATCGGTCCGTTCGCAGCAGCGCCGCGCAGCAACGTGGCATTTCGTTCATCGGCCTGGTGTTCGTCGCGGCCGTGCTCGGGTGCCTGGGCGTGGTCATCGCGCAGGTCATCCCGACGCTGATCGAGTGGCAGGCCATCGACAAGGCCGCCAACAAGGCCAAGGAAGGCACGACCGTGCCCGAGGTGCGCGCCATCTTCGATCGCGCCCAGGCCATCGACGACTTCAAGTCGGTCAGCGGCAAGGACCTCGACATCAAGAAGGTCGGCGACAAGGTGGTCGTTTCGTACTCGTACGAGCGCGAGATCCCGCTCTTCGGCCCGGCCTACCTCACGCTCAAGTACAAGGGCGAAACCCGCTGAACACGGCGCCTAAAAAGGTGGACGGCAGCCTGGCCGCGTTGCAGGCGCGCCTGCAGCACACCTTCTCCGACCCGCGGCTGCTGCAGCTCGCGCTCACGCACCGCAGCTTCTCGGCCGATCACAACGAGCGCCTCGAATTCCTCGGCGACTCGGTGCTGAACCTGGCGGTCTCGCACCTGCTCTACCAGCGCCTGTCGGCATTGCCCGAGGGCGATCTCTCGCGCGTGCGGGCCAACCTCGTCAAACAAGACACCCTGCATCGCCTGGCCGTGGGGCTGGCGCTGTCGCCGCTGCTGCGGCTCGGCGAAGGCGAGGCCCGCTCGGGCGGCCCGAACCGGCCGTCGATCCTGGCCGACGCGCTGGAGGCTCTGATCGGCGCGGTTTACCTCGACGCCGGCTTTGCCGCCGCCCAGGCGCTGGTGCACCGTCTCTATGAGTCGGTCGAGATCAACCCGCGCATGGAAGCCGCGGCCAAGGACCCGAAGACCGAATTGCAGGAATGGCTGCAGGGTCACAAAATGAAGCTGCCGGTGTACCGCGTTGCCGCCACACTGGGCGCGGCGCACAAGCAGACTTTCGATGTCGAGTGCGAGGTGCCCGAGCTGGGCCTTCGCGAACGCGGCATCGGTGGCTCGCGCCGCGCCGGCGAGCAGGCTGCCGCGGCGGCCATGTTGATCCGGCTCAAGGCACGCGGCGCCGCGTGAATCCCAGAATGAACGATGCTATCAATCCCGTAGCGGAACCCGAAGACGCCGAAGGCGGCGAGGGTGCCGCTGGTCCCCAAGGTCCCCAGCACTGCGGCCTCATCGCCATCGTCGGCAAGCCCAACGTGGGCAAGTCGACGCTGCTCAACGCCCTGGTCGGCCAGAAGATCAGCATCACCTCGCGCAAGGCGCAGACCACGCGCCACCGCATCACCGGCATGCGCACGCTGGGCGCCACGCAGTTCGTGTTCGTCGACACGCCGGGCTTCCAGACCCTGCACGCCAACGCGCTGAACAAGTCGCTCAACAAGACCGTGCAGGGCGCGGTCGGCGACGTGGACCTGATCCTGTTCGTGGTCGAGGCCGGCAGCTTCACCCAGGCCGACGAGCGCGTGCTCAAGCTGCTCGGCAAGGGCATTCCGACGGTGCTGCTGGCCAACAAGCTGGACAACGTGCACCGCCGCGGCGACATCGCTCCCTGGCTGAAGAGCATGCAGGAGAAGCACGAGTTCGCCGAGTACGTGCCGATGTCGGCCAAGAACCCGAAGGACGTCGAGCGCCTGTTCGGCATCTGCGAAAAGTACCTGCCCGAGCAGCCCTGGTTCTACGACGAGGACGAGCTGACCGACCGCAGCGAGAAATTCCTCGCCGGCGAACTGGTGCGCGAGAAGCTGTTCCGCCTGACCGGCGACGAGCTGCCCTACACCTCCACCGTCGTCATCGACAAGTTCGACGAGGAGCCGCCCCAGAAGAAGGGCCAGAAGCGCCTGCTGCGCATCGCCGCCACCATCGTGGTCGAGCGCGACGGCCACAAGGCCATGGTGATCGGCGACAAGGGCGAGCGCATCAAGCGCATTGGCATGGAAACCCGCGTCGAGCTCGAGAAGCTGGCCGACGCCAAGGTATTCCTCGAGCTGTGGGTGAAGGTGCGCTCCGGCTGGGCCGACGACGAGGCCCGCGTGCGCTCCTTCGGCTATGAGTAGGCAAACCCCCAGGCTTGCTCGCTTCGCGTAGCCGCCAACCCCCTTGCAGGGGGCAATGCCAGTGGCCCGGCGAAGCCGGCTCCACGGCGTTTGCCGCCTTCAAGCCTCGATGCTCCATAGCGCACTGACATGGCCATCCACCGCGTTTCGCACGAGCCGGCTTATGTGCTCCACCGCTACGACTGGAGCGAGTCGAGCCTGATCCTCGAAGTCTTCACCCGGCACCACGGGCGCATCGCGCTCGTGGCCAAGGGGGCGAAGCGGCCGAGTTCCAACTTCCGTCCGGTGCTGCTGCCGCTGCAGCCGCTGCAGCTCAACTATGGTGGCGACGCCGAGATCCGCACGCTCAAGGGCGCCGAATGGATGGGCGGCCATGTGATGCCGACCGGCGAGGCGCTGCTGTCGGGCTACTACGTCAACGAGTTGCTGCTGCGTCTGCTGGCGCGCGACGACGCCCACGAGGCGCTGTTCGACGCCTATGCCGGCGTCGTGCAGGTGCTGGCGGGCGACCATGCCGGCGCGCAGGCCACGGCTCAGGCGGCCGCGCTGCGCGCCTTCGAGCTGCTGCTGCTGCGTGAAGTCGGCCTGCTTCCGTCGCTCGACACCCAGACCCTCACCCTGGAGCCGCTTGCCGGCGAGGCGCGCTACAGCCTCGTTCCCGAAGCCGGCCTGCGCCAGGCCGGCGACGACGAAGCCGCGCTGACCGGCGCCGACTGGCAGGCCCTGCAGGCCGTGCTGGACGACCGCGCGCCATTTACCGCCACCTTGCGTGAAATTGCCACCATGAACGCCGGCAGCAACAGTGCCCTGCGAAACCAGTTGCGCGCCTTGCTCAACTACCATTGCGGCGTGTCCACGCTGCGAACGCGGCAAATGATGAGAGACCTGCAAGCACTATGAGCACTCCGGGCCAAGCCGGCGCCAACGCCGCCACCTCGCTGTCCGTCAACCTCAACAAGGTCGCCCTGGTGCGCAACACGCGCCATCTGGGCATTCCGAGCGTGGTGAAGGCCGCGCAGGCCTGCCTGGCCGCCGGCGCGCACGGCATCACGGTGCACCCGAGGCCGGACGCCCGACACATCCGCGCTCACGACGTGAGCGATCTTTCCGCGCTGCTCGCCAAGGACTGGCCGGCCATCGAGTTCAACATCGAGGGCAACCCCTTCCAGAACCTGATGGACTTCGTGCGCACCCTCAAGCCGCACCAGGCCACCTTCGTTCCCGACAGCGAAACCCAGTCGACCAGCGACCATGGCTGGACCTTCCCCGACGACGCCGAGCGCCTGCGTCCGCTGATCGCCGAAGCCAAGGCGCTGGGCGTGCGCGTCAGCCTGTTCATGGACCCGATTCCCGAGATGATGGCCGCCGTCAAGGCCGTGGGTGCCGACCGGGTCGAGCTCTACACCGAAGGCTACGCGGCCTCGCGCGGCACGCCGAACGAGCAGGCCGTGCTCGCGCGCTATGCCGAGACGGCGCGCGCGGCCATTGCGGCAGGCCTCGGCGTCAATGCCGGACACGACCTGAGCCGCGACAACCTCACGGCCTTCCTGCGCGCCGTGCCGGGCGTGCAGGAGGTTTCGATCGGCCACGCCTTCGTCGCCGACGCGCTCGAGCTCGGCTACACGGCCGCCACGCGCGACTACCTGCGCTGCATCCGCGAGGCGCAGCAGCAACAAGAGCAGCAACAGCAATGAGCGCTGGCGCCGCATGATCTACGGCATTGGCACCGACATCTGCGACCTGCGTCGCATCGCCGCGACCTTCGAGCGCCAGGGCGAGCGCTTTGCCCGCAAGGTGCTGAGCGACGCCGAGTTCAAGGTCTGGGAGGCCCGCCGCGCGCGCTGGCCCAAGCGCGGCCTGAGTTATCTCGCCACCCGTTTTTCCGCCAAGGAGGCCTTCAGCAAGGCCATCGGGCTGGGCATGCGCTCGCCCATGAGCTGGCGGCTGTGCGAGATCGCCAACCTGCGCAGCGGCAAGCCCGTCATCGTGCTGCATGGCGGCCTGAAAGACTGGTTCGAGGCCCAGGGCCTCACCGCCCACGTGACCGTGACCGACGAAACCGAATACGCCGCGAGCTTCGTGGTGGTGGAGAAAACATGACGACCGCCGGGCTTGCCGAAGAACGCCCCCACGCGCCGCTGATCATCGACGTTGCCGGCACCGAACTCACCGATGCCGACCGCCGGCGCCTTGCCAACCCGCTCGTCGGCGGCGTGATCCACTTCGCCCGCAATTGGGAGGACCGCGCGCAGATGACCGCGCTCAACGCCGAAATCAAGTCGATCCGGCCCGACCTGCTGATCTGCGTCGATCACGAGGGCGGCCGCGTGCAGCGTTTCCGCACCGACGGTTTCACCCACCTGCCGTCGATGCGCGCGCTCGGCGAACTCTGGATGCGCGACGCCATGCGCGCCACCCAGGCCGCGACGGCGGTCGGGCAGGTGCTGGCGGGCGAGTTGCGTGCCTGCGGCGTCGACTTCAGCTTCGCGCCCGTGCTCGACCTCGACTACGGCGGCAGCAGCGTCATCGGCAACCGCAGCTTCCACCGCGACCCGCGCGTGGTCGCGCTGCTGGCCAAGAGCGTGATGCACGGCATGCTGCAGATGGGCATGCGCAACTGCGGCAAGCACTTCCCGGGACACGGCTTCGTGCATGCCGACTCGCACGTCGAGATTCCGGTGGACAAGCGTGGCCTCAAGGCCATCCTGGCCGATGATGCGAAACCGTACGACTGGCTGTCGGGCTCGCTCGCGGCGGTGATGCCGGCGCATGTGATCTATCCGAAGGTGGACAAGCGGCCGGCGGGGTTTTCCGCCAAATGGCTGAAGGAGACTCTCCGGCAGCGGATCGGCTTCGAGGGAGCGGTCTTCAGCGATGACCTGAGCATGGAGGCTGGGCGCTACATCGACGGCGAGCTGCTCAGCTTTGCCGACGCGGCGCTTGCTGCGCTGGAGGCCGGGTGCGACATGGCGATGCTTTGCAATCAGAGCGTCGGCGATGGGGTGCCGCTCGACGGATTGCTGCAGGGTTTCGCTGCGGCGCGGGATGCGGGGCGCTGGGTTGGCAAGCCGGACAGCGAAGCGCGTCGCAGGGCCTTGCTTCCCGACGCCTCGGCGCTGCCATGGACTGCGCTTGCAGGCTCGGCGCAGTACCGTGGCGCCAGGCGCACCCTCTTGCGCGATCGCCTGACGGAGTAGTCGCTCATGCCGCTGTGCCTCAGTTTCTTTCCGCGCAAGGACGAGGCCGTGTTGCGCAACCACGCGCACTATTGCCGGCGGTTCGGCTATCCGCACCAGTGGATCGAGGCCGATCGCATCCGTCACCCGGCATTGCGCGACAGCGCGAAATACAGCCAGATCCTGCGCCACCTGCGCGCGCTGCCGGAGAACGACTGGCTTCTGTTTCTCGATGGCGACTCGGTGGTGTTCCATCCGGTTGCCGTCGAAACACTGATGCAGGGGCGGGATTCGCTGGTCGTCGAAGGGCCTCCCAGTGGCGACCGACCCGGTCCGGCGATGACCAACATGATGGTGCTGCGCAATACGCCAGCCAACCGCGCCATGCTGCTCGGGCTGATGGACGATGCGGGCTATGTCATCGCACTGGTGAATCGCGCCGTCGATGAAGCCGCCCGACTGCGTCCGGCAGGCCTGCTCGGCTGCAACGCGACGGTCGGCGACATCTACGTCAACGTGTCGTGGCGCATTCCGCAGTGGTTCCTGGCGCGCATCTTCGTTGTCAACCTCGGGCCGCTGCCCATCGTGGCGCCGGAGGGCGGATGGCGCGAGATGCTGCTCCACGACCAGAACCTGCAAGACATGCTCGTGGCGCAGGTCAACAAAGCGCTGATCCACGGCCAGCCCGTGCTGCAGCCCGCGGCTTATCCGGCGCTGTCGGAAGAGCGGGTGTCGAGCTACAACGCCAGCGCCGACATCGCCTTCGTTACGCTCTACACGCACCACGTCGGAAGCTACGCACGGGTGTCCGAGCACAACGTGAAGCGCTATTGCGACAGGCACGGCTATGCGTACCACGTGTACCGTGCGATTCCCGAAGCCGTCGACGCCAGCATCGGCGGATCATGGGTGCGCAGCTGGCTGCTGCAGCAGCACATCGCGCATCACAAGTGGGTGATCTGGATCGACGCCGACGTGCTCTTCCTCAACCAGAGCCGCCGGATCGACGCCTTGCTCGAAGGGCGCGAGCTACTGCTCGCCAAGGACGTGGGCGGCTGGTCCTTCAATTCGGGCGTGATGGGTTTCCTGAACACCCAGGGCAACGCCGAGCTGCTGGCGCGCATCTGGCAGCGTATCGGCGAGGTTGACGACAAATCGGCGGTCTACAGCAGCCAGGGCGATCAGTACTACACCAACGAAGTGCTGTCCGGAGCGGGGCTGGTGAACGAGCAGGGCATCGTCGACAACCTGAGCATCAACACGCCACCGCACCTGGCTTCCGACGAAACCCTGCTGGTGCACTTCATCAATCTGGACGAGCCCTATCGTTCGGCTTACATGGCCTCGATGGATGCGCTGTCGCAGCGCCTGCGCTGACCGGGCCAGTTAGCCGTTCGCAGCATGCGGGTCGGTAGGGGCCACCGCCGACGCCAACCTGAAAACACGCACCGGCAACTGGCTGGATGCGGGTGCGAGGAACTGGGCGATCTCGGGCACCGTGAACTGGCGCTCCAGCCATTCCTTGTCCGCCAGGCCTGCATTGAAAAAGATCTGAAGCAGCCGCAAGGCCTCGTGCCGTAGCGCGCGCGTCAGCGTTTCCTGCTCGACCAGCTGCAGCGCCGGTGCCGCGGCCGGCTTGAAGCTCGCGCGCGCGAGGATCAGCAGCAGCTTCTCCGCGAAGTCGAGCACCGGCGGCCAGTAGAGGTCGTACAGCTTGGCGATCTCGTTCACATGCTCGACGCTCGATTGGGGAAGCAGATGGGCCAGAACCCGCGCGCGCGCCCGCGAGGCGAGCGTTGCCGCGCGGGCTGCATCGACGGAGCTGGTCGGCGTGGCCGGCTTGTGGAGAAGCTCGGGGATCACTGCAAAGCGCGCACCGGCGACTGCGCTCTTGCAAAGCATGTGGAAGTCGTCGTGCACCGTGAACTCGGGGTCGTGGCGCACGCCGCTGCGCTCCATGAAGCTGCGGCGCACCATGCAGGCCGACAGCAACAGCGGGCGCGGGCCGAAGAACTCCACGAGGATGTCCTGATGCCGCTCGGAGAACTCGAAGGGGCCTTCCTGCGTCTCGCACCAGGAGCCGACGATATCGATATCGGGACAAGCCTGGAGCAGCGCGGTCTGGCGTTGCAGGCGTTGCGGTGCTGGAACGTCGCCGACGTCGGCGAAGACGATGTAGTCGCCTTGAGCGTGCGCGAGCGCAAGGTTGCGGGCGGTGGCGCGGTCGAACGCGAAGGGCAGGGATACCAGCTGCGAACTGGCGATGCCCGATCCCGCCAGGATGGTCTCGAGACCGGCGGTGCCTGTCTGCCCAACCAGCACCAGGTGAATTTCCACCGCGGTCTGGGCCGCCCAGGTCCGAAGGCTCTGCTCCAGGCTTTCGGGTGAATCCCCGGCTGTCAGGCAAAGGGTGACGCGCGGTGGCGTTGCCGGCTCGGCGAAGCGGTCGGGTTGTTGTGCACGCCAACTCAGGAAGCGCTCGATGGCCGGCCCCACCAGAGGCGCAGCGAACGCGCTGGTGAAGATCGACAAGCCTTCGCGCTCGAGTCTCGCGCGCCGAGGTGCATCGGCAAGAAGTTGCTCAATCGTCTCAATGAGCTTCTCGTAGGGGGCGCCAACCACCGCCTTGCGGATCGACGCCTCGATCTCGCTGTCGGGATACAGCTCGCAGACCACCGCCTTGCGGTGCCGCAGCAGGATCGACAGCCGCGGCACCTCGACGATGCGCGACTCTTCCCAGTTATGGAGGTTGAGCACGATCTTCGCGCGGCGCATGAAGCCGTTGCGCTCTTCCAGCGTCCAGGCGCGCCCCCGGTTGACTTCGACCCGCAGCCCGCGCGCCATCAGCCCTTCGAGGATGTCGATGCGCCGGCGCGTCAGCGAGCCGAAGAAGACGACGTCGATGTCCTGCTGCTCGTCGGGCAGGATGTCTTCCAGCGGCATGATTTCTGCGGCGTCGGGCTCCCAGCCGAGCGCGACATAGTCCGCGTTGCGGTAGCCGAGCTGGCGATGCCGCTGGAAGTTCGTCTTGCTGTATTCCCAGAGATAGCAGCGTCTGAGCACCTCGAGGTACCGGTCGTTCCAGGCGTGCGTGCCATGCACCATCGGCTCGAAGTTGACGACGATGCAATCGGGATGATGCTGCTCGATGTGCTCCCATGGCACGTCCCAGAAGAAGAACAGGATGTTGATTTCACCCGGTTCGATGTAGCAGTGGGTGAAGCGGGTAGGGTAGCCGAGGCGTTCCGCCGCCAGCCTGAAGGCTTCGACGATGTCGCCGCAGGTCTCGTGCGAGGACAGCGATGTGAAGTTGAGCCGGGGCAGTGTCGTCATGGGGCGGCGCGCGGGGGGATGTCCGTTCGCTTCAGTAGTGGCCCAGTACGTTGACCTTGTGGTAGTGGTCCTTCAGCGCGGCATGCAGCTGCTGTGCCTGTGCGCGGGTTTCTTCATCGGCCTCCTTGCCTACGCCGAAGAAGTACAGGTCATGGCTGCTGCGGTCTTCGAAGAAGCCCCAGACCGAGAACCAGGCGTCGTGTTGCAGCAGGTCCGTGAAATCCGAGGCCGCGAGGTTGCGGTAGTAGTTCTGGCTCTTGCCGATGGTCAGTGGCGAATCGGAAGGGTTGAACTCCACCGTGCCGTGCTGGCGTCGGCCCTGTGTGGCGCAGGTCATGACGACGAGGCCGTCTTCCTTCACCAGGCGCAGCATGTTGAGCCAGGTCTTCTTCCACTGCGGGTTGTGCTCCATGGCCTCGCACGAGATGATGACGTCCGTGCCGTTCGCGGCGCCGCCATGGTTTTCGCCGTGGCAGACGAGGTCGACGTCCGGGCCTTCACCTACGTCGAGGCCCAGATAGTTGCAGTCCTGGAAGAACTCGCGGACCGAACCGTTGAGATTGAGGCTGCCGATCTCGATCACCGACCGCCCGGTGAAGTAGGACGGCAGGAACTGCTTCACGCCGGCGACGAAGAATCGTTGTTGGGGATGTGACATGAGCCTGGCTGCGTTGGATTGGCGTTGCGGCTGAAGCTCTCAGAGAGCAATGGAACACCCGCTGCGCGAAGTCATCCCTCGCCGGATGCGGAGGCTGCGGCATTTGTCCACAAGCGTTTTCCTCCCATGCCCAAGTGCTCCAGGTACAGCCGGAGATCGAACTCGAGGCGATGATAGTCCGGCTCCATGTGCATGCACAGCGCATAAAACGCCTTGTCATGCTCACGCTCCTTCATATGTGCCAACTCGTGCACAACAATCATCCTCAGCCACGCCAGCGGAACCTCCTTGAAGAGGCTGGCCACCCGGATCTCCCGCTTGGCCTTGAGCTTGCCGCCCTGCACACGCGACACGGTGGTGTGGGTGCCCAGCGCGTTGCGGATCACGTGCAGCTTGTTGTCGAACATCACCTTCGACAGCGGCTCGGCCTTGCGCATGAACTCGCTCTTGAGCTCGCTCACGTACCCATAGAGCGCCCGGTCGGTCTGGATGTCGTGCACGCCGCCCGGGTAGCGCTGGCCGAGGAGGGAGCCGAGCTTGTCTTCGGCGATGAGCTGGCGGACCTGCTCCAGCAAGGGTGCCGGGTAGCCCGCCAGGTACTTCATGGAATGACCGGGTTCAGGCCCGGCGCTGCGTGCTGGCCGCGCAGGCCAGCCCGGTGGCGACGCCGCCGAAGAGATCGCCTTCGACCAGGTTCACGCCCGCGAAGCTCCTGCGCAGGGCGTGCTGGAACGGGCGCAGCGCGGAAGAGCCACCGGTGAGGTAGATCGCGTCGAGGTCGTTGCTGCGCAGGCCCGCGCGCCTGACGCAGGCGTGGGCGCAGGCGATCACGCTTTCCAGCGGCGTGGCCAGTTGCCGGGCCATGTCGTCCGGTGTGAGGGAGGCCGCAAGGCCGCGCTCGGCGCAATCGAGGTCGATGGCGGTCGGGGCATCGGTCAGCGACACGTCGATCTTGGCCGCTTCCACCGCGCTCGCGATGCGGTGGCCGTGCCGCTCCTCGAGCACGGTCATCAGCCGGTCGTGCAGGCGCGTGTCGGCGTAGCTGGTGCGCAGATCCTTGGCCTGCCGCAGCGCCTTGGCGGCGTAGAGCCAGTTGATCAGGTGCCAGGACGACAGTTCGAAGAACACCTTGCTCGGCACCTCGCGTCCCTGCGGGCCGTGATGGCGAAAGCCGAACTGCGGCATCACGCGCTCGAGGTTCAGCCGCTGGTCGAAATCGGTGCCGCCGATGTGCACGCCGCTGGTGGCCAGCACGTCGTCGCTGCGGTCCTCGCGCGCGGCGCGCTCGGGGCCGACGCGCACGACGGTGAAGTCGGAGGTGCCGCCGCCGATGTCGACGATGAGCACGATCGACTCCTTGGTGATCCGCTGCTCGTAGTCGAAGGCGGCCGCGATGGGCTCGAGCTGGAACGAGATTTCCCGGAAGCCCGCCGCGCGCGCCGCGACGCGCAGGCTTTCTTCCGCGCGCTCGTCGCGCTTGGAATCGTCGTCCACGAAATGCACCGGGCGCCCGATCACCACGCGCTCGGGCATCTGGCCGAGCTCGCGGCTGGCGCGCGTGGCCAGTTCGCGCAGGAAGCGCGCGATGATGTCCTCGAAGCTCACGAGGCCGTCGTAGATCGCCGTCTTCTCCTGCATCAGCGCACTGCCGAGCAGGCTCTTGAGCGAGCGCATCAGCCGGCCCTCGGTGCCCGAGAGGTACTGGCCGATGGCGTCGCGGCCGAAATGGGTCGTGCGGTCTTCGGCGTTGAAGAAGATCGCGGTGGGCAGGGTGGTGGCCGTGCCTTCGATGGGCAGAAGGCGGGCTTCTCCGCCGACCCGGCATGCCACGGCGGAGTTGGAGGTGCCGAAGTCGATGCCGATCGTCGGCAGCGACGACGGTGAGGACACGCTCAAGATTCCCTGCGCAGCGCCGGGAACAGGATCACGTCGCGGATGCTCGGCGAGTCGGTCAGCAGCATCATCAGCCGGTCGATGCCGATGCCGCAGCCGCCGGTGGGCGGCATACCGTATTCGAGGGCGCGCACGAAGTCGTGGTCGTAGTACATGGCTTCGTCGTCGCCGCTGTCCTTGGCTGCCACCTGCGCGTTGAAGCGCGCGGCCTGGTCCTCGGCGTCGTTCAGCTCGCTGAAGCCGTTGCCGAATTCGCGGCCGGTGATGTACAGCTCGAAGCGCTCCGTGACCTCGGGACGCTCGTCGTTGGCGCGCGCCAGCGGCGAGATCTCGGTCGGGTGCTCCATGATGAAGGTCGGCTGCCAGAGCTTCTCTTCGACGGTTTCCTCGAAGTACAGCACCTGCAGGCTGGCGAGGCTGCGCTGCGAGAGCTTGTCCTTCTCTTCGCTCATGCCGAGCTTGCGCAGGGCGGCGATGAGCCAGGCGCTGTCGTCGACACCCTGCGCCACGCCTTCGGCGTCGGTGTACTTGAGGATCGCCTCGCGGATCGTCAGCCGCTCGAAGGGCTGCGTCAGGTCGACCGGCTTGCCCTGGTAGGTGAGCTGCTGCGTGCCCACGGCCTTGTCGGCGATGGTGCGGATCAGCGTCTCGGTGAAGTCCATCAGGTCGCGGTAGTTCCAGTAGGCCGCGTAGAACTCCATCATCGTGAACTCGGGGTTGTGCCGTACCGAGATGCCCTCGTTGCGGTAGCTCCGGTTGATCTCGAACACGCGCTCGAAGCCGCCGACGATCAGGCGCTTGAGGTACAGCTCGGGCGCGATGCGCAGGAACATCTCCTGGTCGAGCGCGTTGTGGTGCGTCTTGAAGGGCTTGGCGTTGGCGCCGCCTGGAATCGGGTGGAGCATGGGCGTCTCGACTTCGAGGAAGTCGTTGGACACCATGAACTCGCGCAGCGCGCTCACGGCCTTGCTGCGCGCGGTGAAGCGCTTGCGGGCGGACTCGTCGGTGATCAGGTCGACGTAGCGCTGGCGGTACTTCTGCTCCTGGTCGGCCATGCCGTGGAACTTGTCCGGCAGCGGGCGCAGGCTCTTGGTGAGCAGGCGCAGCTTCGTGACCTTGACCGACAGCTCGCCCGTCTTGGTCTTCATCAACGTGCCCTCGGCACCGAGGATGTCGCCCAGGTCCCAGCGCTTGAAGTCGGCGTACACGTCTTCGCCGACGGCATCGCGCGTCACGTAGAGCTGGATGCGGTCGGTGGCGTCCTGCAGCGTGGCGAAGCTGGCCTTGCCCATCACGCGCTTGAGCATCATCCGGCCGGCCACGCTCACCGAAACGGCTTGCGCTTCGAGGACTTCGCCCTCGGTGGCTGCATGTGCCTCGACGAGCGCCGCGGCGCGATGGCCGGGCTTGAAGTCGTTAGGGAACGCAACGCCTTTGCCCTCGGCCTGCACTGCGCGCAGCTGCGTGAGCTTTTCGCGGCGTTCTGCGATGAGCTGGTTTTCGTCGGCGGGGGCGGGAGGAGGCGAGGGGTTCTTTTGATCGGACATGGGAGGCGGATGGCGCGCAACCGGGAGCGTGCGCGGGGCTGGCATTTTAGCCGATCGGGTTTGAAGAAAACCTGCCCAGAGCGCCCGTCAATCCTGCGCCATACGCTATGAAAAGTAGAGCGGCCTATCCAGTGATGCCGGTGCGTGCGAGCAGATCGCTGACCAGCTCCAGCCGCATCAGCGGGCTGTCGAGTTCCATCAGCCGCTGGCGCAGCTCGAGCTGCATCGGCACCAGTTCGCACCAGCGGTTGGCCACCCAGCCGCAATCGTCGAAGTGGTAGGGCTCGGCGATGGGCAGCCGTACCGATCCGCCCTGGGCGCGCTTGCGCTCCTCGAGGGTGGCGACGAGGCGCTGCAGCGCTGTGGAGGTGTGCCGCAGGTCGTCTGGAATCTCGAGCGCGACGTCGTCGTTCACCGCCTCGACCTCTGCGACCCAGAGGCCGTGCTTCTGCAGTTCGTTGCTGCGGACGCGAAAGCGCTGAGTGCCCACGCATTCGATCTGCAGCAGGCCGCTTTGAGGAGACTCGAACTCGCGGATCATGGCCAGCGTGCCGATGGCGGCGAAGCTCTCGGCGTCGGCACCGGCCTTGCGCACCTCGCTGCCGCTGGTCAGGCTCACCACGCCGAAAGGGGCGTCGGCCTTGCGGCACTTGCCGATCATGTCGAGATAGCGGACCTCGAAGATTCGCAGCGGAAGCAGGCCGCCCGGAAAGAGCACCGTACCGAGCGGAAACAATGGCAGTGAATGCAAAAGGGGTTGTGTCGTCATCGAAGAGCCTTGCGTGGCTATCATCGCATTCCCCTCACGGCCGCGTCTCATGCTCTACCAGATTCCCTCGTTCCTCCTCGACGTGATCGTCGGTCTGCTCGGCGGCGCCTGCCTGCTGCGCCTGTACATGCAGTACCACCGCGTGCCTTTCGGCAACCCGCTCGGGCGCTTCGTGTTCGCGATCACCGACTGGATCGTGCTGCCGCTGCGGCGCATCGTGCCTTCCGTGAAGCGCTGGGACCTGGCAAGCCTGATCGCCGCATGGCTGCTGGTGATGCTGAAGTTCCTGCTGCTGTGGCTGCTGGTCGGCAACCTGGGGCGCATCGCGACACTGCCGCTGGTGTCGCTGGTGGGGCTGATGCAACTGGCCATCTCGGGCCTGACGGCGCTGCTGGTGGTCTACGCGGTGCTGTCGTGGATTCCGGGGGCTTCGCCGATGCTGCTCGACCTGATCTCCCGCCTGGCCGAGCCGCTGGTGCGGCCCTTTCGCCGCTTCATTCCGCTGATCGGCGGGGTCGACCTTTCGCCGTTGGCCGCGATCGTCGTGCTGCAGGTGATCGCGATCGTGCTGGGCAACCTGCTGGTGTTTGCTTACCAGCTGACCTTCTGAGCGCCTGAATTCCTGAATTCCCAAGCAAAAGGGCCCGGATGCATCGGCATCCGGGCCCTTTTGGTTTATCGCGTCAGTGTTTCGCTCAGCTCAGCTCACCGCATCGGCCGGCTGCCGCAGCAGCATCGCCAGTGTGTTCGCGATCGTCTTGCGAAGTTCGCGGCGGTCGCTGATGAAGTCGATGGCGCCCTTGGTCTGCAGGAACTCGGCGCGCTGGAACCCTTCGGGCAGCGTCACGCGCACGGTCGATTCAATCACGCGCGGGCCGGCGAAACCGATCAGCGCCTTGGGCTCGGCGATCACCACGTCGCCCACGAAGGCGAAGCCGGCCGACACGCCGCCCATCGTCGGGTCGGTCAGCACGCTGATGTAGGGCAGGCCCTTCTTTGCCAGGCGGGTGAGCGCGGCATTGGTCTTGGCCATCTGCATCAGCGAGAGCAGGCCCTCCTGCATGCGCGCGCCGCCGGTGGCGGTGAAACAGATGAAGGGCACCTTCTGCTCGATGGCGGTCTCGACGCCGCGCACGAAGCGCTCGCCGACCACGCTGCCCATGGAGCCGCCCATGAACTCGAACTCGAAGCACGCGACGACCACGCTGATGCTGTGCACCGAGCCGCCCATGACCACCAGTGCGTCGGTCTCACCGGTGTTTTCCAGGGCTTCCTTCAGGCGCTCGGGGTACTTGCGGCTGTCCTTGAACTTCAGCGCGTCGACCGGCAGCACTTCCTGCCCGACTTCATAGCGGCCCTCGGCGTCGAGGAAGGCGTCGAGCCGCGCGCGAGCGCCGATGCGGTGGTGGTGGCTGCAGCTGGGGCAGACGTTCTGGTTGTGCTCGAGGTCGGTCTTGTACAGAACGGTCTCGCAGGCGGGGCACTTGATCCACAGGCCCTCGGGCACCTGGCGGCGCTCGGACGGGTCGGTTTGGGCGATCTTGGCGGGTAGCAGTTTTTCAAGCCAGCTCATGGGGGCTCCTTGTGTTGGCGGTGATTATCGACCAGCGGCGTTCTTGGCCGTCGCGGCGGGCAGGGCGTCGAGCGCCTCGCGGATGCCCGCGAGGAATTCGCGCACCGCCGGCACGACCTTGTCGCGGGGCTGGTCCTCGATGAGTTGAATGATCCTGGTGCCGATGATGACCGCGTCGGCGGCCGATCCGACCGCCTGTGCCGTGCGGGCGTCGCGAATGCCGAAGCCCACGCCGACCGGA
The DNA here is from genome assembly GCF_030462475.1 of Variovorax sp. CAN15. Taxonomy (GTDB): domain Bacteria; phylum Pseudomonadota; class Gammaproteobacteria; order Burkholderiales; family Burkholderiaceae_C; genus Variovorax. The sequence goes on from NZ_JASMRZ010000017.1 coordinate 87,427, forward strand.
ATGCCTACATGCTGGCGGATACGCGGAATCATCTGGCCGACCGCTTCGGCGTCGAGGTGGCCGGCGCCCGTCACGCCCTTGAGCGACACATAGTAGACGTACCCGCTGGCGATGCGCGCGACCTGGGCCATGCGCTCGTCGGTGCTGGTGGGGGCAAGCAGGAAGATCAGGTCGATGCCGGCGACCTTGAGGTCGGCGGCGAAGGCCTCGCATTCCTCGGGCGGATAGTCGACGACCAGCAGGCCGTCCACGCCGGCCGCGGCGGCGTCGCGGATGAAGGCCTTCTTGCCGTGCACCAGGTCGTAGCGCTCGACTGGGTTCGCATAGCCCATCAGCACCACCGGGGTGGTCGTGTCGATCTTGCGGAAGTCGGCGACGATGGCGAGCACCTGCTTCATGCCCACGCCCAGCGCCAGCGCGGCCTCGCCGGCCTTCTGGATCACGGGGCCGTCGGCCATCGGGTCGGAGAAAGGCACGCCCAGCTCGATCACGTCGGCGCCGGCCTCGACCATGCCGTGCATCAGCTCGGGCGTGATGTCGGCAAAGGGAAAGCCCGCGGTCACGTACGGCACGAGGGCGCGGCGGCCTTGCTTCTTCAGGGCCTCGAAGGTGGCTGCAATGCGGCTCATCACTTGCCTCCCTTCACGCTCAGGCCGCGCATCGAGGGGCGGTCGTAGAAGTCGACGCCCGACAGGTCGGCGACGGTGCCGATGTCCTTGTCGCCGCGGCCCGAGAGGTTCACCAGGATGGATTGGTCGGGGCGCATGGTCTTCGCGAGCTTCAGCGCGTGGGCCACGGCGTGGCTGGATTCGAGCGCGGGAATGATGCCTTCCGTGCGGCACAGGTAGTGGAAGGCGTCGAGCGCTTCCTTGTCGGTGACGCCGACGTACTCGGCACGGCCGATGTCCGCGAGGTAGGCGTGTTCGGGGCCCACGCCCGGGTAGTCGAGGCCCGCGCTGATGCTGTGGGTCTCGGTGATCTGGCCGTCGTCGTTCTGCAGCAGGTAGGTGCGGTTGCCGTGCAGTACCCCGGGGCTGCCGCGCAGGATGGAGGCCGAGTGCTTGCCGCTGTCGAGCCCTTCGCCCGCCGCCTCCACGCCGATCAGGCGCGTGCCCGCGAACGGAATGTAGGGGTGGAAGATGCCCATCGCGTTGCTGCCGCCGCCCACGCAGGCGACGACCACGTCGGGTTGCCTGCCCTCGGCCTCGCCGGTTATGCCGTCGGCGGCCAGCATGGCCGGCATCTGCTCGATGCATTCCGTGCCGATCACGCTCTGGAAGTCGCGCACCATGGTCGGGTAGGGGTGCGGGCCGGCGACGGTGCCGATGATGTAGAAGGTGTTCTCCACGTTCGTCACCCAGTCGCGCATCGCCTCGTTGAGCGCGTCCTTCAGCGTCTTGCTGCCTGATTCGACGGGCACCACGGTCGCGCCGAGCAGGTTCATGCGGTAGACGTTGGGGCTCTGGCGCTTCACGTCCTGGCTACCCATGTAGACCACGCATTCGAGGCCGTAGCGCGCGCAGATGGTGGCGGTGGCCACGCCGTGCTGGCCGGCGCCGGTCTCGGCGATCACGCGGGGCTTGCCCATGCGGCGCGCGAGCATCGCCTGGCCGATCACATTGTTGATCTTGTGCGCGCCGGTGTGATTCAGGTCTTCGCGCTTCAGATAGATCTGCGCGCCGCCCATCTCGCGGCTGGTGCGCGCCGCGTGGTAGATCGGCGAGGGGCGGCCGACGAAGTGCTTGAGCTCGTAGTGGAATTCCGCGAGGAAGGCCGGATCGTCCTTGAACTTCGCGTACGCATCGCGCAGTTCGTTGATCGCGTGGGTGAGCGTTTCGCTTGCGAAGGTGCCGCCGTAGTTGCCGAAGTGGCCGGTGGCGTCGGGTTGCTGGTAGTCCTGGAATTGGCTTTGCATGGTTCTCGATCGGTGGGCCGCAGCCCGACGAACGATCGGCTGCGGCGGCTAACTTGAAAAGGACGCGTCTGCAGCCCTGACGGCTGCGACGAACTGCCGGATCTTTCCGGCGTCCTTGAGGCCCTTGTTCCCGGGGCCGTCGATTTCGACGCCCGAGCTCACATCAACGGACAGCGTCTTGCAGCGCGTCCGCAGGCTGCGAATGCCATCGCTCACGTTTGCAGGTGTGAGCCCACCACTCAAGACGAGGTGAGCGTCGACGGCGGGTGGAAGAAGTGACCAATCGAATGCCTTGCCGCCACCGCCATAACCTTCGACGTGTGCGTCGAGCAGGATGGCCTGGGCGTGGGAGTAATCGGACGCGTATTTTACGAGGTCGAAGCCGGCCCCGGCAGCCCCCAGCGGAATGCGGGCGGCGCGCATATAGCGGAAGCGGCCCGGACCGGTGGCTTCCTCGCACTGCTGGGGCGTCTCTTCGCCGTGGAACTGCGCGATGGAGCCCTTCACCTGGGCGAGCGATGCTATGACTTTGGGAGCGTCCTCGTTCACGAACAGAAGAACGGGCGTGATGAACGGGGGCAGACGCGAGGCCAGTTCGGCGGCGCGGTCGAGCGTCACTGCGCGAGGGCTCTTCGGGTACAGGACGAAACCGATGGCATCTGCCCCAGCTTCGACTGCCGCGTCCACGTCGGCCTCACGGGTCAGGCCGCAGATCTTGATGCGGGTTCGGGGCAGGGAAGGCGCGCTCATGGCGGGCCATCATACGGAGCCCCGCCGGCCTGCAGCGTGGCCTCGGCCGGCAGACCCCACTTGGCGTCGTACAACGGACCCATGAAATACAGGCCGTCGGCTGAGAAGGTGGGGGCCGCCGCGTCGCGGCTGCGTGCCTCGAGCACCTGCGAGATCCATTCCGGCCGTTCATCGCCGCGGCCGACGCGCACGAGGCAACCCATCAGGTTGCGGATCATGTGGTGCAGGAATGCATCGGCCTCGAACTCGAAGTGCCAGCGGCAGCGTTCACCGTCGCCGACGCGCGTGATCCCGATGCGCCGCAGATCCTTGACCGGCGAGCGAGCCTGGCAGGCGGAGGCACGGAACGAACTGAAATCGTGCTGGCCGACGAGCAGCGCGGCTGCCGCGCGCATCGCATCACCGTCGAGCGGGTGCATCGACCAGCCGACCCGGCCCGTGTCGAGGCTCGGCCTCACGGGGGATTGGGAGAGCACGTAGACATAGCGACGGGCGAGAGCACTGGCACGGCAGTGGAACTCGTCCGGCACCGGGTGCGCCCACTGCACTGCGATGTCGTCGGGCAGGAAGCGGTTGGTGCCGCGCATCCAGGAGAAGGGTTCGCGCTGAACGGGGGTGTCGAAATGCACCACCTGCATCAGCGCATGGACGCCCGAGTCGGTGCGTCCGGCGCACAGCGTCCTGATGGGCTGCGCAGCGAACTTCGTGAGGGCCGCTTCGAGCTTGTCCTGCACCGTGCGGCCCGAGGGCTGGCTCTGCCAGCCGTCGTACGCCTGGCCGTTGTACCGGATGCCGAGCGCCAGCCTCACGAATTCAGGGGACCGAAGAAGAGCGAAGAGCGGGCCGGCGAAGCCCGATCAGCGCAGTTCCGCGAGCAGTTGGCGGGCTTGCGACTTGAGGTCGCCAGCGCTTTCTGCTTCGACTTCCTCGACCAGCGAGCGGGCGCCTTCGACGTCGCCGATGGCTTGCAGCTCACGGGCCAGCGACAGCTTGACGGCGTGCGGGCTGTCGTCGCCTTCGTCGCCGTGCACGGAGGCAGGAGCAGCCGTTGACCTGGTCGGCTCGGCCGGGCGCGACGCCGGCAGGCCGGCCAGCGCGCTCATGTCGAACTCGATGAAGCCCGAGTCGGCCGGCAGCGCGTTGCGCAGCATGGCGGGACGGGTGTTGTCGGCATCGTTCAGGCTCAGCGAGCCGGGCATTGTGTCTGCCGACAGCGCGCCGGGGGCGGTGTCGAAATCGTTCTCGAGGTCGACTGGCGTCGTCGGGGCATGGCCGTTCGACAGGGGCGGCGCGGGGCGTGCCGTCGTCGGAGCGGGTGCGTAGGCCGACTTCGGCAGGCTGGCGCCGACCGGTGCGTGCTGCTGGGCGGCCGGCTGCTGGACGGCCGGTGCCGGAGCGGGCGCCGGCGGGGTGGTCAGGTCGAGGTCGAAGTCCAGCGGTGCGACCGAGGGCACGAAGGCGGGCGGTGCCACTGCCACCGGGGGCGGAACCACCGGCGCCGGCTTGGCTGCTGCTGCCAGGGCGCCTGCGAAGGCTGCAGTTTCGGCGGCGCTGGCACCACCGCTGCGCGGAGAGCCCGGTTCGTACAGCGGGTTGCCCGGATCGAGATCCTTGCCCATGTCGACCACGCGGTTCCAGTCGGAGCCCACGCCGCCCGTCAGCTTGTGCACTTCGGTGGCCAGGCTTTCGTAGGCGCGCACGTCGCGGCGCTTGGCGTGGATTTCGAGCAGCTTCAGGTGGATGGCGGTGCGGTCCGGGTTCAGGCGCAGCGCCTCGCGCAGGATTTCCTCGGCCTGCAGGTCGCGGCCGTAGGCCAGGTACACGTCGGCTTCGGCGACCGGGTCGACGTCGCCCGCATCGAGCTGGCTCGGCGAGTACGACAGCGACGAGACGGTGGAGTCGCCGCGGTGCTTGGTGTCCACCGATTCGCCACCGCTGGCACCGAAGAACGAGTCTTTCGGAATACGGCTTTCGAGGAACACGCTTTCGCTCATCTCCTCGCGGCGGCGGCCCAGCACGCGATACAGCAGGAAGCCGATCAGCAACGCGATCAGCGCGGCGCCCGCCAGCATCAGCGGGTTGTCCATCAGTTCCTCGAAGAAGGTGGGTTCCGGCGGCGGGGGCGGCGGAGCAGGCTTCTTCACGGCCGGCTTCGGCGCGGCGGCCACAGCTGCGCTCGCGGCTGCCGTTGCGGGAGTCGCGGTGCCATCGGCTGCCACTGGCGGCGGGGCGGCCGGTGCTGCTTCAGCCGGAGCGGCGGCCGGGGCAGCAGGTGCTGTGGCCTGAGTCGTGGCTTCTGGCGTAGGTGCGGGGCTCGGGGCTGCCGCTGCCGGGGCGGCCGGAGCAGGCGCGGGGCTGGCGACAGGAGGCGCAACCGTGGCGCTGGTGTTGGGGGCCGGAACCGGAATGCCCGGCGTCGCCGGTGCCGGCGCAGCGGCGGCTGGTGCTGCTGCGGCGGCGGAACCGGTGCCGGTCGCTGCCTTGAGCTTGTTCAGCTCGTTGATGTTCTTCGACAGTTCCGCGACGCGGTTGTTGCTGTCCTGCGCCTGGCGGTTCTGTGCGACCTTCTCGTCGGCTGCCCGGCTGGCAGCGTTGCCTTGCGAGATGGTGAGCTTGTCGGGCGAACTGGCCGCGGCATTGCGGTCTTCGACATTGGCCTGCACCTTGCCTGTGGCCTTGCGGCTCGCTGCGGCCACGTTGGTGGTCGGTGCGTTGTCGGCCAGACGCTGGCGGTAAGCGCCGAAATCGCGGCTTTGCGCGGTAATCTTGCGGCGGGCCTCGGCCGGCGGAACGGCGGATGCCTCGGCGGCGCTCGGCAGGTCGAGCACGGCACCTGCGCGCATGCGGTTGACGTTGTCGCCGATGAAGGCATCGGGATTGGCCATCAGCAACGCGACCAGCATCTGGTCGAGCGAGACGTCGGCGGGCTTGTAGGTCGCGGCGATCTTGCCTGCGGTGTCTCCGCGCTGCACCGTGACCTGTTCGCCACCGCCACTACGGGCAGGCGCGGCTGTGGCCGGCGCGGCCGCGGCGGGCGCCGTTGCAGCAGGCGC
>NZ_JASMRZ010000170.1 GCF_030462475.1 Variovorax sp. CAN15
GACGGTCGGGCGGGGGGCCACCAATTCCGCGACGAGCGACTCTTGGTCCATATCGAAGCGTAGATCGAGCTCCAGGCCGTGCTGATTGCGCACGCGTGCCACGCCGCGTGCGGACAACAGCGCGCACAGTTGCCCTTCAGGGATGCTTGAAGCGATCACATCGAGGTCGGGAAGCTCCCCCTCGGTCGTGACCACGATCCAATCTTGCTCTCGTGCCGCACCGTTCAGGGCGACAAGGGAAGGCGAGGGGGGTGCGGGGGGAAAGCCCGCCTCAGCGTCAAGTTGAAGGCTCGAAGGTTGCTGCATGGTCATGGCGTGTGCTGTGAAGGCAAGGTTGAAAAAAGGGGCGGCGCCCGCCGCCCCATCGGATCAGGCGGTCACCGGCTCTTTCCCAACTCCGGCGCCGATGGCACGCAGCGGGCGCGGAAGCCAACGCGTGCCCGTGACCTTCGCGGTGCTGTAGGTGTTCGCTGCGTCCTTCTTCTTGCTCGCCAGTTCCTTGGTTGCATCGAAGCCAGTGGCCTCGGCGATGCACTCGGCGGCCTTCGCCTTGCTCACAGCAGAGAAGAAATTCGAAGGCGAAGGCGTCCACCAGTCGGCCATGTCGACACCCAGTGCTTCGGCAAGCACGTCGCTCTCGTCGCGCTGTTCACGCGGGGCGCCGGTGACGACGTTGATGCTGCGTGCGGCGAAGAAGGCCAGCGCGTCAAGAAGCACGACCTGTGGTTGATTCGAGAGCCAAGCGAACAAAGGCGCCGACTCGCCGGGCAGCTGATCGCCCCACATTTGCTGCGCCTCCACGAGCACGGCTGCTGCCTTCGATTCGTGGTAGTCCGTCGCCAGTTGGGCGAGTGCAGCATCGTCGGTGTCCTCGATGCTGATCTTCAAAGCGCGACGACCGCCGTTGTAGCTACCGAATGCGCTCATCGCCATCGCATGCACCGTTGCCACCAGTGCCACTTTCGGGTTTTGCGACATTGCAGCTTGCAGCGCGGCGGTGCGGTGTGCGGTCATGTCTCGCACCAGACGGTCGGAGAATTCGGCGCGCATGCCGCGCTTCATGTCTTGCGGCACGGTCTGGCCTGCCGCTTCCATCGCCTCGACTGCCGCCTTCTTGTCCGAAGGACGCACCAAGCCAACCGATGTTTCGATGKCGCCGCTGTAGCTCAGATTGACCAGCGCACCAGCACGCGCCTTTTGTTCATCGGTCCACATCGCAACGCCTTGCTCAAAGGTCTCGAGCGCGGCACTGGCTTGATCGGAAGCAGTCTCGAGTTCCTCATACAGGCTGTCGTAGTCGGGGGCATCTTCGTCGCCATCCTCACGATGCTTATCGAAGGCCTCGGAGGTCGCGTTTGCTTCGGCCTGCAGGCGGTCGTGTTCCGCTTGCTCAAGCTCGCTCAGAACGCGACTGCCCTTTCTCTCCCGACCAAAATTGCGGTAATCGCTGGAGTTGGATTCGAGGCTGCATTCGACCCAAGACCAACCCTGCGCCGACAGCTTGTCCGCCACATCCTGCAGCTTGGCCTTGGCGAGCGAGTGCAGCAGATCGGTGTCCAGCAGGTAGATGCCGTTGCCGTCTTCGGCAAACAAGTCGAGTCGGGTCTTTCCGCCAGCTGCCTCGTAGGCTTCCACGCCGACGAAACGTGCGAGACGCGAAGTCGCTTTCAGTTCGCCGTTCAGGAGTACTTCGCGGAGGTGATAGGCGCTGCGGTCATAGTGAGAAAGGCTGTCCCATGCAGCTTCTTGCGTTTGATGGTCATCGCCCAAAGTCAGCACCGCCAGAATGTCGCCTTCGATTTGGCCTTCTCGGTACATGTCGATGAATCGGGGCGACAGGTTCGCGAGCTTGAGGCGACGTTCGACGGTCATCGGCGTCACGCCATATGCGGTTGCGACCTCTGCCACGCTCATGCCGTCTTCATCGATGAGACGCTTGAAAGATGCGATCTGGTCGGCTGGGTGCATTTCTTCACGACCCGAGTTCTCCGCCAGCGAGAGCTTCGCGCTGTGGACGCTGTCGTAGAGCTTGCATTCGATCAACGCATCAGCCGCCATCTCCCCCGCGCTCACGGCGAGCATCATGGCTTCATACCGCCGACCACCCGCCACCACACCATAGCGGCCATCTTCCTCAACAATGGTCAGGCGCTGCATCAGGCCCATCGCCAGAATGAGCGCCTTCAGTTCCGGCAAAGAGTTGCTGTTGCGCTTCTTGCGTGCGTTGTGCTTGCTCACGAACAACTGGTTCAGCGGCACCAGCATGTCGCGGCCTTGCGGCTGCGCAGTGCTCAGCACGCCTGCATTCATCGCGACCACAGCAGGGGTCTTCGGTGCGTTCTTGAGCTTCTTCGCGTTGGCGGTTGCAGTCATGACGTTTTCCTTTATCGAGTTGAACGGTTGCGCCGAAAATTGATGCCCTCTCGCGAAGGCCTCCTTTTGGAGTCGGACTTCTTCCGGAGCTGGCCGCTGTTGCTCCGAAGTCATCGCGCGGTGAACGGAGCCCACGGGAGGGCGTGGGAGCAAGGGGGGAGGGTTTGTAAAGGCGCAGCCTTTACGGATACCCCCCTTGCAGGCGAAGCCGGTCCCACGCCGTCACGGGGGCAGAGTCACCGGAAAAAGCGATGAGTTCGGCGCAACAGCGCCCGAGCAAGTCCGACGACCGAAAGCGGTCGGCGAGCGCAGCGAGCTTTACTGCGCGCCACAGGCGCGCCTTGCTATCGGCAAGCGGAGCGCGCAGCGCCGCAAGGCGCGGAGGCGTCAGGGATGGAAACCCGAATGGGGCGAGACAAGCGCAGCGCCGGC
>NZ_JASMRZ010000171.1 GCF_030462475.1 Variovorax sp. CAN15
CAACGGGCTCTACAAGGCCGAGCTCATTCATCGCCGAGCACCCTGGAAAACGAAGGAGGCAGTGGAACTCGCAACGCTTGAATGGGTGTCGTGGTTCAACCACCATCGCCTGCTCGAATCCATCGGGTATATCCCGCCAGCAGAAGCCGAGGCAAACTACTACCGGCAACTCGCCAGTCAGAACACCGAGGTGGTGGCCTGACTTAAACCAAACAGCCTCCGCGAATCCCGGGGCGATTCATCCTTCGGTGGGGAGGCATGCAACGAGTTCGTCCGGCGCTTGGAATCCCTCGGGCTTGTCTATGTCGACGACTTCTTTGACCTGACGCTGAGCCACCCCGACTGGCTGAGTTTTTCGGCGAGCTTCGATGGTTCTCCTGAGGGCTGAGCACGGCCAGAACCGGCCCTTCCTGCCGCCCCGTCAAGTTGTGAACAATAAGCGGGCCACGCCCCCGAATCTCTGGTCATGCCTCGAACCACAGCCGACATCGCTCACGACATTGCCACCTTTGCGCCGAAGGAGGACAACTGGCTTGCCTTGGACTCGCTTATGGCTGAGCTTTGGCAGGCGGGACATCCCGAGCAGGCAATACCCGAACTGCTGAGCGTGTTTGAGCGCTATCCGGAGGAAGAAGGCTTTGGCGTGGTCTGGGGTGTCCTCCATGGTCTGGAGGCGCTGCCAAATTACGAGACCGAACTTCTCAGATCCCTCGGCCGGCGGCCGAGCGAATTCGGCGTCCGTATGGTAGGTCGATTGTTGAATGCCGGGACGACTGAAGTTGACGGTATCTCGCTATTGAAGACGCTACGCGAACTGGCGGCCACAGCGAGTTCCCCGCGCATCAGGGAAACCGCGCACGGATTTGTTTCCCAAAAAGACTGAACGCCGAGATCGAGGGCTGTGGCAGGATGCGGCCATATGCAGTCGTTCCACTATGAGGCATGAATTTAATGACGGCTCGCGGCGGCTTGACGTGGGCAGTCCGCGAATGTGGCTGAGGACGAAGCTACATGTCCGCATCGTCGTGCTGGGTGGCGAATCTTTGCCGTGCTTCCCGGAAGCTATCTGCGTTCTCGACTATCCATGTCCACAGCGGCACCAGTCGAACAAGTAGCTCCATTCCCGTTTCGGATAGCTCGTACTCGACCCTGGGCGGCACCTCGTCGAAGTCATGGCGTACAACTAACCCGTCACGCTCCAGTTGACGCAAGGTCAGCGTCAACATGCGCTGGGTGACCCCATGCATGCGACGGCCTATCTCAGCGTGCCGCAGCCGTCCATATACCCCGAGCGTGTGGACGATTCCCAGGGACCAACGACTCCCAGCGTGCGCCAAAACCTCTCGGCGGACGCCGTCGTCATCGGCGCGCAGGCCGTCGCACACCGTTTGCGCATACTTGAGGATTTCGTCTCTGTTCACTGCCGTTTTGTCCCCGGTATCACGTGTGTGCCTTCTTACATCGAAGAGTTCGCGCCAATAGACTGACCTGACTTTTATCAGTGAGCAAACAATGAACCGGTCAGATCCTAACTCTACGTCACAAAACATTCTTGTCCTCGGCGCTGGCGAACTTGGCCTCCCAGTACTGCGCAGCCTGGCACGGCGGGCCTCGAACGCACCCGGTGCCAAGATCAGTGTCCTACTGCGGGCGAGCGCGGTGGAATCCGCCGAACCGGCCAAGCAAGCTGACATTGCGGAGATCCGAAAGCTCGGCATCGAGATGGTGGTGGGCGATCTTGTCCGGAGCTCGGTCGACGAGCTTGCCCAGGTATTTGCGCGCTACGACACAGTGATTGGCTGCGCCGGCTATGCCGCAGGTGTCAACACCCCTATGAAGCTTGCGTACTCCGCTCTGCAGGCGCGCATCCCAAGGTACTTCCCCTGGCAGTTTGGCGTCGACTTCGACGTCATCGGTCGCGGCAGTCCGCAGGACATTTTCGACGCGCAGTTGGACGTGCGTGAATTGCTGCGCAGTCAGGATCAAACGGAGTGGGTCATCATCTCGACCGGGATGTTCATGAGCTATCTGTTCGAGCCAGAGTTCGGTGTCGTCGACCTTGAGAATGACACAGTTCGCGCCTTGGGCAGCCTCGACACTCAGGTAACTGTGACCACACCCGCAGACATCGGTGCGCTGACGGCTGAGGTGGTGTTCGCCGTACCCCGCATCCGCAACGAGATCGTGTATCTTGCCGGCGACACGGTGGCGTACGGAGAGCTGGCCGACAAATTGCAGACGGGCCTCGGCCGGCCCTTCAGCCGTAGTGAATGGACTGAGCAGCAGCTCATGGACGAGCTGGCGCGCGACCCGAAAAACATGATGCGGAAGTATCGCGCGGCGTTTGCCCAGGGACGCGGTGTTGCCTGGGACAAGAGCAGCACGTTTAATGAATCCCGAGCCATCGATGTAACTGATGTGGCGTCGTGGATCGAGGCCAACCTGGCTCGTAAGGGGTAAGCCGACCGTCAGCTAAGGGCCCCAAGCTGCCGCCCAACACTCCAGCACTCTGTCGACATCAACCTCCCCCAGCAGCAAGCCCCCGAGCCCCCCGCCTGCTCTCGGTGCGCGTCAACGTAGTTGTCGCCCGTTTACTCAGGCCGCAAGCGGCCGTTGGTTGAGTTCAATGTGGCTCTGCACGATTGCTTCTCGCTCAGGGTTGAGGGTGACAGCGTCGATGTAGGTCCAGTTGCGTGTCGCGCCACTCCAGCGTTCGGGATGGCTTGCGCGAGCCTGTTGGTAGAGGGCGTGGCGCTTGG
>NZ_JASMRZ010000172.1 GCF_030462475.1 Variovorax sp. CAN15
CGACGAAGCCCGGCGCGAGCGCCAGGCCGAACAGGGTGGCCAGTGCCAACGCGAACACCAGCCCCTGCGCAGCGCCGGCCAGCGTGGAGTCCAGCGGCGGCATCTACAACAACGCCGCGCAGATCTGGAACCACACCTTCTTCTGGAACTGCATGAAGCCGCAAGGCGGCGGTACGCCCACCGGCGCGCTGGCCAAGGCCATCGAGGCCAAGTGGGGCAGCTACGACGCCTTCAAGGAAGCCTTCGTGAAATCGGCCGTGGGCAACTTCGGCTCGGGCTGGACCTGGCTGGTGAAGAAGGCCGACGGCTCGGTGGACATCGTGAACACCGGTGCAGCCGGCACGCCGCTGACCACCGCCGACACCGCGCTGCTGACGGTGGACGTCTGGGAGCACGCCTACTACATCGACTACCGCAACCTGCGCCCCAAGTTCGTCGAGACCTTCCTGGCCAAACTGGTCAACTGGGACTTCGCCGCGAAGAACTTCGGCTGATTCCGGATTCGCTCAACGACAAAAAGCCGACCTGTGCAGCCTGTGTAAATAGTCTGCTGGCCGCTTAGATCCAGATGCCCTGCGAAAGCGGGGCATTTTCGTTGGGCGAGCGATTGCGCCCCGGGCCTCGGCCCCGCAGCGCCTGGAGCACATCGAGGATGCCCCTTCATGTTGAGCACCCGCTTCAGGTTGTAGGCCATCACCGCCAGGGCGAACTCCGCTTGCGCTCCTGTGAGGTGCCTCATCCGCAGGCGGGCATTGCCCAGGATCAGGTGCTTGACGCTGGCGAAGAGGGGCTCCACCGTCTGGCGCCTGAGCGCCATCATCCAGGGGTTGGCTGCCAGGCTGCTCGGATTGGCCTCAAGCGCCTCTTCATACAGGTGGCGCGTCACGAAGCGCCGTCTGGCCGTGGTGCCTCCGGGCTTGCGTGCGCATTGAACGCAGTCGCCAGGCTGTGCGGCGCAGATCACCGTCTTGTTCTTGCGCGAGAGCTGCTTGCGCCCCAGGGCGCTGCTAGCCGGGCAGGTGAAGCTGTCGCCGGCCGCCTCGCAGACGAAGGCGCCTGCGGCAGGTTTTGTCGGCCATAGGGCGGGGCGCTCAGCGTTTGCTGGCTGCGAACAGTTCGCCGCCAAGCTTTGCACCCTTCTTGATGTTCTTCTTGGCGAACCAGCCCTGGTTCATTTCGAGTACGTAACGCACCGGCTCCAGGGAACAATGCGTGTTCTCCGTCATGGGCTGCATGTCCGCGAGGTTGACGATGCGGCCATCGTCGGCGACGAAGGCGGCGGTCAGCGGCAGGATCGTGTTGCGCATCCAGAAGCACTGCGTTGCCGATTGCTCGAACACGAAGATCATGCCTTCGGCCTGCGGCATTTCCTTGCGGAACATCAAGCCGATCTCACGTTGAAGCGGGGTTTGCGCGACCTGCGCATCAATCTTGTACAGGCCGACTGACAGTTGCGTGCGTGGTAGGTCGGTCTGAGGCTGCTGCTGGGCATGCGCCGGCATCGTGAACGATGCGTATGCGAGGAGCAGGGGGAGCAAGGCGGAGAGACGCTTGGGCATCGGACGACTCTTTCGGGGCGGGGCCAAGGCCCGACCTGGATTAAAAATGCCAATAAAAATGCCCGCTGATGCGGGCATTGCCGGTGAGCGCGGAAGCTTACACCTTCTTGGCTGCGGCCGTGTGAGCCTTGGCCACGTGACGAACCTTGTGCTTCTTGGCCGCGTGCTTCTTGGCCGAAGCGTGCTTGGCGGCCTTGGCTGCAGGGGCGGGAGCGGCCGTCGTGGGTTCGGCTTGTTGAGCGAAAGCGCCGACGGCGAAGAGACCGGCGACCAGGGCTGCGAGCAGCTTGTTCATGAACATATCCTTTGAAATTCGTTGATCTGGATTGCCCTCCCTGCGGAAGGTAGACATTCAACGGAGGCCACTGTGTGCGGTTGACAGCGATGTGAGCGCTGCAGATGAAAAAAAGCCCGGCTCAAAGTCTGCGTAAATAGTCTGCGGGCCGCTTGGATCCAGATGCCCTGCGAAAGCGGGGCATTTTTCGTTGGGCGAGCGATTGCCCCCCCGTGCCTCGGCCCCGCAGCGCCTGGAGCACATCGAGGATGCCCCTTCATGTTGAGCACCCGCTTCAGGTTGTAGGCCATCACCGCCAGGGCGAACTCCGCTTGCGCTCCTGTGAGGTGCCTCATCCGCAGGCGGGCATTGCCCAGGATCAGGTGCTTGACGCTGGCGAAGAGGGGCTCCACCGTCTGGCGCCTGAGCGCCATCATCCAGGGCTTGGCTGCAAGCCGGCTCGTATCGGCCTCAAGCGCCTCTTCATGCAGGTGGCGCGTCGCGAAGCGGACACCGTCGGCATGAGCCAGCGCGACCGCGCCGTGCCCGAG
>NZ_JASMRZ010000173.1 GCF_030462475.1 Variovorax sp. CAN15
ACACCCTGGCCGAACTGGCGCGCAAGCACCAGGTGGCCGAGGCCGTCATCGCGCGCCTGCGCAACTTCATGGACGCCGAGGCTCTGCGCGCCATCGCCGACGGCGTGGGCTTGCGATGGTGGGCGCACGTGCCGGGCATCGCCCAGCTGAAAGCCACGCGCATCGTCGACTGGCTTCGCAAGCATGAAGAAGAAATTGGCCTGCGCATCGGATCGCACGTGGCCACGCAGCGCACGCACCTGCAGCCCGGCGAGCTCGCCCTGGTCGTGCGCGCATCAACCTCAGTGGTTCCGTTCGAGAAATTCAAGATGCCGCCCGAGCTCGACGGGCGCGCCGGCGTCTTTCGGAACCCAGGGCCGAATCTCCTTGGCGTCGACAACGACTTGGCGGCCGTCGAAATGTGGCTGCGCAGTAAGCGGGCAGGGGAGGGCGCCAAGGAAAACCCGACGGTACGGTCCTACCGCAAGGAGGCGGAACGACTGGTGCTGTGGGCGATCCTGGTGCGGAAAAAGCCGATCTCATCGCTTGACGTAGGCGACGCGAACGCCTACTTGTCATTCCTCCAGTCACCACCGCCCGATTGGTGCGGCGCGCGTCACCATCAGCGTTGGTCGCCCCTTTGGCGGCCGCTGGAAGGGCCGCTTTCTGAGGCGTCATTGGGCCGCAGCCATTCGATTCTCAAAAGCCTTTACGGCTTTCTTCAGTCGCAGTCTTACTCCATGGGGAATCCCTTCAGCGCGGTCTCTCTCCCGCGGGAATCGGGTAGGCCGTTGGGCTCAAGCCGTACGCTCTCGCCTGCCCAGTGGCGTGCGGTAACGACCGGCCTCAATGCGGACCAATCCTCAGCGGGGCGCCGGCTTTCGCGAGCGGCGAACATCCTCTATTCCACGGGACTGCGGCTGTCCGAACTGACTGGTGCCACCTTCGGTCATTTGGACTGCGTTGAAGTCGAAGGTATGGATCGTCCAGAATGGTTGCTGACGGTCGTGGGGAAAGGGAAAAAGGTTCGCGAAGTTCCACTGCCCCTCCACCTGGTGGACGAGCTCAGCGCCGAGCTGCGCGCGGCCGGCCTACCGGCTGACCCAAAGGCGCCATCGAATTCGAAAATCCCGCTTCTTGCAGCTTTCAGCGAAGGTCTCGAAGGATGGGGCGCGTCCGGACTCTATAAGGCGATCAAGAAAGGATTGTGGCGCGTCGCAGATGGCCTTGAAGCGGAAGACGCGAAGCAGCTTCGAGCGGCGTCGCCGCACTGGCTGCGACATACCCATGCTTCCCACGCCTTGAACGGTCGCGCTGGCCTTGAACCAATCCCGCTGCAGATAATTCAAAACAACCTCGGCCATTCATCGGTTGGAACGACCTCTGGTTACCTGAAGACGGAGCGCAACGACAGAGTGCGCGCCATGCAGAAGTTTTGGGCTAATGCGGAACGACGTTGATCTCGTCAGTGCGACATCAAATTTTCGTGGCTGAGACAACGCGGCCCCCGATGCCATGCCACGGCATTGCGCAGCCATGCAGTCCGTCCACGGCAAAATGCGACCGGCCGGCGGCGGCCACGAGCGGACATTGGATGATGCAGCCGGAGAGCCGCCGTCAGCGGCCCGGCTTCAGGACCACCTTGGTCCAGCCTTCATTTCGCTTGTCGAAGTTGTCGTAACCTTCGGGCGCTTTCTCGAGCGGCAGCTCGTGCGAGACGATGAACGCCGGGCTGACCTTGTCCTTCTCGATCAGTTTGCTGAGGAAGCGGTTGTAAGCCTTGACGTTGCACTGCCCGGTGCCCATGCTCTGGCCCTTGAACCAGAACATGCCGAAGTCGAACGGCATCTTGCCGACCCGGCCGAGCTTGTCTTCTGAGCCCGGGTCTTGCGGCACGAACACGCCGACGCAGCCGATGCGGCCGGTGAACTTCACGGAGGCAACCAGGTTGTTCATCGTGAGACCCGGCACCTCTTCGCGATGCAGGTTGCAGCACTGGTAGCCGACGCATTCGCAGCCCCGGTCGGCCCCCTTGCCGCCGGTCAGCTCCATCACCTGCTCCACGCCGTCGCCCTCGGTGTTGTCGATCGGGATCGCGCCAACCTTCTCGGCCAGCGCCAAGCGGTCCTGCTGGGTGTCGACGATCATCACTTGGCTCGCGCCCTTGGTAACGGCGGAGAGCGCTGCCATCAGCCCGACCGGCCACGTCGAAGCGCGCCTTCACCGTCGGCATGACGGACATCGGCGAGATCTATTTCCTGCCCAGGCTGATGAAGGAGATCGCGCGCGTCGCGCCCCACGTGTCGCTCAGCACCGTGCGCAACACCGCGGTCAACCTACAGGACGAGATGGAG
>NZ_JASMRZ010000174.1 GCF_030462475.1 Variovorax sp. CAN15
CGCCACCAGTCGCACGCCCGGCGCCTCTTCGGAAAGCCGCTGCATCAGCCGAGGCATCAGCGCCACTTCGAGCGCATCGCTCAGCCCGACGCGGAACACGCGCTCGGCCTTCAATGGAGGAGTTGACCTCCACGGTCAAGCAGAACGCGGACAACGCCCGGCAGGCCAATCAGCTGGCCGTGTCAGCCTCCGAGGTGGCAGTGAAGGGCGGCAGCGTCGTGTCCCAGGTGGTCGACACCATGGGCTCGATCAATGCCTCGTCCAAGAAGATCGTGGACATCATCGGCGTGATCGACGGCATCGCGTTCCAGACAAACATCCTGGCGCTGAATGCAGCCGTTGAAGCGGCTCGTGCCGGCGAGCAAGGCCGTGGATTTGCGGTCGTCGCCTCTGAAGTCCGAAGCCTGGCTCAACGCTCCGCTGCAGCCGCCAAGGAAATCAAGACCCTGATCGGCGACTCGGTGGAGAAGGTCGAAGAAGGCAGCAAGCAGGTGGAAGAAGCGGGCCGCACGATGGAAGAGATCGTGGGCAGTGTGAAGCGCGTGACGGACATCATGGGCGAGATCACCGCAGCCAGCCAGGAGCAGACCTCGGGCATCGAGCAGATCAACCAGGCGATCACGCAGATGGACCAGGTGACGCAGCAGAACGCGGCGCTGGTCGAGGAGGCATCCGCGGCGGCGCAGTCGCTGCAGGAGCAGGCCGGCAGCCTCGTGCAGGCCGTGAGCATCTTCAAGCTCGACGCCAACGCCGTCGCCAACGTGCGCCCCGGATTCACGCCCATCACACCCATCCCGAGGCCGGCGAAACCGGCGCCGAAGCGGCCCGCCAAGGCCCTGCCCACGCGCAAGGAACCCTCGGCCGCCCCGCAACTCGCCATGGCCGGCGACGCCAAGGGCGACTGGACCGAGTTCTAAACCGAGCAGGAAGAAGTCAAATGAACCTGAAGAATCTAAAGATCGGAACCCGCCTGGGCCTCGGCTTCGCAGTCGTCCTGCTCCTGATGGCGGTCATCGCGGCCACCGGCATGCTGCGACTGGCGAGCGTGGGCAATGCCACGGAGGACATGGTGCAGCGCGCGCTGGTCAAGGAGCGCCTGGCCAACCAGTGGTCCGTCCTGCTCGGGCCGGCGATCGCGAACTCTTTCGCGATGGTCAAGGCGACCGATCCCAAGGTGGCTGCGTACTTCGAGAAGGCGCGCGTCGACAAGTCGGTGCAGATCAATCCCGTGCAGAAGAAGCTCGAGGAGCTTCTGACCTCGCCGGAGGAGAAGAAGCTGTATTCCGCCATCGCCGACCCGCGCAGCGTGGTGTTGGCGCTCGTGGGGAACATCAACAAGCTCAAGGCCGAAGGCAAGGACGAGGAAGCCATGGTGATGGCCGATACGCAGTTCGCCGCCGCGCTCGTCGTCTACGAGGAAGCCGTTGCCAAGCTCGCCGCCTACCAGCGCGACCGCATCGACGAACTGGCCAAAGGCATCGATGACGACCACGAGACGGGGGAGAGAGTTCTGCTGGTGCTTTCGATCGTCGCACTGATGCTGGGCGCGCTGCTCTCCTGGCGCCTGACCGTGGGCATCGTGCGTCCGCTGGGGCGCGCGGTGAAAGTGGCCGAGACGGTCGCCTCCGGTGACCTGAGTTCGAACATCGCGGTGGAAAGCCGCGACGAGACGGGCAAGCTGATGCACGCGCTGCGCGAGATGAATGCGAGTCTCGCGAAGGTGGTGGGCGAGGTTCGAGAAGGAACCGAGACCATCGCGACGGCTTCGGGGCAGATCGCATCGGGCAACCAGGATCTTTCCTCGCGTACGGAAGAGCAGGCGAGTTCGCTGGAGCAGACGGCAGCCTCGATGGAAGAGCTGACCTCCACGGTCAAGCAGAACGCGGACAACGCTCGGCAGGCCAACCAACTGGCTGTCTCTGCCTCGGAAGTGGCAGTGAAGGGCGGCAGCGTCGTCTCGCAAGTGGTCGACACCATGGGCTCGATCAATGCGTCGTCCAAGAAGATCGTGGACATCATCGGCGTGATCGACGGCATCGCGTTCCAGACCAACATCCTTGCGCTGAATGCAGCCGTTGAAGCGGCTCGTGCCGGCGAGCAGGGTCGCGGCTTCGCAGTAGTTGCTTCGGAAGTCCGCAGCCTCGCTCAGCGTTCCGCTGCAGCCGCCAAGGAAATCAAGACCCTGATCGGCGACTCGGTGGAGAAGGTCGAAGAAGGCAGCAAGCAG
>NZ_JASMRZ010000175.1 GCF_030462475.1 Variovorax sp. CAN15
AAGGCCGTGATGAAGCTGATGCGACAAGGCTAAGGCCGTGATGAAGCTGATGCGACAAGGCTCGAGCTTGGCTTCGTCGGCGATGCGCGTGATTTCCAGACGGATCAGGTTGTACATCAGCAGGGTCGCCCACAGTTCCTGCTCGACGCCGTCGGGGTGCTGACTGCGCAGCGTCATGGACTGGCGCAGCATGTCGGTCTTGATCTCCCCGTACGCGAGTTCGATCTCCCAGCGCTCGTGATACAGCGCGAACACGTCCTCGGCGGCCCAGCGCACGGGGTCGRCCAGTGAAGTGAACAGCGTGCGCGGCTTGCCGTCGATCTCGCGCGTGATGGCGCGCACGTCCCAGGTCAGCGGCAGGCCCGGATCTTTCTTGCGCGCCTGCGGCGAGACCTTCATGCGCAGGCACACGTCACCGGGCCCATATGTGTCCACCACGTCGCCTTTGAGGCCGGCGCGCGCGGGAATGAGCCAGTGGCGTCCCTGGCGGTGCTGCAACGGCCACAACAGGCCCGCCGAGTAAAAGCCCTTGTCCACGATCACCAGCGAATCGGCAGGCAACTGCGGCCACAACCGCTGCGCCAGGGTGTATTCGCTGGTGTCGTAGGCGTCCAGGCTCGCATCGACCAGCAAACGCGCCCGYGCGTCCAGCAGGCACGCCATGCGCACCAGCGGGAACGCACTCTGATGCTCGGCATGGTTGCGTTGACCACCGTATCGCTGGCGGTTCTCCAGTGTGTCAGGCGTGCGCCAGACGACACCGTCCAGTGCGTACAGCGACAGACCCTGCCAGCGATGGCGCCCGGCCTCCTGGTGCGCCCATTGCGCCGCCGTATGGCGAAACAGCCACTGCAGCGGTTCGCTGCCCAGGCGCTGGCGCGCCTGGCTCAACGCGCTGGAGCTGATGCCCTCACCCTRGGCAGGCAACGCCACCTCCAGCGCGTCGGCCACATGCAGAATCGATCGATCACGCAGCAGCGCAATGCCCAACACCAGCCAGACCACCTGCTCCATGGGCAGCCGCCGCTTGCGCAGCGTGGCCACGCCCGTGGCCTGCAGCGCCTGTTCAATCCACTGCGCAGGCAGGCTGCCTCGCACGACTCCCCACTGCTCGGGCGTGGCGTATTGATGGGTCTCGCACAGGTACTCTTGCAGCAGCATCGGCCGTCCGCCGGCCTCGTCCGGGCTCGGCTTTGTTCATACAGCCTGCACTGTACAAACAGCGAAGGCCCCGAAGGGCCTTTGCTTAACTGA
This sequence comes from Variovorax sp. CAN15, assembly GCF_030462475.1. Lineage (GTDB taxonomy): Bacteria > Pseudomonadota > Gammaproteobacteria > Burkholderiales > Burkholderiaceae_C > Variovorax. The sequence goes on from NZ_JASMRZ010000175.1 coordinate 1,255, forward strand.
GCGGCATTGGCCCGGCGGGCCCTTTCCGTTGATGCGTGCGATTCGCTCAGTCGCGCTCGCCGCCGAAGATGCCCAGCAGGGCCAGCAGGCTCTGGAAGACGTTGAACAGATCGAGGTACAGGGCCAGCGTGGCGCTGATGTAGTTGGTTTCGCCGCCGTCCATGATCTGCTTGAGGTCATAGAGCATGTAGGCCGAGAAGATGCCGATGGCGGCCACCGAGATGACCAGCATGCCAGTGGTCGAACCGACGAACACGTTGATGACCGCGCCGATCATCAGCACCATTGCGCCGACGAACAGGAATTTGCCCATGCCCGACAGGTCGCGCTTGATGACGGTGGCCAGCGAAGCCATCACGAAGAACACGCCGGCGGTGCCGCCGAAGGCCGTCATGATGAGTTCGGAGCCATTCTTGAAGCCGAGCACCATCGCGATCAGGCGCGACAGCATCAGGCCCATGAAGAAGGTGAAGCCCAGCAGCACCGGCACGCCGGCGGCGGAATTCTTGGTCTTCTCGATGGCGAACATGAAGCCGAAGGCACCGCCGAGGAAAACGATGAGGCCCAGGCCGCCGGTGAGCGAGCGGGTGATGCCGGTGCTGACGCCCACCCAGGCGCCCAGCACGGTGGGCAGCAGGCTCAGTGCGAGCAGCCAGTAGGTATTGCGCAGCACGCGCTGGCGTTCTGCCTGTGCCAACGGCTGGCCGTAGCCGGAAGAGGTGTCTAGGGTGGTAACGCGGTCGTTCATGGCCGGAGCTCCTGTGGTTGCTGCAATGACGCAGTTGGGCGCATTCTAGGTGGCCGCAAGAGGGGGTACCGGAAAAACCGTATGCGGGGTGTTCCCAACCCCTGAAGGCACTCCAGGTGGCATGGCCGTTATGCTCTTGGG
>NZ_JASMRZ010000176.1 GCF_030462475.1 Variovorax sp. CAN15
CTGGCGCGCGTCGAAGTGGAAGCCCGCGGGCTGGCTGGGCCGCGGCAGGTAGAGCGACACGGCAAGCTCGGTGAGCGCGGGCAGGGCGGTGTCGAACCGGGTGGACGCGCCGGCCACGGTCGAGCAGAAGAAGCGGCTGTCCAGCCTGTCGCCGCAGCAGATCCGCTCGACCGAGCTCGCGGGCGACAGGATCGTCGAGGTGCTGAGCCATGCGCCGGGCAACGGCGCGGCCATCGGCGGCGTGAAGGTGGTGACCGCGAACGGCTGGTTCGCCGCGCGGCCCTCGGGCACCGAGAACATCTACAAGATCTACGGCGAGAGCTTCAAGGGCGAGGAGCACCTCGCGCGTATCCTCGAGGAGGCGCAGCAGGTGGTGGACGGCGCGCTCTCGGGGAGCTGAAGCCGCATGCGGACGCTGGTGCTGCGGCTGAACCCGGGCGACGACCTGCGGGCGTCGCTCGATTCGGCGCTGGGCCGAAGCGGCAGTGAAGCGGCTTTCGTCGTGTCCGGCATCGGCAGCCTGAGCGGCGCGAGCATCCGGTTCGCGGGTGCGCCAACGCCGTCTCGCATCGAGGGCGACCTGGAAATCCTCACGCTGGCGKGCAGCCTGTCGCCAGACGGCTCGCATCTGCACATCAGCGTGTCGAACGCCGAGGGCCGTGTCTTCGGCGGACATGCTGCGCCGGGGTGCATCGTGCGGACCACGGCGGAGATTCTCGTCGCCGTGCTGCCCGACTGGCAGTTCGCGCGAACGCACGATCCGCTCACCGGCTATGCCGAGCTGAGCCCGCTCAGCCTTCCAACGACTCCACGCGCAGGGTCGTGACCGGCCCCGCCACCTCGGAGCGCGCCTGCAGCGCATGCACAGCGAGGTCGAGCGTGCCCTGCTCCACCGGCCCGGTCAGCACCAGCACCTGCGGCGCCATGCCGGGCCGCTCGGCCGCCAGCGCGACCTGGCGCACGGGCGCTTTCTGTTCCGCGAGACTGGCTGCGACCGCCTGGATCTGGTTGGCCGCACGCACCGGCACGCGCAGGTAGTGCGAGGTGTGGACGGCTGCGCGCGGCAGCACGGCGAGCGCGTTGGTCGCATGCGCATGCACGCCCAGATGCGGCACATGCTGCGCGGCATGCACGCCGTCGAGCCGCGCCACGTCGACCAGGTCGGCGATCACGGCGGAGGCGGTCTGCTCCGAGCCCGCTCCGGCACCGTAGTACATCGTGAGGCCGGCCGCGTCGCTCTTGACCATGACGGCGTTCATCGAGCCGTTCACCTGCGCCATCAGGTGCGTGGCCGGCACGAGCACAGGCTGCACGCGCAGTTCGACGCCGGCCGCCTGCCGGCGCGCCACGCCCAGCAGCTTGATGCGGTAGCCGAGTTGCTCGGCGCAGGCCACGTCCACGCCCTGCAGTGCGGTGATGCCCTCCACCTGCGCGTCGGCGAAGCGAAGCGGCATGCCGAAGGCGTTGGCGGCCAGCAGGGTCAGCTTGTGGGCGGCGTCGATGCCTTCGATGTCGAAGCTGGGGTCGGCTTCGGCATAGCCCAGCGCCTGCGCCTGCGCGAGCGCGGCGGCGAAGTCCAGGCCCTCGTCGCGCATCTTGCTCAGGATGAAGTTCGTGGTGCCGTTGATGATGCCGGCCACCCATTCGATGCGGTTGGCCGCGAGGCCCTCGCGCAACGCCTTGATGATGGGGATGCTGACGGCCACGGCGCCCTCGTAGGCCACGATCACGCCCTTGTCGCACGCGGCCGCGAAGATCTCCGCGCCGTGCACGGCCAGCAGCGCCTTGTTGGCCGTGACCACGTGCTTGCCG
>NZ_JASMRZ010000177.1 GCF_030462475.1 Variovorax sp. CAN15
CATAGATCTCCACCGCCTGAGCCGTCGCGCCAACATTCAGCGCCGGGAAACCGTTACTCCCGAAGCCTCTGATGGTGGGGGTCAAATCGAACGCCTGCTGCATGTCGCGCTGCAGACGATCCATTTCCGCAAGCATGTCGCGGGGAAAGAAAGCTCTGTACATGGCTCAACCTCCAAAACCTAGAACGAACATAACCGTGAAGGACGGGCGCGGCCTACTGGGGCAAGTCCCGCGCATTGCTGGACTGCGAGAAGCGGTTCACATAAGAGCGAAGCCGTGCAGTGATGCGTGGTGAACGGCTTCGCCAGCGCGGGGGCCGCGATTCGGGATAGTTGAATTTCGCCAGTTCCTCATACCCCTTTTGGGTGACTGCCAACACCTGGGCGGCCGCGGCGGAGCCAGACAAGGAAAGCGGGTCCGAAGGCGACGGCACCAGGGCAACGACGAGCCCAGCGGCGCGCAGCACCCTGACCTGATCGATGTCCGCCTCGCGGTAGAACGTGACAGGCAGGCGAGAGCCGGCGATTTGCTTCAGCAAGTTCATGGTCATTTCAATACCTCCTTTTGGGTGCGACCAATTTCCGACGGAAGAAAAGATAGGACACGCCTCACCGATTTCAAGAGGGACTTTTCGACACTCGGGGTGTGCGTCTGACATGCCAAGTGTATGGCGCTATACCGCTAAGGCCCTAAAAAAAACCCGGCCGAAAGGGCCGGGCAGAGGGTTACAGCAAGCCTGCGACCAACCGCAGGACAGACGAATTTACGTCGATGCGGCGGAGCCCAATGTCAGACGATTCCGACGTGAAGGCGTCGACGGCCTAGATCCTCTTGAGCACATTCAGGGCATGCGAATGTGGCACCCGCGAGACTTTGGCATGTTCTTAGCGGCTTGGTCTGCCCGTGGTAGGTGCGACGCCACACCGCGAAGCTGCGCCCGTTTCCCTGTCAGCGGCGACTCGCAGCGGCGCGCACCACCACTGCCGTGGCGAGAAGAATGCTCGAGACCAGAGCAGCGATGGCTAGCAATCCCTTCGAGGTGACTTCGACCCGCGCCTCAAAATGCAAAGGTCTGGTCTCCAACGTGAACGACGCACCTTGTACAGCGATAGGACCCGCATCGGCAGTTGTTGCTTCCACTACCGTCTCCTAGCTGGGGGAGCGGTTGCCGCCAAAAGATACTGACATGCCGGAGAACAGATCCGTAAGCGCATGCACATCGATAGCCGTCAAACCCGAATCTCGCTCTCTCTGAACCGCAACGTGCAAGAGCGCCAGGGTCGCAAGCAGCGTCAAAACTGCGACGAGCAACCAGAACTCCCCTCCCGGACCACGCGGTATGCGCTTCTGAGCTTTTTGCATCATTCGACCTCCTTTGTTTGATGTGTCTTCGGCCTGTGGTTCAGGCGCGCGTCTGAATTCGCGTGTATGAACAACAGGCAAGCCGGGAACCGTTCATCTGATGAACAGCGTCATCATCAGATTTGCGCTCGGCTAAAGGCTCGGAAAATCGATGATTTCAGTGACATCCGAGCTCCTACAAGTTGGAGGCTGGACTCCACGCGCAACGGTCTTGCCAGGAAGCAACGCGCGTGCGCGGCATTCGCCTACGAACTACCGCCCGCGACCCCAGTACATGTATGAAATGCCTAACCTTGTTTTTACCTCCGAGCTGGAAACGCGTGGCGTCAAAGCCTCGAAAGACGAAGACAGGTCCACGGGAAAATGGGGTCGCCCGTCGAGAGATATACGCCGAGTCCGTTGTCCKCTCAGGTTAGGTATCGCAGATGACCATGCGATCGTTCGCGAG
>NZ_JASMRZ010000178.1 GCF_030462475.1 Variovorax sp. CAN15
GGCGGCATCGGCATCGGCATCGGCATCGGCATCGGCATCGGCATCGGCATCGGCATCGGCATCGGCATCGGCATCGGCATCGGCATCGGCATCGGCATCGGCATCGGCATCGGCATCGGCATCGGCATCGGCGTCAGCGTCGGCGTCGGCGTCAGCGTCAGCGTCAGCGTCAGCGTCAGCGTCAGCGTCAGCGTCAGCGTCGGCATCGGCATCGGCATCGGCGTCAGCATCAGCATCGGCATCGGCATCGGCATCTGCGTCGGCATCTCCGTCTGCATCCGCATCAGCATCGGCGTCCGCATCGGAATCTGCGTCCGCATCGGAGTCGCCAGGATTGGTCGGGTTGCCCGAGCCGACGAACAGCGGGATGGTGCTGTCGCTGCCGCCGCCACCGCCGCTCAGGGCGGCACCCAAAGCCGCGGCGCCCAGGGCGCCCAGGGCGAATTCGCCGAGCCCGATGCCGCTGCCTGCAGCGAGCTTCTTGGTGACGGCCAGGGCAGCGGCGTCGGCGTCGCTGTCGGGCGGGGTCACCTGCAGGTCGCCCGAAGCGACATCCACATTCACTTGTTCCAGGCCGCCGGGCAGCTTGGTCGAGCCGATGGTGGCATCGGTGCCGCCGGTGAACACACCTGCGAGCGGGGCCTTGTTGGTGGCCGATCCGGGGAAGAGAACGTTGGCGTGGCCGTCCTGCGGAACGATCACGCGGTCGCCGGCGATCAGGGTCTGATTGCCATCGACGGGAATGCTGACACCATCGCGCATGACGGTGACGCCGGGCGTGGCGTTCGATAATGTGCCGATGCTGGCCGGGGCGGCAGCTGCGGCTGGAGCGGCCGGGCTCACCGCGCCGGGGGTACCCAGCGGAGTGACGGTGGCCTGGGCGAGGACCACAGGGGCAGCGCCAGCGGCGGCAAGTCCCTCGGTCGAATTGGTCGATGCTTGTTGAGCGGTCATGGCAGCCTCTGTGACAAAAGATGCCTACTCAGGGGCAACTAGCGTGCCGCTTTTGCCAGGCTCCGTGCCGAAGCCGCCTCGGATGCAGCAACTCGTTGATTCGTATGGAAAATTTTCTTTTTGCAGGGCCTGCGACGGGGTGTGGAAACAGCTCGTAAGGAGGTCAATTGGCGATTCGTTACGTTACGAAGTAACGCCGCGTACCCGGAACGTCCGACACATCCGAGGCACCGCGAAGCCGCCGAAAAAGCAGTTCGCGCCGACAGCTCCCTCTCATCTTTTCGCCACCTCTATATAGATATGTTCAACCCCTCCCAGGAAGACGTGCGCCGCTTCTTCTGCGACGTCTACGCCAAGCACCGCCAGGGCCTGCCGATGGAAGCGCTCGAGACCATCGCCGCCGGCTGGATCGACCAGCACCCCGAGTACCACGACGACCTCTCCGATGCCGACGCGGCGGTGGCGCGGGTGTACGACGGATCTGGCGGACGCGAGAACCCGTTTCTTCATCTCTCGATGCATCTGTCGATCAGCGAGCAGTGCTCCATCGACCAGCCGCGCGGCATCCGCCAGGCGGTCGAGTTGCTCGCCGCGCGGCGCGGCTCGMTGCTGCATGCGCATCACGAGGCGATGGAGTGCCTCGGGCAGATGATGTGGGAGAGCCAGCGCGCGGGCCGGCCGCCCGATGGCGAAGGCTACGTGGCCTGCGTGCAGCGCCGGGCGACAAAGGACTGACCCCCAGGCTTCGCGCACTTCGTGTCGCTTCGCCACCCCCCTCGAGGGGGCAACACCTGCGGCCCGGCAAAGCCGGTTCCGCGGTGAGTCCAGGTTCTCCCCCAGGCTTCG
>NZ_JASMRZ010000179.1 GCF_030462475.1 Variovorax sp. CAN15
CCGGCAAGGCCGAGGCCGGCTCGGTGGTCACCATCACGGACGACACGGGCAAGCTCATCGGCAGCACGACCGCCACGACCGGTGGTGCGTACAGTTTCAAACCGACGACGCCTCCCGCCCACGGCACGGTCCTGCATGTGGCCGCGACGGACGCCGCCGGCAACAGCAGCCCTGAAGCCAGGGCCACGGTCAATGCAGTGTCCCCGGCGGCGCCGGTGGTCAATCCGACCAACGGCAATGCGATCACCGGCACGGCCCAGGCCGGCTCACTCGTCACCGTGAAGGACGGTGCGGGCAACACCATCGGCAGCGCGACCGCGGACGGCAGCGGCAACTACAGCGTCAAGCCCGCGATCGCTCCCGCGCACGACACCGTGCTGCAGCTCACCGCGACCGACGCGGCCGGCAACACCAGCGCGCCTGCCACGGCCAAGGTCGACGCCAAGGCGCCCGACGCGCCGACGATCGAGCCGACCCACGGCGATCCGATCACCGGCCGCGCCGAGGCCGGCTCGGTGGTCACCGTCAAGGACGGCGCAGGCAAGGTGGTCGGAAGCGCGACCGCCGCAGCAGATGGCCTCTACACCGTCACGCCTGCCAAGCCGCTGGAAGACGGCGCGAAGATCACCGCGGTGGCCACCGACGCTGCGGGCAACGTCAGCGCCGCGGCCACTGCCACTGTGGACGCCGTGCCCCCGGGCAGGCCCACGGTCGATCCGACCAACGGCAGCACCATCGCCGGCAAGGCGGAGGCCGGCTCCGTCGTCACGGTGCAGGACCAGGCAGGCAAGCTGATCGGCAGCGCGACGGCCGATGCGAACGGCAACTACGCCGTCAAACCCGCGACCCCCGTGGCGCATGGCACGACGCTCGGCGTCTCGGCCACCGATGCGGCGGGCAACACCGGCCCTGCTGCCACGGCCACGGTGGACAGCGCCGCCCCGAACGCGCCCACCGTCAAGCCCACGAGCGGCGGCACCATCACAGGCGCGGCCGAAGCGGGCTCGCTCGTTCTCGTCAAGGACGGCGCCGGCAACAGCGTCGGCAGCGCGACGGCGGACGCCAACGGCAACTACGTCGTCAAGCCCGCAACGCCCCCGGCGCACGACACCGAGCTGAGCGTGACCGCCACCGACGCGGCTGGCAACACCAGCGCACCCGCCACGGCCAAGGTCGACAGCAAGGCCCCCGATGCACCCACGGTCAAGCCGACCTCGGGCGGCACCATCGCAGGCACAGCCGAAGCGGGCTCGCTGGTCACCGTCAAGGACGGCGCGGGCAACCTCGTCGGCAGCGCAACCGCGGGCAGCAACGGCGAATACGCCGTGACGCCGGCCCGGCCGCTGCAGGACGGCGTGAAGATCAGCGTGGTCGCGACCGACGCAGCCGGCAACGCCAGCCAGCCCGCCACGGCCACGGTCGACAACGATCCGCCGGCCAGGCCCACTGTCGATCCGACCAACGGGAGCCTCGTCACCGGCAAGGCCGAGGCCGGCTCGGTGGTCACCATCACGGACGACACGGGCAAGCTCATCGGCAGCACGACCGCCACGACCGGTGGTGCGTACAGTTTCAAACCGACGACGCCTCCCGCCCACGGCACGGTCCTGCATGTGGCCGCGACGGACGCCGCCGGCAACAGCAGCCCTGAAGCCAGGGCCACGGTCAATGCAGTGTCCCCGGCGGCGCCGGTGGTCAATCCGACCAACGGCAATGCGATCACCGGCACGGCCCAGGCCGGCTCACTCG
>NZ_JASMRZ010000018.1 GCF_030462475.1 Variovorax sp. CAN15
TTCGGCGAAGCCTTGTAGTCTAGCACGATTTTTTCAAATCAACCAAACTATTTTGGCTTTCACATCCACCAACTTCTTTCGCAACCCGCAACTCTCATCGCAAGCCACTGAAGCAGTTCGTTTCAGCGAAGCCTTCGATTATGCACCGTTTTTTAAGAACCGGTCAACTTTCGAAGACTTTTTCTTCACCACCACAACCAGAACCCCAAAGAGACCGGCCGCTTCAACAACCAAACGGCTGTCAGTAGCGAAGCCCACGAGTATATGACAGATTCGGGCTCGCGCAAGATGTTCGTGAAAGAATCTTGGATTGGCGTCCCCACGGTCTCTCCATGTAGAGCAGCGGCCACATCCCCCGGGCGACCCGACATCCCCTCCTCCGATAATCCGCGCCACATGGCACTCATCACACTCCTCGACGCGCAGCTTGCGTTCGGTCACGTCCCGCTGCTGGATCATGCGGACTTCTCTCTCATGGAATCGGAGCGCATTGGCCTGATTGGCCGCAACGGCGCAGGCAAGTCCTCCCTGCTCAAGATACTGGGCGGCCTGGAGAAGACCGACGACGGCACCCTCCAGCTGCAGCAGAACCTCCGCGTGGCCTACGTCGCCCAGGAGCCCGCGCTGGACATGGACGCGGATGTCTTCACCGCAGCCAGCCAGGGCCTGGCCCCCGTCATCGCCATCCGCGACCTCTATCTGTCCGGTGCGGACGGCCTCGACCTCGACGCACTCCAGTCGCAGATCGAAGCCTTCGACGCCTGGAACTGGGAGCAGCGTGTCGAAGAGACGCTGCACCGCCTGCATCTGGACCGCGACGCCCGCGTCGGCTCCCTCTCCGGCGGCACCCGCAAACGCGTGGCCCTGGCCCAGGCGCTGGTGGCGGCTCCGGACGTCCTCCTGCTGGACGAGCCCACCAACCACCTGGACCTCGACTCCATCGAGTGGCTCGAGCAACTGCTGATCGACTTCAAGGGCAGCGTCGTCACCGTCACCCATGACCGCAGCTTCCTGAACCGCGTCGCCACCCGCATCGTCGAACTCGACCGCGGCAAGCTGGGCTCCTACCCCGGCAACTTCGAGCAGTACCTCCTGCAGAAGGAAGAGCAGCTCGCCCAGGAGGCGGTGATCAACGCCAAGGCCGACAAGCTCCTGGCCCAGGAAGAGATCTGGATCCGCAAGGGCGTGGAGGCACGCCGCACCCGCAGCCAGAGCCGCATCACCCGCCTGCAGGAATTGCGCGCCAGCCGCTCCGCCCGCCGCGAGGTGCAGGGCAGCGTCAACATGGACGTGGCTTCGGGCCAGTCCAGCGGCAAGATCGTGGCCGAGCTTACCGACGCCACCAAGTCCTTCGGCGAGAAGACCGTGATCCGCAAGTTCAGCGGCACCATCCTGCGCGGCGACAAGGTCGGCCTGCTCGGCCCCAACGGCGCCGGCAAGACCACCCTGCTGAAGCTGATCCTCGGCGAGCTCGAACCCGACAGCGGCAAGATCCGCCGCGGCACCAACCTTCAGGTCGCCTACTTCGACCAGATGCGCGACAAGCTCGACCTCGACGCCACGCTGGAAGACTTCATCAGCCCCGGCAGCGAGTGGATCGAGATCGGCACGCAGAAGAAGCACGTCAAGAGCTACCTTTCCGACTTCCTCTTCTCCCCCGCGCGCGCCAACTCCCCCGTGCGCTCTCTCAGCGGCGGCGAGCGCAACCGGCTGCTGCTGGCGCGCCTTTTCGCGCGTCCGGCGAACGTGCTGGTGCTGGACGAGCCGACCAACGACCTGGACATCGACACCCTCGAACTGCTCGAGAACCTGCTGCAGGACTACGACGGCACCGTGTTCCTCGTGAGCCACGACCGCACCTTCCTCGACAACGTGGTCACCAGCACCATCGCCTACGAAGGCGACGGCCGCTGGCGCGAGTACGAGGGCAGCGTGCAGGACTGGCTGACCCAGTCCAAGCGCGCCCGCGAGATCGCCGAGCAGCGCCTGGCCGCCGCGCCCGCCGCAGCCCCGGCGCCCGCGCCTGCCCCGGCGGCGGAACCCTCCGCTCCCAAGGCGGCGACAGGCGCCCGCAAGAAGCTCTCCTATAAAGAGCAGCGCGAGCTCGATGCCCTCCCCGCCCAGATCGAAGCCCTCGAAACCGAGCAGAAGCGCATCACCGAAATGCTCGAACTCGACGGCGGCGCCATCTACGCCACCGACTCCTCGCGCGCGACCGAGCTGGCGGAGCGCCACTCCCGGATCGACGACGAGCTGCTCGCCGCCATGGAGCGCCAGGAAGAGCTCGGCGCTGGCCGCTGACAGCCGCCCGGGCCCGCCGTCCGACGCGCGGCGGGCGCCGACTAGGCTATATATGCGGCACCTCCCTCCGAGCCCCGGGAAAGTAGCCGCATGCATTTCTCCCTCCAGACGTTCTTCCGCCGATCCACGGCACTGCTCGCGCTGCTGATCCTCGGCGCCTGCGCGCAACTGCCGCAGAACGTCGACCGCCCCGTCTCGACCGCGATCGAATCCCCGGCCACCGGCACCGCCCTGGCCGACCTGGTGCAGCAGCGCCGGCAGGCCGACAAGGCCCGCTACGAATCCGGCTTCCTGCTGCTTGGCGGTCCGCAGGCCGCCTACGGCAGCCGCCTCGCGCTGATCGAAGGCGCCCAGAAGACGCTGGATCTGCAGTACTACGCCATTCACGCCGACGCCAGCACCGGCCGGCTGGTGCGCGGCCTGCGCGCGGCGGCCGAGCGCGGCGTGCGGGTGCGGGTGCTGCTCGACGACTTCCACACCACCGGCCGCGACGCGCTGGTGCTTGGCCTGGCCTTCATTCCCAACATCCAGATGCGGCTGTTCAACCCGCTCGCGGGCTCGCGCGACTCCAGCTTCAGCCGGCTGCTCAACTCGATCGACGACGCCTCGCGCATCCAGCAGCGCATGCACAACAAGCTGTTCCTGGCCGACAACGTGCTGGGGGTGACAGGTGGGCGCAACCTCGGCGACGCCTACTTCGGCAACGCGACCAACGGCAACTTCGTCGATGTCGACGTGCTGGCCGCCGGCCCCATCGTGCAGGACCTGTCGCGCAGCTTCGACAGCTACTGGAACAACGAGCGCGCCTACCCGGTGCAGTCGCTGGTCACGCGCGAGGAGCTCCAGGCGATGCGCGAGCGCGCGAGAAAGGCCGACCAGGAACTGGCTGCGGAATCTGTCCGCCAGCAGGAAGACGGCGGCGTCCCCACCGCCGAGCAGCGAGCCCGCGCCTGGGACGAGAAACCGCTGGACCTGCGCACCGCCACCTTCGTCTGGGCGCCGGCCGTGATGCTGGCCGACAAGCCCGGCAAGATTCCCGCCGACTCGGACCCGGGCAACAAGAAAGCGCCCGGCCTCGTGGTGAGCCGCCCCGACGACAAGGCCGGCAGCTCGCGCGGCGCGGCCTCCCTGGAAGCCGCCTCCGACCTCGCCGCCGGCGGAGACACCGTAGTGGAGGGACTGCTGCAGCTCATCGGCCAGGCGCGCACCGACCTGATCATCATCTCGCCCTATTTCGTGCCGGGAAAGGACATGCTCCAGGCCTTCTCAGCCGCTCGCAGCCGCGGCGTACGCATCCGCGTGCTGACCAACTCGCTGGCCTCGAACGACGCTCCGGTGGCGCACGTGGGCTACGCGCGCCACCGCGAGGAACTGCTGAAGATGGGCATCGAGCTCTACGAGCTGCGCAGCGAGCAGGCGAGCTTCGGCACCGTCTTCGGCGGCTCCACGGGAAGTGGCGGCCGCAGCGGCGGAAGCACGGGCGTCTCGGGCGAGTCGCGCGCGATGCTGCACTCCAAGGTGCTGGTGATGGACGGCCGGCTGCTGGTGGTGGGCTCGATGAACCTCGACCTGCGCTCGCAGCTGCAGAACACCGAGATCGCTCTGCTGATCCGCAGCAACGAGCTTTCGCACGCCGCCTCCGAGCAGATCGAGCGCGGCATGCGCGAGCGCTCATGGCACGTCGAACTGGTCGACGGCTCGCTGGTGTGGCGCGCACCGCAGGGCAGCGGCCTGAAGGACGCCACCACCGAGCCCGACGCCGGCACGATGCTCCGGCTGATGCTCAGGCTCTTCGGGCCGCTGGCGCCGGACCAACTGCTTTGAAGCAAAAGCTCTTCAGTGTTTGTGCTGGTGCGCCGCACCAGCCGCATCCGCACCTTCAGGCGTGCCCACCGGCAGCGTCACGTCCAGCGTGGTCTTCACGCCCTTGGCGTCCTCGAACCTCAGCGTCATCGGCACCGTCGCGCCCTTCGCCAGCGCCCCCTTCAGGTCCATCATCATCACGTGATAGCCGCCGGGCTTGAGCTCGACGGTCTGGCCCGCGGGCAGGTCGAGGCCGCCGGCGAGCTCGCGCATCTTCATGGTGTCGCCTTCCATCTTCATCTCGTGCACTTCGGCGACGCCGGCTGCCGGCGTGGAGATGCCCACCAGCTTCGCGCCGGTCGGCGAGGTCAGCTTCATGAAGGCGCCGGTGCCGCTCTGGCCCGGCACCGACTGGCGCACCCAGCCGTCGCGCACGTCGACCGTGGCCACGCCCTGCGCCACCACGTTCAACTTCGCGGCCGGGCTCTTCAGGCCGGCGGTGGAGTTGCCCGAGGCCGGCACCTCGGCCCAGTCGGCCGCGCCCACGTCGCAGGTCTGCAGCACCTTGAACCACAGCGTGCCCGGCGTCGCCGGCACCTTGCCGCGCAGCACGAACTCGGCGCGCTCGCTGCCGGGCAGCGCGTTCTCGGGCTTCTCGGCGGTCCAGCGGACTTCGCCGTCGCCGTCCTTCGCGCTCTTCCGCACGTCGAGCTTCCAGCCCTTGCGCGCCTGCGCGTCGCTCAGGATGAAGCCCTTGGGCAGGCGCACGGCCAGGCCGGTGGTGGCCTTGGCGCCCTCGCAGGCGTGGCCGACACGGAAGGCGGCGTCGTAGTCGCTGCCGACGGTCACGCCGCCCGGGCGCAGCGTGACGTGCGCCACGGCGGCGCCCACGCCGGCCAGCATGGCGCAGGCGGCGGCAGTGGTCCTGAGGATGGCCATCGAAGTCGTGTTCATCATGTCGTGTGGTCCTTGCGGTTGAAGTTGGAGTGGGAAGTCGTCAGAGGTCGAACTTGAGTTCGGCCACGTAAGTGCGCTGCGGGTACGGGTGGAAGGCCCAGTACTTGTTGTTGTTCAGGTTGTCGATGCCGAAGGAGGCGCTCCACTGCCGGTCGATCCGGTAGCGTATGCGCGCGTCGACCACGAAGAACTTCGAGAAGCCCATGTACGCGAAGCCGTTGGGGTCGCTGTTGTCCAGGGTGCCGTACTGCCTGCCGCTGTAGCGCGCGCCCACGGTGTAGCTCCAGCGGTCATCGGGCCGGTAGGTGGCCAGCAGCGTGGCGCGCACCCTGGGCACGCGCGGCTGGTCGTGGCCGACGCTGGCCGCGAAGCCGCTGTTGGCGGTGATCTTCGAGCGGGTCAGCGTGAGGCTGCCGCTCAGGTCCAGCCCGCGCACGCCCACGTCGACCGCGTTCAGCGCCACCTCGAGCCCGCGCGTGCGGATGGCGTCGACGTTCTGCACGGTGCTCACGAGGTTGGTGAGGGCCTGGGTGTAGAGCGCGTCCTTGGTGTTCTCGAAGAAGAGCGTGGTGCGCAGCACGCCGTCGAGCCCCCAGCCCTTCAGGTCGCGCTCGGCCGTGAGCTCGGTGGTCCATGAGCGCTCGGGGCGCAGGTTCGGGTTGGTGTTGACGATCTGGTTGCCGCTGATCGAGCCCTGGTAGAGCTCGCTCACCGTGGGCATGCGCACCGCGCGGCCGGTCGAGGCCTTGAGCAGCCAGTCGGAGGTGGCCTGCCAGGCGATGGCGGCCTTGGGCGAGTCGTAGTTGTTCTTGCGCGGCGCGAAGCCCAGCAGCGTGCCGGCGTTGCCGAGCTGGCCGCCGTAGGCCTCCCAGCGCTCGTGGCGCAGGCCGAGCGTGGTCTTCCAGTCCTTCGCGAAGCGCCAGGTGTCCTGCGCGTAGAGCGACTGCAGCCGGGTGTTGCCGTTGAAGGCCGAGAACGGCGAGACGGGCGCGCCATTGATCCAGTCCAGCGTGTTGCCGACGCTGGTGCGCAGGCGCGCCGTGTCCTGCTGGAAGCCGAAGTCGACCACGTGCGCGCCCACGCCCTCGGCCGAGCCGGTGGGCCGCCAGGTGCCGGCCGCCTTGAAGGTGTTCCACCCGGTGCCGCCCATGTCGGTGGTACGGCCCGGGCCGCCGCTGAAGGCGCCCGGCAGCGGCGTGGTGGGCGTGCGCGAGGTGTCGCGCGAGTAGTCGTACAGGCTGGCCGCCACTTCCCAGTCGAACGCGCCGCCGGTGTGGCTCTTCACCGAAAGACCGTGCATGTAGTGCGTGAGCGCGGTCTCGGTGGGCGCGAGCGCGGCGCTCGGCGAGTCGAGGTTGTAGCTGCGCCCGCCGATGTTCACCCGCCCGCCGTACACCGGCCGCCCGAAGGCGTCGCGCAGCCAGGTGTCGACGCCGCCGTGGGTGGTGTTGTTCCATGCGCCCAGCGTGTAGGTGGCGCGCACGGTGGGCGAGAAGTCGTAGGCCACCTTGAGCTTGGCCTGTTCCTGCGTGGTGTCGTAGATGGTGGAGCCGCCCACCAGCCACCACGGCTGGTTCGACGGGTTCAGCCCGCCCACCGCGCCGGTCACCGGCGTGCCCGCGTTGCCGACCGTGCCGGCGCTCACCAGCCGGTTGCCGAACACCAGCGCCTGCCCCTTGCTGTGCGTGCGCGAGGCGCTGAGCCACCACGACCAGTCGCCGCTGCGGCTGCCCAGCGACAGGTCGAGCTGCTGGCCGGCCGGCGAGGAGTGGCTGTTGTAAAGGTCGAAGTTCGACACGAAGCCGCTGAGCTTGACGTGCGCCTCGAACTTGGTGGGCATGCGCGTCACGTAGTCGACCACCGCGCCCACCGAGTTGCCGGGGTAGACGGCCGAGAACGGTCCGTAGAGCACGTCGACGCGCTCGATCTCCTCCGGCGACACCATGCCCCAGCGCGGCGCGTAGGTGGCGCCGTTGCCCAGCGGGTTCGACAGCATGATGCCGTCGGCGTAGACCATCGAGCGCGCGCTGTTGCCGGTGCCCGAGGCGCGCGTGGCCAGAACGGCGTGGTTGAAGTCGCCGATGTAGCGCTTGCGCACGACCAGGCTCGGCAGATACTTCAGCGCGTCCTCGCTGTCGGTGGCGTTGACGGTCTCGACGATCTGATCGTGCGTCACGCCCTCGATGGTGGTGGGAATCTGCGCGGGCAGCGAGGTCGGCCGCCCGCCGGTCACGGTGATGGTGTTCAGCGTGCGGCCGCCGGGGGCACCTTCAGGGGCGTCGGCCGGCTGCGCCTGTTGCGCCAGCGCGGGCGCGCCAAGGGGAAAAAGGGGAAATGCCATGGCGATCGCCAGGGCGCGGGAATGCATTTTCAAGAGGAACCTTCTCCACGAAGCTTCAAGCCGGACAGGCCGGATAAGCCGCGCACGCGCTTCGGGCGCGCGTGCACAGCTACGGTTTTGAGAGCGTCAGGAGAAGGCTGGAGGCCCGCGCGCCGGCAGCGGCGCGGCGGTGGCCGCGGCAAGGCGCGCGGCGGGAATGGGCTGGAGCACGCGGCCCAGCGGCAGGGGAAGGTCGAAGGCCGGCACCGCCATTGCCGGCGGCGGCGCGCCGGTCAGCACGCACAGCGGGCAGTCCATGTGCGAGGCGCCCATTTCCTTGACGCCGTCCTCGGTGTGGACCACCACCTTGATGGAACCCGCGCCGGAGCACACCAGCTCCATGGCCTGCGGGTTCACCAGCGGCGACGCCACCGCCACGCCCAGCGACATCACGAACCACAGCAGCACCCAGCGGCCGACGAGGCCGAGGAAGCGGGTGGATCGGTGGAGCGCGTGCATGGCGGCCGCGATTATCTGCGCACTTTGCCCTTGGCGGCAGGGGCCGCGGCCTTGGAGGCCGTGGTCTTGCCGGCAGCCTTGGCCGGTGCGCGGGCTCCGCCCCTGGCGGCGGCGGGCGCCGCCCTGGCCGACTTTGCGCCTCTTGCGGCGGCCGCCGGCGCGGCCTTTGCGCGCTGGCCCTTGACCGCCTTGCCGCCGCGCGCGGCCCTGGACGCGGGCGACGGCGCCGCGAGCGCGGGCATCGGCTGCGCCGTCTGCTCCTGCGCGTTGGTCAGCACCGGCGTCACTGTGAAGCCGCGCGCCGCCATCAGCGTGGGCAGCCCCTGCGGGCCGATCATGTGCAGCGCCCCGACCGCGGCGAACACGCCCTTGCCACCGGCGTGCAGGCGCTCGATGCCGTCAGCGAGGTTCGGGTTGCGGTCGTCGAGCAGCCGCTTGAGCAGCCGCTGCTCGGCGGGCGTCTTGAGGCAGTCGCACCACTCGGGGTAGCGGGCCAGCCGGGCGGCGTCGCTGCGGGCCCAGACGTCTGCCAGCTCCTTGATCTGGCCGCGCAGCTTGCCGGATTCGAGCTCGTCGAGGGCCGCGTCGACCTGCTCGGTCTCCTCGGCTTCTGAATTGCCGGTCAGCACCTTGAGCTGGTCTTCCGCATTCTCGAGCGCCACGATCGGCTTGTTGCTGTTGCGCGCGGCAACCGCCAGCGTCTCGTCGACGCCGAACTCGGGGTAGAGGCCGTCGGCGCGCCCCACCAGCCCGGCCAGCGCCGTGACCTGCAGGATCGGCTGCAGCTTCGACAGCGAGCCCGGCGGCACGCAGGCCTCGCTGTTCTGGCGCTCCAGCCGGCGGGCGCGCTCGCCGCTGATCATGCGGGCCAGCAGATCGGGGTCGGCCGGTCGGGCCATGGCGCGCGCGGTGGCTTCGTCGCGCATGTCGAGTTCAAGGGCGACGGTGTCGCTCTGCGTCAGCGCCTTCTGGATGGTGGGGCCGGGCCGCACCCAGTCGCCGCGGCCGATGTGGATGGTGCCGTACAGCCACGAGGTGCGCCCGTCGCGCTCGATGCGCCACAGCACGCCGCGGTCGACGCCGTTGCGCATGGCGACGCCGGGCTTCTCCAGGCTGGCGATGGCCGAGGGCGGGCAGGCCGCCTGGGCCGCCCCGAAGGTGAAGAGGAAAGCGATGCCGCACAGGGGCGCGGCGAGGATCCGGAGTATCCGCAAGGCTTGCTCCACGATGAAAGAAAGTCCGGCATTCTCACAGCACCGCTGCCCATAATCCGAAACCATGCAGAGCATCTTCCACCTTGCCTTTCACGTTCGCGACCTCGACATCGCACGCAGCTTCTACGGCGGCGTGCTCGGATGCGCCGAGGGCCGCAGCACCGACACCTGGGTCGACTTCGATTTTTTCGGTCACCAGATTTCCCTTCATTTGGGCGAACCCTTCGCCACCGCCCGTACCGGCCGCGTCGGCGACGTGATGGTGCCCATGCCGCACTTCGGCCTCGCGCTCGCGCTGCCCGACTGGCAGGCGATGGCGCAGCGGCTGGAGGCCGCCGGCACCGAGTTCGTGCTGAAGCCGCAGGTGCGCTTCGAGGGCCAGCCCGGCGAGCAATGGACGATGTTCTTCCATGACCCGTTCGGCAATCCGATCGAGGTCAAGGGCTTCCGTTCCCTGGACACCCTCTACGACAAGTAAGCAAATGCTCCCGCGCCCGGCCGCTGTCATCGCGCCCCTGGCGCTGCTGTGCGCCACCCTCGCGCACGCCCAGCTCGACTGCGAGCTCAACGGCCGCAGCGTGAACCCCGACAACGGCAGCAGCACCGCCGGCAAGACCGGCCTGCTGCGCTGCAAGGACCGCACCACTGGCGAGCTGCAGCGCGAGGAGCAGATACAGAACGGCGTGTCGATGGGTCTCGTGCGCATCTACGAGAAGGGCAAGCTCGCCAAGGAGCAGAGCATCAACGCCAAGGGCAACCTGCAGGGCCGCGCCCGCGAGTTCTCGCCCACCGGCCGCGTGCTGCGCGACGCCACCTACGACGACGGCCAGGAACGCGGCCTGGTGCGCAGCTTCTACCCCGACGGCAAGCTGCGCCGTGCCATCTTCTATCCCAACTCCGACACCGGCGGCGGCAACGAGCGCGCCTCGGTCGAGTTCACCGAGCGCGGCCAGCTCTCGGCCCTGCGCTGTGCCGACGCGCCCGTGCTGGCGCCGGTGGTCGACGACGCGAAGCTCTGCGGCTTCTCGGGCACCGGCCCGTCGCAGGTCGACCTGTTCGACGCGCGCGGCACGCTGCGCTCGCGGCTGGCCTACGTGTCGGGCAAGCGGGTGCGGGCGCAGAGCTTCTACGACAACGGCAAGACCTCGTCGCTCGACGAGACCGTGGGCAACCAGCGCACCGAGCAGAGCTTTTCATCGGAAGGCGTCAAACGCCGCGAGACGGCCTTCCTGCTGGTGGAGCGCGCGAGCATCCGCGTGCGCGAGCAGGCCTTCTCCGAAAAGGGCACGCTGTTGCGCGACCAGCGCTGGAACAGCGCGGGCGAGCCCATCGTCGACGACGCCTACTACCTCAACGGCCAGCCGCGCAGCAAGTCGGCCTACAGCGGCAGCGGCGACGCGCGCACCGTCGAAGTCACAGAGTTCTACGACAGCGGCCAGCGCGCCGCGCAGGGCCGCTACGAGATACAGGGCCGCAACCGGCAGATCCCGGTCGGCACGCACCAGCGCTTCAGCGAGAAGGGCACGCTGCTGGCCGAGTCGAACTTCGACGCCAAGGGCCGCGTGACCCGCGAGCGTGCCTGGGACGAGAACGGCGAGCTGCAGCGCGACGACGAAGTCTTCGAGGACGGCTCGCGCAAGGCATATACAAGGTAACGCCCCCAGGCTCCGCGCACTTCGTGTCGCTGCGCCAACCCCCTACCGGGGGCAACACCTGCGGCCCGGCGAAGCCGGTTCCGCGGTGTTTCGCGAAAAGGACTTCTCTTGGGAGCTCAGTCCAGCTTGATTCCCGCCTGCTTGATGATCGGGCCCCAGCGCTTCGATTCCGCGCGCGACAGCGCCGCGAACTGCGCCGGCGTGCCCGGCATCGCTTCCATGCCGAAGTCGTCGAAGCGCTTCTGCACGGCCGGCGTGCCGAAGGCCTTGTTCAGGTCGCCGTTGAGCTTGTTGACCACCGCCGCCGGCAGGTTGGCCGGGCCCAGGATGCCCTGGAACGCGAACACCTCCGTGTTGGGCACGCCCACCTCGGCCAGCGTCGGCACGTTGGGCAGCGGCTTGCTGCGCGCGCCCGAGCCGATGGCCAGCACGCGCACCTTGTTGGTCTGCATGATCGGCAGGCCCGAGGCCAGATCGAGGAACATGCAGGGCACCTGGCCGCCCATCACGTCGGCCATGGCCGGCGCCGCGCCGCGGTACGGGATGTGGGTGATGAAGGTGCCGGTGCGCACCTTGAACATTTCCATTGCCAGGTGGTGCGGCGAGCCGTTGCCGGGCGAGGCGTAGTTGACCTTGCCGGGGTTGGCCTTCACGTAGGCCAGGAACTCCTTGAAGTTCTTCGCCGGGAAGTCCGGGTGCACGACGAGCGCCAGCGGGAACTTGCCGATGGCGCCGATGTAGGTGAAGTCTTTCTCGGGGCTGAAGGGCAGCTTGCTGAACAGGTGCTCGTTGAAGGCCAGCACCGCGTTGTCGGCCGACATGATCGTGTAGCCGTCAGGCTTGCTCTTGGCGACGATGTCGGCGCCGATGTTGGTCGAGGCGCCGGGGCGGTTGTCCACCACGATCTGCTGGCCCAGCGTCTGGCGCATGGCCTCGGCCAGCACGCGCGCGATCACGTCGGTGCCGCCGCCCGCCGGATAGGGCACGACCCACTTGATGAGCTGTGCTGGGTATTCCTGCGCGCGGGCGAAGGGCGATGCGGCCATTGCGGCGCCGGAGGCGAGCGTGGCGAGAAGGGTGCGGCGGTCCATGGATTCAGTCTCCAATCTGCTGGTTGTATGTAGTTCCGGAAATCAGGAAGCGGACAGCGATGGTACGGGCAGCGCCCGCAGCGCGTCGGCCAGCGCCGCGCGGCAGCGCTCCTCGTCGCCGACCTGCTCGAACAGCAGCAGCGCGAGCCGCGCAAGGAACAGCGATTCGCGCTCCGCGCCGGCTTCGGTGATGGCGCGCGCGCACTCGGCGTAGAGGCGGTCGCGGGCGTCGGGCTGCAGCTGTGTCGTCATGGTTTCGGTCATGCGGAAAGCTCCCGGGCCGCGCGGGCCAGTGCGGGTTGCAGGGCGCCGGGCGGCAGTCGATGCCAGCGCGCGGCCACGTGGCCGTCGGGGCGCAGCAGGTAGACCGCGCCGTCCTTCGCGCCGAGCGCTTCGAACACGGTGGGCGAGGCGTGTGCATCGGCACCATCGGTGCCCGGGCTCGCGATGGCGCGGACCACGAAGGGCAGCGCGCCCTTGCGTGCACGCTCGATGTCGTCGGACGGCAGCGCGACGAGGTCGGGCCGCAGCACCAGCAGCGTGAAGCTGGGCGCGATCCAGTCGGTGAGATGGCCGCGCTCGAGCTGCTGCTCGGGCATCGCCTCGCCCGGCAGCGGGCCGGCGGGCAGTTCGTCGCCTTCGCTGGACAGCGGTGAGCCGGCATAGCGCACCGCCTGGGTCTGGCGCGGGTTGATGAGCTGCGCGATGCCGCGGTGCGCTTCCGACAGCGACAGCGCCGCCTCGCGCAGCAGGTCGAATCCGCGCGATGGCGGCGACATGAACTCGGTGCTGCGCATGGCGTTCTCGGCATTCACATGGAAGGCCTCGATGCGCTCCTGCGAGTAGGAGTCGAGCAGCGCCGCGTCCGACAGGCCCCGGGCGACGAAGGCCAGCTTCCACGCGAGGTTGTCCGCATCGTCGAAACCGGAGTTGAGCCCGCGCACGCCGAAGATCGGCATCGCATGCGCGGCGTTGCCCGCGAACACGACGCGGCCGTGGCGGTAGCTCTCCAGCGTCATCGCGCCGGCGCGGTAGACCGAGGTCCACACCGTCTTCCACGGCAGATGGCCTTCGCCGATGGCGTCGAGGTGGCGCTGCACGAATTCGGCGACGGCGGCCGGCTGCAGCGCCTCTTCGGTGCTCTGGCCGGGGCGCAGCTGGTAGTCGATGCGCCAGATGTCGTCGGGCTGGCGGTGCATCAGCACGGTCGAGCCGGGGTTCCACGTCGGGTCGAACCAGGCGCGGCGCTCGGTGGGGTGGCTGCTCTTGAGCTCGATGTCGATGATCACGTAGCGGCCCTCGTAGCCCGTGCCTTCGAGCGCGAGCCCCAGCGACTTGCGCACGAAGCTCTGGCCGCCGTCGCAGGCCGCGAGCCACTGGCCGCGCAGCCGGTAGGCGCCGAGGGCATTGCGCACGTCGAGGGTCACGCCCTCATCGTCCTGCACGAGGCCGGTGAGCTCGGTGCCCCAGCGGATGTCGATGAGTCCCGGCGTGCGCTCGTTGCGGCGCAGGATCTCCGCGAGCAGGTAGTGCTCGGCGTAGTACTGCTCGAGGTTGATCATCGGCGGCAGCTTCTGCCGCTCGTCGTTCGGCATCTCGAAGCGGAACACCTCGGCCGTCTTGTAGAAACTGCGCCCGCCGGTCCAGGGCAGGCCCTTGTCCATGAAGGCGCCGAGCACGCCGAGCCGCTCCATGATCTCCAGGCTGCGGCGCGAGATGCAGGCCGCGCGGCTGCCCACGCACACGGTGTCGTCGGCTTCGAGGATCACGCTGCGCACGCCGTGGTTCGCGAGCCCCAGCGCGAGCGCCATGCCGACCGGGCCGCCGCCCGCGATCACCACCGGGTGGCTGGCTGCTTCGACGCCGTCGGGGCCGAGTTCGGGCGTGCGGGGTTCGTAGCGCGTGTAGTGGAAAGCGCCGACCGAGGGCGGCAGTCCGGCGTCGGCGCCGGGCTTCGGCGGCACGGGGCCGCTGGCGGCATCGCCCAGGGTGGCAGCGGGGGAGTTCGTCATCCGGCGGGATTGTCCCGATGCGCAAGGGGCGGCAATGTCATAACTTCGTACGAGGTGTTTACCCGCATGCACKCCCTTTTCTCCTTCCTTTCACAGCCATGAGACGCTGGCGCATCCACCCTTCCGAAGACGCCGCGCTGGCCGCGGCCGTGGTCGGCGACGTGCTCTCCGGCGTGKGCACCCCGCTGCTGGCGACCAGCTATCTCAGGGCCATGCAGCGCGTGATGCCGGTCACCTTCTGCACCGTGTTCGTGGTCGATGCCGCCGGGCGCATCGAGCTGGTGTCGGCCGCCAGCAGCTACGGGAGCACGGCCGAGCGCACATCCGAGCGCTACGTGGCGCAGCGCTTCGACCTGCTCGACCCGAACATGGCCTGGCTGGCCGCGCGCAAGCTGCCCAGGCGCGCGCAGCTCTGGATGGGCCACCAGCGCGCCGACGAGGTGGCCGACCCGGTGTACCGCGCCGCCTGCTACGGCGACGTGGGCATCCGCGAGCGGGCTTCGGTGCTGTTGCTGCAGCCCACCGGCCAGCGCGTGGCCGTGAGCTTCTACCGCAGCCTCGCGCAGCCGGAGTTCGGCGCGGCCGACTTCGCGCTCATCGAGGCCCACGCCACGCTGCTGGCCGACGCCACCGCCGCGCACGGCCGCAGCGCCGTGGCCGCGCGCAAGACGGTGGAGCCTGCCCTCGCCGAGCGGCTGCTGAGGCTGAGCCTGCGCGAGCGCGAAGTCATCGGCCACCTGATGGCGGGCCGGACGGCCAAGGAAGCCGCGCGCGAGATCGGCGTGGAACTGACTACGGTGCGCACCCACCAGTACCGGGCGTTCCGGCGGCTGGGGATACGGTCGCAGAAGGAGCTGTTGCGCGGCGCGGGGCCGCACTGAATTCAGCCCTCAGTCTTCGGAAGCTTCCTGCTCCGGCTGCGCCTCGTCCGGCGCGTCGCCCTCGCCATCGCCCTGCTGCGGCTTCACCAGCGACACCGGAGCGTCCTTCGGTCGCCCCGCCGTCGACACGATCTCCTGGTCGATCGCGCCGAACAGCGACCGCCCGTCCAGCCCCTTCATCTCGATGCGGATGGTGTCGCCGAACTTCATGAAGTCGGTGTAGGGCTGGCCGGTCTGGATGGTCTCGATGCAGCGCTTCTCGGCGATGCACGAGTAGCCCTTGGGCCAGTCCATCTGGCCGTCCTTCTTCTCGACGCCCTTGTTGCTGACGGTGCCGCTGCCGACGATGCTGCCGGCGCGCACGTTGCGGGTCTTGGCGATGTGGGCGATGAGCTGGCCGAAGTGGAAGGTCATTTCCGGGCCGGCGTCGCACATGCCGACCTTGCGGCCGTTCCAGCTGCTTTGCAGCGCCAGGTGCACGCGGCCGTGCTGCCAGGCCTCGCCGAGTTCGTCGAGGGTGACGGCCACGGGGCTGAAGGCGGTGGCGGGCTTGCTCTGGAAGAAGCCGAAGCCCTTGGCGAGCTCGGCCGGAATGAGATTGCGCAGGCTCACGTCGTTGGCCAGCATCACGAGGCGGATGCCGTCCAGCGCCTGATCGGGCGTGGCGCCCATGCGCACGTCGCCGGTGATGACCGCGATCTCGGCCTCGAAGTCGATGCCCATGGCTTCGCTGGGCACGATCACGTCGTCGGTGGGGCCAAGGAAGTCATCGCTGCCGCCCTGGTACATCAGCGGGTCGGTGTAGAAGCTCTCGGGCACCTCGGCGTTGCGCGCCTTGCGCACCAGCTCGACGTGGTTCAGGTAGGCCGAGCCGTCGGCCCACTGGTAGGCGCGCGGCAGCGGGGCCATGCACATGGCCGGGTCGAAGGGAAAGGCGTGGCGCGCGCGGCCGGCGTTAAGGCTGGCGTACAGGTCCTGCAGCTGCGGGCTCATGAAGCCCCAATCGTCCAGCACCTGCTGCAGCCGGTTGGCGATGCCGGTGGCGTAGTGGGCGAGCGTGAGGTCGCGCGATACGACGACGAGCTGGCCGTCGCGCGAGCCGTCCTTCAGGGTGGCGAGTTTCATGATGCGGTGCGTGCGTGAGAACAGGGACACGGCGCCGGCGCTAGGCCTGTAGCCGCTCCCACTTAAACTGGTTGAACGGGCGGCAGTTTACCGAGGTGGTCTTTGGTGAACCTCCGGGCCGGCGCCCCACTCCACTTACCGATGCCGACGCTCGTCGCCCCTTCTTCCTCGCCGTCGCTGCCTCCCGGCCTGCCGGGGCGTCCGTCGTGGCGGGTGCTGATCGGGCTGACGCTGCTGGTGGGGCTGGTCCACCTGCTGCTGCTCGGTCTGGCGCCGATGGCCATGGGGCCGGAGCCCTCGCCGCTGGCGAGCAAGTTCAGCACGCGCACCATCGTGATCGCGCCTCAGGCTTCCGAGGCACCCGCGCCGGCAGCCGCGCCCGCCGAAGCGAAGCCCGCACCGCCACCGAAGCCCAAGCGGCCGCGCGAAGCGTCGGTGCCAAGGCCCAAGCCCAAGCCGGCACCGAAGCCGATCCCCGTCGAACCGGCGCCCGAACCCGCGGCGGCCGCGACGCCCTCGACGGAAACGCCCGACCTGACGGCTCAGGCCGCTACCGATTCGGGAGCAGCGCCGCCAGAAGCGGCGGCCAGCGCCCCAGCCGGCCCGACATCGCCCTCCGGCGGCACCGGAACCGGCACCGCCGCGGCGGCCGGCGGCGAGGCCTCGGGCACCATCGCAGGAACGCAGGCGATGAAGATCCCCGGCTCGGTCACGCTGGACTTCGAGGCCACCGGCCAGTCCGGCGCCTCGCCGCAGCGCGGCGTGTTCGGCGAGCTGGTCTGGCTGCAGGACGGCAGCCGCTACGACGGCCGGCTGACGCTCAAGGCAGTGTTCTTCACCCTGCTCAACTGGCACAGCACCGGGCGCATCGGCCCCTCGGGCCTGGAGCCGGAGCGGTATTCCGAGAGCCGCAAATCGGAAGTGGCTTCGCATTTCGTGCGCGACCAGAACCAGATCGTGTTCAGCAGCAACGCTCCCCCTGTACCGCTGCTGCCCGGCGCGCAGGACCGCATGAGCGTCATGATGCAGCTCGGCGGCCTGCTCGCGGCCAGCCCGCAGCGCTATCCGGCCGGCACCAGGATCTCGGTGCAGACCGTGGGGCCCAAGGATGCCGAAGTCTGGGTCTTCGTGGTCGGCGACGAGGAGAAGCTCAGCCTGCCGGCCGGCGAATTCACCGCGCGCAAGCTCACCCGCGACCCGCGCAAGGCCTTCGACAGAAAACTGGAACTCTGGCTCGCCCCGGAGTACGGCTACCTGCCCGTGCGCATCAAGCAGACGGAGGCCAACGGGGACTTCGCTGACGCCCAATTGCGCAAACCCCTGCCTCCCGGTCCGCCCAATTGAGGAGAAAGTCACAACAACGAAGCGAAAGGAGCCAGGGATATGCCAATTAGCCAGTTGGTTTTACAGATAGACAACCTATCTTGAAACTGGCGCGTTGATTGCTATCTAACCCCCATGAACGCCATCGACATCCTCACAGGGCCCGCCATGAACATGCTTTATGACTCGGAGTCTTTCGTCGTCGTCCACGTGCAGCCCAATGAAGGCGAGGAGTCCGCGCAGCCGAACATGCCGGTTCTGGAGCGCCATGGCTTCGAGATCGTGGACAAGCGTTCGGGCAAGGAGGTGTACCTCGACGGCTCCTGGGCCGAACTGTTCCAGCAGCAGATCGCCGCCTGGCAGCTCAATACTCCCACGCAGGAAGAAGTCGAGGACACGCTCGAGGGTTATGCCGAACTGGCCCACACACCCGTTCTGGTGCACTGAATCCGCATCCGGCCCGCCAAGCTCCCTCGGAGTCACCAGAAAGCGCCCTCGGGCGCTTTTTTCATGGCCGCGCCGGCTTCGCTGACTCACGGCGGTAGATCCACCGGAACATCGGCCCCACGATCAGCAGCACCGCCACCAGCCGGCAGACCTGGAAGGCCGTGACCACCGGCACGCCCAGCTGCAGCACCTTGGCGGTGATCGACATCTCCGCGATGCCGCCCGGCGAGGTGCCCAGGATCATCGTGGCCGGATGCAGCCCGGTCGCCCAGGCCAGCAGCCACGCCACCGCGGCGCAGAGCAGCAGCATGCCGAAGGTGCCCAGCACCACCGAGCCCAGCCACCGCGGCGCCGCGTGCAGAAACTCGCGGCTGAAGCGCACACCCAGGCTCACGGCGATCACCAGCTGCGCCGTGTTCGACATCCACGTGGGCACGGCCGACAGCGACTGGCCCGCGATGGTGAAGCCCATCGCCACCAGCAGCGGCCCGATGAACCACGGGTTGGTGCGCTTCAGCGCGCGCATCGCGAGCGCGCCGATGCCGGTCGCCGCCGCCAGCAGCGCGAGGCCGACGGGGTTCACTTCGCGCACGCCCGGCGGGTTGATCTCCAGGCCGTGCAGCCCGCTCCACTGCATCGCGAAGGGAATGGTCACCGTCACCACCACCAGCCGCAGGCTGTGCGCCGCGGCCACGAGGTCGGTGCGCGCGCCGGCCGACTCGGCCATCAGCGTCATCTCCGATGCGCCGCCGATGGCGCCAGAGAAGTAAGTCGTGGCTCTCATGGACTTCGCCGGCACCTGCGGCATGCGCGTGGCATGCATCGCGTGCAGCCAGCGGCCGAAGCCCACGCCCAGCAGCAGCGCCCAGGCAATGGCCAGCACGATCGCCCACCAGACGCTGGCCACCAGCCCCACCACGTGCGGCGTGAAGTACAGCCCCAGCGCGGTGCCGATGATCCACTGCCCCGCGTTGCGCAGCGGCGTGTAGCTCGCGGTGGGCGCGCCCGCGATCGAGGCCAGCGACACCGCGAGCAGCGGGCCGATCATCCAGGGCAGCGGCGTATGCAGCGCCAGGCACGCACACGCGGCAGCGAGCGCCAGCAGCAGCGTGGCCAGCACGCGAACGGGATATCGGGAAGACACGGACCGGAAGAAGGGACGACAGGGAAAAGCGGCGGCGGACGGCACCGCGGGCGCGCGCCGGGGGCATAGTATGGCGCGATGCTTCTTCCTCACCGGCCCGCTCGGGCTTCCTGGCTGCCGCTGCTGCTTCCCCTGTTCGCCGCCGCCGCGCTCGCGGGCTGCTCGGCGCTTTCCAGCCTTTCCGCCTCGGGTGCCGATGCGCCCGACGCCCCCGTCGCGCGCCGCGTCGCGGCACTGCAGCCGGTCGATGCCCTGCTGCTCGGCGAACAGCACGACGCGCCCGAGCACCACGTCATCGAGCGCGAGACCGTCGAGGCGCTGGCCGCGCGCGGCCACCTCGCCGCGCTGGCACTGGAGATGGCCGAGGAAGGCCGCAGCACCGCGCAGCTCACGCCCGCCGCCACCGAGGCGCAGGTGCAGGCCGCGCTCGACTGGAGCGACAAGGCCTGGCCCTGGGCCAGCTACGGCCCCGCCGTGATGGCCGCCGTGCGCGCCGGTGTGCCGGTGGTCGGCGCCAACCTGCCGCGCGCCCGCATGAAGGACGCGATGGCCGACGTCTCGCTCGACGTGCAGCTCAACGGCGAGGCCTTCACCGCCCAGCAGGACGCCGTGCGCGAAGGTCACTGCCGGATGCTCCCTGAATCGCAGATCGTCCCCATGACGCGCATCCAGGTGGGCCGCGACCGGGCGATGGCGCAGGCCATCGTCAAGGCGAAGCGGCCGGGCCAGACGGTGCTGCTGATCGCCGGCGCCGGCCACGTGGTGCGCGCGCTCGGCGTGCCGCAGCACCTGCCCGACGACGTGAAGATCGCCGCCGTACGGCTGATGGCCGCACCGGCTTCGGCGGCTGGCCCCGAGACCGGCGACTACGACCGCATCTGGCGCACGCCGCCCCTGCCCGACAAAGACTACTGCGCCGAGTTCAAGCGACAGGCCAGGCCGCAGCCCAGGACCTGAGGAAGAACGGGAAAAGCAAAAGCCGCCGGCCCGAAGGCCTGCGGCTTTTTGTCGCCCTCAGAGCGCGGCAGCTCAGCGCGAGGTGATCGTCGACACCGCCGAGTTGCCCGTCGCCGACGCCGTGATCTGGTTGCCCGTGGTGCGCAGCGTGCTGTTGCCCACCGGGCCCGAGACGGCGACGCCGAAGTTCACGCTGGTCACCGTGGCCGTCACCGCGCCGCTGTTGACCTGGTAGTTGCCCACCGCCGCGCTCGGCGCGCCGGTGTTCAGCGCGGTCTGCGTCACGCGGTTGGTCGCGCTGTTGCCGAAGGCCTGCGCCGCCAGCGCGTTGCCGGTGACGCCGGCCGTGCCGCCAGACACACCCGCCCCGGTGCCGTTGAGCGCCACCTGGTAGCTGGTGCCCGTGCTGCTGGCCGTCACCGCGCCCGCGTTGTTCTGGCTGTTGAGGATCGCCGCGCTCGCACCGACGTTCAGTGCCAGCGGCACGCCGACCAGGCTCGACGAACCCACCGTGGCCGCGCCGCCGTAGCTGCTGCCGGCGCTCGACTCGAGCACGTTGGTCGCCGCATTGCCGCGCGCCAGCGCCGCCGTGGTGTTGCCGTCGAGCGAGACGGTGCTGCCGTTGAGCGGCACCGCGCTCGACAGCGTGGCGTTGGCCACCGTGCTCGCAGTGGCCGTCACGCCCGCCGTGCTGCCCTGCACGTTGAGGATGCCGGCGCTCGCGCCCTGCGTCGCGCTGCTCGCCACCGTGGCGGTGTTGGCGGCGCGGTTGGCCGTGGCTTCGGCGAAGGTGCTGTTGCCAGAGATGGTGAGCGCGCCGTTGGCCAGCGTCGTCGTGGGCGCGGCGTTGTCGTCGTTGTGAATCGAGGTGGCGGCCGTGCTGCTCACCGTCGACGAGGCCGTCTGGCGGTTCGACAACACGTGGTCGCCGGTGGCCGACACGTTGTCGGGGCTGCCGGTCTCGGCAAGCGCGGCCGAGCCCGTCGCACCCGCCGGCAGGGTGTTGACCGCGCTCACGCTCAGCGTGTTGGCCGCGTCGTTCATCACGCCCAGCGCGGCGTTGCTGTTGCCCGAGAGCCGCACCGTCGAGCCGGTGGAGCCGGCCGGTGCGAACACTTCCAGCGTGGACGATGCAGCCACCGGCGCGGTGCCCGACTGGCTCGACTGCAGCGCGGTGCGCGCGCCCACGTTCGAGCCCGCCAGCGTCACGCTGTTGAGCGCCGTGTTGGCCACGGCCTTCGCGCTCTGGCTGTTGTTGGTCACGCCCAGCGTCGAGGCGCTCACCGCGGACAGCGGCGCCGTGTCGATGCCGATGCTGCCCGTCGCGGTGGCCGACACCGCGCCGGAGCCCACCTGCACGTTGGCCAGCGCATGGTCGGCCGACACAGCAACGGACGAGGCCGCTGCGCCCGTCGCGGTGGCCGGTGCCGGCGCGCCGCCGGCGATGGCGCCGCTCTTCACGTCGATGCTGTTGGTCGATGCGCTGCCGGTGGCGGCGGCGATGGTGCTGTTGCCGTCCAGCGTGGCGCTGCTGCCCACCAGCGCCGAGGGGCCGGTCAGCGTGAGCCTGGTCGCGTTGTTGGCGTTGGCGGTCACCACCGCGCTGCTGTCCTGCGCGTTCAGCACCGCGGTCCTGGCCGACTGCGAGGCGCCGCCGGCCAGCGAGGCCGCGTTGGTCGCGCGGTTGGCCGAGGCTTCCGAGTAGGTCGTGTTGCCCGAGGCGGCGAAGCTGCCGTTGGTCAGGCCGGAGTTGCCTGGCACCAGGCGGTCTTCGTTGTAGATCGCGGAGTCTGCGGTACTGGCGACCGAGGCGCCGGCCGACTGGCGGTTCACCAGCACCTGGTCGCCCGCAGCGATAGTGTTGCCCGGCAGCGTGCCCTGGGCGATGAGCGCCGGCGCCGGCAGCGAGCCCGAGGTGCCGCCCGAGACGGAGACCTTGTTGCTCACGTCGTTGATCACGCCCAGCGCCGTGTTGGCGTTGTTCGACAGCTTCACCGGCGAACCCGACACCGAGGCCGGCGCGAAAGCCTGCATGAAGGAGCGCGACTCCACCGCCGCCGTACTGCCCTGCGCCGACAGCAGCGCGGAGCGGGCCGACACATCGGTGGCCGCGAGCGCGATCGTGTTGCTGCCGGTGTTGCCCACGGCCTTCGCGCTCTGCGCGTTGTTCGACACGCTCAGCGTCGATCCGCTGATCGCGGCGCCCGGCACCGTGTCGACGCCGAAGGCGGCCGCCACCTTGGAAGAGATGGTCGGACTGGTCACCAGCTGGATGCTCGACAGCGCATGGTCGGCCACCGCGCCCGCCAGGCCCGCGGCGATGTTCGCCGCGCCCCCGATCGGCAGGCCGTTGCCCACGGCAATGGTGTTGCCCTTCACGTCGATGCCGTTGGCCGCGGCGTTGCCGGTGGCCGAGCCGCCGGCGGAGTTGCCGTCCACCGTGACCTGCGAGCCCTGGATGCTCGCGCCGCCCAGCACCACCTGCACACCGTCCTTGTTGCTCAGCAGCGGCCCTTCCTGGCCGGTGAGCGAGCTCACCGCCGCGCTGGTCAGCTGCAGGTTCTGCACCGCGCTGGTGGTCGAGACGCCGACGACATCGATGGCCACGCCGTTGGCCGCGCTGTTGCTGGTCGCGCCGGCCAGCGTGGCGTTGCCGGTGGCGGCGATCTTCGAGTTGCCGACCGCGCCGCCGACCGTGACGTTCACTTCGGGCCCGCCGCTGCGCTGCGCCGACACCGTGCCCTGGCCCGACTGCGCGTTCTGCACGCTGAAGGCCGCGTTGACGGCGAGCGCGTTGCCCGTGAGCGTCGCGCCCGACAGCGAGAGGCCGGAGGTGTCGATGTTGTTGCCCGTCACCTTCACCGTGTTGCCGGTGGCGCGGCTGCCGTAGGCCAGCGCCTCGGCGGTGTTGCCCGAGCTGGCGACTGAGCCGTTGGTCAGCGTGCCCGCGACCGTCGTGCGCGCCACGATGCCGCCGGCCGCGGTGGCGTCGATGACGGTGCCCGTACCCGCCACCGCCTGCGTGTTGGTGACATTCGCCACCGAGGCGTTCACGCCGCTCGCGTTGTTGAGGTTCAGCGTCACGCCGCTGGCCGCGTCGTTGCCGTAGGTGGCGGCGACGAATGCGTTGCCGCTGTTGGCGACGCTGGCGGCGGAGACATTGCCGTTGACCGTGGCAGCGAAGGTGTTGGGCCCGACGGCCGCGGCGTTGACGTTCGCCTGCACCGACTGGTCGTTCAGGATGCCGTAGGCCGCGCTCACCGTGGGCAGGGCGCCGGCCGAGTTGCTGAACGGCAGCCCGCTGAGCACGTCGACGGTGACGTTCGACGCCGGCGTGATGCCCGGGCCGGGCGCCGCCGCGAGGTTGCCCGCGCTCACGCCCAGCGTGTTGGTGGCCGAGTTGCCATAGGCGATGGCGCGCTGGAGGTTGTCGGTGAGCGAGGCCGAGCCGCCCGCGAGGTTGCCGTTCACCGTGATGCGCGCCTCGGGAGTCGCCAGCCCTGCGCCGACCGCGGAACTCGCGTCGTTCATCTGCACGCTCGCGATGCCCGCGCCGGTGCCCACCGAGTTGCCGGTGAGCGTGAGCGTGTTGGTGGCGCCGCTGCCCAGCGCCACGGCTTCCTGCCGGTTGCCGTCCAGCACCAGCGTGCTGTTGGCGACCGGCGCGCCGCCGCCGTTGGCGGTGAGTGCGATCTGCGAGCCGAAGTTGAGCGCCGCGGGGCCGCTGCCGTTGTAGTTGCCCTGCAGGTTGGTGAGCGTTGCCGCGCCGCTGGCCGACACGCGCCCGTCGGAGTTGGTGCCGCCCGTGAGCACGGCATTGGTGCCGCCCAGCGCCACCGTGCCGGCCTGGATCGCCAGGCTCTGCGTGATCTGGTTGCCCTGCGCGGTGGCAGCCGATGTGTTGTCCGAGACGCTGACCGTACTGCCGGTGGTCTGGCCCGTGCCGGGCGACTCGCCCGTCTGCGCCGCGATGACCGACGGAAACAGGAAGGCCGTCTGCGGCGCCGCCGAGTTCGCCTGCTGGTTCGACACCGCCGCGGTGCCGGTGAAAGAGGCCGCGTTCTTGCCGCTGGCGATGGCGCTCGATGCCGTGTTGCCCGTGGCCGCCGCCGTGATGCTGTTGTCCGCCAGCGTGACCTGGCTGTTCTTGCTCGACTGCACGCCGGCCAGGATCTGCGCGCCCGAGGTCTGGGCGAAGGTGGTCACGCCCAGGTTGCCCTGGCTGTTGACGATCGCCAGGTCGCTGTTGACGTTGCTGGTCACGCCCACGCCGTTGTGGATGCTGTTGTTGGCCGCGGTGGCGGCCGTGCCAGTGCCCGCGACGCTCACGTCGTCGATCAGGATGCGGTTGCCCGCCACGCCGGCCGTGGCGCCCAGCGCCTCGTTGCCGGTGGCGGCGCTGGAAATCGCGTTGCCCTGCACCGACAGCGAGCCCTGCAGCACGTTGCTGCCGCCCGCCGGCGCGCCGCTGACGATGCCCATGATCACCGAGCCCGAGTTGGTGGCGCTGTGCATGACACCGAGGATGCCGTTGCCGTTCGCCTGCAGGTTCGCGACCACGGCCGAGCCCGCGAAGGCCGGCGCGCCGCCCGACTGGATCTCGGCCGTGCTGTTGGCGCTGTTGGCCTTGAGCACCGCCGAGATCGAATTGCGTTCGAGCGCCGCCGCCGTGGTCAGCGTGTTGCCCGCGTTTGCCGTCAACATCAGGTCGACGGTGTTGCCCAGCACCGCCGCGCCCGAGCCCGCACCCGTGGCCGACTGCAGCGAGGTGACCACGATGTTGCCCTTGGCATCGAAGAGCGGCGCGCCCACCGGGTAGGTCAGCACCGAAGTGCCGGCCTGCGCCGGTGCCGCCGCCGCCGCGGCGCCCGCAATCACCGAGCTGCCGTTGTTGAGCGTGGTGGTGGCCGAGATGGTGTTGTCGGCGTTGACCACGCTGCCGGACTGCAGCACGCTCGATTCCGAGGCCAGCTTGCTGCCGGTCACGCTGCTGTTGATCACGCCGGTGTTGGTCGCGACGCCCAGCGTCGCCGCGTTGTTCACCGGCGAGCCCGGCGCGGGCTGGATGCCGTTGCCGAAGGTGTTGCCGGTGGCGGTCGCGCCTATCAGGTTGCCGGTGGTGCCGATCGCCACCGGGTTCGGGTTCGACGGCGTGCCGGTGGAGGTGGTGCCCACGGTGGCGCTGGTGATGGTGGCGTTGACGGCGGCCGAGTTGGTGGTGCCCGCGTTCACCGAGGGCGTGCCGGTGGCGGTGCCGTTGTACGCGGGGCTTACCGTCGTCTCCGCCGCCTGCGTGCCGGAGGCGGCCGCCATCAGCGCCAGCGCGACTGCGGTGCCGATGCTGCTGCGGCTGAACATGGGCGCGCGTGCGGCCCGGCTCTGGATCTTGCGTGCTTTCATGGTCGTGACTCCTCGGATGTTGGATGCGGTCTGGCTTGGAAAACTGGTGAGCGCGCTGTGCGCGCGGAGCCGGTCAGTCGCCCTTGACGGCGCTGTCGGAAGAAGGCGAAGGCGCCGAGCCGCTGACCACCGGGCTGCCGATGCGCAGCTTGGCGATCTCCTGCAGGCCCGGGCCGTCGCGGTGGATCGAGGTGTCGGCCGCGTCCGGCCGCCAGGTGATGCTGATGGCGCCCGGCGCCACGCCCCGGTTGGCCAGCGCCGAGGTCACGGCCGCGATGCGCTGGTCGGTGAGCTCGTCGCGCTTGCGGGCGTCCCAGTTCTCGGTGTCACGCGCCACCAGCACGATGTCGGTCGTGCCCTTCTTGGCAGCGCCGGCGATCTGGTCGATCAGCGCGAGCGAGCTGCCGGCCAGTGTGGTCGCACCGAAGTCGAAGGGCACCTGCGTCGCCGTGCCCGTGAGGCGCGCGCCACCCGCGCCAGCGGCATTGACGGCCACGCCGCCCTGCACTACCGCAGAAGTGACCGCGGCGCCGCCCACGGCCGCGTCGCCAGGGTTGTCGACCTTGCGCAGCTCGGCTGCCGGCGTGAGCGCGATGGGCTCGCCGCCGCCTGGGCGCATCGTCATGCAGGGGCGATAGTCGACCTGG
Organism: Variovorax sp. CAN15; assembly: GCF_030462475.1. Taxonomy (GTDB): domain Bacteria; phylum Pseudomonadota; class Gammaproteobacteria; order Burkholderiales; family Burkholderiaceae_C; genus Variovorax. Next base: position 25,797 of record NZ_JASMRZ010000018.1, read on the forward strand.
GTGACGGCCGACATGAGGCGCACAACACCCTCCTCCAGCGCGGCGCGCACGCCCATCTGCACCGGCTCCTGGCCCTTGGCGCCGATGTCCACGTCGTACAGCTTGCTGCCGAAGAAGCGGAACACGTTCAGGCCCACCTCGTAGCCGTTGAACTGCTTGGTGAGGCTCACTGTGCGCACCACCATCAGCGACTTGGTGTCGACGATGCGCAGGTCGATGCTCACCGACTGGCTGAAGGTGCGCGCCTTCACCCCCACCTGGTTGACGCCGAACTCGGCGCCACCCGAGTTGATGTTGTAGTTGAGCTCGGTGATGCCGCCCACGATGAAGTAGTCGGACTTGTTGATGGTGCCGCCGAAGTACGGCAGCCACGGCACGTTCTGTCCGCCGTTGGGACCGCCGAGCTGGTGCGTGCGGCCGTCGCCGAGCTGGCGGCGGTCGGCATACGCGAGCTCGCGCTCGGCGATCACCGGGTCGAAGCGCTCGGCGATGCTCACCGCGCCGCCGAGCTTGCCGAGTGCCGAATACACCATGAGCGCGCCGCCCTGCGTGATGGCGTTGCCTTCGTTGATGCTGTACTTGCCGGTGTAGTCCTTCACGTCGCCCACGCCGATGATCACCGGCGCGCGGCGCGTGGCCGCGATGTGGTCGGCGTAGCAGGCGAGCACCGCCTCCATCGGCGTGACGTTGTCGCGCACCGAGGGGCCGAGCACCACCGGTGCCTCGTTCGGCGCGAAGCGCTGCTGCGGCGCGGAGACGCAGCCCGCGAGCGCCAGCGTGGCGACGGCTGCTGCGAGAACGGGTGTACGGCGGATGCGATGCTGCATGACTCGCTCCCGCTCAGTTGAGCACGCCGAAGGCGCAGGCCGAGCTGCCGCCCACGCTCGCGGTCTGCGCGCCGGTGTTGCCCTGCGCCGAATTCAGCGCCTGGTTGGCCGCGCCCTGCACCTGCGAGCTGGTGCCGCCCACGATGCCCGACGCCACCGCACCCGAGTTGGCCTGCGAGGTGCCCACCGTCGCACCGCCCAGCGTGCCCACCGCCGTGCGGCTGTCGTTGCCCGATGCGTTCGAGGTGGCGCCTGCCGTGCTCGGCGAATTCGCCACCGTGCTGTTGTTGCCGTCGTTGCCGGTGGAACTGGCCGAGACGTTGCAGTTGTACTGGCGGCCGATGTAGTTGTTCGTGTTGTAGACCGGCGCGGAGTAGTAGCCGCTCTTCTGCTTGCGGATCATGTCCTGGATCGCGGCCTGGTTGACCTTGTCGGTGCTGGTCTGGAACTGCCATGCGGCGTTCTCGCCGACGTTGTTGGCGTGCGCAGCCAGAGGCACGCACAGCAGTGCCCAAAGAAATACGCGTTGCATGACGGTCCCTCTCTCGAAGACACACCCGATGAATTCACGGGTGCTGCGTTTCGCGAGGGAATGCTAGATACCGGCCGCCGTGACCAGTATCCCGGGAAACGGTAGACGGCATCCCGGGAAACGGTAGAAATGAACAGGCTCTAATCGCCGAACCAGAGCAGCAACCAGACGCTGACCGAGCCCAGCGCCACCACCATGAGAACAATCTGGCGGCCCGTGGGAAATGGTCGATCCATCCAACGCTCGACGCTTCTGGGCATCTCCGTCTCCTGCTCTTTTTCCTGGCCGGAGCGTGATGCGCCGGCCGCGTTCTGTCAAAGCAGAAGAAAGACCTCGCCGGAGTCGGCGGTGACAGGAAGAAGCCCGCCCGGCAGCCGCCTGACGTGGCTCGATCGCAGCGTCAGCATGGCGCGCCCCGCGGAAAAGAAAAGGCGGCGGGCCGCGAGCATTCACGTGCCGCGCGTTCCCGCCGCCTTCACCGGCAGCCTCCGACCATCGGTCTCCGGCCGATCGCCGGCTCTGCTCAGGCGTGCGCCTTGATCGAATCGGCCAGCGTGTTCACCAGCGTGTCGATGTGCGACTTCTCGACGATGTACGGCGGCGCGATCACCAGCACGTCGCCCGCGGGCCGCACCAGCGCGCCCTTGTGGAAGCAGTCGAGGAAGATCTCGTAGGCGCGCTTGCCCGGCGTGCCCGCGATGGGTGCGAGCTCCACCGCCGCGGCGAGGCCGAGGCTGCGGATGCTGATGACGTTGGGCAGGCCCTTCAGCGTGCTGTGGGAGGCATCGCCCAGCACCTTGCCCATTTCGCCTGCGCGCGTGAAGAGGTTCTCCTGCTTGAAGAGATCGAGCGTGGCAATGGCGGCCGCGCAGGCCACCGGGTGGCCCGAGTAGGTGTAGCCGTGGAAGAACTCGACCACGTGCTCGGGTGCGTCGGTCTTCATCATCGCGTCGTAGAGCTTGTCGCGGCAGATCACGCCGCCCAGCGGGATGACGCCGTTGGTCACGCACTTGGCGAAGTTCAGCATGTCGGGCACCACGCCGAAGTAGTCGGACGCGAAGTTGGTGCCCATGCGGCCGAAGCCGGTGATGACCTCGTCGAAGATCAGCAGGATGCCGTGCTTGTCGCAGATCTCGCGCAGGCGCTTCAGGTAGCCCTTGGGCGGCAGGTACCAGCCGGCCGAACCGGCCACCGGCTCCACGATGATCGCGGCCACGTTGCTCGGGTCGTGCAGCGGCAGGATGCGGGTTTCGAGCTCGACCAGCGGGTCTTCGGCCCACACCGGCTCCTCGTTGTGGATGTAGGCGTGGTTCACCGGGTCGTGGATGAAGCGCATATGGTCCACGCGCGGCAGGAAGGCCGAGCCGAACACCTTGCGATTCCCCGGAATGCCGCCCACCGACATGCCGCCGAAGCCCACGCCGTGATAACCCTTCTCGCGGCCGATGAACACGTTGCGGTGGCCCTCGCCGCGCGCGCGGTGATAGGCCAGCGCCACCTTCATCGAGGTGTCGGCCGCTTCCGAGCCCGAGTTGCAGAACAGCACCTTGTTCAGGTCGCCCGGGGCCAGCGAGGCGATCATCTCGGCCGCCCTGAAGGCCTTGTCGTTGCTCACCTGGAAGGCGGTGGCGTAGTCCAGCGTGTCGAGCTGCTGCTTGATCGCCTCGTTGATCGGCTTGCGGTTGTGGCCCGCGCCCACGCACCACAGCGACGAGATGCCGTCGATCACCTTGCGCCCGTCGTGGGTGGTGAACTCCATGCCGTCGGCCGCCACGAACACGCGCGGGTCCTTGCGGAAATGACGGTTGGGGGTGAAGGGCAACCACTGGTTGTCCATGTTGAAGTCCTGGTAGGCCATGTCTCGCTCCTGCGGTTGGGTTATCTGGGAGGGGAAAATCGCGATTCTGGCACCCCTGCGACAATCCCATCCCGATGACGACCTCTACGCCCACCTCGCCCGCCTACATCCTGAACCTCTACTGCCCCGACCGGACGGGCATCGTGCACGCCGTTTCGGGCTTCCTGCTCGAGCACGGCGCCAACATCGAGGAGGCGGCCCAGTACAACGACCATGACACGGGTCTTTTCTTCATGCGCGTGCGCTTCGCCTGCGGCGCCCACAGCGAAGCCGTGCTGCGCGAGGAGCTGAAGGCCTTCGCCACCGGCTTCGGCATGACGCTGCAGCTGCACGCGGCCGCCGAGCCGATGAAGACCGTCATCATGGTCAGCAAGGAAGGCCACTGCCTCAACGACCTGCTGTTCCGCTGGAAGAGCGGCCTGCTCGCCATCGACGTGCGCGCCATCATCTCGAACCACCGCGACTTCTACCAGCTGGCCGCCAGCTACAACGTGCCCTTCCACCACATCCCGGTGACGGGCGCGACCAAGGCGCAGGCCGAGGCCAGGCAACTCGAGATCATCGAGGCCGAGGGCGCCGAACTCGTGGTGCTCGCGCGCTACATGCAGATCCTGAGCGACAACCTCTGCCGCAGCCTGTCGGGCCGCGCGATCAACATCCACCACTCGTTCCTGCCGAGCTTCAAGGGCGCCAAGCCCTACTACCAGGCCCACGACCGCGGGGTGAAGCTGATCGGCGCCACCGCCCACTACGTGACGGCCGACCTCGACGAAGGCCCGATCATCGAGCAGGACGTGGCCCGCGCCGACCACACCGACACGGTGGAAGACCTCACGGCCCGCGGCCGCGACACCGAAAGCCAGGTGCTGGCGCGCGCGGTGAAGTGGCACAGCGAGCACCGGGTGCTGCTGAACGGGCACCGCACGGTGGTATTCCGCTGAGCTTTCGCTGAAGCCAAGGCCCGCAGGAAGGCGGGTGTAGCATCTCGCGCCAGAAAAAGAGGAGAAGGCGCGATGTTGCGACGTTGGATCGGTGGGGTTTTGCTGGCCGTGCTTGCGGCCGGCCTGTTCGGGTGCTCGGCGAGCGGGCCCCGGTTCTCGGAGATGGCGGGCAGCATGCCGTCGCTGGGTGAGAACGAAGGGCGGATTTACTTCTATCGAAATTCCATCATCGGCATGGCGGTCCAGCCCGATGTCTCGGTGAACGGCAAGGTGGTGGGCACGTCCCGGCCCAACAGCTTCTTCTATATCGACCGTCCGGCCGGCACCTACCGGGCCAGCGCCCGGACCGAGGCCGAAGGCACGATCGACGTCGTGCTGCGGCCGAAGCAGACAGCCTATGTCTCGATGAGCATCAGCATGGGCGTTTTCGTCGGCCATCCGAATTTCGAACGCGTTTCCGAAGCCGAAGGCCGCAAGGAACTGCAATCGCTGGCCTATGACGACGCCTTCCCAGAATCCAGGACCGCCAAGGCTTCCACCGTCGCACCGCCCGCAAGTGCTGCGACAGCGCCCACGGCCGCGGTCCCCATGGCAGTGAGCAAGCCCGTGGTTCCCACGGCAACGGTGGCCGCCGCGCCACTGGCACCCGCCCAGCCGCCGGCGGCAGCGGCAGCTGCAGCGGCAGCACCATCGCCCGTCGCTCGCACCACGGTACCGGCGGCGCCCGAACCCACTCCTTTTGCCAGGACTTCCCTGAACGATCTGCGCTTGCTCCTGCAGGCCAACCGCTGAGACGCGCGCGATGAAATACCTGTCTTCTCCGGCGCTTGCAGCGCTCGCCATCGCCCTGCCAGTCCTGACGGCCTCCGCGCAGGATTCGCGCAATACCACGGCGTTCGCACCCGACGCGCTCTTTGCCCGCGTCTCGCCCAGCGTGTGGGTGGTGCAGGCCAGTGACGCTCAAGGCAAAGTGCTCGCCACCGGCAGCGCGGTCGCCACGGGCGCCGGCACCGCAGTGACCAGTTGCCAGCTGCTCGCAAAAGCGAGCACTGTGACGCTGAAGCGCGACAACGTGAGCTACGGCGCCACGCTGGCACTGCCCGACGTGGAACGCGACCTGTGCCAGCTGCGCATCCCGAATCTGCCCGCCCCCGTCGCCGAAGTGGCACCGGCCAACGCATTGCAGGTCGGCATGCCGCTCTACGTCGTCGGCTCTCCGCGCGGCAGGGAACTGACGCTGGGCGTCGGCATGCTGGGGGGCATCCGCCGCGGCGCGGCGGGCGAACTGGAAGCGTTGCAACTGGCTGCCGCTGCGGAAGCAGGACTCGGCGGTGCCGGAGTGTTCGATGCACAGGGCCGGCTCGTGGGCCTGCTTCCCGCATCAGCCACGGGTGCGCCACTCACAAACCTCGCGATGCCGGCATCGTGGATCGCGCAGTTGCCCGAACGCGGCGGGCGAGCGATCGAGCGGCTCGCTTCGCTGCCTGTCGCCAACCCGGCCAGCGGCGGCCCCGCAATTGGCACCAGCGGCCCGGCAAGCCTGGTGGCGGGTCGGCCCAACGTCATCGAATACCAGCTGCACGACCGCCTCACCAACACCTACCGCAAGGTGGTCTACAGGATCGACCCTTCGACGGACGAGCAGATCAGCTTCAACAACGGCGGCTGGGTCGAGAAGCCGAACGGCGAAGTCGTCAGCGTCACTTCGGCCATCGCGGGCGAATTCGATTCGGTCATGCCGCCAGGCGGCTGGACCAAGGAGAACCTCAAGGAAGAAGCCGCCTGGAGAGCCCGCTACAACTCCACGCTGGGCGGCTCGCGCTCCAACATGGACCTGAACGCGACGGTGATGGAAGACACCGCGCTGACCATTGGCGGCAGGGAGCTCAAGGTCGTGCGCATCGAATACAAGGGATATACGCAACGCTTCCCGAACGCGGGCGCCGTGGTCGGCAACCAATACGGCCGCTATCTCGCGAACGTCTGGTTCTCGCCGGAACTCAAGCGCGTGGTGCGTTTCGAGGCGGAAACACGCGGCGGCGCGGGGCCGGCCGCATTCCAGGTCCGCGAAACCCTGGAACTGGTCAGCATCCGCTAGGGAGCTCGATGCGGCGGGGCTGCCTCGCAAGGCAGCCCCGCACGCCCGTGGCGTCAGTTGCGATACGGATTGTTCGGCCGGCGGTCGTAGCGGTTGGGCACGCCGTCGCCGTCACGGTCCCAGCGACCCGCGTTGTAGACCCAGCGGCCGCCGTCCTGGCGCCACTGCGGCGGACGGTAGGCATAGCCCGGGCGGGCACGGACCCAGCCGCCGCGGATCCACACGTGGCGGCCGCCGCGCCACTCGTAGTGCCCCGGTGCCCACACGTAGCCGCGGCGCGGCGGCGGAACGCGTTCATAGCGCGGCGGGGGTGGCGGCACCTGGATGGTGACCACGGGTTGCGCCTGCGCGGCCGTCGGAACGGTCAGCGCGCCCACCGACAGAAGCGATGCAGCGCCCACGGAAAGAGCCAATGCGAGTTTTTTCATGAAGAACTCCTCATGAGTTGTTGGAGGAACCTTCATGCTGCCCAGCCCTTGTGAACCTCCTGTAAGCCGCGCGCGAAGTCTTGTGTAAAGCTGTGACGCGCCTTTGGGGTCTTTCTGGCTCTTGCTAGCGCTCACTCACTCGCGCAGGAAGCCCATGAAAGGCTCATTCCTGCAGTTCCCGCAGGTCGATGGCCGCGGCCATCGCGGCATGGCCGGCCTTGTTGGGATGCAGATGGTCACCCGAATCGAACAGCGGGTTCAGCGCCTGCGGATCGGCCGGGTCACGCAGCGCGGCGTCGAAGTCGATCACGCCGTCGATGTCCTGCCTGCCGCGGATCCAGAGGTTGACGGCCTCGCGCATGGCCTCGCTCGCTTCGCTCCAGTAGGGCGTGTTCCTGAACGGCGGCACGGTGCCGATCAGCACCTTCACGCCCTTGGCGCGCGCCTGCTTCGCGAGCTGCTGCAGGCCCTCGGTGATGCGCTCGGCCGTCGGCACGTCGCGCGACTTCAGCTCGGCGCCCGGCACCTTGGCGAACATCGCGCGGCCGATGTCGTTGGTGCCCAGCAGGATGATCGCGTGCGTCGCGCTGCTCTGCTTCAGCACGTCGAGCTCGAAGCGCGAAAGACCGCTGGGCCCGATGCCGTCGGCCAGCAGGCGGTTGCCGCCGATGCCCACGTTGAGCACCGCGACGTCCTGCCCGCCGGGTTGCGTATCGCGCAGGCGCGTGGCGAGCATGTCCGGATAGGAGCCGAGCGTGGCTTCCGCGCCGCCCGCGGTGATCGAGTCGCCGAAGGCCACGACAGTGCGGATGGGCTTGGTCGTGAGCACGTCCAGCCCGGTCACGATCTGGTTGAACGAAAGCGGCGTCGGGTTCTGGAGCTTCGGTGCCCTCACCGCGTTGCCGGGCGCCATCCATGTCGTGCCCGGCTCCTGCAGGGCGATGGTGGCGAACGGCGCGGCGCGATCGAAGAAGGCGCTCGCGACCACGGTCTGCCCCGCCTGCACCGCCAGATCGACGCCGTCGCTCCACACCTCGGCGCCGGGTGCGATGGTGACGGTGGGCCGCCCGCCGAAGCGAAGCTCGCGCAGGGTGGCCGGCGAGAAGGCCTCGGCGCCGGTACCGCGCGCGGCGCTCGCGGCGGCGATGCGCAGCGGCGTCTTGCCGAAGCGGTTCGAGAAGCGGATGCGGATGCGCTCGCCATCGAGCGACAGTTCCACCTTCTGGCGAAGCGTGCGCCCGCGCAGGTCATTGCCTGCGGGCGAGGAGTACTTGGCGCCGCCCGGACTCGCGGCCAACTCGGCGAAGTCGAGGGGCGCCACGGCCCAGCTCGCGACCCAATGCGCCTCGGCGGGCTGCCGCGGCCGCCCATCCGTCGTGACGGCATGCACACCGACGGCCAGCAAGGCAAGGAAGAAGGCCGCCGCCCAGTGCGCGACGGCCACGTCGCGAAGGCGGGCCACCCAACGGGAAACCAGATTCATGCAAGCAAAGCGGGCCAGTGTACGGAGCCACCGATCTCCCGTACGTGACGAGGTCTAAAGCCCGGTTACCAGGTGTCTACGTAGGCAACAGCAGGCGCTTGCGCCTTCGTCGCGGACGACAGCCCGCGCACCAGCCAGGTGCGCGTGTCGGCGGGGTCGATCACCGCGTCTATCTCGAGCGTCTGCGCCATGTGGATCGCCTCGCCGTTCTCGTACTGTTGCCCCACCAGCTTCCTGAACAGCGCATCGCGCTCGGCGCCTTCGGGCGCGGCGGCCAGTTCCTTGCGGAAGCCCAGCCGCACCGCACCTTCGAGCCCCATCGCGCCGAACTCGCCGGTGGGCCAGGCCACGGTGAACACCGGCGCATCGAAGCCGCCAGCCGTCATCGCCTGTGCGCCCAGGCCATAGCCCTTGCGCAGCACCACGGCAAAGAAGGGCACGCGCAGATGCGAAGCCACCATGAACATGCGGCATACATGGCGCACCTGCGCCTGCGCCTCGATCTCGGGCCCGACCATGAAGCCGGGCGTGTCGCACAACGAAACAATTGGCAGGCCGTGCGCATTGCACAGCTGCATGAAGCGCGCGGACTTGTCGGCCGCCTCCACGTCGATGGCGCCGCCCAGGTGATGCGGGTTGTTGGCCATCAGCCCGACCGGCCTGCCCTCGATGCGCGCGAGCGCGGTGACGATGCCCGCGCCGAAGCCCGCGCGCAGTTCGAGCAGCGAGCCGGTGTCGGCCACGCCGCGCATCGCGGCGCGCACGTCGTACACCCGCAGTCGGTTCTCGGGCACCACGTGGCGCAGCGTGCGCGGGTCGGCGCACTGCCAGTCGGTGGTCGCGCCCTGGAAGTACGAGAGGTACTGCTTCGCGGCGGCCACCGCCGCGGCCTCGTCTTCCACCAGGATGTCGATCACGCCGTTGCGCGACTGCACCCCGCTCGGCCCGATCTGCTCCGGCGCGAAGGTGCCGAGCCCGCCGCCCTCGATCATCGCGGGGCCGCTCATGCCGATGTTGCTGCCCCTGGTGGCGATGATCACGTCGGCGCAGCCCAGCAGCGCCGCATTGCCCGCGAAGCAGCGGCCATGCACGATGCCCACCACCGGCACCTTGCCCGAGAGCGCCGCGAACTGGCTGAAGGTGTGGTTGTTGAGGCCGGCCACGATGGGCATGTCGGTATCGCCCGGCCGCCCGCCGCCGCCTTCCGCGAAGAGCACCACCGGCAGCTTCAGCTGATGCGCCACCGCGAGCAGTCGGTCGGTCTTGTGGTGGTTGCGCATGCCCTGCGTGCCGGCCAGCACGGTGTAGTCGTAGGCCAGCACCGCGCAGCGCGAGGCCTCGGGCCCGAACTGCTTCGCGTTGACGCTGCCCAGCCCCGTGACCATGCCATCGGCGGGCGTGTTGACAACCAGGTCTTCCAGCGTGCGGCGGCGCGTCTGCGCGGCGATGGCGAGCGCGCCGTACTCGATGAAGTTGGCAGGGTCGGAAACTGTGTCGCACAGGTCCGCGATGTTCTCGCGCGCGGTGCGGCCGCCCTGCGCATGGCGCTTGTCGACGGCCGCCTTGCGGTTGGCGTCGAGCGTGAAAGCATGGCGGTCGATCACTTTTTGCAGGTCGGGGCGGATCGCGTCGAGGTCATGCTCGGCGCGCGCCTCGGCCTGCACGGCCTGCGCGTCTACGGCTTCGAGCCGCACCAGCGACTGCCCCTCGACGAGGTAGTCGCCCGGCGCGGCCTGCAGCGCCACCACGCGGCCGGCCACGGGCGCGTGCAGCAGATGCTCCATCTTCATGGCTTCCAACACGCCGAGCTGCGCGCCGACCGGCAGCACGTCGCCCACCTCGACCTCGAGCTGCACGAGGCGCGCGGGCATCGGGGCCTTGACGGTGAGTTCGTCGGAATCGTCATCGCCGGCAACGGGCATCTGCCCAACCGGAGCGGCCACCGTCTTTCGCACCTGCTTCTCCAGCGCCGAAGCGGCGGCGAGCAGATCGCCCAGATGCGCCTCCACGAAGCGCGTGTGCACCGCCTGCGTCGCGAACTCGGGCCGCGCCGCGATGGCACGCAGCAGCGCGAGGTTGGTGGCGATGCCGTCGATGTGACACTCGTCGAGCGCGCGCAGCGAGCGGCGCAGCGCGTCCTCGAAACGCTGTGACGGCGAATGCACGATGAGCTTGGCGAGCAGCGTGTCGTAGTGCGGCGAAGGCGCCAGGCCCGCGTAGCCGTGCGTGTCCACGCGCACGCCGGGGCCGGCCGGCAGGTCGAAGCGCGCGAGCGTGCCGCCCGAAGGCCGTGCGTTGCCCTGTGCGTCGAGCGTCTCGGCGTTGATGCGCCACTGCACCGCGAAGCCGCGCTGCGGCGCCGTGCGGTCGTCCTCCACGCCGAGCTCGGCCAGCGGCTGGCCGGCGGCGACAGCGATCTGCAGCTGCACGAGGTCCAGCCCCGTCACCGCCTCGGTCACCGTGTGCTCGACCTGCAGGCGCGGATTGGCCTCGATGAACACGAAGGGCAGCGTCGCAGAAGACGCATCGACCAGGAACTCGAAGGTGCCGAGCCCGCGATAGCCCACCGCCTTCGCCATGCGCAGCGCGGCCTGCGTGACCTGCGCGCGCAATGCCTCGGGCAGCGAAGGGCTGGGCGCGATTTCCACCAGCTTCTGGAAGCGCCTCTGCAGCGTGCATTCGCGCTCGCCGAGGCTTGCCACGGCCTTGCCGTCGCCGATCACCTGCACCTCGATGTGCCGCGCATTCAGCATCAGCCGCTCGACGTATACGCCCTCGATGCCGAAGGCCGCCTTGGCTTCGGACATGCAGCGCGCATGCGCCTCGGGCAACTCCTGCGCATCCAGCACCGCGCGCATGCCGCGCCCGCCGCCGCCGCCGATGGCCTTGACCATCACGCCCGCGCCCTGCGCGTGCTGCTGTGCGAAGAAGGCCTGCGCCTGCGCGAGCGTCACGGCGCCGGGGCTGCCGGGCATCACGGGCACGTCGCATTGCGTGGCGAGCTCACGCGCGCGCGCCTTGTCTCCGAACAGGCCGAGCTGCTCCGGCGTGGGGCCGATGAAGACCAGGCCCGCATCCGCGCAGGCCTGCGCGAAGTCGGCGCGCTCGCTGAGGAAGCCGTAGCCGGGATGCACCGCGTCGCAACCCTGCGCCTTCGCCACGGCGATCAGCGCGGCGGCATCGAGGTATGCGCAAGGGCCGGTCGCGTCGAGCGCCACCGCCGTGTCGGCCAGTTGCGCATGCAGTGCGGCGGCATCGTCTCGCGCATGCACCGCCACGCTGGCGATGCCCAGGTCGCGCAGCGCGCGCACCAGGCGCACCGCGATCTCGCCGCGGTTGGCAATCAGAACTTTGGAGAACAGCAAACGGAACCTCTCAGCTTTTGTCTTTGAGCAGGCGGCGCAGCACCTTGCCGGCGCCGGTGGTGGGCAGCGCGTCGATGAAGCTCACTGCGCGCGGCGCCTTGTAGCTCGCCATGTTGTCGCGCGCCCATGCGATGAGCGCCTCCGCATCGAGCTCGGCGCCGGGCTTGCGCACGATGAAGGCCTTCACGACCTCGCCCTTTTCCGCGTCGGGCTGCGCGATGACCGCCGCCTGCGCCACCGCCGGATGCTTGATGAGGATGGTCTCGACCTCCTCCGGGAACACGCTGTAGCCCGAGACCTTGATCATCTCCTTGAAGCGACCGATGAAGGTCAGGTAGCCGTCGGCGTCGATCTTGCCCATGTCGCCCGTGTGCACCCATCCGTTGCGCAGCGTGGCGGCCGTAGCCTCGGGCTTGTTCCAGTAGCCCTTGAAGGTGCCGGGGCTGGTGAGCACGATCTCGCCGACCTCGCCCGCGGGCAGGTCGGCCTGCGTGTCGGCATCGACGATGCGGATCTTCACGCCCGGCACCGCCACGCCCTGCGTGCCCCAGCGCGGCGCATGGTGCGGCGTGTAGGTGTCGCAGGTGTGGGTCTCGCTCAGGCCGTAGGCGGCCTCGAAGGACGTGCAGTTAGGCGCGTGCGAGCGCCACTGCAGCGCCAGCGGCTCGGTGAAGGCGATGCCGAAGCTGGTCACCGGGTTCATCTTCAGGCTGCGCAGGTCGAAGCTGGCGATGTCCGGCACCTGCATGCAGGCCACGTTCATCGGCGCGATGCTGTACCACCAGCTCACCTTGTATGCGGCGATGGCCTGCAGCGCCGCGCGCGGATCGAAGCGGTGCAGCAGCACCGAGGCCGCGCCGGTGAGCACCGGCACGTTGACGCCCATCAGCATGCCGGCGATGTGATAGAGCGGCGCGATCGAGAGCAGCACGTCGGCGGGGCCCACGCCGTTGCAGTCGGCCGCCGCGCGCGTCTTGAAGAGCGCGTTGCCGTAGCTCAGCATCGCGCCCTTGGGCAGGCCGGTGGTGCCCGAGGTGTAGGTCATGAGCGCCACGTCGTCCATGTCGATGGCCACTGGCTGCGGCTTCGCGTCGGCGCGCATCACGGCGAGAAAGTCTTCGCAGCCTTCGGGCACGCTGCGCTCCGTCTTGCGTTCGGCGGCCAGCTCTGCCGGCAGGTCGAGCGCGGGCTCGGCCGGCAGCAGGTCGGCGTAGTGCACCACGAACACATGCTCGAGCGAGCTTTCGGGCTGCACCTTGCGCACCACCGGCAGCAGCGGCGCGGCCGCGACGATCACGCGCGCCTTCAGGTCGTTGACTTGGTAGGCCAGCTCGTGCTCCTTGTTGAGCGGCCCGCTCGGGCAGACGATGGCGCCGATCTTCTGGATGCCGAAGTGCGCGACCAGATACTGAGGGCAGTTGTTGAGAAAGAGCACCACCGGCTCGCCCTTGCCGACGCCCAGCGCCTGCAGGCGCGCCGCGAAGGCGTCGCTGGCGCGGTCGAGCTCGCTCCAGCTCGTGGTGTTGCCGTACCAGATGCAGGCGGGGCTGTCGCCGCGCTCGCGCGCGTGGGTGCGCAGGTACTCGTGCAGGGGCTGCTGCGGGCGGTCGGGCAATGTCTCCATGGCGTCACTTTCTCAGGGTTATCGATAGCAGCCCGCAAGGGGCAGGCGCTTGCCAATGGTGCATGGTGCACGAACAATCCTACCCATGGGTATAACTTCCGCGACACGGCAAAAACCCTCTGGCTCCGCAGACCAGGGCAACGTCACGGCGCAGCCGCACCTGCCCCAGGGCACGGGCCGGCAGCGCGCGGCCACGCAGGGCACCGACCAGCAGCGCGAGCGCATCCTGCAGGCGGCCGCGCAGCTCTTCGCGGCCCAGGGCTACGCCAACACCACCATGGCGCAGATCGTGCGCGAGCTGGGCATGACCAAGCCCTTCGTCTACTACTACTTCCGCGACAAGCAGGAGATCTTCGAGACGCTCTCGTGGCGCCCCGCTGTCGACTGCTTCACCGCGCTCGACTTCGCCGCCACCGATCCGCGCCGCGCGAGCGAGAAGGTGCTCGAAGGCATCGAGCGGCTCATCCGCGCGACCATCTCGCACCACCCCGTGGCCTTCTTCCCGTACCGCGAGCCGCAGGTATACCGGCCCGAGTACCTCGCCGCGCAGAAGAAGCTCGCGCACCACTTCTACGACCTGCTGTGCCCGCTGCTCGAGGAAGCGCGCGCCGACGGCGACCTCGACTTCGACGAAACAAAGATCACCGCGCTGGCTGCCTGCAGCCTGCCGGGCTTTCTCTACAGCTGGTATCGCCCGGGCGGGCGCCTCTCGCCCGACGAGGTGGTGGCCGAGCTCACCAAGCTGGCCAGCCGCGTGATCGGGCTGCGAACGAAGAACTGAAGACAACAACCTCCGGAGACAAACCATCATGAAGTTCAGGAATGCGCCACTGGCGCGGATCGCTCTTGCCTGCCTGGCCGCCACGGCCGGCGCTGCGCACGCCCAGCAGGCGWCCTACAAGATCGCCTACATCGACCCGCTCTCGGGGCCCTTCGCCAACGTGGGCGAATTGATGCTGATGCACACGCAATACGCCATCGAGGACATCAACGCCAAGGGCGGCGTGCTCGGCGGCACGAAGCTGCAGCTGCTGCAGTTCGACAGCAAGCTGTCGGCCCAGGAAAGCCAGAGCGCGCTGCAGGCGGCCATCGACCAGGGCGCGAAGGCCATCGTGACTGGTGGATCGGGCTCCTCGGTGGTCACGGCGCTGGTGCAGTCGGTGGCGCGCTGGAACCAGCGCAACCCGGGCAAGGAGCTGATCGTGCTGAACCACTCCTCCATCGACCCCGAGATGACGGGCAAGGGCTGCAGCTTCTGGCACTTCCAGACCGAGGCCAACACCGCGATGAAGATGAAGGCGCTGGCCAACTACATCAAGAAGACGCCCGACGTGAAGAAGGTCTACCTGCTGAACCAGGACTACGCGCATGGCAAGCAGTGGGCCAGCTATGGCCGCCAGATGGTGGGCCTGGCGCGGCCCGACATCCAGTTCGTCGGCGAGACGCTGCACCCCATCGGCCGCGTGAAGGACTTCGCACCCTACATCGCCAACGTGAAGCAAAGCGGCGCCGACTCCGTCATCACCGGCAACTGGGGCCAGGACATGACGCTGCTGCTGAAGGCCGCCGGCGACGCGGGCTACAACCTGCGCTACTTCAACCACAGCGCGGGCTCGGTGCCGGGCACGGTCACCGCGGTGTCGCAGGCGAAGCTGGGCCAGCTAACCTGGGTGGCCGAATGGCATCCGGGCGAGGCCGACACGCCCAAGGTGGACGCGCTGGCCAAGGCCTACAAGGCCAAGACCGGCAAGGACTTCCTCGCGCCGCGCATCGACATGACGCCGCGCCTGCTGGCCGCGGCCATCAACAAGGCCGGCTCTACGGACACGGTGAAGGTGGCGCATGCGCTCGAAGACCTGACTTTCGATTCGGTGGTGGGGCCGGTGCGCATGCGTGGCGAAGACCATCAGTTGCTGTTGCCGCAAGTGGTCAACACCATTGCGCCGGTGGACGGAAAGACCGTGAAGATGGGCTGGGAAGGCACGAACTACGGGTTTCGCACTGACGCGGTCTATACCGGGAACGAGCTGGCTCAGGGTACCGAGTGCAAGATGGTTCGGCCCTGACTCTTCCAAGGGCCTCCAGGTCCAGGGCGTGTGCGCAGGCCACCGGGTACTCCCCTCCGCGAATGTCCCCCGGGGCTGCGCCCCTCCTCCTTTATTTCGCTGCGGGGAGCACCCGTGCCCTGCGCACAGGGCACGCTGCTGGTTTGCGCCTGATCAGCAAGTGCTCTGAACGCTCGCGACGGCGGGGTGCCTTGCGCAGCGAAATAAAGGGGGAGCCCGAAGGGCGGAGGACATTCGCGGAGCAAAGTACCCCGTCGGCGTGAGCGAGCCCTGAATGACCCCGAGAAACGAATCCAGAAGCTAAGGGAAACCCCGTCCTCCCTGCCCCCGTGCCGTCGGGATACTCCGGTTGTTACACCACGGACATCCGAAGCGGGTCCAACCCGAAGGCACAACAACGATGGCAGGCAAAAACTCGCTCCACCCGATCCCGCATCCAGCGAAGAAGCCCTTCGTTGGCAACCTGCTGTCGATCGGCTCCGACTCTCCCGTGCTCGACATGTGGAAGATCGCGCAGGACCTGGGCGGCATCTACTGGCTGGACATGCCGGGCATGCCGGTGATCGTGGTGTCGTCTCCGGCGCTGGTGGACGAACTCTGCGAGGAAGAACGCTTCGACAAGAGCACGCGCGGCGCGCTGCGCCGGCTGCGCGCGGCCTCGCACGGCCTCTTCACCTCCGACACGAACGAGGAGACCTGGTCGAAGCCGCACAACATCCTGCTGGCCAACTTCAGCCAGCGCGCGATGCAGGCCTACCACCCGATGATGCTGGACATCGCCGGGCAGCTGGTCACCAAGTGGGAGCGGCTGAACTTCGACGAGGAGGTGGACGTGGTGCGCGACATGACAGCGCTCACGCTCGACACCATCGGCCTGTGCGGCTTCGGCTACCGCTTCAATTCCTTCTACCGCGAGGGCTTCCACCCCTTCGTCGATGCGATGGTGCGCACGCTGGAGACGGTGCAGAACCGCCGCGGCCTGCCGCTGGAGGAGCTGATGCTGAAGAAGGAGCTCGCGCAGCAGCGCAAGGACATCCGCTACATGCACAAGATGGTGGAAGACATCATCGAGGAGCGGCGCGCGAGCGGGGCCGACATTGCCACCAAGCCCGACCTGCTGAGCTACATGATCGCGGGCGTGGACAAGAAGAGCGGCGAGAAGCTCACCGACAAGATGATCCGCGACGAGTGCATCGAATTCCTCATCGCGGGGCACGAGACCACCAGCGGCCTGCTTTCCTTTGCCATCTACTTCCTGCTGAACAACCCCGAGGCCATGGCCAAGGCACAGGCCGAGGTCGACAACGTGTTCGGCCCCGACACCACGCAGAAGCCCACCTACGCGCAAGTCAACCGCCTGCAGTACGTGATGCAGGTGCTGAAGGAATCGCTGCGCCTGTACCCCACCGCGCCCGCGATCTCGATGCGCGCGAAGGAAGAAACGAAGATCGGCGGGCAGTACACGATCAAGAAGAACAACATGGTCATCATGCACGCGCTGGCGCTGCATCGCGACAAGGGCATCTGGGGCGAGGACGCCGACCGGTTCAACCCCGACCACTTCAGCCGCGAGGCCGAGCGCGAGCGGCCGGTGAACGCCTTCAAGCCCTTCGGCAATGGCCAGCGCGCCTGCATCGGGCGGCAGTTCGCTCTGCAGGAGGCGGTGCTCACGCTGGGCATGATCCTGCAGCGCTTCAACCTGGTGGACCACACCGGCTACAAGCTGAAGATCAAGGAAGCGCTGACGATCAAGCCCGAGAACTTCAGGATCAAGGCGCTGCTGCGCGACCCGGCCACGCGCCCGCGCGGCAACATGAGCGACGCGGCCGCCGCACCGGTTCAGCCCGTGCAGCAGGCAGAGCGCAAGCCGCAGGCGGCGCGCCACGGCACCTCGCTGCTGGTGCTGCAGGGCTCCAACCTCGGCACCGCCGAAGACCTGGCGCGCCAGTTGGCCGAGGCCGGCGAGATGCGCGGCTTCTCGACGCAGCTGGCCTCGCTCGACGACTACGCCGAGCGCCTGCCGGCCAGCGGCGCGGTCGCCATCGTCTGCGCCTCGTACAACGGCGCGGCGCCCGACAACGCGGCCGAGTTCCACCGCTGGCTCGACAAGGCCGACGATTCGCTCAACGGCGTGCGCTTCAGCGTCTTCGGCTGCGGCAACACCGACTGGGCCTCCACCTACCAGGCCGTGCCGCGCCGCATCGACGAGCGGCTGGAGGCACTGGGCGCCACGCGCGTGCATGCGCGCGGCGAAGGCGATGCACGCGAGGACATGGACGGCGCCTTCCAGGACTGGAGCGACGCCCTCTGGCCCGAACTGGCAAAGGCCTTCGGCATCAAGACCGGCGCCGACACGCCCGCGCAGAGCGAGCCGCTCTACACGCTGGAAGAACTGCCGCCGCCGCAGAAGAACGCGATCGTCGATGCGCTGGGCGCAGTGCCGCTGCGCGTGATCGAGAACCGCGAACTGCAAAGCGGTGGCAACGGCGAGGCCGGCCGCTCCACGCGCCACGTCGAGCTGATGCTGCCCGAGGGCCTTGTCTATCGCGCCGGCGACCACCTGAGCGTGGTGCCGCGCAACGGCCCTGCGCAGGTCGAGCGCGCGATGGCACGCTTCGGCTTCGACCGCACGGCCCATGTGCGGCTGCACGCGGCCACGGGCCGCAAGGCGGCGCTGCCGGTGGAGCAGGTGATCGCGGTCGACCGCCTGCTGGGCGACTATGTCGAGCTGCAGGACGTGGCCACGCGCAAGCAGATCGCCACGCTCGCGGCGTACACCGAATGCCCCTTCAGCAAGCCCAAGCTGGCGGCGCTGTCGGGCAGCGACGACGCCTCGCAGGCGAACTACAAGGCCGAGGTGCTGCACAAGCGCAAGTCGGTGCTCGACCTGCTGCAGGAGTTTCCGGCCTGCCAGGTGCCGTTTGCCGTGTTCCTGGAAATGCTGTCGCCGCTCTCGCCGCGCTACTACTCGATCTCTTCGTCGCCCGCGATGACGCCGGGCAAGTGCAGCGTGACCGTGGGCGTGGTGAGCGGACCGGCCAGGTCGGGCATCGGCACCTTCGAGGGCGTGTGCTCCAACTTCCTCGCGCGGGCCGAGGCCGGCGACACCGTGCACGGCGTGGTGCGCGAGACCACGGCCGAAGGCTTCAGACTGCCGGAGGATGCGGGCCGGCCGCTCATCATGGTCGGCCCCGGCACCGGCCTCGCGCCCTTCCGCGGCTTCCTGCAGGAGCGCGCGTCGCAGGCCGAGGCGGGCACCGCGCTCGGCGAGGCGCTGCTCTTCTTCGGCTGCCGCCACCCCGAGCAGGACTTCATCTACGCCGACGAACTGCAGGCCTGGGCGCATCGCGGCCTGATGAAACTGCACACCGCCTTCTCGCGCGCCGGCGAGCGCAAGGTCTACGTGCAGGACCTGATCCGCGAGCAGGCCGCCCACGTATGGAAGCTGCTGGAAGCCGGCGCGGTGGTCTACGTGTGCGGCGATGGCTCGCGCATGGAGCCCGACGTGCGGCGCACGCTCAGCGACCTCGCACGCGAGCACGGGCACGACAGCACCGCATGGATGGACAAGATGATTGCCGACCAGCGCTACGTGCTGGACGTGTGGGCGGGCAACTGAAGCGGAGGTGGAGGCTCAGGCCTCCATCGCAGGCGCGAAGGCGCCCAGCGTGCCGCGAACACACCAGCCGTCCGGGGTCAGCGCCATCACCCTGTCGGAAAGGCCCTCGGCTCCCGCCGCTGCCTTGATCCTGGCAGCGGCCGAACACATGCGGCCCAGCGCATCGGCGGCGGTGACGGCCTCGCCGCGCGACTCGAAGCTCCCCCGGCTGTCGGTGAAGTAGACGACGTCGCTGCGCGGCACCACCGCGATCAGCTCGCCCTCGAACTCCTGCGCGAACTGCTCCCAGAGGTCCGGCAACAGCAGCATGCAGGCCTCGAAGCCATCGCCCGCGACGAGCGCCCTGTAGCAGCCGAAGTCCCGGGTGCCGACGTTGGGAGCCACGAGCCGCAGCATGTTGTCGATGGCCAGCTCGTACATCGACTGCGTGTCGAGTCCCGTTTCCTGCAGGCCTTCGCGGGTCAGCGTGACGAACCGCGCCGAGGTGTCGACCACGAAGCTCACAAGCAGGTCGGAGTCCGCGGCGAGTGGAAAAGCCACGGCCTCGTGCGCCTCGCGGCTGCCTCCGAGCGCCTCGATCAGGTCCAGCACCGGCCGCATCGCCTGCTCCAGAAAGCCGGCATGCCTGATGCGGGGGTAGACGGGCGGGAGGCTGTGCATGGTGCAGCCATTGTTTTAGGCGGACCAGCGGCGCCACAAGTGACGGAAGTCATGGCTCGCCGCAATCTTGCGTACACGAACGCGGGAACGCCGGAAATATCCGATCTGCAGCAATCTATCGTCTTACTGGTGTTTCAGGCTCGAATTGCTACGATTTGCTTCGTCAGCCAAGAACATCAGGGAGATTTCATGTCTGTCGGCGCAGCGCAGCTCGCGCGTGTCCTTACCGCCTCCTCGTCCGCCATGCCCACGCTCGGCAATTCGCCGGCGCTGGAACCCATCGCCATCGTGGGCGACGAGGGCCTCAGCAGCCTGTTTCGCTACACGCTGACGCTGGCCACGCCCGAGCAGCAGGGCTACAACGAGCGGCAGGCGGCCAACGTCACCATCAAGCAGCTGGTGGGCGAAATGCTGGCCGCGCACATCGTGCTCGACGGCCGTCCGGGCTCGGGGCCGGAGCAGCGCCACATCTCGGGGCTGGTCACGCGCGTGCGCTTCCTGCGGCTGGAGAACCGGCGCGCGCTCTACGAGGCCGTGATCGAGCCGTGGCTCACGCTCGCGACACGCACGAGCGACTACCGCATCTTCCAGAACCAGAACGTGCTGGACATCGTCAAGGCGGTGCTCGGCAAGTACGGCCTGCCCTTCGAAATCCGGACGACGAGGAGCTATCCGCCGCGCGAGTTCCAGGTGCAGTACGGCGAGAGCGACCACGACTTCGTCGCGCGGCTGCTGCACGAATGGGGCCTGTACTTCTACTTCGAGCACGAGGAGAACAGCCACAAGCTGGTCATCGTGGATGACATGGCCTCGCACCAGCCCTTCGCCCACGAGGGCTACCGCACCATCCCCTTCCATCCGGCGGACGCGACGGTGCGCGAGGAGCACTGCGACCGCTTCAATGCCTGCGAGGAACTGCAAAGCGGCCGCTGGGTGACTGACGACTTCGACTTCAAGCGCCCCAAGGCCGAGCTGCAGCAGATCAGCGCCATGCCGCGCAAGACCGCGCAGAACACCTGGGAGCGCTACGGCTGGCCGGGCGACTATGTCGTCGAGTCCGAAGGCGAGCAACTGGTGCGCACGCGCATGGAAGAGACGGGCAGCCAGGGCGAGGTCGCCAGCGGCTCGGGCAACCTGCGCGCGGTGGTGCCGGGTTGCATGGTGACGCTGGAGCGCCATCCGCAGAACGAATCGAACCGGCAGTACCTTGTCACGCATGCGCATCTGGAACTGCAGGATGTGGGCGATGCGAGTTCGCAGCAGGAATTCGAGTGCCGCGTCGACTTCGACGTGATTCCGTCGAGCAAGGTCTTTCGCGCGCCGGTGCCGCCGGTGCCCAGGCCGCGCACCACGGGCCCGCAGACCGCTATCGTCACCGGCCCGGCCGGCCGCGAGATATGGACCGACGAGTACGGCCGCGTGAAGCTGAGTTTTCACTGGAACCGCTACTGCACGAAGGACGAGAACAGTTCCTGCTGGGTGCGCGTGTCCTCGCCCTGGGCCGGCACCAACTTCGGCGGCATCCAGATCCCTCGCATCGGCCAGGAGGTGATCGTCGACTTCGAGAACGGCGACCCGGACCGGCCGATCGTGACCGGCCGCGTCTACAACGCCGACAACATGCCGCCCTGGACGCTGCCCGACAACGCCACGCAAAGCGGCCTGCTCACGCGCAGTTCCGAAGGCGGCAGCGGCGCCAACGCCAATGCGCTTCGCTTCGAGGACAAGAAGGGGCAGGAGCAGGTGTGGCTGCATGCCGAGCGCAACCAGGACATCGAGGTCGAGCACGACGAGACCCACTCGGTAGGGCAAGACCGCAGCAAGAAGGTGGGCCGCAACCAGATGGCCACCATCGGCATGGCCTACATGCACAACGTGGGCCTGGCCAAGATGGTGAACATCGGCCTGGCGTACTCCTTCAACGTCGGCATGCTGCGCAACAGCGTGGTCGGCATGATGGACAACACCATGGTCGGCAAGACGCAGACCACCAAGGTCGGCGAAAAGTACCTGCTGTCCGTGGGCGGCGACAAGGGCAGCCATATCGAGATGGACGGCAAGACCATCTCGCTGCGCGTGGGCGCGTCGGTGATGCAGCTCAAGGCCGACGGCTCCATCGCGGTCACCGGCAAGAAGATCAACATCACGGCGCAGGGCGATGACGTGACCATCAACGGCGAGCACATCTGGCTCAACCCCAAGGGCGGCGGCGCGGCGCTGCAGCCGAACGCGGTGCCTGCTTCGCCGCCGGCCGAGCCTCCGGGCAGCCCGCTGGCGAGCCTCGGTGCGCTGATGGGAGGCAACCCCGCCGACCTGCTCGGCAAGGCGGGGCAGCTCGCGTCGATCGCGCAGCAGGTGGCCGGAGGCGGCGGCGGTGGTGGCGGCGGGGCGGCGGACCAGGTGACGCAGGTGCTGGGCACCGTCTCGGCGGCTGTCTCCGCCGGTGTAGGGAAAATGGCGGCGGACAAGGGCGACACCCGTGGCTGAGCCCGCGCCTCCGATTCCCGCGCCGCGCCTCGCGCAGTTGCGCAACGCAACGCCCTTTTCGCACTTCCAGTTCGACAAGATGGGCAAGGGACGGCGCTTCCACGACGTGGTGGTGGTGTGCGCGAGCTTCGTGCTGGCACCCGGCCGGCTCGAGCCTGCGACGTTCCACCGCGGGCCCGTCTTCGCCGATGAGCCCTGGGACGCGTCCTTCGCGACGCTGTCGAGCCTGCGCGCGGCAACCGACCTGCTGCTGCGCAAGCCCGACGCCGATATCTACGTGACGGGCACCGCGCACGCGCTCGACTGGACACCACGGCCCGCTTGGCAGGCGCAGCTTCAGGTGCACCGGCGGCAGCAGCCGTTGCTGCAGAAGGCGCTGCGCCTGACGGGCCCGCGCCAGTGGGACTGGCAGCCGGACGCCACGCAGCGCACCCTCTCCGATCCGCAGCCAGCGCTGGCCGTGCCGCTGCGCTACGAACTCGCGTACGGCGGCTGGGGCTTCGACCAGGGCGACGACGAATCGGCGCCGCCCCGCACCCATCCAGCCAACCCTTGCGGCCGCGGATGGTTCGGCAGTGCGAGCCGCGACGATCATCCCGCGGCGCGCCATGCCGCCGGCCAGCCGTTTCCCGGCCCGCAGATCGAGTACGCCGATGCGCCCCTGCGGCAAGCCAATCAGGAGGACGCCCGTCCCGCCGGCTTCGGGCCCGTCGCACGCTTCTGGCAGCCGCGCGTCGCGCTGGCCGGCACCTACGACGAGGCCTGGCGCGAACGCCATGCCAGTCAGCCCTACATGGACTACGCCGACGATTTCGACGAGCGCTTCTTCCAGTACGCGCCCGCCGACCAGCTCGTGGCCGGTGGCCTGCGGGGAGATGAATCGGTGCACATGAGCGGCTTCTTCGCTTCGGCGCCGCAGGTCGAGTTCCAACTGCCGCACCTGTGGATCGAAGCGCTGTGCAAGGACCGCAGCGGCACGGAACGCAGCGAGGCCATGAAGCTCGACACCGTGCACATCGACCTCGAGGAGATGCTCGTGCACCTCACCTGGCGCCTCACGCTGGACCAGGCGCTCGACACGGTGGCGGCCGACCTCTTCCACCGACAGCTTGCAGAAGCCACGGCGAGCGACGCCGGCACGCACCAGGAGGAAACGACCGCATGAGCGCCGAAAAGCACATCGCCGACGCGGAGTCGGGCTTCATGGTGGTCAACGTCGTGCCCGACTTCTGCATCGTCGGCACGCAGGTCGTTCCCTTCGACATCGTGTCGATCCTGCCGCCCGAGAAGGCCGCCTATTCGCACACGGTGTTCGCACGCAGCGAGAAAGTGCTGATGGTCGACAGCATCGTCAAGGGCGTGACGGGCAACGCGGGCAGCGGCGTGCGTTCGGGCGTCTCGCTCGGCGCGGGCAACGTGAAGATCATTTCGGGCTCGCAGACGGTCTTCGTCGAGAGCCGCCCCGTGGCCCGCCACGGCGACCTGTGCGAGATGAACGGAGCCGCCTGATGGGTTCGATGCCCGACGACAGGAAGACGCTGGGGCAGGTGCTGTCCACGTCTTCGTCTTCTTCCTCGTCGCCCTTCTCGACACCGGCCTTCACCAGCAACGGCACGCTGGGCAGGGTGCTGACCTTCGAAGTGCCCAAGGGGCCGATGCTGCGGCGCCGGCCCGGCATCTGCAGCGAGCGGTACGAGCGGGAGAAGGCGGAGTTCGAAAAGATTCCGCTGTACGAACGGATGTGGATCGGCCTCGGACGCGACGCGCGCCTGGAACCGACCGATGCTCTGCAGTCGGCCAAGACCTTCCAGCGGGCATGCGAACAGATGCCCGACGAGATTCCGAAATCGGCGCTGGACGAGAAGCTCCAGCAGTTGAACGACCACTACAGCGGCAAGAATCCTCTGCCGCCCGAACAGTCGCTGGAGCTCAGGAGAAGAACCTCTTTCCTGCAGGATGTCTACACGCCGGGGCCGCGCTGGGAGAACAGCGTTTCCGGCGCCGAGAGCGCCTGGCTGAGCGAGCAGAACCTGCGCTTCGGCAATTCGCTGGGCATCGCGCTGCTGGGGCCCCTCTTCGGGGCACCTGGCGCGGCCACGCGTGTGCTCGGGGGAAGCGAGCAACAGGTAGCGGCGGCCAACCAGGTTGGCGCTGCTGCGTTCGACATGGCTGCCGCGCATGTGGGTCTTGGTGGAAAGAAGAGTGCTGGAGAGCCTCTGCCAAGAGCCGGAGAAAGCTCTCGCGGCTCACCTCTCGAACCGGTCAGCCGGCCCGTCGGGGGAAAGACTTCGACACAGAATCCGCCCCTGGAGACCCCGACGCAAGGCACTGTTGTCCGACGGCTTCCTCCTTCAGTACCACCACCGAGGCCCAAGGTTCAGTACGACAAGAAGCAGCTGCAGGCCAAGTACAAGCATGCCAAAGACTTCGGCGTAAACGATCCTTGGGGGAAAAATGCGGCGGGGAACTATCAGTCAGCCCTGGAAGCCCACGTGCAGGATCCAGGTACCCAGATGATCAACGGAACATACCGCGGAGACTCTGTCATTCACTATCTCAATCCCTCCACGGGCTTGAACGTCATGACCGATACTTCTCACAACTTTCTTTCCGGATGGCGGCTCAATCCGGCTCAGATCAACAACGTCCAAACACGAGGCAGCCTGTGACGAATGACAAGTACGACTTCGACAAGGAAGTGAACATCACACTGTCTCAAGCCAAAATGGCCGTCCTGATGGAAATCTGTACCAAGATCGCCCAGTTCGGACTCTCGCCGGAAGAAGAGCATGTTCTGAGAGAGATCGAGTCTGCGGCCGAGTCAGAAATCGATTTCATCTTCGACCCGGACTACAAGGCGATGATGGAGAGCATCAGGAAAAAGCTTAGAGCCGAGCTTGACCTTTGAGCACCTGACCGTGCTGCGCAACCTACCGGATGCGACGAAGGCCGACCGCGCCTTTGTCAGCCTTGCCGATCCGGATCCGGATACACCAGCGGCCCCAGCACCCCGCGATTGAACGGCTTCCACTCGCCTTCCGGCTGCGCCAGCCGGTCCGCCACCGCATAGAGCACCGCCGGGTGCGCGCCCAGCCCCAGGTGGCTGGCGATGACTTCGATGTTCTCCGACTGCGGGCCGGTCTTCTCGATGCTGCAGCGCCATGCGACGACGCCGTCGGTGCGGCTGAAGATGGAGGTGGTGGGCACGGGCGGCGTGGGCTGCACGAACTTCATGCGGCGCGGGTCGTGCGAGCTCTGGCCGCTCACGCCTTCGTACACGCGCCATGCGTTGGTGGCGCGCGGGCTGCCGGAGAAGGGGCTGCCCAGGGTGATGACGTTGCGGATCATGTGCGAATAGGAAGACGCCAGCAGCCGCGCATACACGCCGCCCAGGCTCCAGCCGATGACGCTGACCTTCTGGCCGCTGCTGTCGTGCAGGCTCTTCAGCAGTTCGACCATGCCCTGCTCCACGCCTTCGCGCGGGCCGAAGTTGCGGCCCTGGCCCCAGCCGTGGGCGTCGTAGCCGCGGCTGCAGAGGTAGCGGCGCAGCAGCAGCGTGGAGCCGTCGCCCGCCACGAGGCCCGGCAGCACCAGCACCGGATGCCCGTCACCGCGCGGCGTGAGCTGCAGCAGCGGCCACATGGCGAGGCCGGCGCCGGTTTCCCAGAGCGCACGGGCTTCGGCCAGCAGCAGCAGGCGCGACGGCGGCGCGACGTGTTCCTTGGCGTAGGTGGCGGTGGTCATGATGGATGGCTCCTTTGTGGTTCTTGTATCTGCTTCAGGACGAACATGAGGCCGGCGGAGTGAATGCCCCGTCGGACGGCAGCGACATTTATCCGAGGTATTTGGCCCTCAGGTAATCAAGGTAAGCCCTCGATTCGCTGGAAACATACGGGGAAACCAGCGTGAGTGTGTAGAAAGCCGCCAAACCGGGATCGGCCTGCGCCAGCGCCTCGCGCCCCGGCACCAGCCGCTCGAACGAGAGCCAGCAGGTGGTGGTGAAGACCATCTGCAGCGCCAGGATGCGGGCCTGCTCGGCGCTGGTCTCGATGACGCCCGAGGCCACGAGGCCCTCGCACAGCGTCTGCGCGGCCAGCAGGTTCTGTGCGGTGAGGGCCTGCGCGCGCTGGCCCAGCGAGGGGTACTCGCTGGCCAGGAAGGCCATGTCGCGGTAGATGAAGCGGTATTCGTCGATGGCCTCGAAGCGCAGGTGCAGCGCCAGCCAGAGGTCGTCGATGGCGGCGATGGATGCCGAGGAACCGTTCAGCGCCTCCAGCCTCTGCTCGAAGCGCCTGAACAGCCATTCGACGATGAGCTGCTTGGCCTTGAAGTGGTAGTGCAGGTTGCCCGGGCTCATGCCCAGCTCGGCGGCGATCTTGTGGGTCGACACGGCCGCGAGGCCTTGCGCATTGAACAGCGCGAGGCTGGCCTGCAGGATGCGGTCGCGCGTGGTGTTGGAGCTGGCCACAAGCGGCTTGTCGCGTTGTTGCCTGCCGCTCAGCGTTTGGTGCCCCGGCCACGGGGAGTGGCGGCACCGGTGCCTTCGAGTTGCGCCACGCGCTCGCGCAGCCGCGCCACTTCGTCGCGCAGGACCTGCACTTCGGCCGCGTCGGGCATGCCCAGGCGCTGCATGGCGGTGGCGACGCGCTGGTCGAACACGTCCTCGAACTTGCGGATGCCGAAGCTGTCGAGGCCCAGGCTCGGGACCTTGCCCTGCCCGATGCCGAGCAAGCCCTCGATCACATTGGCCTGGCGCTTGGCGACGTCGTTGCGCACGTTGTCCAGCGCCTTGAGGCCGGCTCGCAGCAGGACTTCGGCCTTGCCGGGCTGCTCCACGGGCTTCTTTCTTGCCGCGGGTGCCTTCCTTGCGGCCGGAGCTTTTTTCGCAGGCGCCGCCCTCTTCTTCAACCTTGCAGTTTCGTCGGGACGGGTGGCCATGCGGTGCTCCAGATGCCGGGAAGAAAAAAAGGGGCGCAACGCGCCCCGGGGATCAGGCCGCCTTGCGGGCGGCAGCGCGGCGAACCGGCTTCTTGGCGGCGGTGGCCTTGGCCTTCACCGTGCGGACCGGCTTGACGGCTTGTTCTTCGCCATTCACGCGGGCTTCGATCTGCCTGGTGCCGGCGGCGATGCGGTCGGCGATCTGCACCGAGACGGTGGCCAGCGGTTGGTTCAGCGCGCCGAGGGCGTTGATGACCGAGGTGGCGACCGGCGATTCGACGCGGGCCACGCGGCCGGCAACGGCTTCGATACCGCTGGTGGTGCCGGCGGCGACGCGGTCCATCACCGAGACGATGCGGCCGGTGTCGATGTCCACGCGGTTGGCCAGGAAGCCATTGATCTTCTCCTGTGCGCCGATCAGATTGGCCTTGACCTGCTCGCTCACCAGCGGGAGCTTGCGGCTGCCGAGGAAGTCGCTGTAGCGCGAGGCCGCGCCGCCCAGCAGGCGATGCACGCCAGCGCGGTAGGCGCCGACCAGGGTCTTGCCCGCGTCGTTGTACTGGCCGACGACGTGAACGGCTGCGGAGGCGATGGAGGTTTGCGTGGACATGATGAAGATTTCCTTGAAGTTGAAAGGCTCGCGAAGGAAACAGGGATGTATCAGTCGCGATGGGCCTATCTTCTTCCAGGGGGCCTAGGCCTGGAAAACTAGAACGGTCGGAAAACTAGTCCAACTGCCCCAATTTTCCTTTCCGGGCCCGCCCCTTGTGCCGATCAGGCCGTTGCAGCCCTGGGCGCGGAGCCTGAAGAACGCTTGGCCGGAGCGGCCTTGCGGGCCGGGGCCTTGGGCGCTGCCATCTTCACGGGAGCCTTGACCGGAGCCTTGGCGGCCACCTTCGCGGCAGCTTTCACGGGCGCCTTCTTCGCCGCGACCTTGACCGGGGCCTTCTTGCGGGCGGCCGGCTTCTTCTTCGCGACGACTGCGGACTTCGCCTCGGCCTCATCGTCCGATGGCTCCGCCACCGTCTTCGGCGGCACCGGCGCGGGCGCTGCGCCGGCGGCGGCCGGGTGCTTCTGCGTCAGCTCCATCAGCAGCTTGTGCTCGGCCAGCATGTAGTCGCCGATCTCGGTGATGTCGGGCACGGCGCGACGGCAGGCGATCAGGCCGTAGTCCATGCGGCCGTTGTAGCTCTGCACCGTCACGTTCAGCGCCGTGCCGTGGCTGGCGATCGACACCGGGTAGTAGCAGGTGACCAGCGCACCCGCGAAGTACATCGGAAAGGGCGCGCCCGCCACGTTGGAGACCGCCACGTTGGCCGCCGGCGGCAGCAGGTTGACGATGCCCGAGCGCCCCACCATCGAGGCGATGCCCGACACCAGCCAGGGCGCGGCGAAGGTCGGGAAGTCGTCGAGGACCACCGCCTTGAAGCGGTTCATGGTCGACTTGGAGCTGGTCGACGAGGCGTTGATGGCCTTCAGCCGCTGGATCGGGTCGGTGATGTCGCTGGCCAGGCTCACCAGGATCATGCTGGCCTGGTTGTTGGCCGTGTCGTCGCCCGCCTCGCGCAGGCTCACCGGCACGCCGGCCACCAGCGGCTTGGCGGGCAGCTCGTTGTTGTCGGCGAGGTAGTGGCGCAGCGCGCCCGACACGGTGGCCAGCACCACGTCGTTGAGCGACACGCCGAAGTGCTTGGCGATGTACTTGGTCTCGGCCAGCGAGATGGTGCGGCCGGCGAAGGTGCGCTGGTTGGTGATCGACACGTTGAGCGAGGTGCGCGGCGCGAAGAGGTTGAACTTCTTCGGCGCGGCGGCCGCGTCCTTCTCGGCCACTTTCTCGTCGGGCTTCGCGAGTCCGCTGATGGCCCGCGCGATGGCCGGCGCCATCTTGAAGAGCTTCACGTACTGCTGCGCGGTGTTGCGCAGCGCGGCGGTCGCGAGCTCGGCCATGCCCAGCTGGTAGTTGTGGCCGCGCGAACGCGAGCGCGGCGGCTTCACCACGCGGCCCGTGGGCTCGAGGTCGAAGATGGCCTTGCCCACTTCCACGCCGGCCTGCCCGTCGATGCCCGCGTGGTGCACCTTGGTGTAGAGCGCCACCTGCCCGCTCTTGAGGCCGTCGATGATGTAGAACTCCCACATCGGGCGGCTGCGGTCGATCAGCGAGGAATGCAGCCGTGCCACGTACTGCTGCAACTGCCGGTTGGTTCCGGGCTTGGGCAGCGTGATGTGGCGCACGTGGTAGTCGAGGTCGATGTCGTCGTCCTCCACCCACACCGGGTTGGTCATGTCGAAGGGCATCAGCGCGAGCTTGCGCGTGAACACGTCGGCCAGGTGGATGCGGCTGGCCATGAAGTTCTTGGCGTCTTCGTAGAAGTCGCCCGTGTAGCCCTTGGGCAGGTCGAGCACGTTGAGCGAACCCACGTGCATCGGCATTTCCGGCGTTTCCAGGTGCAGGAAAGTGGCATCAAGACCGCTCAGGTGTTTCATGTGTAGTGTCTCCTTGGTGGGGCATGAGCCGCTTGGCAGGATACCGTGCGCATCGCATTCCCGGGCCCTCGCTTATTCAGTGTTTCCACCGAGGGCAGGCACCGGCGCGACAGGGGTTTGCCCCAGTAATCCCAAAGTACGGGTCCAAAGAAGAACGCCAGCAGAAGCCGCAACAACTGCTCACAAGGCTCGCTGTATTTCACGGCGCCTCCGTACACTGGGGTCATGACATCCAGCCTCCCCCCGCAGCATCCGCAACAGGACGAAGACGACAACCTCTGGCTAGAGGACATCGACGGAGAGAAGCAGCTCGACTGGGCACGCGCGCAGAACGCCGTCACCGTGCAGGCCTACGCGCAGTCGCCCGCGTTCGAGGCGCTCCAGCAGGGCATCCTCGAGGTGCTCGACTCCGACGAGCGCATTCCGATGGTCCGCAAGATCGGCCCGCGCTTCTTCTACAACTTCTGGCGCGACAAGGAGCACCCGAAGGGCGTCTGGCGCCGCACCACGCTCGACGAATACCGCAAGCCCCGGCCCGAATGGGAGACCGTACTCGACCTCGACGCGCTGGCCATGGCGGATGGCGAGAACTGGGTCTGGCACGGCGCCGATTGCCTGGAGCCCGAGTACAGGCGCTGCCTGATCTCGCTGTCGCGCGGCGGTGCCGACGCCGACGTGGTGCGCGAGTTCGACCTGGAGACGAAGCAGTTCGTCGAGGGCGGCTTCTCGCTGCCCGAGGCCAAGAACCACGTGGGCTGGAAAGACATCGACCACCTCTACGTGGCCACCGACTTCGGCCCCGGCTCGATGACCAGCTCCAGCTACCCGCGCATCGTGAAGGAGTGGCGGCGCGGCACGCCGCTCGAAAGCGCGGTGACGGTGTACGAGGGCCTGCACGAAGACATGTCCGTCAGCGCCTACCGGGACAACACGCCCGGCTTCGAGCGCGACTTCGTCTCGCGGCAGATGGACTTCTACGAAAGCGAGACCTGGCTGCGCGGCGCCGACGGCACGCTGGTGAAGATCGACGTGCCCGACGATTGCGACACCGACATCACGCGCGAGTGGCTGCTGGTCGAGCCGCGCGAGGACTGGACCGTGGGCGGCACCACCTACAGGGCGGGCTCGCTGCTGGCCGCGAAGTTCGACGACTACATGGCTGGCAGCCGCGCGCTCACGGTGCTGTTCGAGCCCGACGACACCACCGCGCTGGACGACTACTCGTGGACGCGCAACCACCTGATCGTCAACGTGATGCACGACGTGGTGAACCGCCTCGAGGTGCTCACGCCTCCCGCCGACGGCAAGGGCCCGTGGAAGCGCGAGGGCCTGGGCGGCGCGCCCGAGCTCTCGACCATCGCGGCGGGCGGCATCGACGAGGACGAGAACGACGACTACTTCCTCACCGTGAGCGGCTTCCTGCAGCCGACCACGCTCTACATCGGCACCATCGGGCAGGGCGAGCCCCAGGTGCTGAAGCACAGCCCCGCCTTCTTCGACGCCTCGCGCCACCGCGTGAGCCAGCACTTCGCCACCTCGAAGGACGGCACGCGTGTGCCCTACTTCGAGATCGCCCCGAAGGAGCTGAAGGCCGACGGCACCAACCCCACGCTGCAGTACGCCTACGGCGGCTTCGAGATCCCGCTGCAGCCCAGCTACAGCGGCAGCATCGGCCGCGCATGGCTGGACCAGGGCGGCGTGTACGTCGTCGCAAACATCCGCGGCGGCGGCGAATACGGCCCGCGCTGGCACCAGGCCGCGCTGCAGGAGAACCGGCTTCGCACCTGCGAGGACTTCGCGGCCGTCTCCGAAGACTTGATCGCGCGCAGGATCACCTCGCCCGCGCACCTGGGCGCCATGGGCGGCAGCAACGGCGGCCTGCTGATGGGCAACATGCTCACGCTGCACCCGAAGCTCTACGGCGCCATCGTGAGCGAGGTCGCGCTGCTGGACATGCGCCGCTACACGCACCTGTCGGCCGGCGCCTCATGGATCGCCGAGTACGGCGACCCCGACCAGCCCGAGGAGTGGGAATTCATCCGCACCTTCTCGCCCTACGAGAACGCGAAGCCGGGGCTGGCCTGTCCGCCCGTGCTCTTCACCACTTCCACCCGCGACGACCGCGTGGGCCCGGTGCACGCGCGCAAGATGCACGCGAAGATGAGCGCGCTGGGCTACGACAGCAGCTTCTACGAGAACCTGGAAGGCGGCCACAGCGCGGCCACGGACAACAAGGAGTCCGCTTTCATGGACGCACTGGGCTATGCCTACCTGTGGCGACACCTGAGGAGTTGAAATGAGCAAAGCCAAGGTCACCCTCGAACTGATCGGCGCACCCACCGACGTCGGCGCCAGCGTGCGCGGCGCGGGCATGGGCCCCGACGCGCTGCGCGTGGCGGGCCTGCCGGAGGCGCTCGCGCGGCAGGGCTATGCGGTCATCGACCGGGGCAACCTGGCGGGTCCGGCCACGCCCTGGGCGCAGCCGTCCAGCGGGCTGCGCCACCTGGACGAGGTGATCGCCTGGAACCGCTCCGTCTACGAGTCCATCGATGCGGCGCTGGGCGCCGGCCACGTGCCGCTGATGATGGGGGGCGACCACTGCCTGGCCATCGGCTCGATCAGCGCGGTGGCATGGCATGCGCGCAAGCGGGGCAAGAAGCTGCGCGTGCTGTGGCTCGATGCGCACTCCGACGTCAATACCGAGACCACCAGCCCCAGCGGCAACCTGCACGGCATGCCCGTGTCGTGCCTGCTGGGACACGGGCCTTCGGCGCTCACGGGCTGGAGCGGTGAGCGCGCCGCGCTGGCGCACGAGGCCATCCGCTTCATCGGCATCCGCAGCGTGGACGGCGACGAGAAGGAAGCCATCCGCACGCTGGGCCTGAACGTGTTCGACATGCGCCACATCGACGAGCACGGCATGCGCACCACCATGACCGAGGCGCTGCAGGACGTCGATGAAGACACCCACCTGCACGTGAGCTTCGACCTCGACTGCCTTGACCCGGCCGACGCGCCCGGCGTGGGCACCGGGGTGCGCGGCGGCCCCACCTACCGCGAGATGCAGCTGTGCATGGAAATGATCGCCGACACCGGGCGGCTGGGCTCGCTGGACGTGGTGGAGCTGAACCCGGCGCTCGACGTACGCAACCAGACGGCCGAGGTGGCCGTGGAGCTCATCGAGAGCCTGTTCGGCAAGTCGACGCTGGTGAGGTAAGGGAACTCCCCCCAGGCTTCGCGCACTTCGTGTCGCTTCTCCTCCTCCTCGCCGGGGGCGACACCCGCGGCCCGGCAGAGCCGGTTCCGCGGTGTCTCGCGAACAGGCCCTGCCGTGGTGCGTCGAAGGGAATCAGGGCCGCTCGACCTGCGCCGCCTTGGCGCGCGTGGTGTAGCCCTGGTAGGCCGGCAGCGCGACGGCCGCGAGGATGCCGAGCCCCGTGATCACCGGCAGCAGCCACGCGCCGATCAGCACGCCCATGCCGTTGGGCGGCGGCGGCGCGCCGAAGCGGTTGCGGCCTTTGGTGCCCGACTTGAAGACCCAGATCAGGGCGACGAAGGGGATCAGCGCCAGGAACAGCATCCAGCCCGACCAGTCCATGTCGTGCGAGCGCTGGATGCCGGTCAGCACGTAGAAGACCAGGTACGGAATCGCCAGCAGGAAGGTCAGCCCGCCGATCACGCCTTCGGAGCGCGCAAGGCCGGTGAAGCCGAGGATGCCGCCCATCACCGCGGCCGCGATGATGAAGATGATGTACGAAAAAAGCGTGTACGCCAGGAAGCGCGCCCGGCCGATGCGGCCCTTGGCGGACCACAGCTTCACGGGCTGCACGGCATCGGAGCCGCCCTCGTACACGTCCGCCACCGTCGAGCGCGGCGCTGCGTACGGATTGGGATTGGTGAAATCGGTCGTCATGTGCTTCTCTCTCCTCTGATTTATGAAGGGCTCATTGTGGGCAAAGACCTTTACAAAAGGCCAGCCCTTTTGACCGCGTGGTAACGGTTCACCAACGCCACGGCGAGGTCGGCCGGCTCCACGTCGACCGACAGCGGGTCGTTGCCCACCACGCGCGCGAAGGCGTCGCGGCGCGACTGCTCGAACAGGTGCGCCGCCGCCACGTCGACCGCGTCGCGCGCATGCACCAGCGGCTGGCTGGCGATGTGGCCGAGCACGCGTTCGCGCAGGCTCGCGACCAGCACCAGGTGCTTGCGGCGCAGCAGCTTGATGGCGGGGCGCAGTTCGGCCGCGTCCTCGTCGCGGAAATTGGTCAGCACGATGACCAGCGCGCGCCGCTTCTGCACGCGCAGCAGCTCCTGCGCGGCCAGCAGGTAGTCCGAATGGGTTGCGCCAGGCTGGATGTCGTGCAGCCGGTTCATCAGCGCGTTGAGCGTGGCGCTGCCCTTGCGCGGGGCGAAGTCGCGCCGTTCTTCCGGCGGGCAGCCGAAGGTCATGGCGCCGACCTCGTCGCCCTCCTTCAGCGCGACGTAGCTCAGCAGCATCAGCGCGTTGAGCGCCTCGTCGAAGTGGCTGTTGTTGCTCTGCTGCTGCGCCAATGCGCCTTCGTCGGCGCGCATGCGGCGGCCGCAGTCGAGCAGGAACAGCACGCACTGGTCGCGGTCGTCCTGGAACTCGCGCACGATGGGCCGGCGCTGGCGCTGCGTGGCCTTCCAGTCGATGTGGCGCAGCGAGTCGCCGGTCTTGTAGTCGGCCAGCTGCCGGAAGTCGGTGCCCAGCCCGCGCTGGGCGTAGGTCTTGATGCCGATCTGCGCCAGCCGTCGGTCG
The DNA here is from genome assembly GCF_030462475.1 of Variovorax sp. CAN15. Lineage (GTDB taxonomy): Bacteria > Pseudomonadota > Gammaproteobacteria > Burkholderiales > Burkholderiaceae_C > Variovorax. Next base: position 59,987 of record NZ_JASMRZ010000018.1, read on the forward strand.
CCCGAGAGCCAGGCATAGCGCGCGAGCGCGGCGAAGTTGGGGTACACGCGCAGCCGGCGCGGCTCGCCCAGCGTCTGCCGCACCTCGAAGCAGCCGAAGCGGGTGCGCCAGCGCAGCTGGGTGGCGCCGAACTGCGCCACGCCGCGCTGCGTGGCGGTGGCGGTGTAGCGGATCGAGACCCGCGAGAGCGCCGGCACCGCGTGCTCCTGCGGCAGCCCCTCGAAGGTGAAGTGCGTGTCGACCTCGTCGAACACCGACACCCGCCAGGCCTGCGCGCCCTCGTTCACCAGCGTGAGCGTGAGCACCGTGGGCACGCCCAGCGAAAACGCGCCGGGCAGGTTGCGCTCGATGCGCAGCGGCGCGGCGCGCCACAGCCGCAGGCTCTGCCAGAGATCGACGCCCGCCAGCACGAGGCCCAGCGCCAGCAGCCCGCCCGCCACGACGGCGACGTAGTCCAGCGGTGCGCCCAACAGCAGCGCCACCGTGACGGCGACGCTCAGGCCGGCCAGCGCCAGCACAGGCGCCCGCGCAGGAATTGGCAACAGAAGCATCAACAGAGCACCGTCCCTTCGGGAAACACCGCGGAACCGGCTTCGCCGGGCCGCAGGTGTTGCCCCCGGCAGGGGGTTGGCGCAGCGACACGAAGTGCGCGAAGCCTGGGGGGGAGCCTCATATTCTCGGGGCTTCGACGCTGTCGCGCGCGGCGCGCAGCAGCGTGTCGACGCTCAGGCCTTCGAGCTGCGCATCGGGCGAGATCATCACGCGGTGCCGCAGCGCCGGCAGCGCCTGGCGCGCGACGTCGTCGGGCGTGATGAAGTCGCGCCCCGCCATCAGCGCGGCGGCGCGGGCGGCGCGCACCAGCGCCATGGTGCCGCGCGGCCCCGCGCCCGACGACAGGCCGGGCCAGTCGCGGGTGGCGCGCGCGATGCGTACCGCATAGTCGATCACCCGTTCGTCGGCCTGCACCAGGCAGGCCAGCCGCTGCAGTTCGAGCACCTGCGCCTCGTCGAGGCAGGGGCGCACGGCCTCCAGCGGAAACTGGTTGCCCGCGCGCTGCCGCGTGGTGAGCTGCACGATGGCGTTCTCCTCGCTGTGGCTCGGAAAGCCGATGTCGATCTTCAGCAGGAAGCGGTCGAGCTGCGCCTCGGGCAGCGGATAGGTGCCCTCGGTGTCGATCGGGTTCTGCGTGGCCATCACCATGAAGGGGCGCGGCAGCGCCATGGCCTTGCCTTCGAGCGTGACCTGGTACTCCTGCATGACTTCGAGCAGCGCGCTCTGGGTCTTGGCCGGCGCGCGGTTGATTTCGTCGGCCAGCAGCAGGTTGGTGAACACCGGGCCCTGGTGCACGCGCAGGGTGCCGAGGCTGCCGTCGCCGCGCGAGGCGATGTCGAGCACCGCGTGGCCGGTGACGTCCGAGGGCATCAGGTCGGGCGTGAACTGCACGCGCGAGTAGCGCAGCGTCATGGCCTGCGCGAGCGCGCGGGCGAGCAGGGTCTTGCCGAGCCCCGGCACGCCCTCGATCAGCACATGGCCCGATGCCACCAGCGCGACCAGCGTCTGGTCGACTGCCTCGAGCTGGCCGACCACGGCCTGGCCGACCTCGGCGCGCAGCGTCTGCAGCCACTGGGCCGCACGCGTCAGTTCTTCGGGTTGGATGGCTTGCATGGGCGTCTCTCGGTTCAGGATGAGGAGGAAGAAGGTGAAGAAGAGGAAGAGGGCCGGGGCATGAACGGTCCGTGCGCATCGAGCCGGCGGCGCGCGGTTTCGAGCACTTCCAGGTCGATCGCCATCGCGCCGGCATGACGGGCTCGTGCCTCGTCCATCGCACGCGCGAGCATTGCCGGCTCCAGCCCGGTGGCCTGTGCGATGGCTGCAGCGCGCGCCGCGGCGTCGCCGAGTGCATAGCCGCGCAGCTGCCTGCGGGCGGATTCGTTCAGTGCGCGCAGCTGCGCCACGTGCAGCGCGTTGGCGCCGTGCGCATGCAGGAAGCCGGCGGTGCCACGCACCTGCTCGGCCATGGAGCGCCGGTGCGTGCCGGCCGAAGGCGCCAGCGGCCCGAAGCGCACGGCCGCGCGCCAGAGCGCGACGGCCAGCGCCAGCATGCCGACGACCAGCGCCGCCCAACCCCTTTGCCAGAGCCACAGCATGAAGGGCTCGCGCGCCTCTTCGGCGACGAACCAGATCTCGCCGCCGCCGCGCGCCTGCACCGCGGCGGCGGCGAACAGCGCGTTGTCGCCGCGCAGCAGGCTGTCGTTGTGCCACAGGCCCCAGGGCATCACGGTGACGGTGCCACGGCCGACGCCCACGCGGATCGCCTCGGTGCCGCGCGAACCGGTCGCCGTCCACAGCGCGGGCGGCTGCTTGTCGGCGGGCCGGTAGCGCGAGGGCGACCACCATGTGCAGACCCGGTAGCCGCGCCCGCCCGCGAAGCTCGCGGGTACGGTTTCGGGCTCGTTCACCATGCGGCAGTCCGCGTCCTTGGCGGACGGGTCGGGAAGGCGCGGGACGCTCGATCTCTTTTTCTTCTTCGGCTCGGGCGTTTCCTTCTTCTCTTCCGAAGCGGGCGGCTTTTCGCGGACCAGCGGAAGCCAGTCTTCGAGCTGATCGCCGCCGACGAGATAGCCCGGCACCACGAGGTGCCCGCCCTGCTCCACCCACTGGCGCAGGCGCTGGCCGCGCTCGGGGAACATGTCCCAGTGGCTGGAGCCGAGCACCAGCCGCGCCTGGGCGGGCGGCATGACGTCGAGGCTGTCGCGCTTGACCACCGTCATGCCGAGCTCGCGAAGCATCGCCTGCGCGCCGTAGAAGCGGTTCTTCTTCGCCTCGCCGCTCGCGGGCGTCGACACCTCGGTGTCGGCCCATTCGGTGGCGGTGACCAGCCAGAAGCCGGCCAGCGCCAGCACGAGCACCGAGACGATGCGGACCACCCATGCGTTCATGCGGCCGCGCCCTTCATCCTGCTGTCGTCGGGCTCGGCAGCGGCCGGCCTGGCGGGCAGGTGCAGGTCGAACTCGCCGCAAACCGCCAGCACCTGCGCGGTGGAAGGCAGCCGGCCGCCGTACGCCGCCAGTTGCCACGCATCGACCAGCCGCACGAAGAAGGCCTGCGCGTGCGGCGACAGCCGGGTGGCGGCGAGCGCCACGCACTCACCCTCGGTGCTCGCGGCGCGAACCGGCACCGCGTGCGCGTGCACCAGCCGCGACAGGGCGCCGCGATACAGCAGCGACAGCGCCGGCCGATGCTGGCCGCGCTGCCAGAGGCCGGCAGCGGCATTGCCGATGTCGTCGGGCAGGCTCTCGGGCCGTATGTCGAGGCTGCCGACGTGGCTTGGCAGCTGCGCCTTGCCGGGCCGCGCGCCGCCGGCGCGCACCCTGATCCACCGATGCAGGCGAACCGCCAGCCAGGCCAGCGCCAATGCGGCCAGCCCCCAGATCAGCCAGCGCGCGCCTTCGGCCACCGCCCGCACGAAGTCGCGCAGCCAGTCGAGGCTGTCGGTCTTCTTCCCGGGCTCTTCCTCTTCTTCGTCGCGCTCCTTGAAGCGCAGCTTCTTCTCGGTCTTGGTGCCGGGCATGTTCGGGTCGGCGCGTACCTTGTCGGCGGCGGCCCGCACCTGCTCGCGCGCCAGCACTGTCTCGGCCGCAATGGAGATCGCCGGCAGCATCAGGCTGGCAGCCCACACGGCCAACACCGTTACCGCGATGCGAAGCCTGCGGATATCAACGGAATCCACGGCGGAACTCCTGTTCGATGTCCCAGGCCTCCAGCTCCACGCGCCGGTTCAGGTACATCGCGAAGCCCGCCGCCACGTAGAACGGCTCCAGCACGCCGACGACCAGTGCGTACGCACCGGCAGTCAGCAGGCTCTGCACCATCGAATCCGACTGCGTGAGCCAGTTGAAGAGATCGCGGGAGCTGCCTTCGGGCGCGAACCAGAACAGCAGCGACAACAGGCAGATGTCGAGCGCCATCTCGACATTGGCGAACACCAGCTGCATGCCGGTGGCCGCGCCACGCCGTCCGCGCAGCAGTTGCGTGCGCCGCTTGCGCCGGGCGCTGCCGCGCTGGCCTTCGAGCTGGTCGATGGCCTGGGTGAACGAGCGCCAGGGCGAGAAGCGCCGCCACAGCAGCGTGCGCAGCAGTTGCCCGCCCCACACGGCACGGCGGTTGGCCCAGAGGTCGGACCAGCGCGTTTCCTGCCCGAACACGGCGCGCGAATGGACGAAGAGCAGACTGCGGTCCAGCCAGGGCTTGAGCCAGAAGATCAGCAGGCTGGGCAGCCAGCCGGCGATCTCCACCGTGCTGAGGGCCAGCAGCACAGTCACGATGTAGACCGGCAGGAAGGTGCGCCACACCGAGCGCGCATGGCTGCGCACCAGCTGCGCGCCCAGGTCGGCGGCCTCGGCCATGGGCCTTGGCCGCAGTGCGATGGCGAGGCCGTCAACCTGCATGCTCGTCTCCCGCCTTGGCGTCCGCGCGCGGACGTCCCTGCCATCCCAGGTAGGCCAGCACCAGCACCCAGCAGGCGCCGCCCACGCCGTACTTCACGGCCGGCGCGATCCAGCGCGCCGACGACCAGAAAGCCTCGACGGCGGCGGCGATCAGCAGCAGCCCGATGACGCCGTAGACGATCACCACCGCATGCCGCGCGGCCAGCCGCAGCGCCTCGAGCCGCGTGTGGCGCCCGGGCGCCACCCAGGAAAAACCCAGCCGCAGGCCCGCCGCGCCGGCCAGCACGATGGCGGTGAGCTCAAAGGCCGAGTGCGTGACGACGAAGGAAAGAAAGTTCTGGGCATGCCCCGCCGCGATGAGATAGCCGCCCACGGCCCCGATCTGCACGCCGTTGAACACCACCACCGCCGCGCTGCCCACGCCGGCGAAGATGCCGGCGGCGAAGCAGCGGAACCCGATGCCGATGTTGTTCATGATGTAGAAGCCGAACATCTGCCAGTCGTCGTCCGCGCTGCGCGTGCGGCCGAGCGACTCGGCACCGTCGCCATACATGGAATCGAACTCCTGCACCGAGCTGGCGTCCAGCAGGTGCAGGATGAAGCCCGGATCGCGCCAGGCCGCCCAGCCCGCCATCAGCAGCGGCAGCATGAACATCAGCGTCGACACCAGCAGGTAGGCGCGGTGCGCGTGCACCGCCTCGGGAAAGTCGACCAGCGCCAGCCGCGCGAAGCGCGCGAGGCCGTAGTCGTGGCGGCGGTAGATCAGCCGGTGCGCGCTCTGCGTGAGGCCTTCGAGGCGCTGCGTGAGATGTATCGGATAGGCGCGCGCCTGCGCCAGCGCGAGGTGCTCGCACACGCGGCGGTACAGCGTGGCGAGCCGGGCGCCGTCGAACTTGCGCCTGGTCTCGGCCGTGCGGATGACGGCTTCGAGCTCGGCCCACAGGGGCGCATAGGCGGCTTCGAAATCGAGCGGCGTCATCGACCGCCTCCTTGGCTCGCCGCACGCGCATCGCCGCCGTTGCGCCGGCCCAGCACCCACTGCGCCACGCCGAGCAGGCGCTGCGAGGCCGAAGCGCCGGTGGTGTCGGGGCCGAGCACCGGCTCCGCAATGCGCGCGAGTTCGTCGAAGCGCTCGGGCGTGAGGCGCGTGGCGCGCCCGGCCCACGAGACGATGGCCATCTGCTCGCGCGCCGACAGCGGCCGCGCGGGCGCCTGTGGCTCGGCCACGGGCAGGCTGCCGTGCAGGCTCACCTGGTCGCTGAACACCACCAGCGTGCCGGCGGCGAGGTCGCCCAGGCGCTTGCTGTCGTGCCGCCACAGCATCGACACAATGCCCGCGCCGTAGAAGGAAGGCACGAAGTCGGCCGCGCGCAGCAGGTTGCGCGTGAGCGCGGCGGCGGGCGTGACGGGCAGGCCCGAGTCCATCACCACGCGCAGGCCCATCACGCGCTTGCCGGGCGTGGCCGCGGCGCGCGTGAGCTCGAAGACCACCGGGTAGAACCACTCGAGGCAGAAGTAGGCGATGAGCAGGACACCGACGCCCATCTTCCCCAGCATGCCGACGCCGATGGAGATGGCGACGAAGATGCCGAGCCGGATCGCGAAGTCGATGAGGTAGGCCAGCCCACGCGCGACCAGCCCGGCCGGGCGCAGCGAGAGCGCGATGCCTTCCGGGGTCTCGGCGGTGTAGAGCGTGTCGAGGCGCACTGGCGTCGCGCCCGGCTCAGGCTTGCAGCACGACGGTGTCGGCGATCTGGTCGTGCAGGCAGCGGCGCGACGCGCGGAAGATGAACAGGCAGTCGATCAGCACGTAGATCGGCCCGAGCAGCGGCCAGATGCTGGTGAAGAACATCGGGCCGTCGCGCAGCGCGAGGATGCGGCCGATCTGCGCCTGCGAGCCGTCGGGCCGCGCGATGCGGATCTTGAAAAGCGCCTTGCCGATGGTCTGGCCGCGGGTGGCCAGCAGGTAGCCGTGCAACACGAGATAGAGGACGACGCCGGAGGCCGCGCTGGAGATGCGGGGCTCCCACATGCCGAGGCCGTCGTCTTCCCAGAGATTGATGGGCGTGAACTTCGCGAGGAGCCAGATCGCCACGATGGAGATGCCCGCGTCGAGCATCGCAGCCAGGAAGCGCGTGCCGCGCGATGCCAGTTCGCCCGACTGGCCCCCGCCCGGCTGCACCACGTCTTCCACATGGGATTGCGGAGGCGCGTAGCGCGCGTCCTGCGACTGGTCTTCCATGCCCGTCCCTCTCCGAAACGAATGAATTTTCGGAAGATTCTAGGGCGGTTCGATGCCCGCTCCGGCCGACCGGCTAAGCCGGCGGGCGCGCGGCGAGCGTGGCTTGCAGGCGCCGCAGGTCGTCGAGCAGCAGGTTCAGCGGCGCGGCCAGAAGCGCGTGCGATGCACCGTCCTGCGACGAAGCCTGTGCTGCGCAGCGAGCCAGTTCGACCAGGTCGGGCGGCACGGACTTGCCCTCGAGCGCGTCGGCCATGCCGGCAATGGCCGCGCCGGCCGCCTGCGCTGCTTCGGCCTGCGTGCCGGGCGCCAGGCGAAACACACGGTCGAGCACCGTGGCGTCCTGGAAGATGCGCGCCGCCAGCCGGGCCTTGTTGCGATAGCCGCCGCTCGTGCTGCCCCGGCGCCACCATCGGGCTTCCAGGTCGGCGCTGCCGGCCAGCACACTCAGGCGGCCCAGCGCGGCGCGCGTACCGGCCTGGATGCGCTCGATCTCTCCGGCATCGGTGGGCCGCCGCGAAGCGGACATGCGCTTTGCGATGCCACGCAGCAGCGCCGCACAGCCCTCGTCGAAACGCGCACCCGCGTGGTACTCCGACATCACCGTCGAGACCACCAGCGCCACGCCCACGCCGATGCCGATCTGCACCATGCGCAGCAGCGCCACCTGCAGCGGCGAATGGCCGGGAATGCCGCCGGCAGACAGGATGATGAGCGCCGCCACCGGCGCGCTGCGCATGCCCGGCACCGAGGCGCTGGCGAAAGCGAGCAGTACGACGAGGGCCAGCGTGGTCGCGATCGGCTGTGCGCCGTGATGCTGCAGCCAGACGCCCGCCATGCCGACCAGCGCGCCAGCCGCGGTGCCGCGCACGCGGTCCCAGCCGGCGTCCAGCGTGGAACCGGCGCTCGGGCGCATGACGATCAGCACGCTCATCACGGCCCAGAAGCTCTCGGGCAGATGCAGMCCGGTGGCGACGCACCAGGCGATGGCCACCGCCGCCGCAAGCTGCGCCCCGGGGCGCCAGCGGCCGTTGCGCCAGGGGTCGGCGAGGCGTTGCAGCGCGCGCGTGCCGTTCATGGCTTGGGGAGTCTCGCGCCGCCGTCGAGCGCGGCCGAAATGCTGTCGATCAGCCCGCAGGCTTCTAGCAGCAACGCGCGCTGGTCTTCATCGAGCGTGGCGCCGATCGCCTCGGCCAGCGCCGCCTCGCGCGTGCGCATGAGCGCCTTCAGCCGGCGCATGCCCTCGGCGGTGAGCGACAGCAGCCACTGGCGACCGTCGGCCGGATGCGGCGCGCGGCCGATCCAGCCCTCGGCTTCCAGCTCGGCCAGCAGCCGGGTCAGCGACTGGAGCTTGACGCGCTCGAACCCCGCCAGCGCCGTGGGCGTGCGCGGCCCGTGCAGGTGGAGCTGGCCCAGCACGCTGAGCTTGGCCACGCTCGGGCCCTCCGGCGTGGCACTGCCGCTGCGCAGCTGGCGGGAGAGCAGCGATACCGAGCTGCGAAGGCGAGAGGCGCACTGCGCCGTATCCGGGATGGTGGAAGCCATGCCCAGATTGTAAGACGCATCTTGGTATCTGGCGCTTCCGGCGTCAGCCCCGGTTGGGCGATGAAGTCACAGGGTAGGTGACGGCTGGCGCCGAATCGGAGCCCGGTGCAGCGGCGGGCGCAGGCACGGGCGCCGGGGCCGGTGATACGACCGGGGTTTCCTCGGGCCTGGTCGCCGCTTCGTCCTCGGCTTCCGGCCCTTCCAGGAAGCGATCGAGCAACGCGAAGAAGCGGTCGTAGAAGCGCTCGTCGGTCAGCGTCTCGCTGGCCACCTTCACCATCGCGTCGTCGCTGCTCGCGAACGGCAGCGAGAGCGAGCCGATCGCGCCCACGCCGAGGCTCGCCGAGTTGTTCACCTTCTTGAGTCCGTAGCGGTCCTGCAGCGCGGTAGCGAAGGCGACGGTGTTCCTGCTCGCCTTGCCGCTGCGTGTGCTTTCGCGCGCGCAGACCACGCGGAACTCGACCTCCACATGCACCTCGGCGGCCGGCTGGAAGCTCTTGCGCCCGGTCACGAGGTCGGCGTTGGCGGCCGTGATCATGTAGCCCTGGCTCAGCAGCGCACGGCGCGCGGCCTCGCAGGTCTGGGCTTCGGTGGCTTCGTAGTCGCGGGTATGGGTGTTGGTGGAACCGAAGGCCTCGGGCTCGTAGCTGACCTGGCGGGAGGCGCTGCCGCAACCGGCGAGCAACAGAGCGGCGGACAACAGGCCCGCGGCGAAAACCGGCATACGGACCGGGGCTGGGACGGCGAACAGGGAATTGAAGTGCATGGACGGCATGAAGCGGCGAATGCTAACCGGCGGCCTTGCCGGCAAGCCTTCGAGCGCGCCCGTGCAAGCGCGTTCCCGCCGCGATGCCGAAATTTTCAGGACCAGGGCAGCACATGGTGCGCGCGCACCCGCGTCGCCGTGACCAGCCGCGCGTTCGGCGCGTCGGTGCTCGCCACCCAGGCACGCGCTTCTTCGGCGCTGCGGCCGAACTGCTGGTGGCGCCGAACCAGCCGCTCCTCGCGCACCGCGTCGTCGATGTCCACGTACCAGACCTCGTCGAGCATCGCCGCCGCGCCGGCCCACGGACCGACGTCGTGCAGCAGGTAGTTGCCCTCGGTGATGACGAGCCGCGTCGACGGCAGCACCGCAATCGCACCGGCGATCGGCTCCTCGATCTCGCGGCGGAACTCGGGCGCGTACACGATGCCGCCATCGGGCCGCTGCTCGCGCAGCCGCTGCAGCAGCGCGACATAGCCGGCGCTGTCGAAGGTGTCGGGCGCGCCCTTGCGGCCGGCACGGCCGAGCCGTTGCAGCTCGACGTTGGCAAGGTGGAAGCCATCCATCGGAACGACCTGGGCACGCTCCGCGCCCACCGCCTGCAAGAGCGCCGCCGCGAGCGTCGACTTGCCCGCGCCGGGCGCGCCGACGAGCCCCAGCAGCCGTCGCTGCCCGCTGGCCATCAGGGCCTGCAGGCGGGCGGCGCTTTCGGGGGGAAGTGCTGGAAGCGGGGGAAGGTTCTGCGCGGGGGTGGTGGTCATCCCCCGAGCGTAGCTCTTCCTTCGGTCAAAAAAGCATCAGGGATACAGGCCGCGTTCCTGGCGGGCCATCAGGATGCGCTCGCAGGCCACCGCGTACGTTGCCGTGCGCAGTGGAATCTTGTGCTTGTCGGCCGTGTCCCAGATGTGGTTGAGCGCGTTCATCATGATGCGGTCGAGGCGCACGTTGATCTCGTCCTCGTCCCAGAAGAAGGACGAGAAGTCCTGCACCCATTCGAAGTAGCTGACCGTCACACCGCCGGCGTTGCAGATCACGTCGGGCACCACCAGCACGCCGCGCTCGGCGAGGATGTCGTCGGCCTGCGGCACGGTGGGGCCGTTGGCGCCTTCGAGCACCAGCCGGGCGGTGGTCTTCTGCGCGCGCTCGGCGGTGAGCTGGCCTTCGAGGGCGGCCGGAATGAGGATGTCGCAGGGCGTATTCCAGAAGTCCTCGTTCGGCACGATGTCGCCGCCAGCCTTGAAGCCGATGACGCCATCGGTGCGCGAGATGGGCACGAGCTTGGCGAGGTCGAGGCCGTTGCTGTTGACGATGGTGCCGGTGTGGTCCTGCACGGCGACGATCTTGGCGCCGGCCTCGGCAAAGAGTTCGGCAGCGACGGAGCCCACGTTGCCGAAGCCCTGCACGGCGATGCGCGCGCCGCGCAGGTCCATGCCGAGGCGGCGCGCGGCTTCGCGGCCGGTGACGAACACGCCGCGGCCGGTGGCCTTCACGCGGCCCAGCGAGCCGCCCAGGTGCAGGGGCTTGCCGGTGACGACGCCGGTGGCGGTGCCGCCGACGTTCATCGAGTAGGTGTCCATCATCCACGCCATGATCTGCGCGTTGGTGTTGACGTCGGGCGCGGGGATGTCGGTGTGCGGGCCGATGATGATGCCGATCTCGCTGGTGTAGCGGCGAGTGACTTTCTCGAGCTCCTGCAGCGAGAGTTTCTTCGGGTCGACGCGGATGCCGCCCTTGGCGCCGCCGTACGGCAGGTTGACGGCGGCCGTCTTGATGGTCATCCAGGCCGACAGGGCCATCACTTCTTCGAGCGTGACGTCGGGGTGGAAGCGCACGCCGCCCTTGCCCGGGCCGCGGCTCATGTTGTGCTGCACGCGGTAGCCCTCGAAGTGGGCGATGGTGCCGTCGTCCATTTCGATGGGCACGTCGACGATGAGCGCGCGCTTGGGGCGCTTGAGGGTTTCGACCCAGCGGGCCAGCGGGCCGAGGTACGGCACGACGCGATCGACCTGCGAGAGATATGTGCCCCACGGGCTGTTGGCTGTAGGACTGACGAAGGAGAGTTGTTCGCTCATAGGAGTTCCCTTGCTTGGTTTGTTAGGGTGGCCGCAACGATAGACCTCCGCCGCGCGTTGCGCCATGGCTTATGCGCGCCGCGGAGGCGGTTATGCACGAGAGGTTGGTAGGTGCGCGAAGCCGGCATTGCGCCGATGCAATCGCGGCGTGCACCAGCCAGCCCGCCACGCGCGCGGCGGTGGAGGCCGAGGCCATCGAGGCCATCGAGGCGATGGGGGCGGGATCGACCCCGTCGGGCGAGAGATAGGCGTGTACCTCATGGCCACAGATGACAGAAACGTCATCGACAGGTTATCGACCCCACAGGTCCGCTTCCTAGACTCGGATTCACCAGCAATCAACCGACGTCACACATCAAGGAGCAACGAATGAGCAAGCAAGCATCCGCCAGCCGATCGATCGGCACCGCCGCCCTCGCCGCCCTGCTGGGCACCGTCGCCGCGCCGAGCTTCGCCGGCAACTACGCCGAGGGCGATCCGCGTCCCGTGCCGCTGGTTTCGTCGACCACGCGTGCTGCCGTGACCGCCGACGCAATGCAGTGGCTGAAGACCGCGCCCACGCAGGGCTACAGCAGCAGCTACGAACAGCAGGCGGTGGCGGTCTCGGCCAATTCACGCGCCGCCGTGGCGGCCGATACGCGGCTGTGGATCCGCTCGGGCCTGGCGGCTCAGCAGAACGGCGAGGCCGGCGCCGACACGATGAGGCCCGGCTACCGCGAGGCCGCCGCCGAATACACAAGGCTGCGCGCGAGCCCCGCCTACAGCGCGCTGGTCGACCAGTTGAAGAACCAGCAGGCCGCCGCCCAGTCGCAGACCCAGCTTCGCTGACCGAGGGAGCGCGCCGACCGCCCCTTGCGCTGCCCGGGGTCGAGTGAGGGTAGGCTGCCGGCAGCTCCTTGGTTCTATCTCCTATGACCTGATGTCATAGGCCGCATCTTTTGCCACGAATCGATGCCCGAGCCGGATAATCCTCCGATGCTCGACCTGGACCGCATCGATCTCCGCCTGCTGAAGATTCTTCAGGAAGACGGCCGCATCACCAACCTCAAACTGGCCGAGGCGGTGTCACTCTCGCCCACGGCAGTGCTCGCGCGGGTGCAGCGGCTCACGCGCGACGGCTTCATCCAGGGCTACGAGGCGCGGCTCGATCCGCACAAGCTGGGCCGCGGCTTCACCGTGTTCGTCGAGGTGCTGCTGGACCGCACCACGCCCAACGTGTTCGACCAGTTCAAGGCGGCCGTGCAGGTGCGCGACGAGATCATGGAATGCCACATGGTCGCCGGCGGCTTCGACTACCTGCTCAAGACCCGCATGGCCGACATGGCCGCCTACCGCGAGTTCGCGGGCACGGTGCTGTGGCAGTTGCCCGGCGTGCGCGAGACGCGGACCTACGCGGTGATGGAAGAAGTGAAGAGCAGCGCGCGGCTGCCGCTGGGGGTGTGAGGCGCGCCCGTCAGGCCGGCCTGGCGTAGTTGCGGCCGCCGAAGATCGCGGTGCCCACGCGAACCATCGTGCTGCCTGCGCTGATGGCGGCTTCGAGATCGCCGCTCATGCCCAGCGAGAGCGTGTCCAGCGCGATACCCGCGTCGCGGATCGACTGGTACACCGCATGCGCGCGCAGGCACAGCTCGCGTTGCGCTTCGAAGCCGGTCGCCGGCTCGGGAATCGCCATCAGCCCGCGCAGCCGAAGTTGTGGCAAAGCCGCCACAGCACGCGCCAGCGCCAGCGCCTCTTCGGGAGGCACGCCGGACTTGTTCGCTCCGCCGTCCACATTAACCTGAAGGCATACATCCAGCGGTGGCAGGTGCGCCGGCCGCTGGGCCGAAAGACGCTCGGCGATCTTCAGCCTGTCGATGCTGTGGACCCAGTCGAAGTGCTCGGCCACCGGCCGCGTCTTGTTGCTCTGCAGGGGCCCGATGCAGTGCCATTCGAGGGAGGAACGCAGGTCGGCCAGCGCCTCGATCTTGTCCAGCCCTTCCTGCACGTAGTTCTCGCCGAAGGCCGACTGGCCCGCCGCGTGCGCCTCGCGCACCGCATCGGGGCCGAAGGTCTTGGACACCGCCAGCAGCCGCACCTCACCCGGGTCGCGGCCGGCCGTTACACATGCCTTTGCGATCCGGCTGTTTACTTGCTGGAGGTCGTCGCCAATCATCGTCATAATCGTCCAAAATCGTATCAAAACGTCACGAAACCCGAGCCGAGGAGCCCCGTGGACATCACCCAACTGCTGGCGTTCAGCGTCAAGAACAAAGCCTCCGACCTGCATCTTTCCGCGGGCCTGCCGCCCATGATCCGCGTCAACGGCGACGTGCGCCGCATCAACGTCGACGCGCTCGATCACAAGGGCGTGCACGCCATGGTGTACGACATCATGAGCGACACGCACCGCAAGCACTACGAAGAGTTCCTGGAGGTCGACTTCTCCTTCGAGATCGACGGCCTCGCGCGCTTCCGCGTGAATGCCTTCAACCAGGCGCGCGGCGCGGCCGCGGTGTTCCGGACCATTCCCTCGAAGATCCTCACGCTCGAGCAGCTCAACGCGCCGAAGATTTTCGGCGAACTGGCGCTCAAGCCGCGCGGGCTGGTGCTGGTGACGGGCCCCACAGGCTCGGGCAAGTCGACCACGCTGGCGGCGATGATCAACTACCTCAACGAGAACGAGTACGGCCACATCCTCACGGTGGAAGACCCGATCGAATTCGTGCACGAGTCGAAGAAGTGCCTGATCAACCAGCGCGAGGTGGGGCCGATGACGCTGTCGTTCTCGAACGCCCTGCGCTCCGCCCTGCGCGAAGACCCCGACGCCATCCTGGTGGGCGAGCTTCGCGACCTTGAAACCATCCGCCTGGCCATGACCGCCGCCGAAACGGGACACCTGGTGTTCGGCACGCTGCACACCTCGTCGGCCGCCAAGACCATCGACCGGATCATCGACGTGTTCCCGGGCGAGGAAAAGGAAATGATCCGCGCCATGCTCTCGGAGTCGCTGCAGGCCGTGATCTCGCAGACGCTGTGCAAGACCAAGGACGGCCAGGGCCGCGTGGCGGCGCACGAAATCATGCTGGGCACCCCGGCCATCCGCAACCTGATCCGCGAGGCCAAGGTGGCACAGATGTACTCCACCATCCAGACAGGCCAGGGCTCGGGCATGCAGACGCTGGACCAGAACCTGACGGAACTGGTGCGCCGCAATACCATCTCGGCAGCGGAAGCCCGCAGCAAGGCCAAGATCCCAGAGAATTTTCCCGGCTGATCCACAGCCCTTCGGAGCACCGACATCATGGAACGCGATCAAGCCAGCCAGTTCATCAACGACCTGCTCAAGCTCATGGTGAGCCGCAACGGCAGCGACCTGTTCATCACGGCCGACTTTCCGCCCGCCATCAAGGTCGACGGCAAGGTCACCAAGGTCTCGCAGCAGGCACTGGGCGCGCCGCACACGCTGGCGCTGACGCGCTCGATCATGAACGACCGCCAGACGGCCGAGTTCGAGCGCACCAAGGAATGCAACTTCGCGATCTCGCCGACCGGCATCGGCCGCTTCCGCGTGAACGCCTTCGTGCAGCAGGGCAAGGTCGGCATGGTGCTGCGGACCATTCCCGCGAAGCTGCCGACCATCGACGGCCTGGGCATGCCGCAGATCCTGAAAGACGTGTCGATGACCAAGCGCGGCCTCACCATCCTGGTGGGTGCCACGGGCTCGGGCAAGTCGACCACGCTGGCGGCCATGATCGACTGGCGCAACGAGAACTCCTACGGCCACATCGTGACGGTGGAAGACCCGGTCGAATTCGTGCACCCGCACAAGAACTGCGTGGTGACGCAGCGCGAAGTGGGCATCGACACCGACAGCTGGGAAGCCGCGCTGAAGAACACGCTGCGCCAGGCGCCCGACGTGATCCTGATGGGCGAAATCCGCGACCGCGAGACCATGGAGCACGCCGTGGCCTTCGCCGAAACAGGCCACCTCTGCATGGCCACGCTGCACGCCAACAGCGCCAACCAGGCGCTGGACCGGATCATCAACTTCTTCCCCGAAGAGCGCCGGGCGCAGCTGCTGATGGACCTGTCGCTGAACCTTCGCTCGCTGGTCTCGCAGCGCCTGGTGCCGACCGAGGACGGCCTGGGCCGCGTGGCCGCGGTGGAAGTGCTGCTGAACACACCGCTGATTTCCGACCTGATCTTCAAGGGCGAAGTAGGCGAGATCAAGGAGATCATGCGCAAGAGCCGCAACCTGGGCATGCAGACCTTCGACCAGGCGCTGTTCGACCTGTTCGAAAGCCACTCGATCAGCTTCGAGGACGCCATCCGCAACGCCGACTCGGCCAACGACCTGCGGCTGCAGATCAAGCTCAACAGCCAGCGTGCGCGCAGCACCGACCTGGCGGCGGGCACGGAGCACTTCGCGATCGTCTGAGGGAGCGGGAGGCCGGCTTGCCCCGCATCGCGCCGCGGTGGAATGGCCTTAAGCTGTGGCCCCATGAGCAGCATCAACACCCGCACCTACGAATCCGTCCCCGCGCAGACAGTGGCCTTCCTCGGCCTCGGCGTCATGGGCGGCCCGATGGCCGGCCACCTGGCCAAGGCTGGCCACAGCGTCACGGTCTACAACCGCACCGCCGCCAAGGCGCAGGCCTGGGCCGACGAGTTCGGCCCGCCCGGCCGCCATGCCGCCACCCCGCGCGAAGCGGCTGCCGGCGCCGACATCGTGTTCTGCTGCGTCGGCAACGACGACGACCTGCGCTCGGTGGTGCTGGGCGACGATGGTGCCTTCGCCGGCATGAAGAAGGGCGCGGTGCTGGTCGACCACACGACCGCCTCCGCCGATGTGGCGCGCGAACTCTCGAAGGCAGCGCAGGCGCTGGGCCTGCACTTCATCGACGCGCCCGTCTCGGGCGGCCAGGCCGGCGCGCAGAACGGCGCGCTCACGGTGATGTGCGGCGGCGACGCGGCGGTCTTCGAGCGGATCAAGCCGGTGGCCATGGCGTTCTCGCGCGCGGTCACGCTGCTCGGCGAGAGCGGCGCCGGCCAGCTCGCGAAGATGGTGAACCAGATCGCCATCGCGGGCCTGGTGCAGGGCCTGTCCGAAGCCATCGCCTTCGGCCAGCGCGCCGGGCTCGACATGGAAGCCGTGCTGGGCGTCATCAGCAAGGGCGCAGCGCAAAGCTGGCAGATGGAAAACCGCGGCAAGACCATGATCGAAGGCAAGTTCGACTACGGCTTCGCCGTCGACTGGATGCGCAAGGACCTGGGCCTCGTGCTCGACGAAGCCAAGCGCAATGGCGCACGCGTGCCCGTGACGGCACTGGTCGACCAGTTCTATGCCGACGTGCAGCAGGCCGGCGGCCGGCGCTGGGACACCTCGAGCCTCATCACCCGGCTCAAGTGACCGCCTGAACAAAGCAAAAAGCCCGCGATGCGGGCTTTTTCATCGACCGGGGGCGGTGCTGCTTTCTCAGCGCACCGGCGAAGTCGTCACCCCGTTCGAAGACGGCGTGGACGACGATCCCGCCGGGGGCAGCGGCTCCATCGGCGGCAGCGGCACGCGCGAGCCGGAAGACGACGAAGGCGCGGACGGCGTAGCCGAAGTCACTGGCGCCGGCCCCGTGCCGCCGCGCTGCGCCGCGGCCTGGCTGGCGGCCAGGTCGGCCTCGCTCACGACCTCGACCATGCGCACCACCTTGACCACGCCCGACACGCCGCGCGCGATCTCGGTCGCGCGGTCGGTCTCGCGCCGCGTGGCGATGCCCATCAGGTAGACCACGCCGCGCTCGGTCACCACCTTGAAGGAGTTCGCGAAGATGTCCTTGGCGTCGAGCAGCGAGGCCTTCACCTTGCCGGTGATGTAGAGGTCGTTCGAACGGTCCTGGAAGGTGCTGGAGGAGCCGACGGTCAGCTCGTTGACCACCGAGCGCACGTTCGCGATGCGTCCCACTTCTTCCTCGACGCGGCGGCGGTCTGCATCACTGCCGACGGCGCCGGTCAGCAGCACCTGGCGGTTGTAGCTGGTGACGCTCACGTACATCTGGTCGTTGGCGATGTCGCGCACGCGGGCCGCGGCGCGCAGTTCGATGCCCTGGTCATCGAGCTGCGCGCCCGAGCTGCGGCGGTCGGTGGCCACCATGCCCACGCCCACCACGGCCGCGCCCCCCACGACGAGTGGCACGCAGGCGGAGAGGCCGGCAACCATTGCAGCGCCCAGTGTCAGGGCGAGGGCGAAACGTTGGGTCGATGTCGTCGTCATGGTCGTCAAGGTCATGAGGAAGCTTCCTGTTCTCCGAGTAACTGGGCATCCACACCGTCGCATAGGCAATGCAGCGCGAGCTGGTGGATTTCGTGGATGCGCGCCGCACGCTCGTGCGGCACGCTGATCTGGACGTCGGTCTCGCGCAGCGCGCGGCCGATGGCGCCGCCGGCCCCCGATGCCGCATTGCCAAGCAGCGCGACCACGGTCATGTCACGCTCGTGCGCCGCAGTCACTGCCGCCAGCACCGAGGCCGACTGGCCGCTGATGCTCAGCGCGAGCAGCACGTCGCCGGCCTGGCCGAGGGCACGTACCTGACGGGCGAAGCGGTCTGCATCCGCTGCCTCAGCGCTGTCGGCGGCAGGATCGGTGGCATCGCCGGGCAGCGCAATGGCGCCGAGCTCGGGCCGCTCGCGTTCGAAGCGGCCCACGAACTGCGCGGCGAACTGCGCCGCCAGCAGCCCGGAAACACCGGCGCCACAGGCGAGCACCTTGCCGCCGCTGGTCACGCAGGCCAGCAAGGCCTGCATCGCTTGGGAGATGGGTTTGCTGAGTACCGGCCCGGTCTGGTACTTGAGGTCGGCACTGTCGATGAAGTGCTGCTGAATCCGTTGCTCGAGCATGGGGCGGGATGATAACTGGGGGCTGTGAAACAAGACGTTCGAGTGTGGAGCCTGCATTGCGGCTTCAGTTCCCTCGGACGGCGCATCAGCCGGCATCGAAGGCCGCCTGCAGCCAGGTGATCCTGTCTTCCACCAGCACCACGTCGAAGCGGCACGGCGGCACCGTGCGCAGCCGGCTCAGGTAGTGCTGCGCGGCGAACACGATGCGCCGCTGCTTCAGCCCCGTGATGCTGCCGCCCGCGCCGCCATGCGTGCCGGTGCTGCGATGGCGCACCTCCACGAACACCAGCGTGCCTGTGGGCGAGGGGCGCGGATCGCGCATGACGAGGTCGATCTCGCCGCCGCCGCGCCCGGGCGTCCGATAATTGCGGGCGAGCAGCACGAGGCCGGCGTCCCGCAGGTGGTCGAGCGCGGCGTCTTCCGCCGCATCGCCCCGATGCTTCGTTGTGGTTTTGGTCTTCATGGCCCTCCCTGGCCGGCTCTCGAGAGTCTTCTTTTTCCTGCTTGCTGCCTGTTCGTTCCCACGGAGAAACCTCTTGGCTTCACTCGCTCCCGCCTCTTTCGGCGCAGCCCTCGCGGCCGCTCATGATGCCGCGGGTGCGCAGCATTATCCCCAGGGCACGCTCTACGTCGTCGCCACGCCCATCGGCAACCTGGCGGACATCACGCTGCGCGCCCTGCACGTGCTGCAGCTGGTCGATGCCATCGCCTGCGAGGACACGCGCCACACGCAGAGCATGCTGCGCGCCTACGGCATCGACAGGCCCGGCTCCCAGCTGCTGGCGGTGCACCAGCACAACGAGGCCGAGGCGGGGCAGGCGGTCGTTGCGCGGCTCGCGCAGGGCGAGCGCATCGCCTACGTCAGCGACGCCGGCACGCCCGGCGTGAGCGACCCCGGCGCGCGGCTTGCGGCCGCGGCGCGCGCCGCCGGACAACGCGTGCTGCCGCTGCCGGGCGCCAGCAGCGTGACCACGCTGATCGGCGCGGCGGGGCTGGTGGCCGAGGGCGGCCACGACGGCAACGCCAGCAGCGCTTTCGTCTTCGCGGGCTTCCTGCCGAGCAAGGCCGGCGAGCGCGATGCGGCCGTGAAGGCGCTGTCGCAGGAACCGCGCGCGGTCGTGCTGCTGGAGGCGCCACACCGCATCGAAAACCTCGCGCGCGCGCTGGCCACGCTGGGCGAGCGCCGCGTCACCGTGGGCCGAGAGCTCACCAAGCAGTTCGAGGAAATCGCCACCGTCGCCGCAAGTGCCCTGCCCGACTGGTTCGCCGCCGATCGCGATCGCACGCGCGGCGAGTTCGCCCTGGTGCTGCACCCCGTGGCCGTGAGCGGCGACGGCGGGGCGGAGGGCGAGCGAGTTCTTCGCCTGCTGCTGGCCGAGTTGCCTGTGAAGACCGCGGTGAAGCTCGCTGCGGAGATCAGCGGCGCACCACGCAATGCGCTGTACGACGCAGCCTTGCGCGTCCGCAATGGCGTCGAAGACGCCTAGCTAGCCATCCAACTCAGCGTAGCGCCTGAAGATGCCGTCTTCATTGAATGCGATACGACGCGGGCTCTGAAGGTAGTCATGCACGCGCTGGCGGCGCCGCACATTGGCATGCAGCCTCTCGACCGCGGGCGTGGCAGCCAGCGCACGGGCCGTCGCCTTCGGAAAGGCATATCGCAGGCCGTCCACGAGCTGGAACAGCGACAGATCAGCATAGGTCAGCGTGTCGCCCACCAGATGCTGCGTACCTGCTGGATTGCGCTGCAGCACCCGCTCGAACCAGTCGAGGAACTTCGGAATGCGCTCTTCGCGAAAGGCCCGTGCGCGCAGCATCGCCGCATCGCGCTGCTCGTCGTAATAGGCTCCTACCGAAATCGGATGGTGCGTGTCATGCGCCTCCGCCACCGCGTCGGCAATCGTGAGCTGGATCTGGTGCGTCCACAGCCCGTCGGACTCGCCCACACCCGAAAGACCAAGCCGCGGCCCGAGATACAGCAGGATCGCGGCCGTCTGCCCAACCACGATGTCGCCATCGACGAGGAACGGCGGCGCGAAGGCAGGGCGCGCGGCTTCCGGGTCATCCAGCCGCTCACCCAGAGCGGATCCGCCACCGCCCTCGCCCTCGGGCAAGCGCGCCACGTCGACATAGTCCGCGCCAGCCGCTTCGAGCGCGAGCCGGACGAATTCACCTCGGCCCTGGATGGTGGGCCAGTAATGGAGTTGGTAGGGCATACGGAGATGGTGGCATGGGTGTAGCGATTTGCGAAGTCTCAGGCGGCACGAAAAAAATGAGCCTACGGCGCACGCGTAACAGGCGGCAAGAGCACGCAGAACGCATCTTCAATGTCTTGGGCGGATGGCGATGCACCATCCGACCTCATTTCGAAGGTCTTTATCTTTTTTCTATTGGTCACGAAGTTCATCATTCTCGGGCCATTTTTTCTGGAATACACCATGATTCCATCCAACCCCTCGTCAACTTCTCTTTCGGCATCCCTGAAAGACTTCAGAAAGCGATTCAGCTGTTGAAGAGATACTCGATTCTTTTCCAAAAAAGCTCTCTTGACCAGATCATCGGTTATTCCAGCAGGACGTTTTTTCATGTAGAGCGTCGACCCCCATTCACGCCAATGGACACCACACTCCGCATCGACCCTTCTTGATTCCACGAATTCCTTGATCACCTTATTGACAATCTCTCGATGCGGACTCTCATCCAAGTTGACCCAAACGACAAGTCTATCGTCTCTATAACCGGCAAAGGATCTCAAGGAAAATCCATAGAGAAGAAAAGCAGCAAGAAACGAAATAAATAGTTTATTTAAAGAAAAACAAGACATCGACCACCCTTTCAAGAAATATCTTCACTCAAGCTTCCACTCTTCTTTCCGGCAGCATCCGGGGGAATGCCCAAGATCAGATTCAACGGCACAATACTCGCTTCGTCCAAACCTGGATCGGCTAGATCCTTCTTCGCCTGTTCGTAGTAAGAAATGGGGACGAAATACTTCAAATAACTCGAGCTCCCGCCTCTCTTGATTTCCATTTTTCCGTTTTTATTCCTCACCTTCACTGGGGTTCGCAACTCTCTGGCAAAAACAGAAAATCTGATCCGGTTGCGCTGGTTGCCTCCAAGAAGAATCAAATCCTCATCGCCGCTTTTCGCATAAACAAACCCGACGTGCCGACCATGGCCCTGTTTCGAAGTGACCATAGCGATGGCTCCGTATATTGGCCTCTCCAATTCGACGAACAGCGGGTTTCTGACTTTAGGTAGCGTCTTCTCCGATTTTTCTCTTGGTCCGTCGACTTCATAGAACCCATGCGCACGGGCTTTCGCCACCTTGCGATTGGGAAAACCAGCGTTTTCGATTGGATATTTCGCCTTCATCAGGCACCAGTTCACAAAGGCGGCGCACCACGCATTGCTGTTGCCGTACATGGCCTTGAGTCCGTCATCTACCTCGACGTGGTAATTGATCTTGTCTTGGAGCGTGAGCTCGAGTTCTCCCTGCCTGAGCTTCGCTTCCCCAACGGCAATGGGCATCCAGGGAACACGCCCTGGCACCGGATTGATCAACGCCAGAACCTTTCCCGTCCCCTCCTTCGATCGCGCCGAATCCGATGACCTGATTCCGGAAGGAATGGGCGGCGGTGGAGGAGAAACCGCCTTTCGCGTCGATGGCACTGCCGGCACTATCGGTGCCTCCGAGGTCGGTGGCGTGGCGGCAGCTGCGGCAGGAGGAGCAGTCGAAGGTTTGTGATCTGGCTTGGTCTTGCCGCTCCCCGCAATCAACAGCACCTCACCCGGATAGATCCTGTCGTGCCCCCGCCCATTGGCCTCCTTGATGGCTTCCACGCTGGTGCGATACAGCTGCGCGATCTTCCAGAGACTGTCRCCCGGCTGCACGACATAGCTCATGGGCYTCCTCTGCCCATGGGTCGAACTGTTGATCTTTTCCGAGCCGGCGACGCCCTTCCACCTCCTGAATTTCGCGAGGAGGTTGAAATCCTTTCCGACTTCGCCCTGGATGGTTCCGACCGTCACGGCCTTCCTGCTCTTCGGATCCGTCACCTTGACGTGCACGGCCGAGTTGTCGGCGGGGTGAATCACGGGMGGGAATCGCCCTGCGGCATCGGACTTGACGGCTTCCTCCCTGTSGCCTCTTTGCAGAATGATCTCCGTGCCAGGCAAGGGCTGGCTGCCATCGGTCGCGTTGATCCTGCTCACGGCAACCCAGGTTTCCTTYCGCGTGTCGGCGTCGGCGTGATAGCCCTCGATCTCCGCGATGCTGTTCATGATCTTTTCGAGTTCGGCATCGGTGCACTCGCCGATCTTTCTGGTCGCCGGAATGCCGCTGGTCTTGAGCAAGTCGCTCGTGTATTTCTCCGTGTTGTTTTCCTTCTTGGGGGCGTAGCCGGGAACGGCCTCGGGAATCGTCTTGCCGCCATGCTTTCGCTTGAGGTTGGCTTTCAACTCTGCTCGCCCCGCGTCTTCATCCGGAAAGATCAGAAAGGTCCTGCCCGATCTGGTCGTGGCAAATCCGATGTAGCCCTGTGCCTTCCTCGGCGCGGGCACGCCATCAACCATCCKGGCGGTCAGGTCGCCGGGRTTGTTGATGCGCCATGGCAGSGTTCCGCCCGAGCGCAGCAGGTGACGGCCGTCTTCGCAGATGAATTCGGCGACTTCGATGTTGGGGTGGTAGGTTGCGGATATCAGTCTGGACATGCGGGTGTTTTCCTTGCTCAAGCCAAGCCGTTCAGGTGGGCTTCGATGGCGTACTCGGAAAGAAAGTGGCCGGGGTCGAAAGCGCCCGCACGGGCGCAGCTTCATTCGGTAGAAGCTGTGCCGTGCATCCTCTCCGATCAGGCCGAAGGACGCGACGACACCGCCCAGGTAGCGCGTGCCGCCGCTCTCGGTCTTCATCGCCACGGTGGCGGTCTTGCCGAGCAGCGCCTTCGGGTCGATGCCGTTGCTGCTGCCGAGCAGTTCCACCTCGAAGTCGTGGAGCTGGCTCAGCGCCTCGCGCCCGCTCAGCCGATGGAATTGCAGCGCTTCCCCCAAGGGGGTCTGAATGCAAACCCGGCGCGTCATCGCATCGCCGCACACGCAACGGCGCACGGCGCCGGGCGAACATGCCGGCGCGTGCCATCGAAGATGGACATGGATCCTCCCTGAAATCAATACCGCTCTGATCGGCGGCGTGTTTCGTCGGAGTATCCAAGCGCGTGGCGTCTTTCATTCGACGCCGCCGAATGCTTCAACGGATTCGTGAACGAATGCGCGCAGCAGCGTTGGGGCCTCTGTCTGCGCTGAAGTGCCGGTGTCGAATGTTCACAGGCTGATGAGCCGGTCGCAGCCATTCAGCGCGTTCACGCTACCTTCACAAGCGGTCGAGATACCGCCTCAGCATCGAGTTGAACTGCTGTGGCGCCTCGAGCGCAGGCAGATGCGCAGTGCCCCGAAGTACGAAGCTTTCGGCCCCGGGTATGCGCTGCGCCAGCACGCTGCATCGCTCCTGCAGGAGCGGCAGGTCGAGATCGCCCCACAGCACGAGCGTAGGCGCCCGGATAGCCTCTACGCGCTCCCATGCTGAAGGCTCCTCCGTTGCCACGCCAGGGTTGGCGGCTCGCAAAGCCTTGCCGTTCATCGACAGGAAGAGCTGGCGCGCATCGCCTCCTACTCGCCCCGCCGGGCTCGAGGGGCCGTCCAGCCACAGGTGCGCCCGAAGCTCGTTCTTCGCATCCAGATCACCCAGCGCCTCGGCAGCGCTGATCGCATCCATGATCGATTTCACCGGCTCGCCATGCTGCGGGGCGGGCGCGCCACTCACGCCCGGTGCAACAACAACGAGCCCGCTCACCCGGTCGGGCCGGGCCAACGTCGCATCGATGGCAACACGGCCACCTAGTGAGCAGCCGACCAGCACAGCCTTGTCGTAGCCCAACGAATCCATCACCGCCCAAAGATCGGCCACATTGGAATGAGGCGCTGGTTGCAGCGTGCGCGAATCGCCGAAGCCCCGCCGGTCGTAGCTCGCCACCCGGTGCGCCGACGTCAGCGCGCTCCATTGACCGTGCCACATGCGGCGGTCCGCAACGTTGGCGTGCAGAAAAAGAACAGGCATGCCGGTGGCGCCATCGTCTGCCTGGTGCTCGACCGCAAGCGACGCGCCGGGCACTTCAATCCATTCCAGTTTGCTCATGCTCGCGACGATAGTGATCCAGGGCTGTGCTGACCAGCGAACGAGGCTGCCTTCAGCCTGCGGCGGTCAGCGTGATGAATGATCAATAAAGCGGTGATCCTTGGTGTCGGATTTTTCTGGATTTCGATCGCATCTTCGGCAGCAGCGACTCCACTCGACAGATTCATCGCGGATCGAGAGTTCTGCGCGTACATGGTGTCACTACCCGAGAACGAGTCGGAGGCGTTCCTGGCCCGATACCAAGCCGCAATGCGTGCCGCAATTTCTTTTGTCAGTGGAGCGAAGAAAACGAAGACGCAGACGCAGGCAATATTTGAAATCAGGGCCAAGTGCGATGCGGCCTTGAATTCAATGCTTCATTACAAATAGAGCTGGCCAGGAATTTCACTGAGCTGGGCCGGCCTCTTTTTCAAGAGCCGTCTACCAGTTTTCGGGTATGGCGCAATTGGTGGCGGCTTGACACACTTGGAAACGCCTCGTGCAGGTTCCGATGTTCAAGCAAATCACACACATGTCCGCGCCTCTGCTGTCCCATAGCTCTTTCAATCAGCGCCGGTGCTTTTTGCCCATGCCGGCGGATAGCGTGCAGTCCTTGTGGAGTTCTCGCTCCGCCCGCCTGAGCCGGGCCGCGCTGGGCGGCCTGATGATCGTCGGCGTGGCCGCCTGCGGTGGGGGTGGAAACAGCGGCGGCTTTGTCGCAGCTTTCCCGATGGCAACCACAGCCCCGGCACCCGCTCCGGCTCCTGCCGCATTGCCGGAAACACCGGCACCCGCACCCACAGGACCCGCGCCAACCTACAAGGTGAGCGGCAAAGTCAGGGGCTTGCTTGGCACGGGCCTTGTGCTGCAGAACAACGTTGGCGACGACCTGACCATCGCAGCCGACGGCAGCTTCAGCTTCACCACCGAACTCGCCAGCGGCGCGGGTTACGCGGTCACGGTCAAGAGCCAATCCAGAATCCTGACCAGAACCTGCACCGTCAGCAATGGCACTGGCACGGTCGCGGATGCGGCTGTCGTCAATGTGGACGTGGCTTGTGCCGCACCCGCCGCGCGCTTCGCCTATGCGACGAATGCAGGGTCCAACAACCTGTTTCCCTATACCGTCGACACCAGCACTGGCGTGTTGGGATCGATGGCCGCGCCCATGTCGGGGACAGGGAGCACCCCAATGGCCATCACCGTGGATCCCGCTGGCCGCTTCGCCTATGTGGCGAACCGAGGTGACAACACCGTGTCGGCCTATTCCATTGGCGCAGGCACCGGCTTCCTGGCTCCGGTCGCAACGATTGCCACAGCGTCTGCGCCCCTGGCCATCGTGGCGGACCCCACGGGCCGCTTTGTCTACGTGGTGAATCAGGGTATCGACAAGGTGTCGGGCTACATCATCGATGCCAGCACCGGCAACTTGACCCCGATGGCTGTGCCGCAGGTGGCAGTGGGGTTCATTCCCAGCTCCATTGCCTTGGACTCCTTGGGCCGTTTTGCCTACGTGACGAATCGAGGCAACAACACCGTGTCGGCCTTTTCCATCGATGAAAGCTCCGGCGCCTTGAGCCCGCTGGCAGTGCCGACGGTGACCACAGGGACCAGCCCCAGTGCAATTGCCCTGGATCCCTTGGGCCGGTTTGCGTACGTGACGAACTCGGACGACAACACCGTGTCGGCCTATTCCATCGATGCAGGCTCCGGCCTCCTGACCCCGATGGCAACGGTCGCCACGGGGGTGACTCCCCGCTCCGTCGCGGTGGACCCCACCGGCCGTTTTGCCTATGTGGCGAATACGATCGAAAACAACGTGTCGGCCTACAACATCGATACCAGCACCGGCGCCTTGACGCCAATGGTCGTTCCGAAGGTGGCCGCACGGGTTTCCCCCGTCGCCATCGCCCTGGACCCCACGGGCCGCTTTGCCTACGTCACGAACTCCAATTCCAAGGATGTATCTGCCTACACCATCGATGCAAACACAGGAGCCTTGACTCCCATGTCCGTGCCGACGGTGGCGACCGGGGGGATCGGCGCATCGTCTCTGGCTTTGTCTCGATAGAACCTCCAGACAGACTGTCTCGTCGCGGGAGCGTCTGCCGCTGCCGACTTATCCGCCGGTGCAGCACGTCGGTCGGTGCAAAGGTCAAGATCGACACTCCCTGCCCGAAGCCCCGAGTGTCGTCACCATGCATCCGGGCACTCTGGTGGCCGGTTTTCCTCCGGCACTTCGCCTGCCTTGCATTCCCAGGTCATCCCGGTGGCTTCAATTGTGGGATTGAGAAAGAAGGTTCTGGTAGGCGAGGGGGCCCATCCCATCAGACAATCTTCAAGGCTCCGCTTTCGGGGTTCACACGA
The DNA here is from genome assembly GCF_030462475.1 of Variovorax sp. CAN15. Classification (GTDB taxonomy): domain Bacteria; phylum Pseudomonadota; class Gammaproteobacteria; order Burkholderiales; family Burkholderiaceae_C; genus Variovorax. The sequence continues at coordinate 86,457 of NZ_JASMRZ010000018.1, forward strand.
ATGCTCTCGACAGGGTCGGGCAAGGGCGCATCGAACTGCGCCGCCGTCAAGCTGGACGGGAACTCCTTGTGTTTCGCGAAGTAGCTCTCGACTGTCTTCGCGGCAACTAGTCCAAAGGCAATTCCAATCGTCGCGTCCGAACGTGACTCCGATACGGTGGGGCGCTTCACCTCGGGCTCGAATGCTGCATTGAGCAGCTTCGAGCCGATCTTTGAGGCAGACGAGATGGCGCAAAAGATGACGATCCAGCGTAGCCACTTCCAGCGGGGGCGGCCGGTCGATGATGCTTCGGACATGCTCCAACCTCCTTGTAGATCGCCTCGGTCAATGATGGCGATGACGATCGTTTTTTTTGCTTGCGGGCGATGGTAGCTGGCACTGAAGACCAGCAACTCAGACGGCCGATAGCGACGCAATCTGCGCCCAAACGTCAGAGCTTTGTGTCCCGCCACAGCGCCCCGGCAGATATCCCGCCGATTCGAGAAATCCTCGACGAAATCTTTTCTCTTGCGCGGCTTCGCTTCTCTAAAGTGAATGCCCCTGTCGCAAGACGCGCCTCCTTGTGGGCGACGACCACCGATCGTGAAAGGAGCTCCCCCAACAGCTGACCCACTGACCTGATGAACCGCCTACCTCACGGCGGGTTGCCGGTGCTCCTCGGCGCACTGGTGCGAACGTGAGGCACAAAAGGCGACGGCCAGGGCGCGCAAACACCCTGACCGTCTGACCACATGACGTGCATTACCTTGGAAGGAGAGCACACCAAATGGCTACCCGAATTATGGCCGGGCGTCCCACGCCCAAATCTTCCCGCCGCAGCAGCAACAGCACCACGCGCGGCACCACCACCAAGCCCACGGCGCCTACCCCGACGCCCGACGAGGCAAGGGAACTACTCGAAATCAAACTGGCGCAGCTGAACTCGCTGCTGTGGTGCTGTTATGGCGACGGCAATGGGTGGTTCGAGGAGGCGGGGGAGAAGCATCGGGATCACATGCTCTGGATTGCCGCCGATCTGGCTCGGGAGGCGGAGATGTTGTTGGAGGTGAGTAGGGGGGATAGGGGAGGGCAGGCCGGGATCGGCTGACAGCCAGGCATCCCACAAAAGCGGGATGCGCTAGAACTTTCCTCTCCGCTAATGTCGGGCTGAGGAGGGTTCCTATGCCGATCCCAAACTTGTTCTACGGGCACCAAGATGCCCTGATGAGAGGCGCATCGCCCACAACGTTGGCTGTGGGCGATTCCTGGTTCTGGTATCCGTTCGACAACCTGCTCGGCGAGATCGCCGGGAGCCGACCGCTGCAGTCGATCGTCGTGGCGGGCTACAACGGCTCCGAGGCGTCGGAATGGAAGGGCAAGTACGCCGACTCCATCAAGACCACCTTCGACATGTACGCGAGAGGCCCTCTCGTGAAGGCGCTCCTGCTTAGCGGTGGCGGGAACGACATCGTGAATCGCCCCGGGATTCGCGGAGGCTGTTTGGTTTAAGTCAGGCCACCACCTCGGTGTTCTGACTGGCGAGTTGCCGGTAGTAGTTTGCCTCGGCTTCTGCTGGCGGGATATA
>NZ_JASMRZ010000180.1 GCF_030462475.1 Variovorax sp. CAN15
ATGATGTCCACGATCTTCTTGGACGAGGCATTGATCGAGCCCATGGTGTCGACCACCTGGGACACGACGCTGCCGCCCTTGACCGCCACCTCGGAGGCTGACACGGCCAGCTGATTGGCCTGCCGGGCGTTGTCCGCGTTCTGCTTGACCGTGGAGGTCAGCTCTTCCATCGAAGCGGCCGTCTGCTCCAGCGAACTCGCCTGCTGCTCGGTACGCGACGAAAGATCCTGGTTGCCCGATGCGATCTGGCTCGAGGCCGTCGCGATGGTCTCGCTCGATTCCTTGATCTCCATGACGATCGACGTCAGCTGCGACTGCATCTTCTGGATGGAGTGCAACAGGCTGCCATCGCGCGCAGCGTCGGCCTCCACCTTCAGCGACAGATCGCCGTCGGCGATACGGCCCACCACGTCGGCGGCGTACTGTGGCTCGCCCCCCAGCTGCCGGCCCATCAGGCGCGCCACCAGCAAGCCCAGCCCGATGCTGGCCACGATGCCGGCCAGCGCCAGCCCGAGCATCGTCAACCTCGAGGTCTTGTAGGTTGCGTCCGCCAGCTCTGCACGCTCGCGCGCGTGGTCCTTGCTGTAGGCGACCATTCGCTGCAGCACTTCTTCGAGGCCGCGAGATTCCTTCAGCAGCCGCGCGCTGTCTTCGCTCACCTGGCTGTCGAACTGGGTGCTGTCCAGCGGCTGCTTCCTGAGCAGGGTCACGAAATTGTTCATGTGCGCCGTCAGCGGCCCGACCAGCCCTTCGAACTGGCCGAACAGCTTGGCGCCCTCCTCGGTTTCGCCGAAGAAGGACTTGACCTCGGCAGCCCGCGCCGCGAGGCCGTCCAAGGAAGCCTTGACCTCCTTCTCGCCTACGTTGCGCTCGCCAAGCGTGCCGGCCGAAAGCAGCGTCACCTGCGCACGGCTGGCATACACGAGGCGGATGTTGGCCTCCTGCACAGCCTGGATGGCGCGAAGCTCGTTGGCATAGAGCGCGGCGGTGGACGCGCTGATGCGCCCCATGTGGAAGATGCCGAGCGCACTCATCGCCGCGCCGATCGCCGCGACCACGAGAAAGCTGAGGATCAGCCGAACGGTGACGCGAAGGTTCTGGAACCACTGCATTGTCTTGTCTTCCATTTCCTTGTTATGCAGCGGACGCTGCGAACTTCAGCCGATGCGACGGATCGTCGGCGTGGCTGCCTCCCAGGCGGAACACGCCGACCACTTGCGACAGGCTTCCAGCCTGCTCCCGCAGCGACTGGGCCGCGGCGGATGCCTCCTCGACCAGCGCCGCGTTCTGCTGCGTGACCTGGTCCATCTGGGTGATCGCCTGGTTGATCTGCTCGATGCCCGAGGTCTGCTCCTGGCTGGCTGCGGTGATCTCGCCCATGATGTCCGTCACGCGCTTGACGCTGCCCACGATCTCTTCCATCGTGCGGCCCGCTTCTTCCACCTGCTTGCTGCCTTCTTCGACCTTCTCCACCGAGTCGCCGATCAGGGTCTTGATTTCCTTGGCGGCTGCAGCGGAAC
>NZ_JASMRZ010000181.1 GCF_030462475.1 Variovorax sp. CAN15
GCCGTGTTCGACAAGTCCACTGATGTAGACAGCCTCCTGGATTTCCTGGAGCGACTTTCCCCTCCCAGCTAGAGATTGGGACTGATGCCTTTGGTAAGCGCCGCACGCCCTTCCGGTGTGATGCGAAGGACTACCGCGCAACAAGTGTCCGGGTCTCCCTCGACTGCTTCAACCATCTCAGCCTCGACCAGCCCGGCGGCCCGAAGGACCGCCACGTTGTTGACGTCAGCGAACTCTTCGACCGTCAGCGGAAAGTCCGCCTTTTCGATCTTGCGAAGGAAGTCCATTGGCATTTTTTTAGTTTCCTCTTTCTTTTCAACCGCCCCGAGATGAGGTTCGCTCAACGCACCACAAGGCGTGAACTGTGAGTTTTTCAGATCCGAGTTTTCCCAGCCGGCTGGCACCCAACTGCCCCCGAAAAAGGTCTCAGCCCGTCCAGTCGGACCGGGCCGAAAAAGTGCCCCGTCGGGCACGCGTCGATGCGTAGCATCTTCTTCACCGGGCTGACCAAGGGTAGCGGGTTGTAACGTCATCACCCCCATTTTGCAGCCCGCTCGCCGCACAGGAGGCGAATCCCGCCTCTTTCCTGGCGGTTGGAAAAGTGGCATGTTTTCTTTCCTGGACAAGGAACAATCATGGCCGCCCCTCGCTCGATCGCTTCGCTTTCTCTCGGCTTCGGTCTCGTGTCGATTCCGGTGCGCCTCTACACCGCAACGGAGAGCTCAGCCGCAGTCCACTTCAACATGCTTTCCAAGGAAGGCTCAAGGGTCAAGCAGCAGTACGTCGCCGCGAACAACCCGAAGAAGATCGTGCCGCGCGCAGAAATGGTCAAAGGTTACGAATTCGAGGAAGACCGCTTCGTGATCTTCAAGCCGGAAGAATTGAAAGCGCTCGAAGAAGGTGCGAGCCATCTCATCGATATCGTGGCCTTCATCCCTGCAGACGCAGTCGATCCGATCTACTACGACAAGCCCTACTTCCTGGCCCCGGACAAGCGCGGCGGCAAGCCGTACAACCTGCTCAAGAAGGCCATGCAGGAAAGTGGCCGCTGCGCGCTTGCGAAGTGGGCGTGGAAGTCGAAACAGTACGTGGTCCAGGTGCGCGCCGAGGAAGACGGCTTGGTGCTCCAGCAGCTGTTGTACGCAGAGGAGGTGCGCTCGCTGAAGGACCTCAACATCGAAAAGCTCGAGCCCTCCGCCGCGGAGCTGAAGTTGGCGCTGCAGCTGATCGACCAGATTTCGCAGGACGCCTACGACCCGACGATGTTTGAGGACGAGGAGAAGAAGCGCATCCTCGAGGCGATCGATGCGAAGATTGCCGGTGAAGAAATCATCGCCGCAGAGCATCCGGAGGATGGCGGCGGCTCCGCCCAGGTCATCGACCTCACGCAGATGCTAATGGCCAGCTTGGAGAAGCAGTCCTCCGCTGCAGCGAAAAAGCCGCGAGTTGCGCCGGCGGCCGCATCGAGCCAGGTGGTTACACCGATCCGGCGCCCGGCGCCCAAGGCGCAGCG
>NZ_JASMRZ010000182.1 GCF_030462475.1 Variovorax sp. CAN15
ATTCGTCGAGATTGCTGATGCGCGGATAGGCGACGACGGCCACCGTGCGCGTGACGGTGCCGCTGGAGCGGCTGCGGTCGTCGAACACGCCGTCTTCCTCGGGCAGGCCGTGCTGCCACCACATGGGCAGCGTCGCCACCGTGGCACGCCGGTCAGCTCCTGCAGCTGCTGCGGGGCCGGCGCGAGCAGCGAGGCGTCGCCCCGGAACTTGTTCAGCACGAAGCCGCGCAGCAGCGCCCGGTCGGGCTCCGGCAGCAGCGCCCAGGTGCCGTACAGGTGGGCGAAGGCGCCGCCGCGGTCGATGTCGGTCGCGAGCAGGCAGCGCGCCTGCGCGTGGCGGGCGATGCGCATGTTGACGATGTCGCTGGCCATCAGGTTGATCTCGGCCGGCGAGCCGGCGCCTTCGATCACGACCACGTCGTTCTCGGCGCGCAGTTCGTCGAGCGCCTGCGCGATCCGCGGCCAGACGCGCTCGCTGCGGCCGCGCCAGGGCAAGGCGGAGAGCGCCTCGCTCACCTGCCCCATCAGCACCACCTGGCTGTGGGTGTCGCGCTCGGGCTTGAGCAGCAGCGGGTTCATGCGCACGTCGGGCACCGCATTCGCGGCCAGGGCCTGGAAATACTGGGCGCTGCCGATTTCGCCGCCATCGACCACCCGGGCGTTGTTGCTCATGTTCTGCGCCTTGAAGGGCGCCACCTTCAGGCCCCGGCGGGCATACCAGCGGCACAGCGCGGTGGCCAGCCAGCTCTTGCCGGCGCCGCTGGTGGTGCCCAGGACCATGACGCAGCGCGCCGGTCCGCTATTCGCCTTTGAACTCATCCGGGGATTGTCGTTGAGCGCCACGGCCGCCCGTCCGGATTGCGACATCTTTCACGCCCGGCCACTGCAAATGCGACCGGTGAATCCGCCGGGCGCTTTCCCGCGTACCCCCTGGCGTCGCACACTCTCGCAACAACACACCCCAGGGACCCATGCCAGCCTTGAACGATTTGGCGCTGACCGTCGAGGAACCCGAACCGGGCCAGTTCTTCTGGACCCTGCTCGAAGCCCATCACGCCGACGAAGCCTCCGAAACCCTGGACTACCGGGTCTACCGGAAGGCGGCCCGGCCGCAGGCCAGCTATTCCAACGCGATGGCCATGGGCGTGCTGGAGTTGCAAAAAATAAGCGCCGCCGCGAACCCCGCCGGCGAAACCGGCTGAGCCCACGACGGCGCAAAACCGCCTTGCGGCGTTCAGGCTGTCAATTTCTCGATTTCTGTTCCGGGCGGCTCAACGCGCAGCCACCGTGGTCCGTGCGCCAGCCGCTGCCGCCACCGGCGCCGGCACTTCCCAGCCCCCGCCGATGGCGCGAATCAGCCCCACGGCCGCCTGGTACTGGGCCGACTTCACCTGCAGCGCCTGGCGACGGTTGCGCAGCTCGCTGCGGCGGGCGTCGAGCAGGTCGAGCTGGCTGATGTAGCCGTGGCGATAGCGCGTGTCCGACAGGCTGGTCGCTGGGGCGGCCGAGG
>NZ_JASMRZ010000183.1 GCF_030462475.1 Variovorax sp. CAN15
CCCTGCGCCGCGAGCTTGGCCCTCTGCGTTGCCGCCTGTGCCTGGTCGAGCAATTGGCGCGCGTCGCGCAGGAACGCGCGGCCCGCGTCGGTGAGAGCTTGGCCCGCAATCGCTGCTTCCCTACCCCACCCTCTTCTTCGACGTTCAAGCAGCCCTCCGATATTTCCGCTTTTCGAAACACAAACTCACCGTTGCATCGAATATATCGAAACTTCGGGGGGTTCGCAATTTTCGATATGCACGAAGTGCTGAAAATGGCGCGCGAACGACAAAACGCCCGTCAGCCAGAGGGCGACGGGCGTTTAAGGAGGCGGTTCTGTCAGGTTCGGAAAGGCTTCGCGTCTATTCGGCGAAGAGTGAGGAAACGCCTCGCAAGCTATCGCTTGAGCGTCTTCCGGGCCGCTTGGGCCCACTGCTTCACTTGAAAAGCCTGTATAGACGGGAGAACGGCGGACACCCGCTCGAATCCCGGTGGAAGGCTACTTTTGCCGGCTATGCCAGGACTGAGCTCGAGCAATGTTTCTTCGTCCAGATCGGTGCTTTCGAGCAAGAGCGGAAGCGGCGTGTCCAGCGCTTCGGCGATGTTCTGCATGATCTTCAGCGAAGGGTTCGCCTTCCCGTTGGTCAAGTCCGATAGGAACGAAATAGAGATTCCGGCCTTCTCCGCGAGGTCCTGTTTGCTCATGCCTCGCTCGTCCAGCAGGCGCAGGACGTTCGTATAGAAAATGTGGATGTACACGAGGTTGGACTACTGGGCTAGAAAATTTAGCGGCTAAATTGCTTGACCGTTTCAGCTGATTGAGTAGTCTCGCATTTCCAAAATCAACGGAAATATCGAAACATGGATCTGAATCGCTTTCAACTTCACGGCAATCTTACCCGCGACCCCGAGCTGAACCAGTCCGGTCCCGTGCCCTTCGTGCTCATGGATCTGGCCAACAATCGAACATGGACTGACAAGGACGGGAACGTGCAGGAGCGAACCTCGTACTTTCGTGTGAAAGACTTCGGGAGGATGGCTGAGAACCATGCGCAATTCCTCCGCAAAGGGTCGCAGGTTTTCGTCGAAGGGCGACTGCAGCCCACCCAGTACGAGAAAAACGGCGAGAAGGTGTACGGCATAGACCTGGTGTGCGAGTACGTGAAGTACCCCCCGAAGGGCTAGCGCGAAACCCTTGTGTCGGTTCGAAAAAAGCGGGGGCCTCGGCTCCCGTTTTCGTTTTCTGGTGTGAGAGGTTGAGGCCTGGGCGTCTCCCGGCGGT
>NZ_JASMRZ010000184.1 GCF_030462475.1 Variovorax sp. CAN15
CCAGTGCAGTCGCGTGGCATCACTACCTCGAGCCCGCGCATGCGCGCGTCAGTGGCGGTGCTGAGCACGCACTGGTCGCTGGCTACCCCGGTGACGATCAGCCGCTCAACGCGAAGCACGCCGAGCAACTGCTCCAATGGCGTCGCCACAAAGGCCGACTGTTGGGGCTTCAGCACGAAGTAGTCGTCGTGGTCGGGCAGCAGCATTGTGGTGATTTCGGCGCCGCGGCCGCCGCTTGCAATGGAAAGCTCGACCAGCGCGCCAAAGTCTGAACGCCAACGACCCCGATTGTCGTTTGCATAAATTACCGGCACGCCAGCTGACCTGCAGCGTCGCTTCAGGGCGGCGATGCGACGCGACACCGCGGCGGCAGTGGGCAGAAGCTTGTCCGCATCGGGAAAATCCCAGGAACTGATCATGTCCACCACCAGCAAGCCAGTTGCGCCATTGGCGGCCTCGGCGGCCAACCCGATGCCACTGCCATTGACAGCGCCTCGCTTTGGAGATGTGCCAGTGCCTCGGACCGCCATCGTTCAATCCCTCAGAAAATCCAGCAGGCGCGCAGCAAGCTGCGTGGGTGAGCGGGTACTACTTGCTCTTGGCCGCGTCGTTTGCGGTGTCCGAGTTGGTGGAGCTGCGGCTGCCCTTCAGGTACAACTCCACATCGGCGGCCTTGTTGCCAACCTTGGCGATGGCTTCGGTCAGCTGCTCGTCGGTCACGTCGAACTCACGCGTCCAGCGCGCGACCTGTCCGGCGTCGTTCCTGTCGATGTGGGGCGTCGTGGAATCACTTTGATTTGCCATGAGATCTCCTGAACTGATTGGAAACTGCGCTTAGAGCGGTAGGGCGCGATCAGCCTCGAGAGCGGCGGGGCGGGCAGCAGGCTGCGGACCCGAAGGTGTCAGCACGACCTTGCGACAGTCCTCCTCGGCCTTCTCGAAGATGTCATAGCCGCGCGCGGCGTCTTCCAACGCCATGTGGTGCGTGATGATCACCTCAGGCTTCAGGTCGCCCGCCTGAATGTGCTGAGCAGTCGGCGTGACGAGCATCGGCATTCCCGACCACCTGTCGGCGATGATCGCGACGCGCCTGCTCGGACCTGGCGATGTCGTCATCGCCGTGAGTTCGACGGGACGCACGGCGGCCACGCTCGCCGTCGCCGATGCGGCTTCCTCGGC
>NZ_JASMRZ010000185.1 GCF_030462475.1 Variovorax sp. CAN15
GCACCCGCAGCAGCTCGGCCTGGCCGCCCGCGTACGGCCCCATGTCGGCAAAGCCGTACGCGGCGCCGGCCATCCCGGGGTTGGTCGTCAGGCAGTAGGCGCTCAGACCGCGCTCGCAGTTCTCGCAGAAGCCGCAGCCGACGTTGAACGGCAGCGCCACCCAGTCGCCGATCTTGATGCGATCGACCGCAGGGCCGACCTCGATGACGACGCCAAGGTTCTCGTGGCCGAGGATGCGGCCGGGCGGCATATCGGTGCGGCCTTCGTACATATGCAGGTCCGAGCCGCAGATGTTGGTTGTGGTGATCTTGACCAGCACGTCGGTCGAGCGCTCGATCCTCGCGTCGGGTACGTTCTTGACGGAGACGTCGCACGGTCCGTTGTAGACGAGGGCTTTCATGCGTGCTCCTCGATTTGCTGAGGTGTCTTCTCAGCGGGCAACTCGGGCATCCCGCCCGCCGCCTTCTTCAGCTTGTTCTTGCGCTCGTACAGCTTCACCGCGAGCCCGCGCAGGTCCAGCGGTGAGTAGCGCGCCTGAAGGAAGACGCGTTCGCGCTCTTCCATCACGTGCGCCATGACCGCCTTTGCGAGCTGCTGCACGCAGTCGTCGTAGCCCTCCTCCGCCGGGCTCATGCCCTGGATGCGGGCGATGAGGTCCTTGGCCTCCTGGTGCTCTTGCTCGGCATGATCGAGCAGCACGTCGTCGCCGGTGGCCTTGCGCACCGCCGGGTAGAAGATCTCTTCCTCGATCTGCGTGTGGATCGTGAGCGCCGCGCAGATGCGCTCGGCGAGCATCTGGCGGTCGGCCGCGGGGGCGCCGAACTCGCGCAGCGTCTGGTACTGGATGAAGAGCTTCTGGACGAGCTTGTGGTCGCCGTCGAGAAGGTCCACCGCGTCTTCGTAGGCAATGGCTGTTGACACGGAATACTCCTTCGTGAAGCCGCCGCCTGAGCGTCGTGCTC
>NZ_JASMRZ010000186.1 GCF_030462475.1 Variovorax sp. CAN15
GTTGCGTCGCAACTCCCGCGTGATCGTGCTGGGAGCACGCCGCAAGGTCCGGGAGATCAATCTGGCGCTGCTGCCCTGCAGCTTCATCGCCATGATCATCCCTCGCTCTTCGGCACTCAGCTGTTCGTAACTCCTGGTCATGCAAGCTCTTCCCTTCAGGATCGAGTGTGTTGCACTTCAGAATTGAAACCGCCAAGCAAAGAAAAGGCGACCCCACTGTCTGCGACCCCTTCGCTGCGCTACGGGGCAACCTGCGGTGCTCGCGTTTCGCGGGGTCTCGCCCAAACTCGCTTCGCTCAGACAAGGGCGAGCCCTGATCCGCGAAACGCTGCGCTCCTCGGCGCAGCCAGAGGGGATGGGGAACACGCGGGCCATCGCTGCGCTCGGCCGCAGGTGCCCAACAGGCGCTTCGCGCCTGCTGGGCTTGGAATGAGTGCACGTGGTTGTTGAAACCACCGGAACTGGACTCGCCGCCGAGCGGAGCGAAGGCCCGAGGAGGCTGTTCAAAAGCCGAGCGCAGCGATGGCGCGTGTCGCTCCCTTCTGGCTGTGCCGAGGAGCGCAGGCGCAGGAGGGATCAGGGCCGCAGCTGTTTGAGCGAAGCGAGTTCTGCGGACCCCCTCCTGCGCCGAGCACCGCAGGTTGCCCGTAGCGCAGCGAAGGGACACAGACAGTAGGGTCGCCTTTCTTTTGCCTGGCGGTCTCAAATCCCAAGTGCAACGATAGGTTGGATATCGACATTCTGGTTGAAACAGTCTTCGAAGAGGACTTGTGCCGGAGTACGGAACCCCAAGGTCTTGCGTGGGCGGGTGTTCAGGCTCCAGGCGATGTGATCGAGATGGCGCTGAGAGTGAACGCTCAAGTCCGTTCCCTTGGGCAGGTACTGCCTGATCAAACCATTGGTGTTCTCGTTGATGCCGCGCTGCCAAGGGCTGTGAGGATCCGCAAAG
>NZ_JASMRZ010000187.1 GCF_030462475.1 Variovorax sp. CAN15
AGAGCACCGCCGCGCCCTACAAGGTGGTGCTCTCGAAGCGCTTCATGAAGTTCGCGGACTCGGCCGTCAGGGCCGGATTGACGCGGTCCTCGGCGGTCATCAGGAGCTTGTCGCAGGCGCGATGGCTGAACTGCTTGCAGCCGTCTGGCACCACGCGTGCGTCGATCAGCGGGCCCCAGCGCTCGGGCGTGTTGGTCCAGCTGTCGGAGGCCAGCCGCTCACGAGCGGCGACGTCGACTGGAACGGCCAGGCGCTCGGCGACAAGCCGCTGCACGCCCGGCTTGGCCTGGGAATCGCATTCGCGCCCCAGGAGAACGTCGTTTTCGGCGAGCTGACGGTGGCGGACAACCTGTGGCTACCGACGTGGTCGCGCGCGCCTTCGCAGACTACGCATCGCGCACGCTGGGCCAGCCATTCGTCGTGGACAACAAGCCCGGCGCCAACACCATCCTCGCGGCCGAAGCGGTCGCCGCCGCCCCGGCCGACGGCTACACGCTGCTGCTGGGCGCGACGAACCACACGATGATCCCGGCGCTCTACAGCCAGCGCGTCAAGTTCGACGCGGTGCGCTCCTTCGCACCAGTGTGCTCGCTGGCCGTGAGCCCCACGGTGCTGGTGGTGGGGCCGTCGATGCCGGTGAAGTCGCTCGGCGCCTTCCTGCAGGCCGTGAAGGCCGAGCCCGGCAAGCGCACCTATGCCACGCCGGGCTCGGGCAGCTCGGGCCACTTCGCGAGCGCGCAGTTCACGCGGCTCACGGGCACGTCGATGAACCACATCCCGTACAAGGGCGCGGCGCAGGCCGTCACCGATCTCATCGGCGGACAGGTCGACAGTTCCTTCGCCACGCTGGGCTCGGTGCTCGCGCAGGTGCAAAGCGGCAAGCTGACCGCGCTGGCGGTGGCCGCGCCAAGGCGCTCGGCG
>NZ_JASMRZ010000188.1 GCF_030462475.1 Variovorax sp. CAN15
AACAGGTAGCCCACCAGCAGCAGCTTGAACATCACCACCGGATCGAGCGCCGGGCGGCCGTTGTCGGCGCAGTACAGGTGCGAAACCTTCGCTCGGATGAACTCGAAATCCACCGCCGCATCGATCTTGCGCAGCAGGTGATCCTGCGGCACCAGCATCTCCAGCGTCACCATCTCCAGTTCCTGCTGCGCAGGTGTCGGGCTCTTGAGCATCCCGCCATTAAAAAGCACAAAACCCTCGCAACGCGAGGGCTTGAGGGTTTGTCAGCAGTCTGAGGACGGCTTGGCCGTCCTTTTTCTTTGGGGCGGAACATCTGGTCACTGTTTGCGTCGAATTGCACGAAAATGCACCCCTGTTGCCGCCCTCTACCGATACATATGAAGACTGCTTCCCTCATTTTCCTGGCCGGTTCATTGCTCGCGCTGCCGGCGCTTTCACAGGAGCGCGTCTGGCGTTGCGGCAACGAGTACACGAACAACGCCACCGTCGCGCAACAGAAGGGCTGCAAGATCATGGAAGGCGGCAACGTCACGGTGGTGCAGGGCACGAGGGCTTCTGGCGGCGGCTCCGCTTCTTCCTCGTCGGGCGGTTCGTCCGCGGCGCGTTCGCCGGCTGGAAGCCCGCGCGTGGAAGGTGTCGACCAGCGTGCCCGTGACGGCGAGGCGCGAGCGGTGCTCGAGGCCGAGCTCAAGAAAGCCGAGGCGCGGCAGGCCGAGCTGCAGAAGGAATACAACAACGGCGAACCCGAGAAGCAGGGCAGCGAAGGGCGCAAC
>NZ_JASMRZ010000189.1 GCF_030462475.1 Variovorax sp. CAN15
CCCACCAGGTAGCCGATTGCACCGCCATGGTCGCCGTACTGCAGCACGGCGGTGGGCGAGGCCTTGATGCCCATCTTGTGCTCGATGCTCACGCAATGCACGTCGTTGCGCTCCCCGAGCGAGCCGTCCTTGTTCACGAGGAACTTGGGCACCACGAACAGGCTGATGCCCTTCACGCCTTCGGGCGCGCCCGTCACGCGGGCCAGCACCAGGTGCACGATGTTCTCCGCCATGTCGTGCTCGCCGTAGGTGATGAAGATCTTGGTGCCGAACACCTTGTAGGTGCCATCGGGCTGCGGCTCGGCGCGGCTGCGCACCATGGCGAGGTCGCTGCCGGCCTGAGGCTCGGTGAGGTTCATCGTGCCGGTCCACTGGCCGCTCACGATCTTCTCGAGATAGGTGGCCTTGAGCTCGTCGGAACCGGCCGTGAGCAGCGCCTCGATGGCGCCGTCGCTCAGCAGCGGACACAGCGCGAAGCTCATGTTGGCCGAGTTGAGCATTTCGCCGCAGGCCGCGCCGATGGTCTTGGGCAGGCCCTGGCCGCCGAAGTCCGCCGGATGCTGCAGCCCCTGCCAGCCGCCCGCCACGTACTGCGCGAAGGCTTCCTTGAAGCCCGGCGTGGTGGTGACGGCGCCGTCCTTGAACGACGAGGGATTGCGGTCGCCCGGCACGTTCAGCGGCGCAATCACGTCCTGGTTGAAGCGCGCGCACTCTTCGAGCACGGCCTGTGCGGTTTCGAGGCCGGCATCCTCGAAGCCCGGCAGCTT
>NZ_JASMRZ010000019.1 GCF_030462475.1 Variovorax sp. CAN15
ACAGCGCCACAGCGCCGCTTCCCCCCTGCCCTGTGCGCGACCGCGCTCGGCGCCGCCGCGCTGCTCGCGGCCTGCGCGAGCCGGTCCAACGCGCCTCCGGCGCCGCATGCGCCGCTGGCCGCCGCGCGCCCCGGCACGCTGCAGGCCTGCACCGACCTCGCCGCCCGCGCGGTGCTGCCGGGCACGGTCTACACATCGGCCACCGAGGTGCCGGCCGGCACCGTCACGGTCGGCGGCGTCGCTATGGCGGCGCCCGCGCACTGCCTCGTGCAGGGCCGCATGAACGAGCGCACCAGCCCCGTCGACGGCCAGCGCTATGCCATCGGCTTCGAGATGCGGCTTCCGGTCGCCTGGAACGGCCGCTTCTTCTACCAGGCCAACGGCGGGCTCGACGGCGTGGTCGTGCCCGCGCTCGGCGGCATCGGCGGCGGCGGACCGCGCAGCAGCGCGCTGCAGATGGGCTTCGCGGTCATCAGCTCCGACGCCGGCCACGCGGGCTCGATGGGCCCGCGCTTCGGGCTCGATCCGCAGGCGCGGCTGGACTACGGCTACAACGCCGTCGCGCAGCTCACGCCGATGGCCAAGAACCTGATTTCCAAGGCCTATGGCCGCGGCCCAGACCGCTCGTACATCGGCGGCTGCTCCAACGGCGGCCGGCATGCGATGGTGGCCGCCGTGCGCTCCGCGGGCCAATACGATGGCGTGCTCGCGGGCGACCCCGGCTTCAACCTGCCGAAGGCGGCGGTGGCGCAGCTCTACGGCGCGCAGCAGTACGCGGCGGTGGCCAGCGCGAAGACGCCCGCCGGCCAGCCCGACCTGCAGAGCGCCTTCACGCCCGCCGAGCTGAAGCTGGTGGCCGACAAGGTGCTGCAGCGCTGCGACGCGCTCGACGGCATTGCCGACGGCATCGTGTCGGACGTCAACGCCTGCCGCACGCGCTTCGACATCCGGCGCGACGTGCCGACCTGCGCCGCAGGCACGCGCGATGGCATGTGCCTGAGCGCGCCGCAGAAGAACGCGCTCGCCAACGTGTTCAAGGGCGCGCGCAACAGCGCGGGCCAGCCGGTCTATAGCGGCTTTCCCTTCGATGCGGGCGTGAGCGGCGCCAACTGGCGCGAATGGAAGTTCGCGAGCCCGCCGACGCGCGACGCGGGCGCAGTGGGCTTCATCTTCAGCACGCCGCCGCTGGCCGACCGGCCGCAGGGCCTGCCCTTCGCGCTGGACTTCGACATGGACCGCGACGCGCCGCGCATCGCCGCCGCCGACGGCGTGTTCCGCGAATCGGCGCTGTCGTTCATGACGCCGCCGGACGCGGCCAACCTGAGCGCGCTGCGCGAGCGCGGCGGCCGGATGATCGTCTACCACGGCACCAGCGACCCGGTGTTCTCCTCCGACGACACGCAGGCCTGGTACGAGCGCGTGCAGGCCGCGAACGGCGGCGATGCCTCCTCGTTCACGCGCTACTTCCCCGTGCCCGGCATGAACCACTGCGCGGGCGGGCCGGCCACCGACCAGTTCGACATGCTCAGCGCGCTGGTCGACTGGGTCGAGCAGGGCAAGGAGCCGACGTCGGTCACCGCCTCGGCACGCGGCGCGGGCACGCCGGTGCCCAATGCCGAAGTGCCGGCCGGCTGGTCGGCGCAACGTACGCGGCCGCTGTGCCCCTATCCGCAGGTCGCCACCTACACCGGCGGCGATGCCGAGCGCGCGGGCAGCTTCGCCTGCAAGCTGCCCACACCCTGATATCCAGTTAGCTACCGAACCTCCGATGGATTACCAGCCCCGCCCCGACGATGTCCGCTTCCTGCTGAATGCGGTGCTCGACGCCCCCGCGCGCCTTGCCGTGCTCGCGCCCTTTGCCGAAGTCGACGAGGCGCTGCAGTCGCAGGTGCTCGAGGAGGCCGGGCGCTTCGTCGGCGAAGTGGTCGCGCCGGTCAATCGCGGCGGCGACGAAACCGGCTGCCGTTTCTCCAACGGCGAAGTGGTCTCGCCGCCGGGCTTTCGCGATGCGTACCAGGCCTTCGTCGACGGCGGCTGGCCCGCCCTCTCGGCCGCGCCCGAAGACGGCGGCCAGGGCCTGCCAGCCGTGCTCGAGGCCGTGCTCTACGAATGGCTGGCCGCGGCCAACCATGGCCTCACGATGGCGCCGGGCCTGCTGCACGGCGCGTACGCCTGCCTCAAGCACCACGGCAGCGAGGAGCTGAAGCAGCGCTACCTGCAGAAGATCGCGACCGGCGAATGGCTCGCGACCATGTGCCTCACCGAGGCCCACGCAGGCAGCGACCTCGGCCAGGTGCGCACGCGCGCCGTGCCACAGGCCGACGGCAGCCTGCGGCTGAGCGGCGGCAAGATCTTCATCTCCGGTGGCGAGCACGACCTGACGCCGAACATCGTCCACCTGGTGCTGTGCCGGCTGCCCGATGCGCCGGCCGGCCCCAAGGGCCTGTCGCTGGCGCTGGTGCCCAAGCTGCTGCCCGACGGCACGCGCAACGCGGTGCACTGCGAGCGCATCGAGGAAAAGATGGGCCTGCACGGCAGCCCCACCTGCAGCATGTGCTTCGACGAAGCCACCGGCTGGCTGGTCGGCGAGCCCGGCCACGGTCTGGCCGCGATGTTCGTGATGATGAATTCGGCGCGCCTGCATGTGGCGCTGCAGGGTATCGGCCTGCTCGACGCGGCCTGGCAGAAGGCCGACGCCTACGCCGCCGAGCGCCGCCAGATGCGCGCGCCCGGCCCCGTGCCCGCCAGCCGTGGCAGCGAGAGCGCCGACCTGATCGCCGAGCATCCGGCCGTGCGCCGCATTCTCGACACGCAGCGCGCCTGGATCGACGGCGCGCGCACCCTCGCCTACCGCAGCGCGCTGATGCTCGACGTGGCCGCGCACGACGCCGACCCCAAGGCCCGCGAGCGCGCCCAGCGCTGGTGCTCGCTGGTCACGCCGGTGCTCAAGGCCGCGTGCACGCACCAGGCCTTCCATGGCGCGAGCGAGTGCCTGCAGGTGTTCGGCGGCCATGGCTACGTGCGCGAATGGGGCATCGAGCAGATCGTGCGCGACTCGCGCGTGACGATGATCTACGAGGGCACCAACGAGATCCAGGCCATCGACCTGCTGGTGCGCAAGGTGCTGCCCGACGGCGGCGCCGCCATGTCGGCCGTGCTGCTGGAGCTGCGCGACACGCTGGACGCCTCGCGCGAGGCCGATGCCGACGTGCAGCGCCGGCTGGCGCAGTTGCGCTACCTGGGCACCACCGTCGCGATGGCGGCGCATGCCAACCCGGTGCTGCCGTACGAGGTGGCCGACGACTACTTGCGCGTGACCATGCTCGCGATGATGGCCTGGGCCTGGGCGCGCATCGAGGCGGCCGCGCCGCAGGATGCGCAGAAGGCTCGCGTGGCCGCAGCGTTCCGGCGCTGGGTGCTGCCGGAATTCGAGATGCGGCTCGGCATCGTCAAGCGGGCCTGCGAGACGGTGGCTCTGACCCATGCAGCTACGCCCGGCACCGGTGTCTCCAACTAGCCACTCCGGGCAATCGCGGGCGTCCGCGCGGGGTTACGCTCGGGCCATGGCCTCCAACCCGAAATCCGCTTCCGCCAAAGGCGAGCAGGCCGCGGCGCCGCAAGGCAGCAAGCCCGACCGGCTCGACGCACGCATGCTCGAAACCCTGGTCGGCTACAACGCCCGCCGGGCCTGGCTGATCGTCAGCGCCTTCTTCGCGGAGCGCATGGCGCCCTACGGGCTCAAGCAGATCGATTTCTCGGTGCTCTCGCTGCTGGCGCACAACCCGGGCGCCACGTCACGGCAGTTGTGCAATGCGCTGGACATCCTGCCGCCGAATCTCGTGAGCCTGGTGGCCACGCTGGACAGCCGGGGGTTGATAGAGCGCCGCCCTCATCCGCATGACGGGCGCGCGGTCGGGCTGCATCTCACGGCTTCGGGCGGGGCGCTGATCCGCGAGGCGGAGCAGACCGTGATCCAGCTCGAAGCCGATGCCAGCGCCAAGCTCACGGCGCGGGAGCGCGAGACGCTGATACGGCTGCTGCAGAAGATCTATCTGTAGCGGATGCCGCGGGGCTCAGAGGCCTCGCTCGACCATGTCGATCAACTGCTGGCCCAGCTTGTAGGCCGCATCGGGCGGAATCTCGCGCAGCGGCCCGTCGATGATGAGCAGCGCCAGTCCGTGCACCGCGCTCCACGCGCAGTACTCGGCGTTCGGGCGCCGCGCCGCATCGAGCACGCCGGCGTCCACCAGCCGGTCAATCGCCTTGCCCAGCAGTTGGAACGGGTCCAGCCCGCTCGCGCCGGCCTTGCCGGGGCCGAGTTCGCCGCTGCCCTCGTCGGAAATCACGAAGGCCGTGCGGAACAGGCCGGGCTCTGCCTGGGCGAAACGCAGATAGGCGGTGCCGATGGCGCGCACCTGCCCGCGCGCGAAATCGGCGGGGGGCTGGTCGCAGGGCTGGGCGGCCAACTCCTTTTCCATTGCCTGCGCCGCGGCGGCCAGGGCCGCCTCACGCACCGCCAGCAGCAGTTCCTGCCGGCTGCCGAAGTGCCGGTAGGCCGCGTTGGGTACCACGCCGGCACGACGGGTGGCCTCGCGCAACACGACCGCGTCGGGACCGCCGTCGCGGGCCAATTCGATGCCTGCTTCCAGCAGCGCCCGGCGCAGATCGCCGTGGCGATAGGTGCTGCGGGCCGGCGGCAGGCTTTCGGGGACGTTGTTGAGCTTCATCGCTACTCCATGTGGACACTGTCCATTATCTCTGCTATTCTTTGTGGACGGTGTACACAAAGTAATCCGATTGTTTGCGGCCCGAGACACCGGGGGCCTCCGAGTCACCTCTTCAGTCCAAAGGAATCGTCATGAAAGTCCAGTCGTATCTCTCGTTCGAAGGCCGCTGCGACGAAGCGCTCGGCTTCTACAGGAAGGCGCTCGGCGCCGAGGTCACCCAGCTCATGCGCTACAAGGAGGCGCCCGCGGGTGCCCCTTCGGAGAACGCCGAAGCCGGCTGCGCCGGCGGCACGCCCGATGCCGAGAAAGTGATGCACGCGGTGTTCCGTATCGGCGAAACCGAGCTGATGGCCTCTGACGGCCGCTGCTCGGGCCAGCCGAAGTTCGAGGGCATCATGCTCGCGCTCACCGCCAACACCGACGCCGAAGCCGTCGAGTGGTTCGACGCGCTGGCCGACGGCGGCCAGGTCATGCAGCCGCTGATCCAGACCTTCTTCACTTCCAAGTTCGGCATGCTGACCGACCGCTTCGGCGTGGGCTGGCTGCTGGTGGTTGCGCAGCCGGGCTGAACGGCCTTTCCCCGCATTCCGATCTCCAGAGAAAGCTCCCGCCATGCTCAAGAAAATCGCCCTCGTCGTCGTGCTCGCGATCGCCGCGCTGCTGATCTTCGCGGCCACCCGGCCCGACACCTTCCGCGTCGAGCGCACCGCGCGCATCGAGGCGCCGGCCGAGAAGATCTTTCCGCTGATCGACGACTTCCACCGCTGGGGCACCTGGTCGCCCTACGAGAAGCTCGACCCCGCCATGAAGCGCAGCTTCGGCGGCAGTGCGAACGGCAAGGGCGCGACCTATGCCTGGGAGGGCAACGACAAGGCCGGCGCGGGCCGCATGGAGATCGTGGAGTCGGCGCCTTCGTCGAAGGTCGCGATCAAGCTCGACTTCATCAAGCCCTTCGAGGGCCACAACACCGCCGAATTCACGCTGCAGCCCCAGGGCAATGCAACGCAGGTCACCTGGGCCATGTACGGCCCGAGTCCCTATGTCGCCAAGCTCATGGGCATCTTCTTCAACATGGACCAGATGATCGGCAAGGACTTCGAGACGGGCCTTGCCAACCTGAAGGCCGCCACCGAAAAGTAATTCCCGAAAGGAAAAATCATGCCCCACATCCACGCCTACCTCACCTTCGACGGCAACGCAGCCGAGGCCATGCGCTTCTACGAGAAGACGCTGGGCGGCACCATGCAGATGATGATGACCGTCGGCGAAGCGCCCGACACCGAGCAGTTCCCGCCCGAGGCGAAGAAGCGCATCATGCATGCCTCGCTCGCCTACGGCCAGGGCATCCTCATGGCCTCCGACTCCATGCCCGGCCAGCCGTACGAAGGCATGAAGGGCTTCGGCGTCGCGCTGACCATCGAGACCGTGGCCGAGGCCCGCCGTGTCTTCGACGCCTTCGCCGAAGGCGGCCACGTCGGAATGCCCTTCGAGAAGACCTTCTGGGTCGAAGGCTTCGGCATGGTGACCGACCGCTTCGGCACTCCGTGGCTCATCAACGGCGGCAAGCCGCTGGTCTGAGCCGTCCCCACCCTTCCAAAAGAATTCGCTTCCCATGACCAACCAACTCGACAGCCGCAAGCGCTGGCTCGCATTGATGGTGCTGTGCCTCGGCGTCCTGATGATCGTGCTCGACACCACCATCGTGAACGTGGCGCTGCCCTCGATCCGCACCGACCTGGGCTTCACCGAGACCTCGCTGGTCTGGGTGGTGAATGCCTACATGCTGACCTTCGGCGGCTTCCTGCTGCTGGGCGGCCGGCTCGGCGACCTGTACGGCCACCGCCGTGTGTTCCTCGCGGGCCTGGTGCTGTTCACGCTGGCATCGCTGGCCTGCGGGGTCTCGACCTCGCAGGGCCTGCTGGTGGCGGCGCGCGCGGTGCAGGGCCTGGGCGGGGCGGTGGTGTCCGCCGTGTCGCTCTCGCTCATCATGAATCTCTTCACCGAACCGGCCGACCGCGCCAAGGCGATGGGCGTGTACGGCTTCGTGTGCGCCGGCGGCGGCAGCATCGGCGTGCTGCTGGGCGGCCTGCTCACGAGCACGCTGAGCTGGCACTGGATCTTCCTGGTCAACCTGCCGATCGGCGTGGCGGTGTATGCGCTGTGCGTGGCGCTGCTGCCCAGCGCGCGCGGCCATGCCCACGGCGAGAAGCTCGACGTGGCCGGGGCCATCACCGTCACGCTGTCGCTGATGCTCGCGGTGTACGGCGTGGTCAACGGCAACGAGGCCGGCTGGGGCTCCACGCAGACGCTCGGCCTGCTCGGCGCGGCCGTGGTGCTGCTGGCGATCTTCATCGCCATCGAGTCGCGCGTGCAGCATCCACTGATGCCGCTGGGCCTGTTCAGGCTGCGCAGCGTGTCGGTGGCCAACGTGGTCGGCGTGCTGTGGGCCGCGGCCATGTTCGCGTGGTTCTTCATCTCGGCGCTCTACATGCAGCTGGTGCTGAACTACACGCCGATGCAGATCGGCCTGGCCTTCCTGCCGGCCAACATCATCATGGCGGTGTTCTCGCTGGGCCTCTCGGCAAAGATCGTGATGCGCTTCGGCATCCGCAAGCCGCTGGCGGCGGGGCTGTGGCTCGCGGCCATCGGGCTGGCGCTGTTCGCGCGGGCGCCGGTCAACGGCAGCTTCGTGGTCGACGTGCTGCCCGGCATGATGCTGCTGGGCCTGGGCGCGGGCATGGCCTTCAACCCGGTGCTGCTGGCCGCGATGAGCGAGGTGAGCCCCACAGACTCGGGCCTGGCCTCGGGCGTGGTCAACACCTCCTTCATGATGGGCGGCGCGCTGGGCCTGGCCGTCCTGGCCAGCGCGGCGGCCGCGCGCTCCGCGTCGATGGAAGCCGCCGGCGCGCAGCTGCCGCTGGCACTCACCGGCGGCTACAACCTCGCCTTTCTCGTCGGCGCCGTGTTCGCGGCGGTGGCGGGTCTGCTGGGTGCCTTGCTGCTTCGCTCCGCCATGCCGGGGCAGATGCAGAACAACGATGAAGCAGCGGCACCCCAGGGAACGGCGGCATCGCAATGAGCGGCAACACGCCATGCAACCGCCGGTCTTCTTTCTTCAACGGTTCCACAGACTATTCAGGAGAACAACCATGGCTCGTTATGTAGACGGCTTCATCGTCGCCATTCCCACCGCCAACGTCGAGGCTTACCGCAAGCTGGCGCGTAAGGCCGGCAAGGTCTGGATGGAATACGGCGCGCTCGAATACGTCGAGTGCATTGCCGACGACGTGAAGCCCGGCAAGCTGACCTCGTTTCCGCAAAGCGTGAAGCAGAAGGCCGACGAGACGGTGGCCTTCTCGTGGATCACCTACAAATCGCGCAAGCACCGCGACACGGTGAACGCCAAGGTGATGGCCGACCCGCGCATCGCATCGATGGACCCCAAGACCATGCCCTTCGACGCCAAGCGCATGATCTTCGGCGGCTTCAAAAGCATTGTGGAGCTCTGATGCAGCGCGCAGGCCTCAGGCGATGAACCCGTCGTAGACGAGCTTGAGCCCTGTGAGCAGCATTCCGAGATACACGAAGCGATAGAACCACGTCGCATCGATGCGCCGTGCGATGCGGATGCCGACCCACACGCCGAAGGGCGCGATCGGCATCAGCACCAGCGAGGTGGCCAGCGTGCGGAAGTCGAGCAGGCCGAGCCACGCGTAGGGAATCCACTTGCTGAGATTCACCACGAAGAAGAAGTAGGCCATGGTGGCCGTGAAGATCACCGGCGAGAGCCGCAGCGGAATGACGTAGGCGTTGATCGGCGGGCCGCCCGCGTGCGCGATGAAGCTGGTGAAGCCCGAGACCGTCGTCAGCACCGCGCCGACGCCGCGCGAGGGCAGCGGATCGTCGGGCTTGGGCGGAAAGAGCAACCGCTGCGCCAGGAAAAGCAGCGTGAACACGCCGACGATGCCCGCCACCGTGTGCGCCGAGAGCATGCGAAACAGCAGCGTGCCGATCACCGTGCCCAGCAGCCCGAACGGAATCAGGAACTTCAGCAGCGAGCGGTCGAAGTCGCGCCGGAACGCCGCGAGGCCCAGCACGTCCATCAGCAGCAACAGCGGCATCAGGATGGCCGCCGCCTGCGGCACGGTGACGGCCAGCGCCATCATCGGCACCGCGAGCGAGCCGAAGCCCGCGCCGAAGCCGCTCTTGCTGATGCCGAGCAGGAGCACGGCGGGAATGGCGACCGCGTAGAAGTACGGGTCGGTGATCAGGGGAAAAGCCATGGAGGGAGGGAAGCAGCCGGACAAGACCCGCCATCGCGGCGGGCCTGCCGAGCGTAGCAGGACGGCGCCGGCCGCGCCCGCCAGGGGCCTGCATCCACGGCGCGGGCCGCTACCCTTGCTTCAGCGGATTGAGCACGAAGTCGAAGTCGAGGCGCCAGCGGCCGTTGTCCTGCTTCGTCCATGGAGCCACAAGCGACTGGCGCACCGCGAACACCGCGTCCGAATCCAGGTACTCGTCGCCTTCGCGGAACACGTGCGTGATGAGCCGCTCGTAGCCCGGCGCCTCGATCTTGAAATGCAGGTGCGCGGGCCGCCACGGATGGCGCTTCGTCGCGCGCAGCAGGTCGCCCACCGGCCCGTCGACCGGAATCGGGTACGCCACCGCCACCACGCTGCGGAAGTGCAGCGAGCCGTCGGACCCGGTGCGCAACGTGCCGCGGTTCTCCGCATGGTCGAGCCCGGCGTGCTGCACGTCGTAGTGGCCGCCCGCGTCGGCCTGCCACACGTCGACGACCGCATTCGCCACCGGCTCGCCGCCGAGCCCGCGCACGGTGGCGAACACGTCGCAGGGCTCGCCCTCGGCGCCGTTGGCCACGTCGTCGCCATGCGCGTACTCGGGCGCGCCGTCGAAATAGAAGGGGCCGAAGACCGTGGCCTCGGTGCAGCCGGCCGGCTTGTCGTTGTTCATCGCGATGGTCAGCATCGAAAGCCCCAGCACGTCCGACAGCAGGATGAACTCCTGCCGCTTGTCATCGCACTTCCGGCCCGAGGC
Source organism: Variovorax sp. CAN15 (assembly GCF_030462475.1). Taxonomy (GTDB): domain Bacteria; phylum Pseudomonadota; class Gammaproteobacteria; order Burkholderiales; family Burkholderiaceae_C; genus Variovorax. Next base: position 9,783 of record NZ_JASMRZ010000019.1, read on the forward strand.
CGTGAGGTACTGGATGCCCTGGAACCACTCGTCCTCCGTGAGCTTCACCTCGCGCGCGAAGGCGTGCAGGTGCTGCACCAGGCTGGTCAGTATCTCGCGCAGCCGCGGGTCCGGCGTGTCGGCAAAGCGCGCGAGCACGGCCTGCGTGATGTTGTCCTGGTTGAGGTTGCGCATCGTGGCTGTCTCCATGTTGTCCGGTCGAACTTCGACTTCGGGAGACTGTAGACCGCTCGCCGCGCCGGTTGAAGCACCCGGGCGCAAATGATTTTTCCGTGCAGCGGAAAGGTCGTGCGCCCTGTGGCGGCGTTCCGTCTGCGGCTGGCTGGCTATCGATGCGGCGCGCTCACCGCTTCCGGCCGCTTTCACCACAGGCCGGGAAGCAACCTCCAGCGCACGCGACCGGCATAGTCCGCGTAACCGGAAAGCTCTGCCTGCAACAGGCGATCTTCCCAGGAGGTTCGCAGTACCAGCAAGGCCGAAGCGAGCGCGGCGGGCAGGAGCGCCCACAGCGAGCCCAGCGCGAGCGCCATGCCGAAGAACAATGCGAGCGCCGCGGCATACCCCGGATGCCGGATGAACCGATAAGGCCCCACATCGATCACGCGTTGATGGCGCTCCGACTGAATTCGAACGCCGGGCTCGAAGAAAGGATTCACGGCCTGGGCCCACGCGGTCATTGCGATCCCGGCGAGCAATGCGACGTGCCCCAGCACTACAACCCAGGCCGGCACTTGCGACCACTGAAAACGCCCGGCATCGAGCGCCGCAACAGGAAGAATCGCCACCATCGCCGGCAGGATGACCGCAAGCAACGCCTTGTCCCAGCCTTTGGTCCCCGGCTGGAAGCGGCTGCGTGCCCGATAGATCATCGGGTTGACTCGCGCGAGCACCAGTGCCGAGACGCCGAACCCGAGGAGCAGCACTGCAAGGAGCACCCAACCAGGTCGCCAGCCGATGGAGCCTGCGGGCAGGAAGATCAGGACGAGCAGGGCCAACGGCAGGCCGACCGCATAGGCGATCGCTGCAAGCGGTGATATCGATGGCGGTTGCCTGGGGGCTTCCATGACTGCTGCTCCTTCCAGGGTCATCCGATCTGGCGCGCTTCTTCGTCATTGCGCTGCCGCGCGCGAACCGATGACGTGCGTTGCGGGTCTCGATGATGTGGTCATCATGCCGGATCAGGCATGTCAATTTTCTTCAAGACAGGCGTTTCCTGCGCTGCAAGAATGGCTTCATGCGAGAAGACGGACACCATGAAGAAGCACCCGGGCCTGATGGCCCCCGATCCCGCAACGCGCTGCGGGACGACGCACGCTTCTTCACGTCGGGGTGCATGACAGGCGAGGAACGGGTGGATTGCCTGACCGCAACCTTCAGGAAGCACCGCTATGCCCTGCATGCGCACGAGACTTTCGTGATCGGAGCGATCACCTCGGGCTGCGGCACCTTGTGGCTTCAAGGTACGCGGCATCGCGCCAGCCCGGGAGACCTGACGCTGCTCAACCCGGAAGACGTGCACGACGGGACGCCCCATGACGACACAGGCTACAGCTACCGGGTGACTTACCCTTCCGCGCCGCTCGTTCGGCGCCTGGCGGCCGAGATCACCGGCCATGAAGTCCAGCCGCATTTCCGGTGCCGGGTGATCCGGGACCCCGCCGCGGCCACTCGCCTGGTGGCCGCGCACCTGGCACTGGAGACCTCCGGCTGGTCGCTGGGCACGGAGGAAGCGCTGCTGCTGGCCTATGCCTGCTGCCTCGAGCGACACGCCGAGGGCTTCCGCCCCGAGGCCCCGCGAGGCCGGGAGCAGCAGCGAGTGTCCAGGGTCAAGTCGATGCTGGAAGATCAAGCCACGTCGAGCGACGTGTGCCTGGCCGACCTCGCCGGCGAAGTCGGCGTGAGCCGGTTTCACCTGATCCGCATGTTCCGCAATGAAGCGGGGACCACACCGCACGCCTATCTGGTCGGCCGCCGCATCGAGGCGGCAAAGCGCCGCCTGCGCCGGGGAGAAGCGCCGATCGCCGTGGCGTCGGCAACCGGCTTTGCGGACCAGGCCCACCTGACACGCGTCTTCAAGGCCAGGGTCGGCGTGACACCTGGCGCCTACAGGGACGGGGTGTCGAAATGAGGCCGCGCGAAGGCCCCGCCTCATCCGCCTCACCCGCGGCTCCACCGGATCGCCGACCCTCCTCGCTCGCCACAGCCGCCGAAGGCGCAAGGGACATCCTGCCTGCGGTGATGGTCGCGGTTCCGATCGGCCTGCTGCTCGGAGCCCTGTGCAGGTCCAAGGGCATCCAGGCCGCGGAGGCCGGATGGATGTCCCTGCTCGTCAACGCGGGCGCATCGCAGTTCGCGGCGGTCCAGCTGTGGGCGAACGACGGGCCGCGGCTCGGGCCGATCCTGCTGTCCACCTTGCTGATCAATGTGCGCCACGCGCTGATGAGCCTGACCCTCGTTCCGAAGCTCGCGAAAGCCGGCATGACGCGCCTGCGCATGTGCGTGGCGCTGGCCTTCCTCACCGATCCGACATGGGGATTCGCGGAGCAGCGTGCGCGCGCGGGCCTGCCGGTCACCTGGTCCTACTGGATGGGCCTGGCGCTCGTCTTCTCGGCCGCGTGGGCTGGTGCGACCATGGCCGGCGCGTGGCTGGGCGCCTATCTCGGCGATCCCCGGCGGATCGGCGCGGACTTCGCGCTGGCGGCCTTGTTCATCGGCATGACGGCCAGGTTCTGGATGGGGTGGCGGCGCACCGGTTTTGCCATCGCCGCCAGCGGCCTGTCGTCGGCGGCCGTGTTCCACACCCTGGGTGCGCCGTGGCACGTGATGGCCGGCGCCATGGCCGGCATCGCGGTGGCCTACTTCGCGGCGCGGCCGGAGCAAGCACAGGAGCCGCAGCCCGCATGACGTTCCACGCGACAACCCTCGAGGCGATCGCGGCGATGGCCGTCGTCACCTATCTCACCCGGGTCGCCGGCATGCTGTTGGTGCGCGGGGATCGGTTCGCCGTCCGCGGCCGCGCGAAAGCAGCCCTGGATGCCATACCGCCCGTCATGTTCGTCACGATCATCGCGCCGACCCTGCTGGTCACCGGCTGGCCGGAAACGCTGGCGGGCCTGCTGGCGGCGGTGGCCTCGGTCCGCCTTCCGCTTCTCGGAACGATCCTGGTGGGCGTCGTTGCGGTGGCCGTGCTGCGTCTTGGCCTCGGCATGGCAGGTGCGCCATGAGTGTGCGCGAGTACGGCAACAACGGCTCGGATCGGCTTCCCGGTTCCTCGATACCCTGGATGCGATGAGCCCGGCCATACATTCCTTCCTGACGTCGAGCGATGCGATCTTCGAAGTGCACGACCACGACGCCGTGGTGAGCTTCGCTGAAGCGCAGCGCCTGCTTCCCTTCGATCCCGACGCAATGGTCAAGAGCCTGGCCTTCCGCCTGCCGGGCGATCGCTACGCGATTGCCGCCATGCGAGCGGCCGAGCGCGCGGACTACAAGAAGATCGCCGATGCACTTGGCGTGAGGAGAGCGGATCTCCACATGGCAACGGACATGGAACTGGCACAGTTCCTCGCGATGGTCCCGGGAGGCGTCGTACCCTTGCCGATCAACGGGGCACGGGTAGTCGTCGATTCGGGAGTGACGGCAATGGAAACGATCTATTGCGGCACGGGGCGCAATGATTCGACCCTGCAGATTTGCAGTGCCGAACTTGTCCGGGTAAGTCGCTGTGCGCTGCACGATCTCGTCAAGCGGTGATCGCTCGCATTTTCCGGACTGAGTCCAGCGGTATCGGTCGCGGCTCTTCGGGTGGCCGCCGGAGTCAACGGGTCGGCCGCGTCCGAGTCCAGGAGATTTCCCGGAGCCATCAGGGCGAGCCCGCCGGCAGGCAGCTCCGCAGCTCTTCCTGCAAATCGCCGCCCGGCAGGATGCCCCAGCGCACCCGCACGCTGCGCGCGTCGTCTTCGCCCGCCCAGGGCAGGCGCAGGCTGCCGCTGCAGCTGGCGGTGGCCAGCAGCGGCTCCAGCAGCGCGCCCTCGGAGCGGAACTCCGGCGTGTCGAGGATCAGCACCATGCCGCCTTCGCGCGCCAGCGCATCGGGCGGCAGCCATGGCGAGGTGCGCGGATCGCCGTCGATCAGCAGCTGCACGGCCGGATCCATGTGCAGCACCACCGCGCCGGTGAACCAGGTGTCGCCCACCATCAGCCGCAGCGGACGTTCGCCGGCGCGCTCGCGCCATACGGCCTGGACGGCTTCGGCGATCTGCCCCGATGGCAGATTGGCGCGGGTGATATAGCCATGCCGCGCGCTCCAGACGCCATCGACCCAGGCCTGGCCGAAGGAGCCGGCGACGTGAAGCACGGCGGCAACAACGAGCGTGCCCGTCCATCGGCGGCGCGTCCAGCGCTCGGCTTCGAGGCCCGGTACCACCATCACCGCCCACACGGCGACCGGCAGGAAGAAGGTACTGAGCCACGAAGCCACGAGGCGCATGTTGAAGAGCACCGACATCGCCAGCACCAGGCACACCGGCCCGAAGGTGGCCCAGGCGAGGAAGCGGCGGTCGAAGCCGTTCTGCCGCGTCTTTGGTGGCACCGGAGTGCGCTCGCGCGTGAACCAGGCCCACGCGACGAACAGCAGCATCGGCGACAGGCGCGCAACCTGCACCAGCAGGATGCGAAGCGGCCTCGGGTGCACATGCTTCAGCAGCGGACCCGACGGATGCACCGAGTGCCGCGCGTAGCCGATGGTCTGGTCGCCGTGCTGCACCAGCCATGCAAGGTGAGGCGCCATCAGCAGCAGCGCCACGCCGCTCGCGCGCAGCAGGTCGCGGCGCACGCGCGCGTCGCGCCACGAGCCCTCGCGGGCGATGAAGCCCGCGCCCACCGCGAACTGCACCAGCGCGCTGTACTTGGTGAGCATCGACAGCGCCGCGAACACGCCCAGCCAGAGCCAGTCGAAGCGACCGCCTGCCGAAGGCGTGCGCAGCACGCGCCAGAGCATCCACCAGTAGCCCGCCATCGGCAGCAGCTGCACCGTGTTGTGGTTGAAGATGGTCGCGCGCTGCACGTGGTAGGTCACGAGCGAGCCGAGCAGCACCGCGAGCGCCGCCCGCATCGGCGACATCATGCCCAGCGACCAGCGCCACATGATGTAGAGCGCGCCCACGCCGCAGCCCACGCCGGCGGCATAGGTCAGCCAGGGCTGGCGGCCGGCCAGCAAGACCGGCAGGCCGATCAGCCAGCTCGGCAGCGGCGGGTGCTTGTAGTAGCCCCACTGCGGGCTGCCGCCCCAGAAGAGCTCCTCGACGTTGTCCCAAGGCGGCGTCTCGTAGAACGTTGCCATGGGCAGCGTCCACAGCACCACCAGCGCCAGCAACGCGACGACGACCACGCCATTCAGGGAAAGATGCCGCGCGAACGCGGGCGCCGGACGGGTGCCGGGCGGGATCAGCCGGGAATTCATTGCCTCCCTTTGTAAAGCTGTAGTCCTAACGGCACCTGACCAACCCGCTCTGCCCGCGCTCCCCGCCACATAGAATCGCCAGCCTGCCTGCAGGCGTCCGGGGCCCGGCCGGCCCAGGATTGGCCCTGGATCGGCCCGACAAGACCGCGCACGCAGGCAAGCCCCGGAGACACACCCCATGGACCGCTGGACCGAAATCGCCCTGCTCGTGCAGATCGCCGATGCCGGCAGCCTGAGCCGAGCGGCCGAGGCGCTGGGCCTCTCGAACGCGGCCGCGAGCCGCCACCTGAGCGCGCTGGAAGCCCGGCTGGGCGCGCGGCTGGTCGAGCGCAACACGCGCCGGCTGTACCTCACCGACACCGGCCGCGAGTTCTGCGGCCGCGCCCGCACCATCCTGGCCGACCTGTCGGATGCCGAATCGGCGGTGAACGCCACCGCGCTCAACCCGACGGGCACGCTGCGCGTCACGGCCTCGCTGTCGTTCTCCATCCACCACATCGCGCCGCTGCTGCGCGAGTACACCGACCGCTACCCGGGCGTGACGGTGCACGTGGAGGCGGCCAACCGCTACTTCGACCTGATCGACAACAACATCGACGTGGCGATCCGCACCCGCGAGTTCGAGCCCGACTCGAACGTGACCATCCGCCGGCTCGGCGAGACGCGGCGCCTCCTCGCGGCCTCGCCGCGCTACTTCGCACAGCACGGTTTTCCGAAGACGCTGGACGAGCTGAAACAGCACAAGCTGCTGATCTATACCCACGCCAACAACCCGAACGAACTGCGCTTTCGTCGCGGAAAGGAGACGCAGACGGTGTCGGTCACAGGCCTGCTGGAGTCGAACGACGGGCAGGTGCTGCGCGCCGCCGCGCTCGACGGCATGGGCATCCTGGTGCAGCCCACCTACATCGTCTACGACGACATCGTGGCCGGCCGGCTGGTGCCCACGCTGGACGACTGGGACCTGCCRCACCTGACGATCAACCTGGCCTACCCCAGCCGCAAGCACCTGTCGGCCAAGGTGCGCAGCTTCATCGACTTCATGGCGGCGCATTTCCGGAAGATGGACTACGAGCGCAAGTGGACGACGCACTTCGGCCTCCACTGACCCGGCCCCGGAGGCCGTTCACCAAAACATGTGCGTAAACGCACATTCCGCATTTCCGCAGCCCCGCACACTGGAACCGCAACCGTCGCATTCCGCGGCGGACCCACCGTTTCCACCCTGCAAGGATCTGCCATGAACACCCAGGCCACCGCCGCCAACACCCCGCGTGCGCCGATCGCGTCGCCGCTGTCCGCCCTCTCCCCCTCCACGCTGGACGATTCCGGAAAGCTGCTGATCCGCGTGACGGTCGGCTTCCTGGTGCTGCTGCACGGCATCTTCAAGCTGTCGGCCGGCGTGGGCTTCATCGCCGGCATGCTGGCCAAGTCCGGGCTGCCGGGTGGGATCGCCTACCTGGTGTACGTCGGCGAGATCGTCGCGCCGCTGCTGATGATCGCGGGCATTTACACCCGCGCCGCCGCGGGCGTGGTCGTCATCAACATGCTGGTGGCCTTCGGCCTGGTGCACATGGCCGACCTGTTCGCCATGACCAAGCAGGGCGGCTGGGCGCTGGAACTGCAGGGCCTGTACCTGTTCGGCGCGCTGACCGTGGTGCTGCTGGGCGCCGGCCGCTTCTCTCTCGGCGGCACCAAGGGCCGCTGGAACTGATCGCCCCGAGGCTCAGCCGGCGTCGCCCCTGACCTGCGAAACCATCGCCTCCAGGCGGGCCACGTCGGCGACCAGAAGGGCCTTGTCGTCCTTGCGCAGCACGCCGCTGCGCGCCAGCACGTTGAGCTCGCGGGTCACCTGCTMGCGGTTGGTGCTGATCTGGCTGGCCAGCGCCGCATGCCTGGGCGCCGGGTCGAGCCGGGCCTGGTTGCCCTCCACGCCGGCGGCGCGGGCCAGGCGCAGCAGTTCGGCATGCAGCCGGTTCTGCACGCCGAGGGTGCTCAGGTCGATCACGCGCTCGGAAAGCTGCCGCACCAGAGAGGCCAGCCGCAGCATCACCCGGCCGGCCACCAGGGGCTCGTCGCGCAAAAGGGCCATGAATGAAGCGCGGTCGAGGCTGGCGACCACGCTGGGTTCGAGCGTGACAACGTCGGCGGAGCGCGGGCCGCCGTCAATGGCGGAAATGTCGCCGAAGTGCTCGCCGGCTTCGGAATCGCGGAAGGTCACCTGCCGGCCGTTGGCCGAATAGGTCGTCACCCGCACCCGGCCCGAGACCAGCAGGAACACCTCGCCCTGCTGCTCGGCGCGCAGCAGCAGGGGCTTGCCGGCCTCCACGCTGTGCCACAGGCATTGCTGGGCCAGCAGGTCCAGCCGCTGGTCGGAAAGGCCTTCGAGCAGCGCGATCTGGCGCAGCGCGAGGCTGGAGCGGGGGGTAGGTTCGGATTTGGCCATGCCGGGGGACGGTAGGGGCGCGCGCATTATGCTCGGGTGCCGCTTCGAACCCGTTCATGGCCAGACGTTCCACTGACGCCCCCCCTGACGCAACATCTGCCGCCGCCTTTTCGCTGAGACCGCCCACGCGGCGCAATCTCCGCTGGGCGAGCGGGCTGGTGCTGATGGCCTACGTCACGGTGCACCTGCTGAACCATTCGCTGGGCATCTATTCCTTTGCCGCCGCCGAAACCGTGCTGCGCGGCGTGCAGGCCTTCTGGCACACGCTTGCGGGCACCGCGCTGCTGTACAGCGCTGCCACCGCGCACCTGGCGCTGGCGGCGATCGCCCTCTGGGAACGGCGCACCCTGCGCATGCCCGCGCTCGAAGGCCTGCGCGTGTCGCTGGGCTTCGCGCTGCCGCTGCTGCTGGCCACGCACCTCACGGCCATGCGCGGCGCCTACCTGGCTTACGGCATCGAGGGCTCGTACGTGCGCGTGGTCTGGGGCCTGTGGGACTGGCAGGGCGCCGCCGCGCAGCTGCTGATGATGCTGGCGGCCTGGACCCACGGCTGCCTGGGCCTGCACTTCGCGCTGCGGGCCAAGCCGGTGTGGCGACGCTTCTCTCATTTGCTGCTGGCCGTCGCGGTGGTGCTGCCGCTGACCGCCGCGATGGGCTTCGTCTCGATGGGGCGCGAGTTCCAGTGGACCGGCGTGCCGCCGACCGCCCTGCCCACGGCCGAACAGGGCAAGGCGCTGGGCATGGCCGAGAACGCGATCAAGTGGGGCTACGGGCTGGCGCTGGTCGCGCTGCTGGCGGCGCGCTGGGGCCGCAACGGACTTGCGCGCTGGTCGCGCCAGCCGCAGGTGGCGCTGCGCTACCCCGGCCGCACGGTGCATGTTCCGCATGGCTGGAGCGTGCTGGAGGCGAGCCGCTCCCACGGCATCGACCACGTCTCCATCTGCGGCGGTCGCGCGCGCTGCTCCACCTGCCGGGTGCGCGTGGCCGGCCCGGCCGACCACATCGGCGAGCCGGGCCGCGACGAGCGGCGCACGCTCGAGCGGGTGCGCGCGCCGGCCGACGTGCGGCTGGCCTGCCAGTTGCGCCCGCGCGGCGACATCGAGGTCACGCCGCTGTTCGCGCCGCTGCCCAACGAGGGCCGGCCCGCGCCGGTCGGCAGCTTCGGGCGCGAGCGCGACGTGGCCATCCTCTTCGTCGACCTGCGGCGCTGGTCGGGCCTGTCGGAGCGGCAGTGGCCCTTCGACCTGGCCTACGTGCTCGACCGCTACTTCGCCACCGTGGGCGCGGCGGTGCGCGAGAGCGGCGGCGTGCCCAACCAGTTCATCGGCGACAGCGTGATGGCGATCTTCGGTCTCGACTGCGACCTGCCCACCGCCTGCAGGCAGGCGTTGCGGGCGACGGAGCTGATCGGCCAGCGCATGGACGCATGGAGCGAAGGCTTCGAGGCGCAATTCGGACAGCGGCTGGAGTTCGGCATGGGCCTGCATGCGGGCCGCGCGGCGGTCGGCGAGGTGGGCTACCTGGAAACCACCACATTCACCGCCATCGGCGAAGTGGTCAACACCGCGAGCCGGCTGCAGGACCATTCGAAGACTGCCGCCTCGCGCCTCGTTGTGTCGTTGTTCGCTGCCGAGAAGGCCGGCGTCGCGCACGCCATGGGCGCGGCCGAAACGCTCACGGTGCGCGGCCGCTCCGAGCCGCTCGTGGTGCTCTACGGACAGCACGCGGCGGCCTCCTGTCTCTGACCAATCGCCGATAGCGGTGCGCAAACGCACAGCGTCCATCGCGCAGCAGTTTCAAACTGCATGCGTGGCAACGACGAATGTCCGTCGCCCACCAGGAATCAAAGGGACTCCCGCAATGAACAACAAGCAACGCATCGCCGCTTCCGCCCTCGCCGCAGCCTTCGCCATGCTCGGCGCCGCCGGTGCGCACGCCGAAACCTATGACGGCGTCCATGCCGTCACCTCCTCCGCCAGCCGCAACGACGTGAAGGCCGAAGCCGTGGCCGCGACGCGCGAAGGCAATCCCTATTCGGACACCGCCGCCGAAGGCGCCGTGGCCTTCAAGTCCACGCTCGATCGCAGCACCGTGCGCGAGCAGGCCGTGGCCGCCGCCAACAACCCGCTGCAAAGCCTGGACCGCCGCGCCTTCTACCGCGACGAAGTGCCTGCCGCCTACAGGAAGCCCGGCGTCTCGTTCACGCGGCAGGCCAGCCTGCCCAGCGCGGCACGCCCCTGACGCACGGGCTCAGGGCCGTACGCCTGCCCAGGCGTTCTGCAGCAGCGCGCGGATCGCCGCACGTTCCAGCGGGCGCGGGTTGGGATACTGGTTCTTGAGCGCATGCTCGCAGGCCAGATCGAGATCGGCTTCCTTCATGCCGATGTCGCGCAGCGCGACCGGCGCGCCGTTGTCGCGCGCAAGGTCGTACACGGCCTGCGCGGCGCTGCCGCTTCCTCCCAGCGCCTTCGCGATCTTCGCCATGGCTTCGGGCGCAGCCCCGGCGTTGTAGGCCAGCGCGTGCGGCAGCACGATGGTGTGAGTCTCGGCATGCGGCAGGTTGAAGCTGCCGCCCAGCGTGTGGCACAGCTTGTGGTGCAGCGCCATGCCCACATTGCCCAGCACCGTTCCGCACAGCCATGCGCCGTAGAGCGCATCGCCGCGGGCGGCCGGATCTTTTGGCGTGGCGCGGATGGCCGGCAGCGCGCGGCCCAGCGCGGCGATGCCCTCCTGCGCCATCAGGTCCATGATCGGGTTCGAATCGACCGCGTAGAGCCCTTCGGCCGCATGCGCGATGGCGTTGATGCCGCTGGTCACGCTCATGCCCACGGGAAGGCCGAGCGACAGCTCGGGGTCGTAGATCACGGTGCGCGGCAGCACGCGGAAGTCCTTGCCGGTCTTCTTCATGCCGGCTTCGGTGATGCCGTAGATCGGCGTCATCTCGGAGCCCGCATAGGTGGTGGGAATGGCGAGGATCGGCAAGCCCGAGTCGAGCGCGATGGCCTTGCCCAGCCCGGTGGTGGAGCCGCCGCCGATGGCCACGGCGCAGTCGGCGCCGAGCCTGGTGGCCACTTCCCTCGCCTCGCGCGCGGTCTCGATGGGCACGTGCATCACGGCCCGGTCGAACACGCCGGCCGCATGGGCGCCGAGCATGTCGGCCACGCGCTCGGCTTGCGGGCGCTGCTCCGGCGTGGAAAGCACAAGGGCCCGGCGCGCACCGAGCGCATCGATCTCGCGGGCCAGGTGCTGCAGCGAACCGGCGCCGAAAACCACCCGCTGGGGCGCGCTGGTGTAGATGAACGAGGGTGTGGTCATGGCTTGGTGTCCGTGTCTCCGATGTCTGCCTGGACGAATCCGTCCGCCCCCGGCCCACGCCGGGCCACAACGATACGCCGGCCCGCACGCGGTTCAATGGCGGAAAACGGAAAGGAGTTTTCCGCCAGCCGCGGGCAACGGCCGAGCGCCCGTGTCAGGCAGGTCAGGCAGGTCAGGCAGGTCAGGCAGGTCAGGCAGGTCAGGCAGGCGCGACCCGCACTGAGCAGGCCTGGCGGCCCTCGGCGATCGCGAAGCGCACCGGCAAGAAGCGCTCGATCACCGCGCAGTTCGTGCGCGTGTGCTCGGTCACCTCGCTGCAGGTGAAGGCGCATTCCTTCTTGCCCTGCCAAACCGCGAGCGCCAGCAGCAGCGCCAGCTGGTCCGCCAGGTGCGGCCCCACGGCCGCCTCGCTCTTCTGGAACGAGCGCAGCTCCTTCACCAGACCGTGCGCCACCTGCTCGGCGCTCAGCGACTTCTCGCCGAAGGCGGTGAACACCTCGGTCACGTGCTCGTAGGCCAGCGTGGCCAGCAGCGCGTTTCCCGGCCCCTCGTTCTGGCGCACCGAGCCGAAGCGCAGTTGCTCGCCCGACCAGCCCATCGCGCCGCCCAGCGTTTCGAGTTCGCGCGTCGGCACATGACGCGGGATGCCCGGCGCCAGGCACTCCGCATAGCTCGACAGATGCGAACCACGCGCCATCAGGTCGAAGGGCTGCAGCGCGCTCGCCGCCGGCACGATGGTCGCTTCGACCTCACCGCCGCCGGCTGGATAGAAGCCGCAACGGCGCAGCGTCAGCTGCAGGTCGGCACCGAGCCGGCGCACCAACGGTGCGAATGCACGCTCCAGGAAATGGAACGGCGGCGCCATCGGGTTGTGCGTGCCGCCGCTCAGATGCACGCGGCTCTGCACGCCAGCCAGCAGCAGCGGCGGCAGCACGGTCTGCAGCACCAGCATGCAACTGCCCGCGCCCGAGATCGCGAAGCGGTACTCCCCCGCGCGCACCGGGCCAGGCACGAAACGCAGCGACTGCGAACCGAGCTCGGCACCGTCGACCTCCGCGCCGCTGATCGCGGCGGCTGCGTTCACGCACGCAAGGTGCTGACGCATCAGGCCCGGCTTGGCGCGGCCCGCGCGGATCTTCTCGATGGCCATCGGCTGGCCCGTGACCATCGACAGCGCGAGGCTGGTGCGCAGGATCTGGCCGCCGCCCTCGCCTTGGGAGCCGTCGAGTTCAACCATGCGCGGCCTCCTCGCTCTTCTTCGCTTCGAAACGCAGGACCGTTTCGTACAGGAAGACATCGAGGCCAGCCTGCTCTGCCTGCGGCAGCGGCGTCACCGGCTCCGCCGCGTTGGCCGCCAGCTCCGATTCGATGAACGCATGGATGCCGCTCCAGCGCGGACTGGTCGCGGCCTCGCCGGCGCGCATCTTCACTTCGAGCAGCGCGTTGATCTCGTCGATCAGCGCGGCGTCGCGCACCGGGTCGAGCGTGCGCTGCGCGAGGTCGGCGAAGCGCATCGGCGGCACGCCGGGCTGCGAGCGGATCCAGCGCGCGGCCAGCAGCGGGCGCAGCACGTAGAGGTATTTCTTGTAGCGCACCTCGTCGGCCTGCAGGTGCTCGCGGAAGTTCTTCTTCGCCATCGAGCTGTAGTGATGCCAGCCGCGCGCGTTGGAAAAGACCGCCTCCGACAGTTCGCGAAAGCGCGGCATCGCCGTCGCGTCGTCGCGATACACGACGGGCGAGCGCAGCCATTCGAGCAGCGTCGGGTTCGACTCGCGCATCAGGCCCAGGGCCTTGCGCAGGTCCCAGCCGTTGATGTCGAGGTCACCGCTGATCGGCACCTCGATCACGTCGCGATGCGGCATCACCGTGAGATACCAAGGCAGGCGGTTGACGTAGATGAAGCGCACGTCGTAGTCGCTGTCGGGCGAGGCGAAGCCCCAGCCTCGGCTGCCGGATTCGCAGGCAAAGAGCACGCTCACGTCGTGCTTCGTTTCGATGTCGCGCAGGGCCTCCATGATCTGCGCGCGCATGGCGGGCTCGATCGGGTGGGCGGAGCGCAGGAACTCTTCTTCGGTACTCATCTTCGATTCTTCTTTTTTCTTTTTTCTTTTCTCTCGTCAGGCCCGCGTGACTGCCACCTGGCCGGCACTGTCGAGCTCGTACACGTCCAGGTCATTGGCCAGGAACGCATTGCCGCGGTAGTGCGCCCGCGTCTCGGCCGTCAACGCCGCCATGCCTTGCTCGTTCTGGTGACGCGCGCTGAAGTGCGTGAGGATCAGGTTCGGCATTTCGACGGACTGCGCGAACTCGGCCAGCAGGCGCGCCGAGCTGTGCATCGGACCGGGGCCGACCTTGTCGAGCGCGTCCTGCGTGAAGGTGGCTTCATGCACCAGCAGTTGAGCACCTTGGCAGGCCTCGTGGAGCATTGCAGGCTCGGCGTTGTCTCCGCCGAGCACGGCAACGGCCGTGTCGACCTGCGTGTCCACGAAATCAGCGCTGTGCAGCGTCTCGTCGTTGAACGTCACGTCCTCTCCGTTCTGCAGCGCACGCCATGCCGGCCCTGGCGGCAGGCCGACAGCCCGCAGCGCATCGGCCTTCAGCCGCACGCGCCGCGTCTCGACCTGCACGCGATAGGCATGGCTCGGCACACGATGCCGCAGCACGTGGCGATCGATCCGCAAGCCGGGCATGTCGTACACCAGCGCTTCGTTCTCCAGATCGACATGCTCCACCTCGTAGGGCAGATGCAGATCGGTCAGCCGTCGCGTGGCCTCGAACCATTCCCACACCGGCAGCGGCGCGATCAACTTCAGCGGCTTCGTGCGCTTGCCCATGCCGGTACTGGCGAGCAATCCCGGCAGGCCATAGCAATGGTCGCCGTGCACATGCGTGATGCAGACGGCGGCAAGGTCGTTCAGCGACAGCGGTGTCTGCAGCACTCGGTGCTGCGTACCCTCGCCGCAATCGACCAGGAACCAGTCGGCGCCGAGCACCGTCTGCACCGCGAGGCCGGAAACGTTGCGGTGGCGCGTGGGGGTGCCGGAAGAGGTCCCCAGGAAAGTCAGTTTCATCATCGTCGTCAAGGCCATCGCTCCCGGTTCAGCAGCGCGCTCCTCGCCGCATCCGCGGCAACGCGCTCCCAGCCAAAGTATCGGCGACCGCCTTCGGGGCGGGCCGCCATCAGTTCATGCAGCTTCGCGAGGTTCGCTTCGCCACCCCATTGCGCCATGGTCTGGATCGCCACCACGCGCAAGCTCCACCATTTGCTTTCAAGCGCGGCGTCGACTTCGGCCACGGCTCGTGCATCCGGCTTCGTTGCACCCAACGCGCGAAGACGATCAGTCTGCTCGCCCAAGAGGTTCGCACCCGGCGCCGCGTTGCGCAGGCGCTCGCGTCGCGCGCGGCGGCATGCCAGGCATCGCACGGCGCAGCTATCGATATGGCCGTGCGCCACCTCGTACCACCACTTCTGCTGCTTGGCCGTCCACAGTTCTTCAGCTCCGCAATCGCGGCAGGTGAAGGGGCGGGCCACGTAGCAGCGAGGCAGCATGCCGCAGGTGTTGTTGTACTGCTGCAGCACGAACTGATCCGCCGGCTCGCACCCGAGTGCGAACGCGCAATCGGGCTGCGGCAGGCGGACATCCGGCGCGCGCAGACGTACGGCCGACGCGGCGGCGCGTTGGAGGCGGCGTGCCTTGATCTCGGCGCGGCGTTGCTTGTTGCTCTTCTTCATTTCTCGGACCTTCGCAATACGCACGGCGTCGCGAAGGCGGGCCGAAGCCCCTTCCTACCGCAACACCGCACTCATGAGGCCGGGAACCGGCCTCGCTTTCATCCCTTCACGCATACGACCTGCTTGAGCGTGTAGACCACCTCCACCAGGTCTTTCTGCGCATCCATCACCGCGTCGATGTCCTTGTAGGCCATCGGGATCTCATCGATCACGTCGGCGTCCTTTCGGCACTCGACGCCCTCCGTCGCGGCGATCTGGTCGGCCACCGTGTAGAGCTTCTTGGCCTTGGTACGGCTCATCTTTCGACCGGCGCCGTGGCTGCAGCTCATGAAGCTCTCGGGGTTGCCCTTTCCACGCACGATGTAGCTCTTGGCGCCCATGCTTCCGGGAATGATCCCCAGCTCGCCGGCCTTGGCGCTCACCGCGCCCTTGCGGGTCACGAGCACGTCTTCGCCGAAGTGCGTTTCGCGGCTCACGTAGTTGTGGTGGCAGTTCACCGCTTCCACGTGCGCCTCGAAGGGCTTGGTGATGACCTTGCGTGCGGCCGCGACCACGCGCTGCATCATCACTTCGCGATTCGCTCGCGCAAACTTCTGGGCCCAGCCCACCGCGCGCACATAGTCGCCGAAGTACTTGGCGCCTTCCTCGAAGTACGCCAGGTCCTGATCGGGCAGGTTGCGCTGGTGCTGCTCGGCATCCTTCTTCGCAAGCTCGATGAAGTGCGTGCCGATGGCATTGCCCACGCCACGCGAACCCGAGTGCAGCATGAACCACACCGAACCCGCCTCGTCCAGGCACACCTCGATGAAGTGGTTGCCCGTACCCAGCGTTCCCAGGTGCTTGTGGTTGTTGGTGTTCTTCAGGCGTGGGTAGTCTTCGCAGATCGCATCAAACTCGTCCACCAGCCCGGCCCAGGCCACGTCGGTTTCGTTGGGAGGCGTCTCCCACGAGCCCTTGTCGCGGCCCATGCGCTTGGGGTTCGAGCCGTGCGGCACGGCCTTCTCGATCGCCGAGCGCAGCGGTCCGAGGTTGTCGGGCAGGTCGTTGGCATGCAGCGTGGTCTTGCACGCCATCATTCCGCAGCCGATGTCCACGCCCACCGCGGCCGGGATGATGGCCTTGAAGGTCGGGATCACCGAACCCACCGTCGCGCCGATGCCGTAATGCACGTCGGGCATGGCCGCGATGTGCTTGAACACGATGGGCAGGCGCGCTGCGTTCTCGAGCTGCTTCTGTGCCTCGTCTTCCACGGGCACGCCGCGGGTCCACATCTTCACGGGAACGCCGTTGGCGACTTCGTGCAGGTTGTAGTTCTTGCTCTGTTCCATTTTTCTTTCTCTCTCTGTATCTATCTCTATCGATTCTTCATGATCGGCTGGTGGACACGGCGGGATTCGAACCCGCATCAATACGGCGACCGTGGTGTTTCAATCCAGCGGCCCAGTCGACGATTGGAAACGCGCGCCAGTGGCAGACCCGTCATCAGAGCCAGCACCTGCATCCTCAACCTTGCCCGTCGACCGGCTTGCCCGCCGCATCCGGTGCTACCCGGACTGCCGGCAACATCAACATTTTTGGCAGTGGCGCTCCCTTCTGTGCCTGCGTGCCCGTATCTCTTTCTCTCAGAACTCAGGAACCGTTCGGCCGGAGCGTCACCAGTCCGTTGAGCACCTGGTCCAGACCGCCGACCACCGAGATCTTGTCGATCCGTTCGGCCACGCGTTCCAGCGTTTCAAGTTCCTTCATCCGCAACGCGACAGGGTTGCCCTCCATCACCTTGGCGGTGTTCAGCAGCGAGCGCGTGGCCGCGGTTTCCTCGCGGCGACGGATCACGTTGGCCTGGGCCGACTTCTCGGCCTCCACCACCTGCGCGAGGATGGTCTTCATCTCGCCCGGCAGGATGATGTCCTTCACGCCCACGCTCTCCAGCACGACTCCCGAACCCTCCAGCCGCTCTCGCACCTGCGCCAGCACGGTCTGGTCGATGGCGGCCTTGTTCTCCAGCAGCGCGTCGAGCGTCTGCTCGCCGACCGCGGCACGCAGACCGAACTGCAGCTCGCGGTACACATGGTCCGCCGGCTTCGGCATCTGCGCCAGGGCCTGCCGCACGTCGAGGAAGCGCCATACCGCCGACAGGTTCAGCCGCAGTCCCACCTTGTCGCGGGTCAGGATTTCCTGGCCGCTCACTTCGGCGATCTGCGAACGCAGGTCCACGGAGGTCACCGACACCTGACGGTTGAAGCGCCAGAAACCGTGGTTTCCCGGCGGCAGCAAGGCCTGCATCTGCCCCTCGAGCGTCAAAACACCGGCGTGGAACTCGGGCACCTGCACCAGCAGCACGCCTTCGAGCCCCTGCACCGCACGCGGACGCAGGGCCACGCTCTGCAGCTTTGCCAGCAACTCGGCCGGCAGGCGCGCGTCGGTGGACACATCGATCACGTCGATGCGCTGCTCGCGCAGTCCGCGCCAGTACAGCTTGCGAGCCGAGGGCGGCAGGATCTGCACCAGCACGCCATCTTCATGACGCAGGCCGACCTGGGTTTCGCCCAGCGACAGGTGCACGAACTCCCGCTCGATCAGCTCAGGCTCGCGTGCCAGCAAGTAGTCGGCCAGCTCGTGCTCGAACACCGGCTCGGCGAGCGAGAAGCGTTGCAGCTGGATGGCGTCGAAGCCCGCGAAAACGCGGTGCTTTCCCGGGCCGAGCAGTTGCTCGAAGTCGCCGTTGCGCAGCAGCAGTGCGCGCTCGTTCTTCTTGATGGTGTATTGGTTGAAGCCCAGCATTCTTTTTCTCCTCTTTGTTCGGTTCGACTGTTCGTTTCGTTCTCGTCGGCCAGTCGTCATTCATACATTCGTTCAATCCAGACCCTCAAAAAGGCAGGCGGCGGACACTGCGGCTGCCGAGGCCTGGCATGCAACGGTCGCGCGGTTCGGTAGGTGCCTCCCGTCGTCGCATCGCAACGTCCTCACTTTCCTTGCCGTCGATGGCTGCACGCAGTTCCTTGGCACGCACGCGGTGCACAAGCCGCCTGCGCTTGGCACTGTGTCGCGCGCCGCAGGGCCTTGGGGCCCTGCGCCATCGCTCCGGTGTGCCAGGGCGGGGGGCTTTCGCCCCATCAGATGGCGATGCAAGCACCGCCAGGGTTTTTCGCGGGAATCGAACCCACAACGCCGTGTGGTTAGCACGGTGCTCAACCATGAGCAGAACTGAAACAGGTTCAGTTGCCAGCCAGTTCAACAGCGGCATACCGCGAGCCCAAGACAGGATCTGGCCTGCGGCACCGGGCCGCTTTCACGCGGCACCTGCGAGCGGATGAACTGCATCCGACGGGTTGTCTATTGCAGCCGGCGTGCCAGGCCGCGCGAGAAGAAGGAAAGGCAAGCTCCGGGATCACGCAAGTTGTTGATATGAATAGCTAAATTCTTTTTCGACCCGTAGCTCGCGTTGCACTCGACCTGCTAGCATTTCATCTTTTTCATATAAATTCAGCTAGCTTTTTATTCATGAAGCCAATAGTCGTCATCGGCTTCCTCGGCACCCAGCTCGACGCTGGCCAGGGCGCCGGCCGCTGGAACAAGTGGCGCCCCACCGTCTCGCTCGCGCAGCACGAGGACATGGTCGTCTCGCGCATGGAGCTGCTCTACACGCTGCGGCACAAGGCGCTGGCCGAGGTGGTGAGGGCCGACATCGCCGCCGTATCGCCCGAGACCACGGTCAACCTGGTGCCGCTCGACCTGGCGGACCCATGGGACTTCGGCGAGGTCTACACGCGCCTGTACGACTGGGCGCGCGGCTACAGCTTCGACACCGAGCGCGAGCAGTACTGGACCCACATCACCACCGGCACGCACGTCGCGCAGATCTGCATGTTCCTGCTGTCCGAATCGCGCGTGGTGCCCGGCGTGCTGGCGCAGACATCGCCACCCAGGAAGCAGCGCGAGGGCGAGGCCGGCAAGTGCACGCTGATCGACCTCGACCTGTCGCGCTACGACGTGATCGCGCGGCGCTTCGACGCGGAGCAGCGCGACGCGGTCGCCTTCCTGAAGAGCGGCATCGCCACGCGCAACGCGCGCTTCAATGCGCTGATCGACGAGATCGAGCGCGTGGCCGTTCGCTCGCGCGCGCCCATCCTGCTGGTAGGTCCGACGGGCGCGGGCAAGTCCTTCCTGGCGCGGCGCATGTTCGAGCTGAAGCAGTCGCGCCACCAGATGACGGGCCCCTTCGTCGAGGTGAACTGCGCGACGCTGCGCGGCGACGGGGCGGCCTCCACGCTCTTCGGGCACAAGAAGGGCTCGTTCACCGGCGCCGCAGCAGACCGCGCGGGCCTGCTGCGTACCGCGCACCAGGGCGCGCTCTTTCTCGACGAGATCGGCGAGCTCGGCCTCGACGAGCAGGCGATGCTGCTGAAGGCCATCGAGGAGAAGCGCTTCTTCCCCGTGGGCGCCGACAAGGAAGTGGAAAGCGACTTCCAGCTGATAGCCGGCACCAACCGCGACCTGCGCAGCGACGTGGCCGAAGGCCGCTTCCGCGAAGACCTGTTCGCGCGCATCAACCTCTGGACCTACGACCTGCCCGGTCTTGCGCAGCGGCCGGAGGACATCGAACCCAACGTCGACCACCTGCTGGCCCTCCATGCCGCAGAGAACAACCGCGTGGTGCGCTTCAACGCCGAGGCGCGCACGGCCTACCTGCGCTTCGCGCAAAGCGGCGAGGCGATCTGGAGCGGCAACTTCCGCGACCTCTCGGCCAGCGTGACAAGGCTGGCAACGCTCGCCGACGGCGGGCGCATTCCGGTGGCATTGGTGGAAGCCGAAATCGCGCGGCTGCGCTGGCTGTGGAAGCACGCAGGCGCAATGCCGGCCACCGGCGATAGCGTTGACCTCGATGCCCTGCTCGGCGAGGAACGCAGCGCCGCGCTCGACCTCTTCGACCGCCTGCAGCTCGAAGCGGTGGTGCGCGTCTGCCGGCAGTCGCGCAGCCTGTCGGACGCGGGCCGCCAGCTCTTCCAGGCTTCGCGCGCGCAGCGCAGCGTGGTGAACGATGCCGACAGGCTGCGCAAGTACCTCGTCAAGCACGGCCTGGAATGGAGCCGGATCGCCGACGCCTGAGCTATCCTCCGCCGCCATGGCCATCTCCGCATTCGCCGTGAAGGTTCCCGCCGCCGAGCCCATGGTGGGCGACCTGCGCCGCCTTTACGACGCCACCGTGGCCCTCGAAGTGCCTGCGCACATCACGGTGCTCGTTCCCTTCATGGACCCGACACGGATCACGCCGGAAGTCCTGGAGAGGGCGAGGCTGGCCTTGAATCGGACGACTTCGTTCTCCTTCACGCTGAACAGGGTCGGGCGTTTTCCGGAAACCGCGTATCTCGCGCCGGAGCCAGCCGGCCCCTTCATCGAAATGACGCGAGCGCTCGTGGAAGCGTTTCCTGACTTCCCGCCGTATGGCGGCGAGCACGACAGCATCGTTGCGCATCTGTCGGTGGCGCATGGCAATGCGCTCGATGCGGATGCTGCGGCGGTTGAACTGCAAGCCCGGCTTGCCGCGTCGGGAGCCGTGCATGCGAGCTGCACGGAAGTCGCGCTGATCGAGAACTCAACGGGCAACTGGCGGGACATGCACGTCTTTCATCTGCAGCGTGCAGCCGATTCCATGCCCTTCATCAAATAAGAACAACACATGCAGGAAATCTACATAAGCACCGACGTCGAATCCGACGGCCCCATCCCCGGCCCGAACTCGATGCTCAGTTTCGGCTCGGCCGCCTACACGGCCGACAAGCAACTCGTCTCCACCTTCAGCGCCAACCTGCACACGCTGCCCGGCGCGCAGGCCGACCCGAAGACCGCCGCATGGTGGAAGACCCAGCCCGAGGCATGGGCCGCATGCCGCGCCGATCTGCAGGACCCGGCCCATGCCATGAAGAACTACGTGAACTGGCTCAAGGGCCTGCATGCGCGGCCGGTGTTCGTCGCGTATCCGGCGGGCTTCGATTTTCTCTTTGTCTACTGGTACCTGATGCGATTCGCGGGCGAGAGCCCGTTCAGCCATTCGGCGCTCGACGTGAAGTCGTTCGCGATGGCGATGCTCAAGCTCGACTACCGCGACAGCACCAAGCGCGCGATGCCGCGCCGCTGGTTCGACGCCGGCCTGCCGCACACGCACGTGGCGCTCGACGACGCCATCGAGCAGGGTGCGCTCTTCTGCAACATGCTGGCGGAGAACCGCGCGGCATCCGCGGGCGGGCAGCCTTCATGAAGGACGGAGCGCTGCGTCGGTGGATCGGAAGGCTGGCGCTGTGCACGCTGCCGCTCATGCTGGGCGGCTGCGTGCAGTCGATGTTCTACTACCCCGACAGCGTTCACTACGAGACCCCCGAGGCGCTGGGCATGCGCTACGAGGACGTGCAGTTCACCAGCGCCGACGGCACGCGCCTGAGCGGCTGGTTCCTGCCCGCCGAGAACCGCGACAGCCCGAAGGAGGCCAAGGGCACGGTGGTGCACTTCCACGGCAATGCGCAGAACATGAGCACGCACTGGCGCTTCGTGGCATGGCTGCCCAAGCGGGACTACAACGTGTTCGTGTTCGACTACCGCGGCTACGGACAGTCGGAAGGCAAGCCGGAGCCCAAAGGCGTGTTCGAAGATTCCAACGCCGCGCTGAACTACGTGCGCTCGCGCAAGGATGTGGACCCGCAGCGGCTTTTCGTTTTCGGCCAGAGCCTGGGCGGCACCAACGCGATCGCGGTGGTGGGCTCAAGCAACCGCGCCGGCGTGAAGGCAGCGGCCATCGAGTCGACTTTCTATTCCTACTCGTCGATCGCCAACGAGAAGCTCAGCGGCGCAGGCCTGCTGGTGAGCGATGAATATGCAGCCTCGAAATACGTTGCGGCCATATCGCCCATTCCGCTGCTGCTGATCCACGGTACGGCCGACCAGGTGATCCCGATCTCGCACTCCAGGCGGCTGCTGGCCGACGCACGCGAGCCCAAGCGGCTGATCGAGGCACCGGGCGCCGCGCACCTCGAGCCGATGACGGCCCTGCGCTACGGCGCGGCCTACCGCAAGGCGCTGACCGAGTTCTTCGAGTCGGCCCTGCACCCGCTGCAGCAATGACGATGGCCATGAAGCATTTCGACGAAGCCGCGACCCGTGCCCCGCTGGGCTTCGAGCGGCTGGTTCCTGCCCTGCGAGCAGCCTTCGCGACAGGCGCCCAGGTGCCGCCGCGCCATGTGCATGCCGTCGACACCGCAGCCGGCGACAGCAGCAGCAAGGGCACCGTGCTCATCATGCCGGCATGGAGCGACGCGGGCTTCCTCGGTATCAAGACGATCAACATCTTCCCCGGCAACAGCGAACGCGGACTGCCCGGCCTGCACGCGACCTACGTGCTGTACGACGCGCGCACCGGCGTGCCGCTGGCGATGATGGACGGCAACGAGATCACCGCGCGCCGCACGGCCGCGGCCTCGGCGCTGGGTGCGTCGTTCCTGGCGCGGACCGACGCGCGCCGGCTGCTGGTGCTGGGCACCGGGCGCATCGCGCGCATGCTGCCGGCCGCGCACGCGAGCGTTCGGACCATCGATGAAGTCTGGGTATGGAACCACCGGCCCGAAGGCGCGCAAGCGCTGGCCGCCCAATGGCGCGCCGAGGGCTGGAACGCGCGGGCGACGACGGACCTGGAAGCCGCCGTGCGCCAGGCCGACGTCGTGAGCTGCGCCACGCTGGCCACATCGCCACTCGTGCGCGGCGAGTGGCTGGCGCCGGGCTCGCACCTGGACCTGATCGGCAGCTTCACGCCCGCGATGCGCGAGGCCGACGTGCGGTGCTTCGAGGGTGCGCTGACCTGGGTCGATACCGAGGAGGCGCTGCAGAAAGCCGGCGACCTGCTCGACGCTATGGCCGCAGGCACACTGCGTTCGGAGGAAGTGGGAGGCACGTTCGCCACGCTGTGCCGCCAGGAGCGTCCGGGCCGTTCAAACGCCGCGGAGCGCACCGTATTCAAGGCCGTCGGCAGCGCGCTCGAAGACCTGACCGCTGCAACGCTCGTGTGGCAGGCAGGCAACGCCAAGTAGGCCTTGCGGCCTAGGGCCTGTTCACCCTGATCGGGGGTCGCGAAGGGGGCAGCCAGGGCGGGCCAATCAAGGCACGCTCCTGGCGTGTGCATGCGCGCACGCCAGGAGCGCCAACCCAACCCCGGAAATAGGGTGAACAGGCCCCGACTTGCGCAATGTTTTCCTACATCTGGATACGCCATGTAGCCAATGGCGCGCACGACGCGTCGCAGGTACCGTGCTGCTCACGCCAACGAATCGGGAGGCACGACATGCTGAGCACCGAACACAAAGCCAATATCCTTCGCAAGGCCGGATACGCCGTGCCGGCTGGACCGGGAAAGGCCGACAGCATTTACCAGACGGCTCAATGCTGGGCGAAGGCCGTCGACACGATTTACGTAACATACGCCGCCAGCCGCGCCGCGAAGAGCCTGCGCGACGCGGAAGAAGCGCGGATGCTGGCTTTGCTGCAGATGCGCTCGGCCAAGGCGTTGGCCTAGACCCAGGCCTGCCCGCCCCGGCGCATGTTCAGGCTCAGGGTTTCTTCTGCTTTTCCGGCGCGTCGCCGCTGCCGCCGCGCGAGAGTTGCCCCGCCTTCATCGCCTCGCGGTTGGCCGCCCGGCGTTTGGCCGCGGCGGCGCGGCGCTCTTGCCTCGACATCTTCGGCGCGGTCGTCGGACGGACCTCACCTTCCTGCATCTGCGGACCGCGCGCGGCGGCTGCACCATCCGCGCGGCGCTCCTTGCGGGCCTCGGCGCGCTCCGCCTTGGTGGTAGGCGCGGTGGGCCGCGCCTTGCCCTGCGCCGGATCGGCTTCGCCGGAAGACTGGGCGGACGCCACTTGCACGACCATCATCTGAGCTATGGCCAGGCAAACCGGCACGAGCATTTTTTTCATTGCGATGACCTTTCAGCACCCGCGAAGGACGGGGCCCGGGCATTGTGGTCAGGGACCGGGGGCGGTGTCCACACCGGCAACCCGCATGTCGATGAAGCTTCAGCCTGCGCTCTGGCGGTCGCTCAAGTAGGCGAGGACCAGTCTGACGAGCTCGGTCCTCATCGCCGCCGCCTCCAGGTCGCCGCGCCGCGCCGCCGCATGGACTGCGCCTTCGACCGCGGACGAGAGCATGCGGGCCGCAATGCCGGCATCGGCGCCGTCTCCCGGTCCACCGCTTTCGGCGACGAGTGCCAGGTAGCGCCGCTGGTACTCAGCCTCGAACTCGGGGTAGGTCGAGCGCGCGGCGAGCGGCACCTCGTCGACCAGCACGCGATGCAGCGCCTGGTCGACCGAATGGGCGGCGATGACGCCGTCGACGAAGCGCTCCACGCGGCGCGGGAGCGGGGCCGGCGCGTCGCCATCCTCGTCGGAGCCGGACAGCGCCGCAAGCACCTCGTCCAGGTGGCGCTGCCGTATCGCCTCGGCGATGGCCAGCTTGTCCGGGAAGTACTGGTAAAGCGAGCCGACGCTCACGCCCGCGACCGCCGCGATTTCGTTGGTGGTGAACCGCGCCCATCCGCGGCGCGCCAGAACGCGAGTTGCGGCCTCGACGATCGCGTCCACCGTGACGCGCGAACGCTGTTGCCGGGGCGCTTTGCGCATGATCCTGCGCGACGGGGGAATGCGAGTACCCAAGTTCGAGGCTCCACTCAAGAATAGGACCGCACGCAACGCGTGCATTCAATCGTTCAAGGGAGATTGTGATGAGTACACAGACGCTTCTGGCCTCGCTGTTCCGCTACAAGGCCTGGGCCGATGAAGGCCTGCTGGCGAGCCTGGCCGATCTGGCGGCCAAGGGCCCTGCAGATGAATACCGCACTGCCGCGCGCGTGTTCAACCACGCCTGCATCGTCGATCGCATCTTCGTCGCGAACGTGCAGCGCATGCCGCACGGCCACACCGCGACCGGCGCAACCGAACCACCGCCCCTGGAGATGTTGGCCGAGGCGGTGAGGAAAACCGACCGCTGGTACGTCGACTACGTCGCGCGCCTGGGGCCCAGGGAGCTCGAGGAGAGCATCGAATTCACGTTCACCGACGGCGCGCCGGGCCGGATGTCGCGCGAGGAAATACTGGCCCACGTGGCGACCCACGCGGGCTATCACCGGGGAGAAGTCGGCCAGGTGCTGACCCGGCTCACGGGCTCGTCGCCACCCGACACCTTCACCGGCTTCCTGCATCGGGCCGAACCCGGACGCCGCGCACGCAACGCGTAGCGGTGGCGTCTTCAGGCAACGGCTCGTCGGCTTATTTGCCCTGTGCCGACTGCAGCACCGGGTTCTGCATGGTCGAGATGACCTTGCTTTTGACGCGCGAGCCGCGCGTGACGTGCTTGTCCTTGGCATGAGCGGCGGCAATGGCTTCGGCCTCGACGGCTCCTCGTGCGCGCTGCTGCGCCTGGGCCGGCAAGGAAGCGATGGCGAGCAGGGCGAGCGCGGCGGCGAGGGCGATCCGGGAGGTCTTCACGGTTCGGTCTTTTCCGTGAGTTGTCTGTCGCACCGAGACGGGGCTGAGCTCTGCCCGGAGATACGGGAAAACCCTGGACAAGGCTATTCAGAGCAGAAGGCGGATCCGTTACGCCCCCGTCGTGAGCGGTAGCTCTTGCTCACGCTCTGCAGCCTCTGCGAACTTCTGTTGGCTGCGCCGGCCTCATTGCCGCGAAGCACGATCACAGCCGGCTGCTACCCGTCCCGCCTTCCTGCTTCGAATAATCCGGCGACGGCCCGCGCCCCGGCGCGTGGTCGCGTTCCAAGCTCATCCGAAGGAGACAAACCAGATGGCGCGCAAGATCCTGATGCTCTGCGGCGACTACGCCGAAGACTACGAAACCATGGTGCCCTTCCAGGCCCTGCTGGCCGTGGGCCACACGGTCCATGCGGTGGCGCCGGACAGGAAGGCCGGCGACTGGGTCCACACCGCCATCCACGACTTCGAGGGCGCCCAGACCTACAGCGAGAAGCCGGGCCACCGCTTCACGCTCAACGCCAATTTCGCCGACGTGCGCCCCGAGGCCTATGACGCGCTCGTCATCCCCGGCGGCCGCGCGCCCGAGTACCTGCGCATGAACAGCCGCGTGGTCGAGATCGCTCGGCACTTCCTCGCCGCAGACAAGCCGCTGGCTGCCGTGTGCCATGGCGCGCAGCTGCTCGCGGCCACCGGCCTGCTGAAGGGGCGCAAGGTGTCGGCGTACCCGGCCTGCCAGGTGGAGGTGGAACTGGCGGGCGCCGAGTACATGGGCATTCCGGTCGACCAGGCCGTGACCGATCGCAACCTGGTCACCGCGCCCGCATGGCCGGCGCACCCGGCCTGGCTCTCGCAGTTCCTGGCGGTGCTGGGCACGCGCATCGAGCATTGAACTTCCGGCGGGCGGCCCGGCGCTACAGTGCGGCATCGCCCACCTTCCTTTTCCGCAAAGGAGACAGTCCACCATGTGCGAAGTCTTCATCAGTGCCGACCCGCGGAGCTACGACGCGCGCACGCGCTCGGTGCGGCTGCATGGTGTGGTCACCAGCATCCGGCTGGAGAACCTGTTCTGGCAAGTGTTGGAGGAGATCGCGCGGCGCGACGACATGGTCGTGGTGCAACTCATCGAGCGGCTCTACGACGAGCTGGTGGCCGCGCGCGGCGAGGTCGGCAACTTCGCCTCGTTCCTGCGGGTGAGCGCCCTGCGCTACGAGGCGTTGCTGGCGCAGGGGCGCATTCCGGCGGACAGCTCGGTGGCGATCCGCTCGCTTGACGCGAAGACGGTACTGCACGAATTGCCGGAGGGCTGGGGCAGGCCGCTGCTTCAACAACGGCCCGCTGCCACAGCAGCGCAGACATCGGCCCGGGTGCGCACGCTGCACGTGGCGGCGCGGCGGCAGGCCTGAGCACCGCGCGAGAAGCGTCAGACGCGCTCGAGAATCACCGCGATACCCTGGCCCACGCCGATGCACATGGTGCAAAGCGCATAGCGGCCGCCGCCCTTGTGCAGCTGGTTGACCGCGGTGGTGGCGAGGCGCGCGCCGCTGGCGCCCAGGGGATGGCCCAGCGCGATGGCGCCGCCATTGATGTTGACGCGCGCGTCGTCGTCCTTCAGGCCCAGCAGGCGCAACACAGCGAGGCCCTGGGCGGCGAAGGCTTCGTTGAGTTCGATCACGTCGATCTGCTCGAGCTTCAGGCCGGTGAGCGCCAGCACCTTCTGCGTGGCGGGCGCGGGACCGATGCCCATCACGCGCGGCGCGACACCGGCGGTGGCCATGCCGACCACGCGGGCGCGCGGCGTGAGGCCATGCTTCGCGGCGCTGGCTTCGTCGGCCAAGAGCAGAGCGCAGGCACCGTCGTTCACGCCGCTGGCATTGCCGGCGGTGACGGTGCCGTCGGGGCGCACCACGCCCTTGAGCTTGGCCAGCGATTCGAGGCTGGTTTCGCGCGGATGCTCGTCCTTGTTGACGACGATGGGGTCGCCCTTCTTCTGCGGCACGGTCACAGGCACGATCTCGGCGTCGAAGAAGCCCGACTTCTGCGATGCCACGGCGCGCAGCTGCGAGTTCAGGGCCATCAGGTCCTGCGCCTCGCGCTCGATCTTGTAGTCGGTGGCCACGTTCTCGGCCGTCTCGGGCATGGAGTCGACGCCGTACTGCGCCTTCATGAGCTTGTTGACGAAGCGCCAGCCGATGGTGGTGTCGTACACCGCGTTGTTGCGGCTGAAGGCGCTCTCGGCCTTGGGCATGACGAAGGGCGCGCGGCTCATGCTCTCGACGCCGCCGGCGATCATCAGGCCCGCTTCGCCGGCGCGGATGGCGCGCGCGGCCGTACCCACGGCATCGAGGCCCGAGCCGCACAGGCGGTTGATGGTGGCGCCGCCGAGTTCGATGGGCAGGCCCGCCAGCAGCGCCGACATGCGCGCGACGTTGCGGTTGTCCTCGCCGGCCTGGTTGGCGCAGCCGTAGAGCACGTCGCTCACGGCCTGCCAGTCGACGTTCTTGTTGCGTTCCATCAGCGCCTTGAGCGGCACGGCGCCGAGGTCGTCGGCACGCACGCTGCTGAGCGAACCGCCGTAGCGGCCGAAGGGGGTGCGAACGGCGTCGCAGATGAAGGCTTGGTTGGTCATGTGCTGTCTCTCTTTGATGCTTGAAAGGAATCAGGCTGCGATCGGAAGTCCGACGAGCTTCTCGAGTGCTTCGCGGCTCAAGCCGTCGACGAGGTCGACGAGCTTCAGGCCCTGCGGCGTGCATTCGAGCGTGGCGAGGTCGGAGTACACGCGCTTGACGCAGCCGATGCCGGTCAGCGGATAGGTGCATTCCTTCACCAGCTTGCTCACGCCCTGCTTGGTGAGCAGGTCCATCATGACCCAGGTCTGCTTGGCGCCGATGGCGAGGTCCATCGCGCCGCCGACGGCGGGAATGGCGTCCTTCTCGCCGGTGTGCCAGTTGGCGAGGTCGCCGGTGGCCGACACCTGGAACGCGCCGAGCACGCAGATGTCGAGGTGGCCGCCGCGCATCATCGCGAAGCTGTCGGAGTGATGGAAGAAGGAGCCGCCCGGCAGCAGCGTGACGGGCTGCTTGCCGGCGTTGATGAGGTCGTAGTCTTCCTCGCCGGCCTCGGGCGCGGGGCCCATGCCGAGGATGCCGTTCTCGCTCTGCAGGATGACTTCGCGGCCCTGGGGCAGGTGATTGGCCACCAGCGTGGGCTGGCCGATGCCCAGGTTGACGACGGCGCCGTCGAAGATGTCCTGCGCCACGCGGGCGGCGAGCTGGTCCTTGGTGCGGCGGGTGTAGTTCGTGCTCATGGTCATGCTGCCTTCTTGAAGCCGCCGGCTTGCGTGGCGACGCGTTCGATGCGCACCACCTGGTGCACGAAGATGCCTGGGGTGACGACGGTCTCGGGGTCGAGGGTGCCGAGCTCGGCGATGTCGTGCACGGTGGCGATGGTCTTCTTCGCTGCCATGGCCATCACCGGGCCGAAGTTGCGCGCCGCCTTGCGGTAGACCAGGTTGCCCCAGCGGTCGCCACGCTCGGCCTTGATGAGCGCCACGTCGCCGTGGATGGGGTACTCGAGCACGTACTGCTTGCCGTCGATCTCGCGGGTCTCGCGATTGCCCGCCAGCTGCGTGCCGTAGCCGGTGGGGCAGAAGAAGGCGCCGATGCCGGCGCCCGCGGCGCGGATGCGCTCGGCGAGGTTGCCCTGGGGCACGAGTTCGAGCTCGATCTTGCCGCTGCGGTAGAGCCCGTCGAACACCTGGCTGTCGGCCTGGCGCGGGAAGCTGCAGATGATCTTGCGCACGCGGCCGGCCTTCAGCAAGGCCGCGAGGCCGGTCTCGCCGTTGCCCGCATTGTTGTTGACGACGGTGAGGTCCTTGGCGCCCTGCTCGACGAGGCCCTCGATGAGCTCGTTGGGAATGCCGGCGGTGCCGAAACCGCCGATGAGAACCGTGGCGCCGTCGGGGATGCCAGCCAGGGCATCGGCGACCGAGCGCGCGATCTTGTTGATCATGAAGCCTGTCTCCGGAAGTGAGGAAAGAGAACGAAGAAACGAACCCGCCTGAACGCGCCGAACGATTCTGCAAATCGCCGACTTGTTCGTCTAAAGAACATTTGTTCGTATAATGAATTCTAAAGAGGAAGACGAACCATGGCAACCCACGCGTCACAACCCGAAACCCCGGCTCCCGGCGACAGCTACGTGCAGTCCTTCGCGCGCGGGCTGCAGGTGATCCGCTCCTTCAGCGCCGCCGCGCCACACCAGACGCTCAGCGAGGTGGCGGCCGGCAGCGGGCTCACGCGCGCGGGCGCACGGCGCATCCTGCTCACGCTGCAGACGCTGGGCTATGTGGTGACCGACGGCAAGCTCTTCACGCTCACCCCGCGCATCCTGGACCTGGGCTTCGCGTACCTCTCCTCGATGCCGATCTGGAACCGCGCCGAGCCGGTGATGGAGGCGCTGGTGCAGCAGGTGCAGGAGTCGTGCTCCGCCGCCGTGCTCGACGCGACGGACATCGTCTACGTGCTGCGCGTGCCGACCAAGAAGATCATGCACATCAACCTGGGCGTGGGCTCGCGCCTGCCGGCCTACTGCACCTCGCTGGGCCGGCTGCTGCTGGCAGATCTCGACGACGACGAGGCGCGCGCGCGGCTGGAGGCCTCGAACATCGAGGCGCTGACCAAGCACACGCTGACCGACATCGACGCGCTCATGGCCAAGGTCGCGCAGGCGCGCAAGCAGCAGTGGTGTCTGGTGAACCAGGAACTCGAAGAGGGCCTGATCTCGGTGGCCGCCCCCGTCGTCGACAGGCGGGGCCGCATGGTGGCCGCGCTCAACATCAGCGGCCAGGCGAACCGCACCAGTGCGAAGGCGATGCAGGAAACCATGCTCCCCGCTTTGCGCGAAGCAGCAGACCGGGTCTCGCGGATGCTTTGAGTGCCGCGGTCCAACCTGCGCGGCGCATGCCCGGCAGGCCGGACGACACCAAGATCATCGCGATCCGCTTCGAAGACCTGACGACGAGCCCGGTGCGGAACCCGGAAGGCATCAGCCTTCCGAGTGGATGCCCTTCATGAGGATCACGCCGCCCAGGCGCGTGGTGTCGGCGCGCATGCGCTTGGCCAGCGTGTCGGGCGAACCGGGCTGGGCCTGCCAGCCGGTCTTCAGCAGCGCCTGGCTCACCTCGGGCGAGCTGATGACTTCGACCAGCGCGGCATTGAGCCTGGCGACGGCCGCGGGCTTCATGCTCGCGGGCGCGGCCAGCGCGGTCCAGATCTCCAGGTCGGCGCCGCGCACGTCGGCGTCGCGGATGGTGGGCAGCTCGCCCGCCAGCGGGCTGCGCTCGGGCGAGGTCACGCCGATCGCCTTGATCTTTCCCGACTTGATGTGCGGCAACGCGAGGCCCGGCGGCAGCAGCGCCAGCTGGATCTCGTTGGCCAGCAGGGCCGCAATGACCTGCGGATTGCCGGTGTAGGGCTTGTGCTGCGCGGTGATGGCCGCGCGGCTCTTGATGAGTTCCATGCCCAGGTGGCCGACAGTGCCCACGCCCGGCGTGCCGTACTTGCCGCCGCTGCCGAGGTTGCGCACCCACAGCAACTGTTCGGCCGATGTCTTGCCCGTGGCGCTGCCCGACACCGCCAGCACCAGCGGCGCGGTGCCGATCAGGCCGACCGGCGCGAAGTCTTTCTCGGGGTCGAACGGCAGGGAAGGGTTGAGCAGCTTCGCGATGGTCAGGTTGCCGTTGATCAGCGCGCCGATGGTGTGGTCGTCGGTGGCCTTCGCCACCTGATCGGCCACGATGTTGCCGCTGGCGCCGGGCTTGTTCTCGACGACCACCGGCTGGCGCAGGATCTTCGACAGCGGCTCCGCGATGGCGCGTGCCGCCAGATCGGGCGATGCGCCGGCGGGAAAGCCCACGAGGATGTGAACGGGCTTGGTCGGCCAGGCAGCGTCGCCGGTGCTGCTGTTGCGTTGCTGTTGAGCCCACGAAGTCTTCGCAAGCAGCGAAGCGGCAATGGCTGCCGCGCCGCCTTCGAGCAGGCGGCGTTTGGTGATCGTCAAGATGACTCCAGAGAATGAAAAGAACGGGAGATTGCTTACATTGCGTTTACACAACGTTACATGACGAAGATTCTTTTCGCAAGTCCGAAGTGGCTTGCCGTCAGGGTCCATCGCGCAGGAAAGTAGCGGCGTCAGGCGACGTGCGAAGCAGTTTCCGCTGCGTCGGAAACAGCGACCAGCCCCAGCGCTGCTGCGCGTATCCCCACAGCCCCTGCTTGAAGAACAGCGTGACGAGGATCGCGAGCAGTCCCAGCCCCAGCAGGTACCAGGTGCCGTAGTCGCTCAGGAACTTGTTCAGCGCCCAGAAGATGAGCGCCCCCACCAGCGGCCCCTCGATGCGCCCGATGCCGCCGATGACCACCATGAAGATGGCGAAGGCCGTCCAGTTGACGCTGAATGCCGCATCGGGGCTGATGCG
This sequence comes from Variovorax sp. CAN15, assembly GCF_030462475.1. GTDB lineage: Bacteria > Pseudomonadota > Gammaproteobacteria > Burkholderiales > Burkholderiaceae_C > Variovorax. The sequence continues at coordinate 41,730 of NZ_JASMRZ010000019.1, forward strand.
CAGGTTGCCCACGAAGTACAGCGCCCCCGCGAGCCCCGCGCCGAAGGCCGCGACCACATAGACCGCGAGCTTCATGCGCGCCACCGGAATGCCCTGCGACTCGGCCGCCACCTCGTTGTCGCGTATCGCCAGCAGCGCCAGCCCGCGCTTGCTGCGCAGGAACAAATACACCAGCGCCACCGCCGCAACCACGCAGGCCAGCGCCATCCAGTAGGTGGTGCTCTCACGCGTCGCCTTGTCGATGCCGCGCAGCGCGGTCAGCGTGGTGCCCGAGCCGCCGCCCACCGCCGACACGTTGGCGAAGCTCAGCCTGAACACCTCCGAGATGACCCAGGTGCCGATCGCGAAATAGCCGCCCGAGAGCCGGAACGCAACGAAGGACACAGGTATGGCGACCAGCCCCGCGGCCAGCGCACCCAGCGGTATCGCCACGAAGGGATTGAGGCCCGCGAAGTTGCCCAGCATCAGCATCACATAGCCGCCGAAGCCGAAGAAGGCCTGCTGCCCGATGCTCACCATGCCGCCGTAGCCCGCGAGCAGGTTCCACATCATCGCGAAGATGAAGTAGCAGGCGATCTCGACGAACTCGCGCATCCAGCTCGACTCGCCCCAGAACGGCAGGCTGGCCGCAAGCAGCACGATGGCGACGGCGGCAACGAGCGCCGCGCGGCTCGCGGCCGTCGCGCGTTCGACCGCAACGATGGGAGGAGGCATGTTGGTCATCCGCGCGTCCTTGGAAAGAGTCCCTGCGGCCGCAGCACCAGCACCACCAGGAAAACGATGTGCCCGAACCAGATGCCCCAGCCCGGGTCGAGCCTGAAGCCGATCTGCTGCGTGATGCCGAGGATCATCGCGCCGGCCAGCGTGCCCCAGAAGGAGCCCATGCCGCCGATGATCACGGCCTCGAAGGCGAAGAGCAGCAGCAGTGGCCCGTCCGAGGGCGACACCGTGGTGCGCATGCCCTGCAGCGCACCGGCGATGGCGATGAGCACGAAAGCAATGGCTGTCGCGAGCGCGTAGACCTTCTTCGCGTTCAGCCCCATGAGCTCTGCGATCTCGCGGTCGTCCGACACCGCCCGGAACGACCGCCCGAGCGCCGTGCGCGCGAAGAGCCACTGCAGCGCGCCCGTCGCCACCAGCGCAATCGCCAGCACGACCAGCGGCAGCACGCCGACCGACATCGCACCGCCCAGCGCGATGCCCTGCGTGCTGAGCCCGCCGGTCTCGATGGCGCGCGGGTCGGCCGAGAACAGCTCCAGCAGCAGATTCTGGATCACGATCGACAAGCCGAAGGTGACGACCAGCGAAGGCAGCGGGTCCTTGCCCAGCGTGCCGTTGAGCACGTAGCGCTGCAGCGCATAGCCGAAGCCGAAGGCCACCGGCAGCACCGCGAGCGCCACCAGCCAAGGTGCGGAGGCACCGGTCAGCGAAACGCCCGCGATGACCGCGAAGGCACCGAGGATGATGAAGTCGCCCTGCGCCGTGTTGGTGAGCCGCATCACGCCGAACATCAGCGACTGCCCCAGCGCGAAGAGCGTGTAGAGGCCGCCGAGCAGCACGCCCTGGACGAGGGTTTCAAGCATGGGCCGCCTCCGCGATGCCGAAGTAGGCCTGCGAAATCTGCTCGCGCGTGAGGTCGGCCGAACGCCCTTCGAGCGACACGCGGCCCTCCTGGAAGCAGTAGATGCGCTGGGAGACCTGGCGCGCCATCGTCACGTCCTGCTCGACGATGACCACTGTCATGCCCTCGCCGGTGATGCTGGGCATGGCGGCGTAGATCTCGCGGATGACGATGGGCGCGAGCCCCAGCGAAAGCTCGTCGCACAGCAGCACCTCGGGGTTGCTCATGAGTGCGCGGCCGAGCGCGACCATCTGCTGCTGCCCGCCCGAAAGCGAAGTGCCCGGCTGGTGGCGCTTCTCCGCGAGGATGGGAAAGAGCGCGTACAGCCGCTGCAGGTTCCACGGGCCCTTGCGCGCGGCGGTGGCGCCCATGCGCAGGTTCTCTTCCACGCTGAGGCTCGGAAACAGGCGCCGGCCTTCGGGCACCATCGCAAGGCCCCGGCGCACGATGTCGCCGGGCGGAAGACCGCCGATGGGCTGGCCCTTGAAACGGATGGCTTCGCGCGGTGCACGCACCAGGCCCGTGAGGCTCTTGAGGAAGGTCGACTTGCCCGCGCCGTTGGCGCCGATGATGGCGACGAGCTCGCCCTGGACGAGGGAGAAATCGATGCCGAAGAGGGCTTGGGCGTCGCCGTAGAAAGCTTTGAGGGCGCGGGTCGTGAGCAGAGCTGTCATGGTCTTTGCTCCCTCCCCTTTTGGGGGAGGGCTGGGGTGGGGGCAAGCGGCGCTCGATGAGGCGCCGCGGCGAAACCGGCGCCGTCGTGCCCCCATCCCAACCTTCCCCCAGAGGGGGAAGGAGCAATACGGAGCGCGCTCATGCTTCCATCCCCATGTACACCCGCCGCACCTCCGCATCGTTCATCACCACCCGCGGCGCTCCCTCCGCCAGCTTCTGCCCGAAATTGATGACGAACAACCGGTCCGCCAGCGACAGCAGCGCATGCACCACATGCTCGATCCAGATCATCGTCACGCCCCGCGCCTTGATGCGCTTGAGCTCCGCAACCAGCACGGCGGCCTCCGGCTCCGTCAGCCCGCCCGCGATCTCGTCGAGCAGCAGCAGGCGCGGCCGCGTCGCCAGCGCGCGTGCCAGCTCCAGCCGCTTGCGATCGAGCAGGGTCAGGCCACCCGCAGGCTTGTTCGCGTGGGGCATCAGGCCCGTCTGTTCCAGCACCTCCTGCGCGGTGTGCCAGGCGTCTCGCTCGGCCTGCTGCCCGCCGAAGCAGGCGGCCGTGACGAGGTTCTCGAACACGCTCATGTTGCCGAAGGGCTGCGGCACCTGGTAGCTGCGGCCGATACCGGCATGGCAGCGCTGATGCGGCTTGAGCCGCGTCACGTCGCGGCCCGCGTACTCGACGCGCCCCTCATCCACGCGCACGTCGCCCGAGATCAGGTTGAACAGCGTGGTCTTCCCCGCCCCGTTGGGCCCGAGGATGCCCAGCGTCTCGCCCTCGGCCACCGACAGCGTGATGTCGTCCGTGACCTTGAGCGCGCCGTAGGACTTGCTCACGGCATGCAGTGCCAACAGCGCCATGTCAGAGCAGCCGCAGCTTGCCGCCGGTGGGAATGTTGGTCGCCGCCTCGTTGTTGACGATGGTCAGCTCCACCTTGTACTTCGTGCCCTTGCCCCATTGGCCGAGCACCAGCGGCGTCTTGCTGACGTTCTTGAACGGCCCCTGGCCGCCCCACTTCACCGGGCCGACGACCGAGTTGATCGAGGTCGAGGCCACGGCGTCGCGCACGTCCGACGCCTTCAGCGACTTCGCGCGTCCCAGCGCATTCGCCGCCACTTCGAACAGCGCATGCGCGAAGCCGATAGGCTGCGTCCACTGCTTCTTCGTGCCAGCCTCGTAGGCATCGGCCAGCGCCTTCGCGCTCTGCTGCGTGAGGCTCGACGTGAACGGATGCGACGGGCTCCACCACACCTCGGTCGACAGGCCGTCGCCCAGTTCGCCCAGTGCCTCGATGGCGCCGGGGAACAGCAGCGCCTTGCCCAGCGTGATGACCTTGGGCTTGAAGCCCTGCTGCCGCGCCTGCGTGAGGAAGGTCTTGGCATCTGGCGGAATCACCACGCCGGTGACGATCTCGCAGCCCGCGCTCTTGAAGGCCGCGATCTGCGCGCTGAAATCCTGCGTGCCGTTCTGGAAGCGCCCCGGGTCGGTGAGCGTGAAGCCCATCTGCGCGAGCGGCTTCGGAAAGCCCAGCTCCTTGTCGCCCCAGGCGTTGCCGTCGCCGTCGTTCGGGAAAAGGCCGCCCACCTTCTTGTTGGTGGCCAGCGTCTTCCAGCCGTTGGTGAAGTTGGCGATGACGTCCTCCAGGCCCCAGAACATGTGATACGTCCAGTCGAAGCCTTTCGCCGGGTCGCCCTTGCGGCCGAAGAACCACGGCTGCCACGGCACCACGCTGGAGACGCAGGGCACCTCGTTGAGCTCGCAGGCATCGCTCACCGGATTGGCGGTCTCGGGCGTGCCTGCGGTGAGCACCAGCGCCACCTTGTCCTTCAGGATCAGGTCGTTCGCCACCTCACCCGCGCGGTTGGGGTTCGACTGGCTGTCCTTCAGCACGATCTGCACCGCGTACTTCTTTCCGCCGACGCTGATGCCGTCCTTGAACGCGGCCTTCATCTGGTCGATGACCCACTTGTCGGCCTCGCCGAAAGGCGCGAGCGGGCCGGTCTGCGGCGACACATAGCCGATCTTCAGCGTGTCGGCCGCGAACACCAGCGGTGCCGCGCCCGAAGCCACCAGCGCGGCCGTGGCCTGCGTGAACTGTCTGCGATTGAATGTCATGGTTGTCTCCGTCTCTTGTGTTCTTGATGCCGCCCGGTCAGGGGTCAGCGCGCGAAGTGCGGCGGTATCTGCGCGTCGACGTTCACCCACACGCTCTTGACCTGCGTGTATTCGCGCATCGCGTCGAAACCCATCTCGCGGCCGTAGCCGCTCTGGCCCACGCCGCCGAAGGGCGAGCCGGGGTTCACGCGCTTGTAGCTGTTGATCCAGACCATGCCGGCGTGCAGGTCGCGCGCCACCTTGTGGGCGCGCTGCAGATCGCGGGTCCACAGGCCGCTGCCGAGCCCGTAGTCGGTGCCGTTGGCGATCTGCATCGCCTCTTCGTCGGACTTGAAGGTGAGCACGGTGACGAAGGGGCCGAACACCTCTTCCTGCGCGACGCGGTCCTTGTATGACCTGGCGCGCATCACGGTGGGCTCGACGTAGCAACCCTTGGCCAGATCGGCGCCTGGCGACTTGCCGCCCGCGAGCAGTTCGCCGCCCTCGCCCTGCGCCACGTCAACGTAGCTCAGCACGCGCTCGCGGTGCTGCGCGCTGGTGAGCGGGCCCATCTCCGTCGCGTCGTCCAGCGGGTTACCCAGGCGGATCGACTTCGCGAGCGGGATGAAGTGCGCGAGGAATTCGTCGGCGATCTTCTCGTGCAGCATCAGCCGCGAGCCCGCAATGCAGGCCTGGCCCTGGTTATGGAAGATGGCCCATGCGCTGCCGTTGACGGCGGCCTGCAGGTTCGCGTCCTCGAAGACGATGTTCGGCCCCTTGCCGCCGAGTTCGAGCTGCACCTTCTTCAGGTTGCCCGCGCTGGCCTGCACGATGCGCCGGCCAGTGGCGGTGCTGCCGGTGAAGGCGATCTTGGCGATCTCCGGATGCTCGGCGATGTACTGGCCCGCCACGCTGCCAAGCCCCGGCAGCATGTTGACCACGCCGGGCGGCAGGCCGGCCTCGGCCATCAGCTCGGCGATGCGCAGGGAACTCAGCGGTGTGATCTCCGCCGGCTTCATCACGATGCAGTTGCCGGCCGCGAGCGCGGGCGCCATCTTCCAGCTGGTGAACATGAGCGGGAAGTTCCACGGCACCACCTGGCCGACGATGCCGACGGGCTCTCGCAGCGTGTAGTTGAGAAAGCCCTCTTCCACCGGAATGGTCTCGCCCTGGAACTTGTCGGCCATGCCGCCGAAGTAGCGAAAGCACGCTGCCGTGCGCGGCACGTCGAGCCGGCGCGAGTCGCGGATCGGGTGGCCGGTGTCCAGCGATTCGAGGCGCGCGAGTTCCTCGGCGTTGGCCTCGATGAGGTCGGCGAGCTTCAGCAGGATGCGGCCTCGGTCGGCTGCGGCCATGCGGCTCCATTTGGGAAACGCGCGCTTTGCCGCGGCCACGGCCTTGTCGACGTCGGCCCTGCCGGCCAGCGCGACATCGACGATGGGCGTGTTGTCGTGCGGGTTCAGCGTGGCGAGGGTTTCGCCGGATTCGGCGTCGACGAAGCGGCCGTCGATGAAGAGCTGGTGGCGGATGGACAGTGCAGGCATGGTCGTTCCTCTCCCTCCCCCGCTGGGGGAGGGTTGGGGTGGGGGCTTCTTCGAAGAGGGCGCGGGCTTGGAGAGCCCCCACCCCTGCCCTCCCCCAGCGGGGGAGGGAGAAATGCAGATCAGAACTGCACGGGAATCTCGGGCGACTCGCCCTTCTGGATCTCGTACACCAGGCTCGGCGAACCGTTCTCCCACACCAGCAGCATCGAGCGCTTCGGGCTGAAACCCTGGTGCCGGCAGTAGGCTGGCATGGCGGCCATGTCGCCGGCCTTCATGATCACGCGGGCCATCGGCTTGCCGGTGTTCTTGTCGCCGCAGTCCCAGTGGATCTCGTCGGTCATCTGGAAGAACCACTCGACGCGGTCGTTGCCGTGGATGATCGGAAGGATGTGCTCCTCGGTGGTCGGGCACATGTAGCTGTGCTTCACCACCGAGGTGAAGCTCGGGTTCCAGGTGACCTGCGAACGGCTCAGGAAGCCGAAGAGATTGAAGGCGTGCACCTCGTTCTCGAAGCCGGGCTCGGGGTGCAGCTCGGGCTGGCCCTGCGGCACGTCGGCAAAGGCGCGGTTGACCGGCGCGCCGCGCTCGTCGCTGCGCAGGTCGAGGTCGCCCTTCAGGCCCACGCAGCGCTTGGCGAGCTCGCGCGCCCTGGTGATCTTGGCGGTGTTGTTGCCGTTCTTGCGGCCGTAGGGCGAGCCGGTTTCCTGCGGTGCGGCGAAGGGGTCGAAGCTCTCGTTGGTCCAGTCGTCGAGCATGGCCTCGAAGGTGGCGCGGATCTGCGCGGTGGGGAAGTTCTCGAGCAGGTCGATGCCCGCGTCCTTCATGGTGCCGTTGAAGCTGCCTGCGTACAGGTCGACCGACTCGTAGTGGTTGACGGTGCCGAACACGTCGTCGAAGTTGACCCAGCCGTAGAAGAAGCCCCAGGCCACGTCGCGCATCAGCGCGCGCAGGTAGCTGCCGGCGTCCATGGTGTGGCTCATGGGGCGGCCGTCGCGGGTCTTCCAGCCGATGTGCACGAAGTATTCGTCGCGGCGGAAGCTGAAGCTGCCGAGCGAGAAGTCCTTGTAGCCGAGCGTGGCGTCGGGCTGCGACGCGATCACCTTGGCGAGTTCTGCGGGTGCGTTCATGGTGTTTTCCTTGTCTGGTCTGAACAGGTGGCCTGCATCCTTCGTGGAACACCGCGGAACCGGCTTTGCCGGGCCGCAGGTGTTGCCCCCGGTAGGGGGTTGGCGTAGCGACACGAAGTGCACGAAGCCTGGGGGCGAGTCAATGTGCCTGGCAGATGTCGGCCCACTTCTCTATCGAGAGATCGCCCTTGCAGCTCTGCAGCACGATCACGCCCGGCTCGCCGGCATTGCGGAACTGGTAGGCGGTGTTCTTCGGCAGCAGACCCTGGTGGCCGCGCGAGAGCTTCATCCAGCCCATCTTCTTGCCGGCGGGCTCGCCCTCGACGAGCACGGCGCCGTTCTTGTCCTTGTCGGGCACCGTCTGGCCCGCATCGAGCTGCACGAGATGCACTTCGACGTCGCCGTCCATCACCAGCGCGAACTCGTCGTGCGCGCAGGTGTACCAGGGCGAGGTGCCTTCGGCGCGCAGCGTCTCCAGCACGTAGATCTGGTTCTGGCCGAACACGACCTTCTCGTAGGGCCTGCTGATGCTCGCGATCTCGAAGCAGTTGGAAAAGGCGTAGTGGCGCACGTCGTCGTCGATGGGCTCGACATGGCCCTTCTCGAAGTGCTTGAGCGACCCGAAGCGGGTCCGGTAGGCGGTCGAAGTGGTGGCTGTCATGGCTTGTCTCCTTGGATGAGCGAACTCTAGGAGCCATGCGGCGGCACCGGTAGGGACCAGTTTGGAAGAGGATTGTTCGGGGCTTCCGAATAATCGCTGGGGTTTACCCCCTGTCGGACCTGCGCCCGGAAGCAACCCACAGGCTCGTTCGCAGGATGCCGCGGAACCGGCTTCGCCGGGCCGCAGGCGTCGCCCCCGGCGAGGGGGTTGGCGCAGCGACACGAAGTGCGCGAAGCCTGGAGGATTACCTATGTCATCCGCTGGTGCGGCTGAACTCGATGAGCTCCGACGGGATCAAGCCGCGCTCTATCAACGTCGCATCCCAGGGCGGCACGCGGGTGAAACGGGTGGCGATGTGCTCGATGAAAAGCCGCAGCTTCAGCGCATTGCGCGAGGTGCCCGCGTACACCGCGCTCAGCGAGAACGACGACAACTGGTGGTCGGCCAGCACCACGCTGAGCTCGCCGCGCGCGATGGCATCGCCCGCCACCAGCGTGGGCAGGCAGACGATGCCCGCATGCTCCAGCGCATATTCGCGCAGCAGGTGCACGCTGTTGGTCAGCAGCGCGGCGTTCAGGTAGATGGTGGTCTGCTCGCCGTCGTGATGAAAGGTCCAGCGGTCGCGCGTGGGGTAGCCCGAGTAGAGGCCCAGCTTGTGGCGGTGCAGCTCGCGCGGCGTGGCCGGCGTGCCATGCGCCTTCAGGTACGCGGGCGTGGCGCACAGCACCCGCCGCACCGGAAAGAGCGGCCTGGCCACCAGTTCCTGCGAGGCCGCGGGAAAGATCTGCAGCGCGCAATCGACGCCCGCCTTCACCGGATCGGCCACCGCGTCGCTCACGATCAGCTCCAGGTGGATGTCGGGATAGGTCGACTGGAACTCGCGCAGCAGCGAGGCGAAGCGCCCCAGCACCATGCCGGTCAGCGCATGCACGCGCAGCGTGCCCGATGGCGTGCCGCGCGCGTCGCGCATCTGGTCGACGATGCTGTCGGCGCGGGCCACCAGCTCGGTGCAGTCGCGCAGGAAGGCCTGGCCCATGTCGCTGAGCCGCACCACGCGCGTGCTGCGGTGGAAGAGCGGCGCACCGAGGAACTCCTCGAGCTGCTTGACCCGCGTGGTGACGACCGAATTGGCCACGCGCAGCTGCCGCGCGGCCTCGGCGAAGCTCTGCGTCTGCGCGACACGAACGAAAGTTTCAATGCTTTGGAGGCGGTCCACGGCGGCACTGTACTGCGGGGCCGCCCCGCGCGGGAGCGCCGGCAGGCGTTGCGGGCAAGCCGAAAGGCGTCGAAAGGCCTGTCATCCCTGTATCGGGGGGTTACCCGCCCCACTTACAATCCCTGCCGCATCACCCACCCCTACGAGGTCTTGTCCGCAATGCCCAAGAGCCCCAGGCCACGCGCCCGTTTCAGCTTCTCCCCCACCGTGCGCGCCCTGCTCCTGGCCGCGGCTACCTGCGGCGCCGCCCTGCCGGCGCTGGCCGCGATCGAGCATGAGGAAGTCGACAAGCTCATGCAGGCCGGCAAGCTCGACGAGGCCATGGCGAAGGCCGAAGCCTTCCTGAAGGACAAACCGCGCGATCCGCAGATGCGTTTTCTCAAGGGCGTGATCCAGCTCGACACCGGCAAGCGCAACGAAGCCATCGCCGCCTTCACGCAGCTCACGCTCGACGCGCCCGAACTGCCCGAGCCGTACAACAACCTCGCGGTGATCTACGCGAGCCAGAACCAGTTCGACAAGGCACGCGCCGCGCTCGAGAGCGCGATCCGCACCAACCCCAGCTACGCCACCGCCCAGGAGAACCTCGGCGACGTGTACGCCCGGCTCGCGAGCCAGGCCTACAGCAAGGCGCTGCAGCTCGACCAGAACAACACGGCAGTGCAGCCCAAGCTGGCAGTGATCCGCACGCTCTTCACGCCCACACCGCCCGGCGCCAAGCCGACCGCACTGATCGCGGCCGCACCCGCGCCGGCACCGGTTGCCAAGGCAGCGCCTGCGCCGGCACCTGCCGCTCCGCCGCCGCCCGCAAAGGTCGCAGCCGCGCCCGCACCGGTGGCCGCCGCGCCCAAGGCGCCGGAAGCTGCTCCCGCGCCCGCTCCGGCGCCTGCAGCCAGCACCGCCGCCAATGCCGAGGTCGAATCGGCCGTGCGCGCATGGGCATCGGCCTGGGCCAGCCAGGACATGGACCGCTACCTCGCGGCCTACGGCTCCGACTTCACGCCCGCCGGCGGCAAGAGCCGCAAGAGCTGGGAAGAAGACCGCCGCGCGCGCATCGTCGGCAAGTCGAACATCAGTGTGAACATAGAGAACCTCGTGATCAAGGTCGACGGACAGAACGCGACGGCCAAGTTCCGCCAGATCTACCGCGCGGACAACCTCAACGTTTCGAGCCGCAAGACGCTGGAAATGCAGCGCTCCGGCAATCAATGGCACATTCGCAAGGAAAGCGTCGGCGGCTAGTGGCAGACATCGTCCGGCAGGGCCGGCTTCAGAACCCTCCCCTTCTCCCGCGCGGCGGGCATCAGCTGCTCGCTGCGCTCGCCGCCGCGTCGGCGCTGATGTTTGCTGTGCCCGGCGCCGCGCTGGCGTCGAACGGCAGTTCCGCGAAGGCTGGCAGCGGCGCCCACAAGGAAAAGGCCGGCAAGGCCGCCGCGGGCAACAGCAGCAAACGCAACGGCAGTCGCGCCGCCCCGAACGGCCGTTCTGCGTCCGCGAAGGAAACCAGGGAATCGCGCGGCGCCAAGGTTCGGAAGACCGGCACTGCGGAAGTCCGCACTGCCGCAGCCGCTGCGACGACGAGAACCGCGCGCCGGTCGCCGCCCGCAGGCACCATCCAGGAAGCCAGCAACGCCGAAGCCCGCCTGATCGCGGTCTACGAAATGTTCGGCCGCGGCCAGAGCCGCCCCGCGCTGGCCAAGGCACGCGACCTGGTGCGCGACTACCCGAACTTCCAGTTGGCGCAGCTCGTCTACGGCGACCTGCTCGCAGCACAGCTGCCGCCTTCGAACGCCCTGCCCGACAGCGCCAGCATCGCGAAGATGCGCGGCAACCCGGCCATGGCCGAGCTGCACGAGGAATCGAAGCGCCGCCTGCAGGCCCTGCGCGACCGTCCGCCGGCCAACACCGTGCCCTCGCAGTTCCTGGCGCTGTCCACCCGCAGCCGCTACGCGATTGCCGTGGACGCCTCGCGCTCGCGTCTGTACCTGTTCGAGAACTCGGACAAAGGCCTGAAGCTGACGGCCGACTACTACATCTCCGTCGGCAAGGCCGGCACCGACAAGGTCACCGAAGGCGATGCGCGCACGCCGCTGGGTGTCTACTACATCACCAGCAGCCTCGATCCGAAGTCGCTCAAGGACTTCTACGGCGCGGGCGCCCTGCCCATCAACTACCCGAACCCGTACGACGTGCGGCGCGGCAAGACCGGCGGCGGCATCTGGCTGCACGGCACCCCGCCGCAGCAGTTCGCACGGGCGCCGCTGGCGAGCGACGGCTGCGTGGTCATGGCAAACCCTGATCTCAAGCAGCTATTGCGAAAAGTGCAAATCGGCGCCACCCCGGTGGTGACCGCGCGCAGCCTGCAATGGATTTCGCAATCGCAGGCAGAAAAAGAAGCACAGTCAATTAGAAGTGCTATCACCGGGTGGAAAGATGCCCGCGCCAGCGGAAATGAAGCGCAATTGAAGAAATTCTATTTGCCCGATTTCCAGCGCAGCAGCAAGAAATCAAATGAGGGAATTTCAGTCGTCGACGACGAAGTGAAATACGCGCAGGGCAAGCGCGTTCAACTCAAGGACATGTCGTACCTCCACTGGCGCGATGGCGACGACACGATGGTTGTTACCTTCGGCGAAGTGTTCGAAGGCGAGAAGAGCGGACGTTCCCGGCGCCAGTACTGGTTACGCCAGGGTACCGACTGGAAGCTCTTCCACGAAGAAATCCTGGGCTGAGGCCCGGGTCCGAAACCCTCCCGCCCATGTGGCGACCCCCTCGAAGTCGTGACTTTTTGCTCACGGTCTGGGCCTTTTTTTGACCGTTACATCTGCGGTTTGAGGCCCCGTGCTACGTAACACGTAACGCACTTGTTCCCGTAACACCCCCTCTCCGAGCGTTCCGCGCGCCGTTACGACACATCCCCCCTTCATGGGAGGCGGACCGGGTTCACAGAGGGAAAAATTAGTTACCTAAAGGTTAACTGTCCGGCTGGAACCGCATCCGGCTCGGGCTGGCGAAAGCCTGGCCGCGATCCTGCTTTACCCCTTTCGGCTAGCACACTCTGACGAAAGTCTTGCGGGTTTGTCTTGTTGATACACGGAGTTACGCTGTATAACATCCACCTCGCAAGCCTTTGTTAACACTTCCTGAAAGGGGAAATCATGCTCAGCTCTATCACCCGTTTTTTGCGCGATGAAGAAGGTGCTACCGCAATTGAATATGGAATTATTGCGGGCCTTATTTCCGTTGCTATCGTGACTGTTTTGGCCGGCAACGATGGCTTGGGTGCTCGACTCGCCAAGGTTTTTGAAGACATCACCGCTAAGCTGCCGTCGACCCAGTAACGTTTGATAGCCGTCGCATAAAAAGTGCCGGCATTGACCTGCTTGCTCTGGCTGCTCTGTGTTGCCGTCTATGACTTCCGAAAGCGCCGCGTCCCAAATTGGCTGGTCCTGTCAGGAGCCGTGCTGGCCTTGGCAATCCTCTGCTTCGGGGCACAGCCTTTCGGCGTCAGGTGGACAGCAGCACTCGCAGGCGCCGTATCAGGCTTCGCTTTCCTCTTGCTCTTCTACGCAATGGGGCTCATGGGAGCAGGCGACGTGAAATTCGCTGGTGCTCTCGGACTTTGGGTCGGCATGTCTGCCTTGGTGCCAATCTGGATCATCGCCAGCCTGTTCGCAGGATTGCATGGAGTTCTCTGGCTCGCCCTGCGGCGCTGGCCCTTCTTCCCACGGCTTGCCCTGATCCTTTCGGGCCCGCCTTCCCCATCCGCCCTTGGCGGTACTTCGCCAAGCCGGGATCGCTTCATCCCGTACGGGGCCTACCTCGCACTGGCCACGGTGATCTGGATGTTCTGGGGGCGACAGAGTTAGCAGCCATCAGCCTCTGTCACCGCAGGCCATTCATTTCCCATTTTTCATGATCGCTTGCCCTCACTCTCCAGCCCGCCGCCCATGATCAATCTCACAAAAATCCTCGCAGCCGTCCTGGTGCTCCTGGCCATCGCACTCGGCGTCTATGCCTGGATGCTGAGCCGGCAGGCGCCAGTGCCAGTAACAAGCGCCGCCAGTTCGGCGAGTGCTCCCGTCAAGACCCAGCAGGCACCCACCTATCCGGTTGTAGTGGCAGCCAAGCCCTTGCCTGCGGGCGAGGCGATCCCCGCCGACGCGCTGCGCGTGGAGCGCCTGACGATCAACCCGGCTGGCGCCTTCCAGGACGCGAATGTCGCCGCCGGCCGCGTACCCGTGCTCGACCTCGCCGAAGGCACGCCGGTGATGGAGAACCAGCTCGTGTCCGGCCTGTCGATGCGCATCGGCGAGGGCGAGCGCGCCGTCGCGATCAAGGCGGACGAAGTCATGGGCGTCGGCAACAAGATCCAGCCGGGCGACTTCGTCGACGTTTTCATCACGCTCAAGTCGGACGGCAAGGACGTGGACCGCAGTCAGGCGCGCCTGCTGCTCGCGCGCAAGCGCGTGCTGGCCTTCGGCAATGCATCGGTCGACGGCATGGCCTCGAAGTCGCCGGACAAGGCCGCGCAGCAGGCGCAGCGCAACGACAACGCCCGCACCGCGGTGCTCGCAGTGCCCATCGACGAAGTGAACCGGCTGACTATTGGCGACGCCAGCGGGCGCCTGATGCTCGCGCTGCGCAACCCGGCGGACAAGTCGGAGCCCGATCCCAAGCTCTTCGCGCAATTGCCGACGGCCCTGCAGCCGACGCAGGCCAAGGCCGGAGAGGTACGCCGCGGACCGCTGGAGGGCCTGGACCTCGCGCAGGCCGGGCTGACCACCGCCGACCTCGTCACCGGCGGCAAGGGACCCACCGTTCGCCCGCTGGCCGCTGAGGTCCGCGCCGCTTCCACCAATCCGCGATCGGCACGGCCGGCGCGCAGCGGCGGACTCCAGGTCGAGGTCATCCGCGGCGATCGCAGCGAAACCGTGAATTACTGAGCCACCAGCAGCCAATCAGCCGCCAACCGACACAGGTCACCCAGGAAAACCAAATGCATCACATGCCCCGCGAGTCGTCGACCCGTGCAGCTCGCAGCCACAAGGAGTTCAGCAATGCCGCGCCGAGACTGCTGCGCTCGTCGCTGATCGCCGCGCTCGCGCTGTCGCAGGCCGCCTGGCCGTTGGCCGCGACCGCCGCCGATGCGCAAGGTACAGGAGCGCGGCCGGAATTCCAGCCGCAGCGCTCGATGGCATTGCCGGTCGGCACGCAGCGGGAACTGCTGATCGCCAAGGGCATCGACCGCATGGCCATCGGCGACGAAGCCGTCGCCGCAGTCGCCATCACACGCCAGTCGCAGAATTCGCCGGCCGCGCGGCTGATCGTCACGGGCAAGGGCGTCGGACGCACGACGTTGATGGTCTGGGAAAAAGGCAGCACCGCGGCGACCACTTACGCAATTGAAGTGCGGCGCTCCGTAGCCACGGTCGCGGGCGCCATGGACAACATGGCCTCGCACCAGGCGCAGCGCACCAGCGCCCTCGCCAGCCTGCCCCCGGGCGCCGAGAAGACCGATCTGGTCGACCGCTCCGTCGTCAACGTGCGCAGCAGCACCGTCCAGGTCGAGGTGAAGGTGGTGGAGTTCAACCGCAGCGTGCTCAAGCAGGCGGGCATCAACATCTTCAGTACCCGAACAAACTCGCACGGCTTCAGCTTCGGCGTTTTCTCCCCCTCTTCGCTCAACAAGAGCAGCTTCGGCGGCGACGGAAGCATCAGTCCCGAATTCACCAACCCGCTGACGCAAGCATTCGATCTTCTTCTCAACTTCGGCAAGGCCGGCATCGGCGCAAACGTCGGCTTCCTCGAAGGCAACGGCATGGCCCGCGTGCTCGCCGAGCCCACGCTGGTCGCCCTCTCGGGCCAGAGCGCGAGCTTCCTGGCCGGCGGCGAACTGCCGGTGCCAGTGCCGCAGGGCCTGGGCACCACCAGCATCGAATACAAGCCCTTCGGCATCGGCCTCACGCTGACGCCGACGGTGCTTTCGAACGAGCGCATCGTGCTCAAGGTGGCGCCGGAAGCCAGCGACCTCGACTACACCAACTCGCTGAGCATCAACGGCGTGGCCGTACCCGCGATCACCACGCGCCGCGCCGACACCACGGTGGAGCTGGGGGACGGCGAGAGCTTCATCATCGGCGGCCTCGTGAGCCGCACCACCACATCGAACGCCGACAAGGTGCCGCTGCTGGGCGACCTGCCAATCCTGGGCACCTTCTTCAGCAAGAACAACTACCAGATGAAGGAGAAGGAGCTGGTGATCCTGGTCACTCCGCACCTGGTCAAGCCCATTGCGCGCGGCACCGACCTGACGCCGTACCTGCCCGGCACCGCCGAGCAGCGCGACGGCGCGGTGTGGCGCTCCTACTTCCTGGGCGGCGCGATCGACACGCCGGTGCCAGGCTTCTCCCGCTGACCTCTCAGATATCGATGACCCGGAACATGCATCGCAGGCTGGCACCATGAACGCACCACGCGACAGCATCCCAGAAACAGGCAGCGAGACCTATCTGTTCGCGTCGAGCAACGGTGGCCACATCACGTGGCTGACCGACGCACTCGGCACCCTCGGCTCGGTGGTAGTACTGCCACCGGACACGAAGTCGATCGACGAGCGCATCGCCCTGCTAGGGCCGGTGGCGGTCTTCATCGACTTCTCGCCCGACCAGGGCGCCACCGCCAGCCAGCTCCACCAACGCCTCAAGCGCGACTGGCCGACACTGCCCGTGCTGGCCACCGGCGTGTCGGCCGAGCCCGCCGCCATGCTCTCGGCCCTGCGCGCGGGCGTGGACGACTTCATCGACATGGCCGCGCCGCCCGCGGACGCGGTGGTCACGCTGCGCACCCTGCTCGAGCGGCGCAGCACGCTGCAGGGCGGCACGCGCGGCAGCACGCTGGCACTGCTGGGCGCACGCGCCGGCCTCGGCGTGACCACGCTGGCCACCAGCCTGTCGCTCACGCTGAACGACCAGCTAACCCAGGCGCCCCAGCGCCCGCCAGGCCGCAGCTCGCGCCACGGCGTGGCCCTGCTCGACCTGGGCCTGCCCGCGCGCGACGGCCTGCTCTACCTCGACACGCAAAGCGGCTTCAGCTTCGTCGACGGCGTGCGCAACCTGCGCCGGCTCGACCAGACGCTGCTGCACACCGCGCTCGCGCACCACACCAGCGGCGTGGCCATCCTGCCGCTGCCCGCGAGCCTGGCGCAGGTGCGCGAGATCTCGCACGCCGACTCGGTCTCGCTGATCAAGCGCCTGGCCGACTTCTTCGATTTCCAGATCGCCGACCTCGGCGGCTTCTCGACCATCGACTTCATGGCGCAGACAGTGCGCGAAGCGCAGCAGGCCTGGGTGGTGTGCGACCAGAGCATCGGCGGCATCGTGTCCACGGCCAACATGCTCAAGGAGCTGCGCGCGCGCGGCGTCGAGACCGAGCGCCTGTCGCTGGTGGTGAACAAGTTCGACAGCCACGTCGGCCTGTCGGCCAGGGACATCGCCGAGCGGCTCGAGCTGCCGCTGCGGCATGTGCTGCCTTCGCGCAGTGCCCAGCTGCTCGCGGCCGCCAGCCGCGGCGAGATGCTGGTGCGCACCGCGCGCAACGACCCCTATGCGCAGGCCGTGACGGGACTCGCCCGCAGCCTGCACCAGGAATACATGTCTGCCTCGGGCCAACCCCCGGCCAAGGATCCACGCTGGGTTGCGCTCATGTCGCAGGTCACCGGCCTCTGGAAGAGTTCACACGAAGGTTGAGCCCATGTCCACCGATATCGAATTCGCCGACGACGACCAGGCGTTCATCAACTCCCAGCAGTTCCAGGACATCAAGAGCTGGACGCACGACCACCTGCTCAGCCGCATCGAAGAGCTGGGCGCGGAGTTCGGCCGCTGGTCGCGCGCCTCGATCCAGCAGTTCGTCGAACTGGAGGTCGACAGCTTCGTGCGCCTGCGCCGCGTGCCGATCAACGACCGCGAGATGCAGCTCATCTCCGACGCGCTCACCAAGGAGCTCGCCGGCTTCGGGCCGCTGGAAGACCTGCTCAACGACCCGGCCGTGGAAGACATTTTGATCAACGGCTACCAGAACGTGTACGTGTCGCGCCACGGCGTGCTGGAGCGCGAGACGGTGCGCTTCGCCGATTCCGAGCACGTGATGCGCATCGTGCGGCGCATCCTCGCGCCGCTGGGCCGCCGGCTCGACGAGTCGAACCCGATGGTCGACGCGCGCCTGCCCGACGGCGGGCGCATCAACGTGATCATCGAGCCGCTGGCCATCGACGGCCTGTCGGTGTCGATCCGCAAGTTCCGCAAGGAGCCTCTCACGCCGGCCGACCTGGTGAAGCTGGGCACCTTCGACGCGGGCATGGCGCAGCTGCTGGAGATCGCGGTGCGCGCGCGCTGCAACATCCTCGTGAGCGGCGGCACCAGCTCGGGCAAGACTTCGCTGCTCAATGCGCTGGCCAGCTTCATTCCCGCGCGCGAGCGCGTGATCACCATAGAGGACACGGCGGAACTCTCGCTCGGCACCAGCCATGTGGTGCGGCTCGAAAGCCGCCCCGGCGGCTTCGACGGCCAGGGCGTGGTGTCGATCCGCGACCTGCTGCGCAACAGCCTGCGCATGCGGCCCGACCGCATCATCGTGGGCGAGGTGCGCGGCGCCGAAGTCATCGAGATGATGCAGGCCATGAACACCGGCCACGAAGGCTCGATGGGCACCATCCACGCGAGCTCGCCGCGCGAATGCCTCTACCGCCTGGAGATGCTCGCGGGCTTCGCCGGCTACCAGGGCAGCGAGGTAAGCCTGCGCCGGCAGATCGCCAACGCCATCGACTTCATCGTGCAGATCGGGCGGCTGTCGAATGGGCAGCGCCGCATCATCTCGCTGAGCGAAGTCACCGGCGTCAACGACAACGTGGTGGCGATGCAGGAGCTGTACCGCTACGAGCCTGTCGCCTCCCCCGACGGCGAGGAGCGCGACCGCTGGGTGTCGCTGGGTATCGCGCCGCACTCGCCGAAGATCACGCGCTTCCGCCAGTCGCTGCAACGCGCGGCACAGCACGCGGGAGACCACCGTGCGTGAAGCCCTGCTCGTCGCGCTCTGCATCGCGCTGCTGCTGGCGGCAGCGGGGCTGCTGCTGTGGCAGTGGGCGAAGAGCAGGCAGGGGCGGCAGGCGACGGAACGGCACCTGAGCCAGCAGATCCAGGCGACCGCCGCGGCAGCCGATGCGACGCCGATACCGATGCCGCTGCGGGACGTGGCGGGCGACGGCCTTGCCTCTGGCCTCACCACCGACCCTTGGCTGGACAACGGGGCAGCCACCGTCGCGCCCGAACGCACAAGCCTGCTCGAACGGATGATCCCCGGCTGGATGGTGGGCGTCGTCGAGCCTCGAACCATCGTCTTCGCATTGGCGGCCATCGCGGGCGTCGTCCTGTTGATCGGCATGCTGGTCGGATGGCTCGCGGCGCTGGGCGTCCTGTTCCTGCTGGTGCTGCTGGCGAGCTTCGCGCTGTGGCTTCAGCTGCAGAAATTCCGCCGCAAGCTGATTCACCAGCTCCCCGGCTACATCGACGCCATGGTGCGGCTGATCACGATCGGCAATTCCACGCAAGCGGCCTTCCAGCTCGCGATCGCCACCACGCAGGCACCGCTGCGCGGCCACCTGGAGCGCGCTGCGGCACTGGTGCGCGCGGGGGTGGACCTCGACCGCGCGCTGCACCAGACGGCGGACAACGTACGCATCGAGGAGATGTACCTGCTGGCCTCCATTCTCGGCCTGGGCGTACGCTACGGCGGACGCGCCGACCTGCTGCTGGAGCGCGTGGGCAACTTCATGCGCGACCGCGAACAGGCGGAGCAGGAACTCAACGCACTGTCTTCGGAGACGCGCCTCTCGGCATGGATTCTCGGCCTGCTGCCGGTGGGCGTGGGCGCCTTCCTGATCTTCACCAACCCCGGCTATTTCATGGGGATGTGGAACGACGACACCGGCCGCATCCTGATCTTCTCCGCGGCCGGTCTGCAGCTGACCGGCGCGGCGCTTCTCTACAGGCTGGCGAGGCTGGCATGACGTTCACGCCCAATCAACTGCTCGTCCTCAGTCTGGTCCTTCTCGCGGTGGGCCTGATGATCGGCGCCGGCGCACTGGTCGCGGCGGAACTGCGCCGTACGCGCAGCGGTCAGGTCATCGGCCGGGCCATCCGGCAGGCGGTGGTCGCACCCGACCCGAAGTCGGCCATCGACGCTCCGGCGGACCCCGATGCGCCCTTCAAGCCCGAACTCGACCTGCCCTTCCACTGGCTGGATTCGCGCCTCGGACGCGCGCTGGTTGCAGACGAAGACCGAAACCTCATCGACCAGTGCGGCCTGCCGTCGAAGCGAGCCCAGCTTGTCTTCCTGGTCACGCGCATCCTGCTGGCCTTCATGCTCCCGTTGCTGGCCTACGTGTTCTGGAGCAGCGGTCACAAGCAGAACACTGTCACCTTCGTGCTGGCGGCGGCCATCGCCATCGGCTTCATGGCGCCCAAATGGTTGCTCGGCCGCATCGCCGCCGGCCGGCGCGAGCGTGCGGCGCAGGAACTGCCGCTGTTCATCGACCTGCTGCGGCTGCTGCAGGGCGTGGGCCTGAGCCTGGACCAGAGCCTGCAGATCATGGCGACCGACTTCCGCCACGTGCTGCGCGTGCTGGGCTTCGAACTCGCCATCGCCAATGCGCAATACAGCCAGGGCCGCACGCGCGAGCATTCGCTGCATCGGCTCGCGACGCTGCACAAGAACGAGAACATGCGCGGCCTCGTCTCGCTGCTGGTGCAGGTCGACCGTCATGGCGGCGCGGTGCAGGAGCCGCTGCGCATCTTCAGCGACCGGCTGCGCGAAAGCCGCCGCTCGGAGATGAAGGAGCGCATCGGCAAGATCACCGTGAAGATGACCGGCGTCATGGTGACCACGCTGCTGCCTGCGCTGGTCATCGTCACCGCGGGGCCAGGCTTCATCGCGATATTCCGTTCACTGGGAGCCATCATCAAGTGACAAACGAAGACTTTCCCCGCGTGCGTTCACACCGTACCGGCCGCTTGCTGGCGTGCGCCGTCGCCGCCGCGGCAACGTTCGCGGCCACCGGATGCGGCGCGCTCAAGGACCAGTACGCCGCTGCCGCCGACGCGCAGCAACGCGCCTCCGCCGAAGCGGCCGCCGACACCAAGGCGGGAGCGTCCGTCGACAGCAAGGCCACATACCTCAAGCTCGTCGAGCAGATGCAGAAGGAAGGGCTGTGGTTCGCCTCGCTGGCGCACATCGACGCGCTCGAGCAGCGCTGGGGCGTGTCGCCCGAATCGACCCGCATGCGCGCAGACGCGCTGCGCCAGACCGGGCAGGCCGCGGCGAGCGAGCAGGCCTACAGGCAGCTCGTAGGCACGCCGCTCGAGAGCGCCGGCTATCGGGGCCTCGGCCTGCTGGCCGGCGCGCGTGGCAGCTTTCCCGAAGCCGTGCAGTTGCTCAAGCGAGCGCAGCGCCTGACACCCACCGATGCCGCCCTGCTCAGCGACCTGGGCTATGCCAGCCTGCGCGCCGGACAGATCGACGAAGCCCGGCTGCCGCTGATGCAGGCGCTGCAACTGCGCCCCGACAGCACGCAGGCCCAGTCGAACCTGGCCCTGTATCTCGAAGTCACCGGGCAGGACGAACAGGCGAGCAGGCTGATGGATGCCAATCGCATGTCGCCCGCGGCGCGTGCAGCGGTGCACGATGCCGCCCAGCAACTGCGCGCGGGCGGCTCGAGGCCCCTGGCGGCCACCGGCTCACTGCAACCCGCCGCCGGCGTCGCTGCCACCGCACGCGAAGACCAGGCACAGCAGCAGCAACCGCTGATGCTCAAGGCCTCCCGCTGGTCGAGCAGCGGCGGCATCCGCACGGCCAGCCAGCTCAACCCGGCCACCGCGGACGCGGCGGTTTCCCTGTCGCCGAATTCGAACCCACGAGGCACACCATGAGAAAGACGACCATCGCCCGCATCGCCTCGCTGCCGGCATTCGGACTTGCGGCCGCGCTGTTTGCCGCCGCTCCGGCGGCAACCGCACAACAACAGCAGCCACAGCCCCCCGCCGCCAAGGCACAGGAGCCCGCGACACCCGCGCCGGCCGCCTCCACGCAGCAGCAACAGGGCCAGGAAGAGATGGGGCAGGCCGAGGAGTTCGCCTACGAGCCGCTGCGGGTCGGCGACGCCACCCAGAGCCTGCTCGCATGGCAGCGCGGCGGAGAGATCGCTTCCGCCACGCCGAGGACCATTGCAGGCGACATCGCCAGCCGCAGCTACCAGCGCTATATGAAAAGCTTCGAATACCCGATCCCGGAGCGCATGAGTTCGAGCTTGAAGTCCAACTCCGGCAGTGGCGGCTCCGGCGGCGACACCGGTGCGCCGAAGTAGCCCCGGCGCCTAACGCAGATCCGGCAGCGTCATGACCACACCACGCCTTCGTAACCGCACCGCCGCGCACGCCCAGCGCGGCGCGTACGCGGTCGAGTTCGCCATGGTGTTCCTGATCTTCTTCGCGTTGCTGTACGGGATCATCAGCTACGGGATGCTGTTCGCGTTCCGGCTCGGGTTGCAGAACGCAGCGGAGGATGGGGCGCGGGCGGCGCTGCGCTACCAGTCCACCTTCGCGGCGCGTGCCACACAGGCCCAGACGACCGCGACAGCCAGCAGCAGCTGGATGCCCGCCGTGGTCACGCGCAGCGTCAGCGCCACCGTGTGCGGCGTGGTCAGCAACAACTGCACCGCTCCCGCCTGCGGCGCCACCTGGGACACCCGCTGCCAGATGGTCGTGACCGTCACGGCCACCAACCTGCAGATGCTGCTGCCGCCATTCCCCAGCTTCGCCATGCCCAGCACCATCGTCGGCAAGGCCAGCATGCTCCTGGATGGGAGGTCGCCATGAGCAGCAGCTACGGCGGGAGGTGCATCCGCAACCTGGCTCGCGAGCGCGGCGTGGCCGCCATCGAGTTCGCGCTGGTCTTCGTCGTGCTGTTCAGCGTGCTGTACGCGCTCGCAACCTTCGGCGCGGTGCTCTACACGCAGCAGTCGGTCACGCGGGCATCGGAAGAAGGCGCGCGGGCCGTGGGCCTGCTCACGCCGGCGCCGACGGCGGCCGACCAGCGGGTCAAGGACGCGGTGTACGACTCGCTAGCCAACTCGCTCGTCGTGCCTATCTCGGCCAACACCAGCGTGACGACACGGCGCAGCTGGATAGTCTCCAACGTAACGGTGGACGTGACACGCAGCGACCCGAGCGGCCCAGGTGCCTACATCCGCTATGTAGTAACCGTGACCTATCCGTACAGCGCCAACCGCCTGCTGCCGACGATGCCATTGCTGGACACCAGCCAATGGATGCCCGACCAACTCCGCAGCCGGACCACCGCCGCGCTGCGCTCCTCCTGAGAGCGCCAAGCACATGAACGCCGCACTCCGGGGCTCTTCTTCCTCGATCCGCTCGCGATCGCGCGGGTCGGTCATCATCAACACGGCCATTGCGCTGAGCCTGATCATCATCACGCTGATCGGCACCGAGATCGGTTTCATGTACTTCATGAAGCGCGAGTTCCAGAAAGCCGCCGACCTCGCGGCGCTGGCAGGGGCACAGCAGATCCGCGCCGGCTGTGCGACGGCCACCGCGGCGGCACAGCTCAATGCCAACGGGGCGTCCGGTGGTGTGGCAGGCAACATGCCGACGGGTCTCACGCTGCTACCCGGCGAGATCCAGTGCGGCTACTGGGACAAGGACACCAGCTTCCAGTCGCCCGCCGTCACCGGCACGGCCAATGCAGTGCGCGTGGCTTTCCAGAAGGCGTCGCCGACGCTGCTGTCCTTTTTCAGCGGCAACCGGCTCATCAGCGTGAGCGCGGTGGCAGCGCTGAGCGCACCGCTCGCCGAGTTCTCCGTGGGCAGCAAGCTCGTCGTCGTGAGCGGCGACTCGACGTTGGGGCGGCTGCTGAAAGGCATCGGGCTCGACCTGTCGGGCACGTCGCTCGTGGCCTACGACGGGCTGGCGCAGGCCAAGATCACGCCCGGCGGGCTGCTGGCCGCGCTGGGCATTCCGGTGGCCGCCGACATCGGCGTGGGCGAGCTCAACACGCTGCTCGCGGGGCGACAGGTCGCACTCGGCGATCTGCTCAACGCTATCGTCACACTGGCGGGCCAGAACAGCTTGCTGGCAAGCAACATCGCGCTGCTGCAGGCCATACAGACCAAGCTCGGCATCTCCAACCTCATGGTGCAGCTGGGCTCGCTGGCCAATGGCCCGAGCGGGTTGTTTGCGCAGATCATCTCGCCGGGCGGCAGCGGAAGCAGCGCGCTGAACATCGGTGTGAGTGCCCTCGATCTCATCTATACCTCGATCGGCATTGCGACTTCGCAGCATGCCGTCGACGCGTCGGTGCCCAATCTCAACGTGCTGGGACTGATTGAGGTAACGGCAAAGGTTGCCGTCGTCGAACCGCCTTCGATAGCCATCGGCGGCATCGGCGCAAAGGCTTACAACGCGCAAGTCCGCAGCTACATCACGGTGGCGTCGGGCAGTCTGCTCAAGACACTGATCAATATCGATCTACGGATTGTGGTCGATGCGGTGACGGGTATCGGCACACTGATCGACATGTGTACGCCGGCACTTCAGGACCCTGTTAGCGGCAAGGATCGCGCGAAGATTTCGGTGACCAGCAGAATCGCGAATGTGTGCGTAGGGAAGATCGCGCCGGCGGACATTTTTTCGAAATCAGATGTTTGCCAAACCGGCTTGAGCTCGATGGACCTCGTCAACGTATTGGGTTTACTGAAGATAAACAACCAAGTCCAGCTCCCTATCCTGGAGGGCCCTCCGTCTACGCTGACTCTTGCGGAAGGAGAGACCCAAACGACCCCAGTCAACAACTTGCAGCTGGGAACGCTTGTGTCGAATCTTGTATCGGAGCTGACACGTGTGCTCCTCGGCGGCACGCAGACCCCGTCATCCGGTGCGCCCACTGCTGAGCAGTTGGCCAACTTGACAAACCAGCTCTGGGACAACACCGCAAGCATCTGCTCGCAGGACACTTCCAGCTGCCGGGGCCAGCGATATGCCAGCGTCGTCAACACCATTCGTCAAAACGCGGCATATAGCGGCCTGCTGACGGGCGTCTTGAATGGCGTCGGCGATCTTTTGACGGGCGTTCTGAATCCGTGCACTGGCCTGCTCGGAATAGGTGGCAACGAAGCAGGCTGCAAGAGCATGATCAAGGACAGCTTGTCGACCAGCAGCAATGGCGCCAGCGGCACCATATCCAACGCACTTTCCGTACTGACCGGCCTGCTCCAACCCGTGCTCAACGCTATTGGCGCTTCGGTTCTGACACCTCTTTTGCAAAACGTGCTCGGCATCAACCTTGGACAGATCGACGTGAACCTGCGATCTCTCGACTGCAAGGGCCTGCCCATGCTGGTGTATTGACGCTCCGTTCCTCCCGATGAATTCCCCCGCCGCCAATTTCGACGAACTCGACCTCTTTGTCTGGGAAGGCAAAGCCGACATCCTCGACCGCATCGCGCGGTGCATGGCGAGCTTCGACGTGGAGGTCATCCGGGCCGACGGCATGCCGCCTCCGTCGCAGGATGCCGGCACGGCGCTGCGGCCCTCGGTGGCGATCATCAGCGTGACGGTCATCGACGGCGGCGGGCTGGCGCATGCGACCGAGCTTCTGCAGGGCATGCCGGTGATCTGGGTGGCGGCCGGTTCGCGCGAGCGCGACTCGCGCACCTATCCGCCCGAGTACCTGCACGTGCTGCCCTACGACTTCACCTGCGCCGAACTGCGCACGATGGTCGCGAAGCTGGTGCGGCAGCTGCGTGCGCGCGAGGTGGCGCCGCAGGCGCCCGACGTGCTGGTGGCGCATTCCGACGCGATGAAGGCGCTGCTGGCCGAAGTGGGTGCCTTTGCCGACTGCGACCACAGCGTGCTGGTGCGCGGCGAAACCGGCGTGGGCAAGGAGCGCATCGCGCAGCAGCTGCACCTGGGCCACCAGCGCTACGGCAAGGGCGCGTTCGTGGCGGTGAACTGCGGCGCGATTCCCGATGGCCTCTTCGAGTCGCTCTTCTTCGGCCACACCAAGGGCTCCTTCACGGGTGCCGTGCATGCGCATCGTGGCTACTTCGAGCAGGCCACGGGCGGCACGCTGTTCCTCGACGAGATCGGTGACCTGCCGCGCTACCAGCAGGTCAAGCTGCTGCGCGTGCTGGAGGACAACGCGGTCACGCGGCTGGGTGCGACGGCGCCTGTGCGGGTGGATTTCCGGCTGGTGGCGGCCACCAACCGCAACCTGCGCGAGATGGTGGCCAGCGGCGAGTTCCGCGCCGACCTGTTCTACCGGCTCGCGGTGATCGAGCTGCACGTGCCCAGCCTCGAGGAGCGCGGCGAGATCGACAAGATCGCGATCTTCAAGGCGCTGCTGAGCAACGTGCTCGGCGACGAACTCGAAACGCTCGGCGAAACGCCGCACTGGCTGAGCGACGCGGTGGCCGAGACCTACTTCCCCGGCAACGTTCGGCAGCTGCGCAACCTCGCGGAACGCGTGGGCGTGATCGCGCGGCAACTGCGTGGCTGGGACCAGAACCTGATCCAGCGGGCCATCGCGCTCACCCGCGGCACGCCGGCGCCGGCTGCATCGGCCGGCAACGGCATGAACGGCAGTGGCGGCGGCATCGGTGCGATCGAAGGCAGCGCGGACCGCAAGGGCTGGAACAGCAGCGAGCGCAACCGCATCATCGCGGCGCTGGAGATCAACGACTGGAAGCGCCAGGACACGGCACAGCACCTTGGCATCAGCCGCAAGGTGCTGTGGGAGAAGATGCGCAAGTACCAGATCCTCGACGGCGAGCCCGGCATCCCCGAAGAGCAGTAGCTCTCCCCCAGGCTTCGCGCACTTCGTGTCGCTTCGCCACCCCCTTCCGGGGGCAACACCTGGGCCCGGCGAAGCCGATTCCTCGGTGTTCCCGAATTGGCTTGCTTCGCTCGCCTCGTCTCTATGGGATCGAGAGGCGTTGGGCTTTGCGCAGGGCCGGCGGGGCGCCGGCGGCGCCGGTGGCGCGTTCGGCCACTACCGGTTCGCTCGCGCAGGCGGTGTTGCTCGAGATGCAGAGCTTCGCGAGCAGGCCGTCCTCGGTGAGCACCTGGCGGCTGGGCGCGCCGAAGAGGCGGTCGATCCAGTTGTTGGGGCCGGAGGGGTCGATGCGCAGTTCGCCGGTGGTGCGCGCCAGGCGCAGCTCGGAGATGCGCAGGTCGAAGACGCCGTCGACGTAGTCGAACAGCAGCGTGTAGTAGTCGAGCTGTGCGTCGAGCACCTTGGGCAGGGTCTCGCGGCCGAACTCCATCAGGCGGCGGCGGCCGCGGAAGGCCTGGCCCGCGGTGCTGACGGCTTCCATCAGCTGTTTCTCGCGCTCGCGGCCCGAGACGGTGCGCGACCACGAGGCCGACGTGAGCTCGAACAGGTTGAGCTTCACACCTTCGAGCTTGGCTTCCTGGTTGGCGACTTCGGCCAGCGCCGACTTCAGTCGCAGCTGGCGGTCGAAGCCGTTGCCGAAGTTCCAGTTGAGCTCGAAGGCCGCGCGGGTCGGGTCCTGCGGCGAGACGCCGCGCGGGTCCTTGCTCTTCACGAGCACGGCGTCGAGCGTGGGGTAGAGGCTCGCGTCCTGCTGGTCGGCCAGCGCCCTCGCCCGCTCGATGCGGCCCAGCGCTTCGGCGATCTCGGTGCTGCGCGACTCGGCGCGGCGCAGCGCCTCTTCCTGCGTGGCAATGCGCCACTGCGCCGGCGCCGCGAGCACGGGCAGTGATTCGGCGTTCGGCGAGAACTTGAAGTAGTTGCGGAACTTGGCCATCGCCTCGTCGCGCTGCGCCTCGAAGTCGGACTCGCGCGCGGCCACCAGCGCGCGGCGCGAGGCCGCCATGTTCAGGTCGTTGTCGCCGCTGACGCCCAGCGCCACGCGGCGGGCCTCGGCCTTCGAGAGTTCGGCCACCACCTCGGTAGCCTTGTGCGCGATCTGCTTCTTGAGGTCGAAGCGCTGCACCTGCAGGTAGGCGGTGAGCGCGTCCAGCACCACCTTCKGCGAGGTGGTGACGACGGCTTCGTCGTCGGCCTGGTTGGCGGCTTCCGCGGCGCGCTGAGCGGCGCTCATGGCGCCGCCGTCGAGCAGGCTCACGCGCGCCTCGGCGGTGAGCACGGTGTAGCTCTGCGTCCTGGCGTTGGCCGCGCCGCTGTTGTAGTTGCCCGTTGAGGTGCCGAGCTTGAACTTCGGGTAGCGCGCCTGCCTGGCGGCATCGACACCGTAGCTGCTGGTGTTGGCCGCCGCCTGCATGGTCTGCACCTCGGGGTAGTCCTGCGAGAGGGCGATCAGCGCCTGCTTCACCTGCTGCGCGTAGCTGGCAGCGCCGAGCGAAGGCGCCGAGAGCCTGCGCGCGACGGTGAGCCTCGCGGCGCTTTCCATCTCCTGCTGCCGCAGCAGGTGCTCGGGCAGCGGCTGGGGCAGTTGTTGTTGCTGCGGCTGTTGCTCCTGCGCGTAGGCTGGCGGCAGCGCGAAGCCCGCGCACAGTGCCGCGCAGACGGCGCCGGTGCCCACGCGGCGCAGATCGACCGGTTTGCGGTACTTCATGGTTCGCGGAAAGCTTCGCGGCGAAGCTTGAGCACGGGTCGCAGGATGTACCAGATGAACGGGTCGGTGCCCACGCGCAGGTCCACTTCGGACTCCATGCCGGCGGTGATGCGGTTCTCCGGGCGGCCCACGTGCGATTGCGACATGCTGATGAGCAGCCGGTAGTAGGGCGCGCCGTTGGAAATGGCGGGGTCGCGGTCGGCGTCGGCCGCCACCAGCTTCACCTTGCCGTCGACCGCGCCGTAGCGCAGGTAGTCGTAGGCGGTGATCTTCACGCGCGCCTCCTGGCCCACTTCGATGAAGCCGCGGTCGTTGGGGTTGAGCCGCGCCTCGACCATGATCTCGTCCTCGTCGGGCACCACTTCGAGGATCGATTCGCCCGGCTTCACCACCCAGCCGGGGCTGGAGTTGCGCAGGCCCTTCACGATGCCGTCCGAAGGCGCCTTCACCACGGTGCGCGAGCGCTGGGTGCGCGCACGCGCCAGGTCTTCGCTCAGGCTCGCGAACTGCCGCTCCACCGTGGCCAGTTCGTCCGACGCGCGGCGGCGGAAGCGCCCTTCGGCCTCCGCCATCTTGGCCTGCGCCTCGGTGATGGAGGCGTTGGCGGACACCACACCCTGGCGCGCCACCGCGAGTTCGCTGCGCACGCTCTCGGCCTGGCGGCGCTTCTCCAGCACTTCGACCTGGCCCACCAGTTTCTCGCTGAGCAGCTGCTCGGAGATTTCCAGTTCTTTCTGCATCAGCGCCAGCCGGTCGCTCAGGCCCTTGACCTTGGCCTCCTGCTCCAGCTTCTTGCTGCGCGCCTGCTCCAGGCCCGACACCGCGCCGGCCATCACGCCGCGCTGTTCGAGCGCGCGCGCCTGGTAGGCGCCGGTCTCGCCTTCGAACACGCCTTCGTCGATGTCCGCGGCGAAAGACTGGCGCGTGAGCGGCTGGCCGCGGCTCTCGGCCATCAGCCGCACGCGCGTGGCCTGCGTGGCGGCGTAGCGGGCCGTGAGCTCTTCGAGGTTGAGGCCGCTGCCGCCCAGGTCGATCTCGACCAGCGGCTGCCCCTGCTTGACCTTCTCGCCTTCCTTCACCAGCACGTTGCTGACGATGCCGCCTTCCAGATGCTGTATGGACTTGACGCGGTCCGAGGGAATCACGCGCCCCGGCGCGACCACCACGGTCTCCATCGGAAAGCCCAGGCCGACCAGCGCGAGCACGGCGATGGCGCCGCCGATGATCCACTGCCGCCGCCGCCCCTGCGGCGAGGTCTGGGCCGCGCGCTTCTCGTTCTCGTCCTGAAGAATCTGCGGCAGGTCTATTTTCAAATCGCGTCCCCGGTCACTCTTCGTTCGTCACTCGTTGTTCGTCGCTTGTCGCTCGCCTCACGCCATGGAGCGGGAGGCCGGCGAAGCACCCGCCGAGCCGTCTTCCGCGTCGCCCAGCGCCACCAGCGGCTTCTTCACGCCGAACAGCTTCGGCACCATCACCGCCGCCGTGCCCTGCTCCACATTGCCCATGCCGGTGACGTGGTAGACCACGTTGGCGGCGGAGACGATGCGCAGCGAGTGCGTGACCACCACCACGGTGCGCACCTTGGCCACCGCCAGCAGCGTGGCGAGCAGGTTGCGCTCGCTCTGGAAGTCGAGGTCGTTGCTGGGCTCGTCGAGCACCAGCACCGAGGGCTTGCGCAGGAAGCTCATGGCCAGCGCGAGCTTGCGCCGCTCGCCCACCGACACGCCGGTGCCGCCCTCGCCGACCATGGTGCGGTAGCCGTCGGGCAGCCGCGAGATGAAGTCGTGCGCGCCCGAGAGCCTGCAGGCCGCGACGATCTGCTCGTCGCTCTGGCCCGGCGCGTTGCGGCGCATCACGTCGATCAGCGAACCGCCGAACCAGTAGACCTCCTGCGAGAGATAGCTGATCCAGCGCGCCAGCTCCTCGCGGCCGAACTGCGAGAGGTCGTACTCGCCGATGCTCACCACGCCGCCCGTGGGCGTGTACAGGCCCGACAGCAGCTTCACCAGCGTGGACTTGCCCGCGCCGTTGCGCCCGACGATCACGTGCAGGCCGCCGGGGCCGATGTCGAGGTCGACGTTCTCCAGCACCGGCTGCTGCGCGGTCTCGGTGAAGCTGAAGCTCACGTCCTTCAGGGTGATGCGGCCCAGCGGCTGGGGCAGCGTCATGCCCGTGGGCGGCTTCTCGACCGGCTCGCGCAGCACGGTCTCCAGGCGCTTGGCGGCTTCCTTGGCGGTGGCCAGCGAGCGCCAGTTCGACACCAGCCCGGCCACCGGCTGCAGCGCCTTGAGCGCCAGCATGTTCGAGGCGACGAGGCCGCCCACCGTCATCCACTGCTCCATGACCGAGACGGCGCCGACGGTCACGACCACGACGGAGAACACGGTGAGCAGCACGGTGGTGCCGTCGCGCGCGGTCTCGATCTGGCCGTTCTTGCTGAAGCTCTCGGCGAGCCAGGCGTTGTAGGTCTGGCGCCAAGTTTCGATGGTGGGCGCGTCGTTGGCCTGTGCCTTGAGGGTTTCGCGCGCGTTGCAGATCTCGGCGGTCACGCGATCCAGGCCGCGCCCGCGCTGCACTTCCTCCACGCGGCCGGAGCGCACCTCGTCGGCCCACCACCACGCCAGGAAGGACATGATCGCGAGGAAGAGCGCCACCACCGGCAGCACCGGCAGCGCGACGATGCCGATGACCACGAGCGCGAAGACGGCCATGGGCAGGTCGAAGATGGACTGGGCCAGCCCGCCGGTGATGGTGCCGCGTACCGAGGCCACGTCGCGGAAGTACAGGTGCCACACCGACGCGGGCCGCGCCTCCAGCGCGCGCAGCGGCCGGCCGAGCATCGAGTTCAGCAGCGCGCCCGACACGCCGTGGTCGACGATGGCGCCCGCGTTGCGCAGCAGGCGCGAGCGCCCCGTGCGAAGCCAGAACTCGATGCACAGGAAGAAAAAGATGCCGCTGACCAGCGCGGCCAGCGTGGAAGTGCCGCTGCGCGAGAGCACCCGGTCATACACCTGCAGCAGGAAGATAGAGGGCAAAAGCCCGAACAGGCTGATGGGCAGCGAGCGCCATGCCGCGCTCTTCACCAGCGGGTAGGCCGAGCGGAACGCGGCGTTCAGCGCGCCCGCGTACGGACTGGCTCCGGGCTCGTCCGGGGTCTCGGCAACCAGTTGGCTTGGCAGGAGGAACTTGATCATGGGAAAGAGCCGGTTCGTCGTGCAATGACGCCTGCGTCATTATCAACTGTTACCCGACTGTTACAAGGCAAATATCGCTCACCGTGTGCATCAAACACACATCAGCACGGCAGTCTTTGCCCCTTCACCACATCGGCCCTGATCCCGTGAACCGGACCCGGTTGCGCGGCGCTTCCCGTTACCGCGCAACCGGCCGGCCTCCCTGCCCTTGCCTCCCCTTTCTGCCCTGACAAATCCTGCGCGAACACCAGCGCGATGTTGGCGCACAACAGCATGCAAAGCACCCATGCGCACAGCAGCTGCAGCCAGCCCAGCCACCAGCGGCGAGCGGGCCTCGGGCGAGTGATCGGGGCTTCGTATCCGAAGGCCGAGTGCAGGAGTGCGTTCAATCTCATGGCAGTGCTTTCAAAACCCGGGCGAGCCGGGACAGGCCGACGCCCGCGGAACTCTTCGCCAGCACCCAGTCGCCGGGCTGCAGCAGCCCGCCGAGCGCGGTCGACAGATCGGACACGTCGACGAACCAGTGCGAGCGCACCTTGGTGCGGATGCGCGCATGCAGCGCGCGCATCAGCGGGCCGCACAGCAGCACGCGGTCGGGCTGCGACGCGAGCAGCTCGGCCTCGAGGTCGAGGTGGTGGCGCTGCGCGGCGGGGCCCAGCTCCTGCATGTCGCCGAGGATCGCCACGCGCCGCGCCGGCTCGCAGGGCGCCTGCGAGAGCAGCTCCAGCGCGGCGCGCATCGAGCTCGGGTTGGCGTCGTAGGTCTCGTCGATCAGCTTGAAGCTGCCGCCGCCGATGTGGATGGTGTGCAGCGCACCGCGGCCGCCCGGCGGCTCGAAGTGCGCGAAGGGCTCGACCGCGGCGGCCAGCGGCAGGCGCATGGCCTGCAGGGCAGCGAGCGCGGCGATGGCGCTCGCGCCCATGTGCCGGCCCGGCGCGTTCAGCCGGAGCTGGAAGGGCTCGCCAGCCACCTGCGCCTGCACCTCGCCGTGGTCGAAGGCCAGCAGGCGCACGTCGGCGTCCTTGTGCTCGCCGTAGGTCACGATCTGCAGCTGCTGCGCCATCGCCGCTTCGGCGAAGGTGGCGAACTCGGGAATGTCGCGGTTGAGCACCACCGAATCGCCCGGCGCCATGGCCTGGAAGATCCGGCTGTCCAGGCGCGCGGCGGCTTCGCTCGGGCCGCGATGCTTCTGCGACGCGGCGGAAAGGCCC
Organism: Variovorax sp. CAN15; assembly: GCF_030462475.1. Taxonomy (GTDB): domain Bacteria; phylum Pseudomonadota; class Gammaproteobacteria; order Burkholderiales; family Burkholderiaceae_C; genus Variovorax. The sequence continues at coordinate 73,738 of NZ_JASMRZ010000019.1, forward strand.
GTCACCACGATCAGCGACGGCCGCACCAGCTGCGCCGAGGACGGCATGTGCGAGGTGCCCATCTCCATCACCCAGTACGACGCATGCCGGGGCATGCAGGTCATGTTCCAGGCGATGCCCGACGGCAGGCTCACGTTGCCCTCGGGCTGGCCGACCTCGCCCCACACGGTGAGCGCGCCGGCCAGCATCGCGGCCACGGTGCCGCTTCCCGCGCCGCTGCCGAGCACGCCGCAGACGCGGCCGGTGAATTCGGCGCGCGCATGGTCGCCCAGCTCCAGCACCGCCTGCAGCACGTTCTGCACCTTGAGCACCGGCACGCGCTTGTCGAGGTGCGGCTTGGGGTCGGAGCACAGCACGGCCGCGGCAGGCTGCAGCACGCCCTTGAGCGTGACGGCGGCCAGCGGCGTCCTGGAAGGCCGGGTCTGGTGGTCGAACACGACGCGACCCTTGCGCATGAAGGAGCGCTGCGCCACGCCAGCGGCGCGCCAGCCGTCCTCTGGCTTGACCACCCATTCGCCGCCGGTCACGCGCGCCATCTCGCTGGCGGTCCACACGGCGCCGTCGTCTCGCCCGCCGCCAGAGCCCGTGCCCGCGCCGCCGGGTGAGGCACGGCGCTCCACCAGGTAGCGGTGGTAGGCGGCGAAGCCCGAGAGGTACTGCTCCACGTCGTCGATGCGCACGCGGAAGGAGTGGTGGCGGATGAAGAACGAGCCCACCACCGTCGAGGGACGGCGGAAGTACATCGCCATCTCGGGCCAGAAGAAGCCGTTGAGCAGGTAGTGCGCGCGGTAGTCGAGCGCGCGGTAGAACTTCTCGGTGTCGAGCTCGTCCAGCAGATGCCGCATCGCGGGCATGCCTTCGAGCCGCTGGAGCATCTGCTGCGCGGCCAGCATGAGTTCGAGCAGCGTCGGGAAGGTGGTCTTCCGGTCGAGCACGAAGTCGAGGTACCCCGCCACGTTCTGCAGCCCGAAGCGGAAATACTTCTCCTGCGGGCTCCAGTGCGTGAGTTCGCACACGCAGCAGCTGAGCCAGTGGTCGTGCGCCTGCCAGTGCTGGCTGGCGATGAAATGGTCGAAGGCCTTTTCAACCACCGCCAGCCATTGCGGCTCGCGCGTGAGGGCATGGAGGCGCATGAGCGCGTAGGCCGCCTCGCCGTCGTAGTAGATGATGCGCGAGGCCTGCTTGACCGTGAGGTCGGCCGCGTGCAGCACGTGGTTGAAGCGGCCGGTGGCCGCGTCCTGCATCGACGCGATGCCCAGCGCGAGGCGCTCCAGCAGCGGCAGCCAGCGGCGCGTATCCATCAGCTCGCAGTACTTCACCAGCGCGAGCACGCAGGCCGCGTTGCCGCCGAGCTTGATCTCGCCGCCGGTGTCGACCAGGAAGGCCACGGCGCGCCCGTCGACCAGCGTGTACTCGCGGATCAGCGCGCCGGTGAGATGGTCCAGCGCCCGGTCGATGGCCGCGCGCAGCGTCTCGTCGCGCGTGAGCTCCCACGACTCGAGCATGGCGTAGACCGCGCTCGCGTGGCGCATCGCGTCGTAGGTGGGAATGCGGCGGTCGAAGCACGGAAAGTAGCCGTATACGAAGAGGCCGTCGCTCTGCACCTGCCGTGCGAGGTAGGACGAGCCGCTGCGCACGAGTTCGAGCACCGACTGAGGGTTGAGCGCCGGCAGCTGCCGGCGGCCAGCGTCGAGCCCCGTGCCCACCAGCTTGTGCACCACGCCGTCGGGCTGGCAGAAGACGCCCACGGTGGCCAGCAGGTAGACCGGCTGGTCCGAGGGCATGTCCAGCGGCGGCGAGCATTCGAAGCGCGCCTGGCCGTAGACCTCGAAGTTGCGCGCGTTGACCACCGAGTGCGGAATGGTCGAGTCGCCGCACAGCATGGCGTTGGCATTGAGCTCCTGCTCGGTGAAGGCGAGCGTGAAGTCCTTGTCGAAGGCCAGGCCGAGGCGGAAGTAATTGCGCTTGACGGCCGTGAGCTGGGTCTTGAACTGCGCCCAGTCCATCGGGCTCGCGCCCTCGACCCAGTCGATGCGCAGCCACGGCGAGACGATGCCGCGCTCGCGCACCCAGCGCTCGACGTGGCCGGCGCCTTCGCGCCATGCGGTCTCGAAATCGGCGGCCCGCGCGTGCACGACGTGCGCGCGCTGCGCGCCGTCGCTGACCGAGAAGAACAGCGTGAACGCCGGGTAAGGGGCTGGCAGCGCCGCGCACACCGACACGAGGCGTTCGTGGCAGGCGTGGAGCTGGTCTGGGAAGGACATCATGCGGCCCCGTTCGGATGCGGGAAACCGGCCGCGCCCGTCATCTGCTTTCGCTCTGACGTGCGCACGGTCCGGGGACTGCCACCACCGAAGTCATCGCGTGACCCGGCTTCAGCGATAGCTGAATTCGGCCCGGCGATTGAGCTGATAGCCCTCCTCGGTGGTTTCGAGCGATGCGGGTTTCTCCAGGCCCCAGCTGATGGCCTCGATGCGTTCGGCGGGCACGCCGAGCTGCGTGAGCGCGCGCTGCACCGCGTCGGCGCGGCGCTGGCCCAGCGCGAGGTTGTATTCGCGGCCGCCGCGCTGGTCGGTGTGGCCTTCGATCACGACCCGGCTCTGCGGCCGGTTGCGCATGAAGCTCGCGTGAGCCTCCACGATGTTCCGGTCGCCTGGCCTGATGTTGTATTTGTCGAAGTCGAAATAGACGATTTTCGGCACGCCAGCCGGTCCGTTCTGCACCGGCGGCGGCGGTGCCGGCACCACCTTCGGCACCGCGGTCGCAGCCTTGTTCGAGTAGTAGTAGGTCGCATCGTCGCGGCCGGCCTTGGGGGCCGCGCAGCCCACCAGGACTGCGCCGAGCGCGACGATGGCCACTGTCCGGAAATTCTTTTTCATATCTGTCCTTTCGCGGGACAGGCCGGTGGCGGCCTGTCCCTGGTGCTGCTGCAAGTTCCCTCGCCCCTCTTCCTTCTTGTGAACTCTTCCGTGTTCACCGATCAGCCGAGCAGGCCGTGGAGGACGTTGGTCACAGGCGATGCGGCGTGCTCCACCAGGCTGGTGATGGGCGTCACGACTTCCGTCACCAGCGGGGTGACGGCATGCTCGGCGCCGCTCGTCACGTTGCTGACGGCTTCCGCCACCGGCGCAGTCGCCGGCGAGCCGGCCAGGATGTCGGTCACCGGCGCCGTCACGTCGTGCACCGCGCCAGTCGCGTTCGACACGATCGGGGTCACCGCATCGGTCAAGCCGCTGGCGACATCGCCCACCGGCTGCAGGATGTCCGCCACCGGGCTGCTGCCACCGCTGAGGCCGCCGAGCAGGCTGCCCACCAGGCCGTCCTGGCCCAGCAGGCTGCCGACGAGGCCGTCGTTGCCGAGCACACCGTCGAGCAGGCCACCAGTGCCGCCACCGGTCACGCTGCCGAGCAGGCCACCGACGAGGCCGTCGCTACCCAACACGCCGTCGAGCAGACCGCCAGCGTCGCCACCGGTCACGGTGCCGAGCAGACCGCCGACGAGGCCATCGCTGCCGAGCACACCGTCGAGCACACCACCAGCGTCGCCGCCGGTCACGGTGCCGAGCAGACCGCCGACCAGGCCGTCGCTGCCCAGCACGCCGTCGAGCAGACCACCAGCGTCGCCACCGGTCACGGTGCCGAGCAGACCGCCGACGAGGCCGTCGCTGCCAAGCACGCCATCGAGCACACCACCAGCGTCGCCGCCGGTCACGGTGCCGAGCAGACCGCCGACCAGGCCGTCGCTGCCAAGCACGCCATCGAGCAGACCGCCAGCGTCGCCACCGGTCACGGTGCCGAGCAGACCGCCGACGAGGCCGTCGCTGCCGAGCACGCCGTCGAGCAGACCACCAGCGTCGCCGCCGGTCACGGTGCCGAGCAGGCCGCCAACCAGGCCATCGCTGCCGAGCACACCGTCGAGCAGACCGCCAGCATCGCCGCCGGTCAGACCGCCCAGCAGGCCGCCGACCAGGCCATCGCTGCCGAGCACGCCGTCGAGCAGGCCGCCAGCATCGCCGCCGGTCAGACCGCCCAGCAGGCCGCCGACCAGGCCATCGCTGCCGAGCACGCCATCGAGCAGACCACCGGCATCGCCGCCGGTCACGCCACCCAGCAGACCGCCGACCAGGCCATCGCTGCCGAGCACGCCGTCGAGCAGACCACCAGCGTCGCCGCCGGTCACGCCACCCAGCAGGCCGCCGACCAGGCCATCGCTGCCGAGCACGCCGTCGAGCAGACCACCGGCATCACCGCCGGTCAGACCGCCCAGCAGGCCGCCGACCAGGCCATCGCTGCCGAGTACGCCATCGAGCAGGCCGCCAGCATCACCGCCGGTCAGACCGCCCAGCAGGCCGCCGACCAGGCCATCGCTGCCGAGCACGCCGTCGAGCAGACCACCGGCATCACCGCCGGTCAGACCGCCCAGCAGGCCGCCGACCAGGCCATCGCTGCCGAGCACGCCGTCGAGCAGGCCGCCGGCATCGCCGCCGGTCACGCCACCCAGCAGGCCGCCGATCAGGCCATCGCTGCCGAGCACGCCATCGAGCAGGCCGCCAGCGTCGCCGCCGGTCACGCCACCCAGCAGGCCGCCGACCAGGCCATCGCTGCCGAGTACGCCATCGAGCAGGCCGCCAGCGTCGCCGCCGGTCACGCCACCCAGCACGCCACCCAGCAGACCGCCGTCACCGCCCAGCACACCGCCGAGCAGGCCGTCGCCGCTCACGAGATGAGCCACGCCATCGGTCAGGTAGTCGACCTGCGTATCCACCGCATTGAGCAGCGCGTGGGTCGTGCCGGTGCCGAGCAACTGGTCGGTCAAGGGGCTCAGCAGGCCACCCACGCCATCGGTCACCTGGTCGACCACGCCGTCGACCGGGTCGAGCACGTTGGGGCTGTTCGCTGTGAAGGTGGAGCCGAGCACCGGAGCCAGCACGCCGTCGACCGTGTCGGTCAGGCCGTCGGTAAGGCCGGCCACCGGGGCCAGCACGTCACCCAGGCCGAGGTCGCCCAGCAGGCCGTTGTTCAGGCCCGAGGCCACGCCGCTGACCACGCTGTCCAGCGGATCGAGCAGGGCCGCGCCGGTGCCGGGGGTGCCGCCACCGCCGATGCCGTCCAGCAGGCCGCCGAGCAGGCCACCGACCAGACCGTCGTTGCCCAGCACGCCGCCGACGACGCCGTCATTGCCCAGCAGGCCGCCGACCAGGCCGTCGGGCCCGAGCAAGCCACCGCCGAGACCATCGCCGCCGAGCACGCCGCCCAGGCCATCGCTGCCCAGCAGACCGCCGACAAGGCCGCCGTCGCCGAGCAGGCCGCCCACAGCGCCGTCGCTGCCCAGCAGGCCGCCGACCAGGCCGTTGTCACCCAGCACGCCGCCCAGCAGGCCATCGTTGCCAAGCACGCCGCCGACGATGCCGTTGTCGCCCAGCAGGCCGCCGAGCAGGCCATCGTTGCCGAGCACACCGCCCAGCAGGCCGTCGTTGCCCACCACGCCGCCGAGGAGACCGTCGTTGCCGAGCAGGCCGCCCACGAGGCCGTCGTCACCCAGCAGGCCGCCGACCAGGCCGTCGTTGCCGAGCAGTCCGCCGACGGCACCGCCCAGCAGGCCGCCTTCGCCGCCGAGCAGGCCGCCCAGCGGGCTGTCGGCGATGAGGCCGGAGATCGCTCCGTTCTCGCCCAGCAGACTGTCGACCAGGCCGCCCTGGCCCAGCAGCTCGCCGGTGAGGCCGCCGCTGCCGAGCAGGTTGGACAGGGTACCGTCGCCGCCGAGCAGGCCGCCGACGAGTCCGTCGTCACCCAGGATGCCGCCCAGAGCGCTGCCGTCGCCGAGCAAGCCACCCAGCAGGCCGTCTTCGCCCAGCAGGCCGCCGGTCAGGCTGCCCACGGCGCCGTCGCCGAGCAGGCCGCCCACGAGGCCGTCGCTGCCCAGGACGTTGCCGAGCAGGCCGCCCACGGCGCCGTCCGCGCCCAGCAGGCCGCCGACCACGCCATCGGGTCCGAGCAGGCCGCCCACGAGACCGTCTTCGGCCAGCAGGCCCGAGACCACGCTGCCATCGCCGAGCACGTTGTCGAGCAGACCGCCGACGACGCCGTCGTCGCCCAGCAGTTGGTCGGTAACGCCGCCGAGGCCGAGGGCGTCGGTGAGGCCGCTGACGATGCCGTGATCGCCGACAAGGTTGTTCAGGCCGTTGTTCAGCGCGTCGGTCAGGTAATCGACCTGGCCCACCACCGTGCCGAGGATGGCGGTGGTGGCGCCGGCGCCCAGCAGGTTGTCGAGTGTGGGGCTCAACGATTCGCCCAGCAGGCCGGTGACGCTGCCCACGGTGTTGTCGATCGGGTCGAACTGGTTGGGATCGTTCGGCGTGAACTCGCTGCCGAGCAGCGGAGCCAGCACGTCGTCGAGCGTGTCGGTCAGGCCGTCGACCGCATTGGTGACCGGCGTGAGCGAGTCGCCCAGGCCAAGCGCGTTACCGAGGCTGTCGGTGACGTGGCCGACGAGGCCGTCGCCCGGGTCGAGGAGGTGGTCTGCGTCTGCGTCTGCATCGGCGTCGGCATCGGCGTCCGCATCAGCATCAGCATCAGCATCAGCATCAGCGTCTGCATCGGCGTCTGCATCGGCGTCGGCGTCGGCATCGGCATCGGCATCGGCGTCAGCGTCGGCGTCGGCGTCGGCGTCGGCATCGGCATCGGCATCGGCATCGGCATCGGCATCGGCATCGGCATCGGCATCGGCATCGGCATCTGCGTCGGCATCTCCGTCTGCATCCGCATCAGCATCGGCGTCCGCATCGGAATCTGCGTCCGCATCGGAGTCGCCAGGATTGGTCGGGTTGCCCGAGCCGACGAACAGCGGGATGGTGCTGTCGCTGCCGCCGCCACCGCCGCTCAGGGCGGCACCCAAAGCC
>NZ_JASMRZ010000190.1 GCF_030462475.1 Variovorax sp. CAN15
GCCAGCACCAGTTCGGCGGCGCGCTCGCAGGCCAGGCGCTTGTTGGCCGCGTGCTGGTCGCTGGCCTCGTCGAGCGAGTAGCGCTCGGCGCCCGGCAGCGTGGTTGCAAGCACATAGCCGCCCAGGGCGGAGAGGGGTGATTCGGCCGACGACAGGTCGCGGCGGATGGTCATCTCCGTCACGTCGAGCTGCTGCGCCGCCTGCTTGATCGGCAGCGGGCCGCCGGCCTCGACGAGTTCCTGCATCCTGGCCAGGCGCACGGCCCGGGCCTCGGCTCCCGCGGTTCTTCGCATGTTCGGTTTCCTCTGGTCCACGTGCCGGAGTATCGGGCATCGCATGCTGTTTCAATGTTGTTTGAAAAACATATTGCGCGATTAAATGTTGTTGTAATAACATTTGCGCCAACACGAACGACACGGCCGCGCCGCCACGCGACGCAGCCCGGAGACAAAGACATGCCCCTTGCCTGCCCGCCGCGGATGCGGCCTTCGCGCGCCACGGCGCCCGCCAACTCATGACYTCCACTTCCCTCGTTCGCCCGAGCGGCGCGGTGCGCTCGCGTCCGGCGTCGCCCGCCACTGGCGCCGCTACCGCTGCTGCCGCCGTTACGGCTGTGCCTGTGCAGGCGCACCCGACCGCCGCGCGCAACACCGCCCAGCCCTTCGACCTCGGCTGGATACACCCACAGCAAGCCCCGCCACAGCCACCCCAAACATCGCCCTCTCCAGCCACTTCCGCCTGGTCAACAACGCAATGGCAGCCA
>NZ_JASMRZ010000191.1 GCF_030462475.1 Variovorax sp. CAN15
TTGAGCCGGGGTCCATCAGGACCAGGCGCGCCGTGCCGGGACGCCGCTCACGTGTCTCAGCAGCGGCAAACTCCCCTCGCATCGCGGCGATCGCACTCCGGACCCTTCTCTCATCAACGCGCTCGTCTCCCAGCTGGAGGTAGCGTTCCCAGGCGGCGCGCGGTTCCACGCCCTGAACGATGGCTCGATAGAACGCGAAATGGTCCCGGTGAAGCTTATGCGTTCTGATCGGCGCAGCGCTACGCATGGAAGTTGTCCGATTACTCCAAGGAGGAAGATGGACGGGGACCAGGTGCGAGGGCGCGAACCGTGGCGGCCATGAGTTTGCGATTCGTATCGAGTGCCAGGTTGGGGCAGCCCTCGTCTATCCAGCGCGCTACCACCTCGGCCGCAGCCGCCGGGGCCTGTGCTCGAACGGCGATCCACAGCAATGCTGCATCTGCGTCGTCCTGCAGAGGGTTGCCGTGCTCATCCTCCCAAGGGCCATGTGTACCTGTGCCCTTGCGGTCGGCAACCTCGTTGAGGAACCCGATGATGCTTGCGGGGAATCCTGCACTCGGGCTACCTCCTCCGTCGGCCAAGTCTTTCTTAAACGCCGCCCACGCGTCGGCTGGGACTGCCGAGCGAGCTACGCCCATCCAACGTGCTCGCGCGGGCTCGGAGAGGTCGTT
>NZ_JASMRZ010000192.1 GCF_030462475.1 Variovorax sp. CAN15
AAGGCTTCCTTGAAGCCCGGCGTGGTGGTGACGGCGCCGTCCTTGAACGACGAGGGATTGCGGTCGCCCGGCACGTTCAGCGGCGCGATCACGTCCTGGTTGAAGCGCGCGCACTCTTCGAGCACGGCCTGTGCGGTTTCGAGGCCGGCATCCTCGAAGCCCGGCAGCTTGGCGATCTCGCCGATGTTGGCCAGATGTTCGATGTCGAACAGCATGTCCTTGATGGGGGCGGTGTAGCTCATGTCATGTCTCCAGATACAGCGGATACGAAAAGGGCATCGCGAACGATGCCCTCTGGCTCAGTGCAGCGATGCGATCAGAGCGCCTTCACCAGTTCCGGCACGGCCGTGAACAGGTCGGCCACGAGGCCGTAGTCGGCCACCGAGAAGATCGGCGCCTCTTCGTCCTTGTTGATCGCCACGATCACCTTGGAATCCTTCATGCCCGCCAGATGCTGGATGGCGCCCGAGATGCCCGCTGCGATGTACAGCTGAGGGGCGACGATCTTGCCCGTCTGGCCCACTTGCCAGTCGTTCGGGGCATAGCCCGCGTCCACTGCAGCACGGCTGGCRCCGAGGCCGGCGTTCAGCTTGTCCGCCAGAGGTGCCATCACCTCGGTGAACTTTTCGGCGCT
>NZ_JASMRZ010000193.1 GCF_030462475.1 Variovorax sp. CAN15
ACACGCTGAGCGCCACCAACGTCAGCACCACCGATCTGACCGCCAGCAACGGCACGATCAACACGCTGAGCGCCACCAACGTCAGCACCACCGATCTGACCGCCAGCAACGGCACGATCAACACGCTGAGCGCCACCAACGTCAGCACCACCGATCTGACCGCCAGCAATGGCACGATCAACACGCTGAGCGCCACCAACGTCAGCACCACGGACCTGACCGCCAGCAACGGCACGATCAACACGCTGAGCGCAACCAACGTCAGCACCACCGATCTGACCGCCAGCAATGGCACGATCAACACGCTGAGCGCCACCAACGTCAGCACCACCGATCTGACCGCCAGCAACGGCACGATCAACACGCTGAGCGCCACCAACGTCAGCACCACCGATCTGACCGCCAGCAACGGCACGATCAACACGCTGAGCGCCACCAACGTCAGCACCACGGACCTGACCGCCAGCAACGGCACGATCAACACGCTGAGCGCCACCAACGTCAGCACCACCGATCTGACCGCCAGCAATGGCACGATCAACACGCTGAGCGCCACCAACGTCAGCACCACCGATCTGACCGCCAGCAACGGCACGATCAACACGCTGAGCGCCACCAACGTCAGCACCAC
>NZ_JASMRZ010000002.1 GCF_030462475.1 Variovorax sp. CAN15
CATGGACGGCCAGCCTTCGGCGCCACTGACACCGAACACGGTGCTGCAGGTACCCAACAAGGTCACCAACCTGCACAACACCAGCAGCACCTTCCGGCCCTACGACCCGGGCAAGGCCGTGGGCGACACGAGTCCGACACTGCCGGATCCGCTGCCAGCTCCCAGGGGGAAGGACGGCGGGTGCGGTGGGATTGGCAAGATCCTCACGGTGGTTGTGGCAGTTGTGGTGGCTGCCTTCACACAGCAGTGGTATCTCGTCAACGTCGGTGGGTACTCCGGCATTGCCGCCGCCGTAAGCAGCGGCGCCTGGGGCACGCTGGCGGTGTCGGGCGCAGTCGGCGGCGTAGCGGGTTCCGTTGCGGGACAAGCCGTGGGCRTCGCGACGGGCGTGCAGGATCAGTTCTCCTGGAAGGGGGTTGTGCAGGGGGCGCTGCAAGGTGGCCTGAGCGCAGGCTTGGGGGGCTGGTTCCAATCCGGCGGTCTTGGCAGCACGCTGGCGGCTTCGGGGAACTGGGGCTCTGCCGCCCGGCACGTTGCGAGCAACATTGCTACTCAGGGACTGAGCATCGCCACAGGGTTGCAGAAGGGTTTTGACTGGCGCGGGGTGGCTGCCAGTGCGGCGTCGGGCTATGTGTCGGCCTGGGCGCGGCCGATGCTGGCCACAACCTTTGGGCCTGTCGGAGGTGAGATTGCGACGCGCATGGCGAGCGGTATCGTGGGTACAGCCGTCCGTGGGGGAAGTGTCAGTCGGTCGTTGCCAGGAATCATTGGCGATGCGGTGGGGGCAACTGTCGGCAATGCGTTGGGGGATAGCATCGCAGCGGCCACCGAGCAAGGCGGCGGCATGACGCGCGGAGAGGCCGAAGAGCGGTCAGCGGCGCGAGAGGTCTACGCGATGGGCGACGGGATTCCGAGGGTCAACGGACTGGACTTTTCGCAGGATGCAGCAGCTCGACGCGCAGGCATTGACCCGGCAGGGTTGCCAACCTATGTGGGCAGCGACGACCCAGCCTTTGCATATGACTATCGCAACGGCAGCGACATTGCCAGCGACAACTACAACGGCAGCCGTCGCACGGCCACCGTGCGCAGCGGGCAAGGGCTGCTGGCGGCGTTGGCAGATCTCGGCCTGAACTCGGCGCAGCAGCAAGCCGGCTATGGCTATTTGCTGAAATCTGGGCAAGTGCAGGTCGGTCGCAACGGCGTGCCGATGGTGCAGCCGGGCCAGGAGCTTCACATCGACCTGGACGACATGAGCCAGGCCGGTTTGGCCGGGCGTGCCATTGCGCAGGAAAGCTCGATGCGGGCGGATCGGGCAACGGCTGCGGCACAGGCTGCGACCGACAGCTACGCCGAAGCGGAGATACGACGCTTCGCGAATCCACCGCCTTCCCTGGTGGGAGGTACAGCAGCTGACTTCGCGTACGGTGCCGGCGGTGGGCGCGGCTTTACAAACCCGGCATCCGCTGGACTCAGCACGGCTGAACGAGCTGGGTTGATTGCTCTTGGTGGCAAGGACGCCGCCATGGGTGCCGTTGAAGCTGCAGGCTACAGCTATGGCGTGGTGGGAACGCCGGAAACCCGCGCTGCATGGGCGATTCAGACGGTCGATGCAGGCATTGCCGGCATGCGCAAGTTCTTCAGCGACCCGAAAGGCTCCGCGTCAGGTTGGTGGAGCGACCTCAACAGCAATGATCCGCAGGCGGTGCGTGAAGCTTCGGCAGTTGGTTCGGGCGTGATGTTGGGCGTGGGAGGCGGCGTCGTTGCCGGTCGACTAGTGGCGCCTGGTAGGCCAATGAGTTTTAGTGGCGCAGGGCTCACGAAGTACGAACTCGCTTCAGAAGCGGCTTATGCGGACATCCGCGCGTTGCACATGACTGACATCGAATCGTTCGCCCAAAACACCGGGCTGACCGCAGCAGATGCAACAACTCTAAAGAAACATTTGTTCTTTGGTCGCCACGAGTACCCTGTCGATGGTTCGACCGTAGTTCGCCAGCGCTTTACCGCAACTCATGAAATTGCCTATGCATGGAAGACTGCGACTGAAGGGGAACTCAATCCTGGTCAGCAAGCATGGATTCGTCAGTTGGCCGATCATGAGCTTGGCGAAAGATCATTTATGGCGCAGGGAATTCCGTATAAGAGGCAAGAGGCTTGGAATGGAAGTAGCTTTGGCAGCGTCCCTCCTGGCGCACACGACTTGGCGCCAAGGGCGCCTAACATGACCTTCCCCGGCTACCGGGAGCCTTCCTCTTTTTGGAGTTGGAGAGATTAATCCATGAGTCATCTTGAAAAAATCATGACGAGAGTTCGCTCCGTTGAATGGGCGGTGGGGCCGCAAGAAGCGAGCCCGGCTGCACTCAACGGCGCTGGTGCTTACCTTCGAGGATTTGCAGCCTTTCTACGCGAGTGGCAAACAGATGCATTGGTCGCAATGCCTTTCGAAAATCCAAGAAAGATACTTGGCGTGATTGAGCCTTTACCTCCGGCTATCGCTACAGAGGCGGAGTCGCTTGCAGAACAGTCACCGAACGCCTACGACGTCATTTACGTCAAGCAGGCGCTAGAGTGGGCTGCACTATGCGATGCGTCACATCCTGCGACACGTGATCGTGAAAACATGTTCGATCCGCTATTGGAATTGGTCGTTGGCCGTGTACCTACTGGCATCCGCAAGGGGTACTGGTTTGTTGATGAAAACCTATTCCCGTTGTCGAACTGGCTTGATCGTTACGCCACTTCTATTCCGTCTAGTCACTAAGAACCAAAAATACCCTCACCGCCTCAGCCACTGCTGCCGAGGTATGTGAGGGCTTCGTCAGTGCGTTCGTCGTTGCTGGTCACAGCGAGCTACGACACGCCCTGTGGAGCCAAGGTCGAAGGGCTGGCCGATGTGGCGCAGCTTTTCATGGGCGGCTACCTGGGGGTTGAAGTGGGCCGGCCTGACGCAAGAACGCTCACGGTCGGCACTTGCCTTGCTTGTGCGAGCGATACCGATGTCAGCCTCCTAGGCAGCACGCGCAAGCTGCTGATGCCTGCGTTGGGCGACAGCGTCGCCTTGGAGCGCATGGCCAAGTCTGGTGTCGCGATCATTCGCACGGGCGAGATGTCATACGCTCAGTTGGGCGGCAGTCCCAGACGCAGAAGTCCCGCAACTTGCTCGCCACACTTCGCGATCTGGACGCCGTCCTGCGAATGATCTTGACCTTCAGGGTCGGAATCTTCAAAGCAAAACGATGGGGATGAGAGATCCGGGGTCAGATTCCAATTGCAGTCGCAAACCAAAGCTGACCCCAGTCGAGCTATCAGACAGAGTTCGATCTGGGAGGGACTACTGAACAGATAGGCCCTCGCCCCCTAAAGGGCCCTCCGACGCTATCGCTTGCACGGTTGGCGGCTATATATCCTGGATAACTGGTCCGCACTTAGAGCGGCTAACAAAACCATGTCATCGTCAAACACTTGGCTGACGCACTACTGCAGCATGCGCGCTGGCACCAGTCCCAGCGCGCGCAGTTTGGGCTCCTCGTAGACCAAGTCCTCGGCCGGATAGCGCAGACCTGGGACCTGCGCAGCTTTCGCGCTGGCCCAGACGACGCTCTCGCCCGCCGGCAAGGTATCGATCTGCACGGTGTAGATCGGATCATCGAAGGCTGCCTTGGCGGCGATGAAAGTCCACCCTCGCGCCCGGAACGCCGCGATCAGCTCCCCAAGCGCGGCGGCGTTGATCCTGCTCGTGTGCAGCAGCATCACATGGGCAGGGCTGCGGCCGAGGACCTGCCGGGCCAGACCATCGTAATAAGCGGCACGGTCCAGCAGATGCTCGATGTACGCTGCCTTTATGCGATTGGCCTTGTCGGCATTTCCCTCGTCCAGCCAGGCCGCATAGACCTGGTTGTAGTACCAGTCGCTCGCGTCGATCGAAACCGGTGCAGCCCTGTAGCCTGCGGCCTGCATCCAGAGGCGCATGCCGTCCCGCTTGGCGGGCGTGTCGCCTTCCTTGAGATACGGAAAGCGCAGCATCTTCGTCCAGCCAGGAAGCCGGCTCAGCACGGCTTCGGCCTCCTTGACATCGCCGATGAAGTCCGCGAGCGGCACTTGAGGCGATCCCAGGCTGCGGTGCCGGGAGGTATGGTTGCCTACCGCGTGGCCCGCGCGCGCCCAGTCCCGGATGAGGTCCAGTCCTTGGGCCGGGCCGGTGCGCACGAGTGCTGGAAACACCATGGACGTGATGCCCGCATCGCGGAGCGTTTCCAGGATCTGCCGGTTCCACGACACGGCCGCGGGCTCTTTCGAAGGGTCGAGGCCGTCGTCGAACGTCAGCGCCAAGGTCTGGGCCAGGACGCAGGACGAACCGAGAAGGAGGAGAAGCGCGGCAAGCGCGCGGCGCAATGCGGTCATGGCGATACCCGCCTCAATGGTCGACGGTGGGCAGAAGCCGAAGCAGCTCGTCGCGCGCACGCAGGCCCGCGTTGGGCTTGAGGGCTTGCTCATCCTGGATCAGGCGTGCAAACGCCAGCCTTCGCGAGCCCTTGGTAGCCCAGCCGACGTACCAGCCATAAGCGCGGCTCGCGTCATAGCGGTTGTCGCTGCCGGGCGACCCGGTGCCCGTCTTGCCGTGCACAGCCCAGCCATCGATCGAGGCGCCGTAGTTCGAAATGAGTGCGGTCATGTCGAAGGCATGCGCACTCACCGGCAACTGGCGGCGCACGATCTTGCGCATGAACGCAAGCTGTTCCTCCGGGGAGATGCGCAGCGAACTCATCACCCAGACGCCGTTTTGCCCGGGGTCATCGACCGCCACGGCAGAGACATCTGCATTGCCATACTGAAAAGACTTCACATATTGCGCGAAGCGCTCCTGGCCCATTCGCTTCACAACCTGCTGGGAGTACCAGAAGACGGAGTCCCTCATCCACGCTGTCGGCGCGATATTCCGCCGCCAGGCATCGCCACCCCAATCGGGATACCCCGCCTGATACGGCAAGGCAGGCTCTGCTGCATCCTTCAGCACGCCTGCGTCGTAGCCCATGAGGCTGATGGCGAGCTTGAAAGTCGAGGCGGGCGTCACGCGCTCGGAACAGGCGGGGCCGCGCTGCAGAAGCACCTTGCCGGAGTCGGCATCGGCGATCATCGTGCACAGCTCGTGCGCGGTCGCGAAAGGCGCTGAAAAAAGAACGGCCGCTGCTGTCGCGGCGACCTGAAGGACGCGATTGCACATATTGTTTGTTTGCGAAAGGAAGGAGAGGAGCAAGGTGCCGAGCGTGCCTCTGGAGCATCCTGTGGCACCCGGGAATCGAAGATGCCGGCCTGGTGTTCGCACGTGGTGTCTGGCCCTCGCGCCAGCGCGTTGAGTTTAGAGCGGTTAACAAAACGATGTCGGCGTCGAACACCTGATCGGCGTTTGACGCTGCATGGCTCGCAACAAGAACAAAGAGATCAGCGCAGCGCTGTTCAAGAAGATAGCGCCGCTGTTGCCGGTAGTCGTCGCCTCGGCCAAGGGCGGTCGCCCGCGAGTGAGCGACGAGATGGTTCTCAACGGCATCCTGTTCGTGCTGCGCACCGGCATTCCCTGGGAGGAGTTGCCCCAGGAGCTGGGCTTCGGCAGCGGCATGACCTGCTGGCGGCGTCTGCGTGACTGGCAAGCCGCGGGCGTGTGGCATCGCCTGCATCTGCTGTTGCTCGATGAGTTGCGCGGCGCCGGCAAGCTGGACTTCAGCCGTGCCAGCATGGATGCGGCCAGCGTGGCCAGCCCCCGGGGGGCCAATACACAGGCCCCAACCCGACGGACAGGGGCAAGCTCGGCAGCAAGCGCCACATCATCACGGACCGACAAGGCGTCCCGCTGGTCTTCTGTGTCACCGGCGCCAACCGGCATGATTCGGTGGTGTTCGAGCAACTGGTCGATGCCTTACCGACGGTGCGCGGCTGTCGCGGTCGGCCCAGGCGCTGGCCGCACAAGTTGCATGCCGACAAGGGCTATGACTTTGCGCGTTGCCGCGCCCACCTGCGCAAGCTGGGCATCACGGCGCGTATTGCCCGGCGTGGTATCGAGCGCAACGAACGGCTCGGGCGTCATCGCTGGGTGGTCGAGCGCACGCACGCATGGTTGGCTGCCTTCGGCAAGTTGCGTACTCGCTTCGAGCGCAGCATCGACATTCATGTCGCGCTGCTTTCCCTGGCTTGCTGCGTCATCTGCGTTCGTCGTCTCATACCGTTTTGTTAGCCGCTCTTAGGCCGCGCGGAAGCTGGCAGGCGCTCAGTGCAAGATCAAGCGGCCGACTTGTAGCCCTTGCGCGCAGAATGCCGCCATGCTGATCCTCAGACACGCCGACACCCTCGTCACCATGGACGCCACCCGGCGCGAGATCGCCGATGGCGCAGTGGTGTGCGATGGCCCCGCGATCGCCTGGGCCGGCCCGACGGCCGAACTGCCCATCGCGCACCTCGAAGCCCTGCGCGACGGCAAGGCCGAGGCCATCGACATGCGTGGCCACGTGGTGATGCCGGGCTTGGTCAACACGCATCACCACATGTACCAGAGCCTCACGCGCGCGGTGCCCGAGGCGCAGGATGCCGAGCTCTTCGGCTGGCTCACCAGCCTGTACCTGCTGTGGGCTCGCATCACGCCGGAGATGATCCGCGTGTCCACGCAGACGGCGATGGCCGAGCTGATGCTCTCGGGCTGCACCACCACCAGCGACCATCTCTACCTGTTTCCCAACGGCTCGCGGCTCGACGACTCGATCGAGGCGGCCGACGCGATGGGCATGCGCTTCCACGCGGCACGCGGGAGCATGAGCGTGGGCCGCAGCGCCGGCGGTTTGCCGCCCGACGAGGTGGTCGAGACCGAGGAAGCGATCCTGCGCGACAGCGAGCGGCTCATCGGCCGCTGGCACGACGCGTCGCGCCACTCGATGCGCCGCATCGTGCTCGCGCCCTGCTCGCCTTTCTCCGTGTCGCGCGACCTTATGCGCCTGTCGGCCGAACTCGCGCGTGAGCGCGGCGTGTCGCTGCACACGCACCTGGCCGAGAACGACAACGACGTGGCCTACTCGCGCGAGAAGTTCGGCATGACGCCGGCCGAGTACGCCGAAGACCTGGGCTGGGTCGGCCGCGACGTGTGGCACGCGCACTGCGTGAAGCTCGACGAGGCCGGCATCGCGCTCTTCGGCCGTACCGGCACGGGCGTGGCGCACTGCCCGTGCTCCAACATGCGGCTGGCCTCGGGCATCGCGCCCATCGGGGCGATGCGCCGCGCGGGCGTGCCCGTGGGGCTGGGCGTGGACGGCAGCGCGTCGAACGACGGCGCGCACATGCTGGGCGAGGCACGCCAGGCCATGCTGCTGCAGCGCGTGGGCTACGGGCCGGCGGCGATGACGGCACGCGAAGCATTGGAGATCGCCACGCTGGGCGGCGCGCGGGTGCTGGGCCGTGACGACATCGGCGCCATCGCGCCCGGCATGTCGGCGGACATCGTGGCCTTCGACATGCGCGGCGTCGCGCACGCGGGCGCGGGGCACGACCCGGTGGCGGCACTGGTGTTCTGCACGCCGGGCCCGGTGTCGCTGAGCATGATCGGCGGCGTGGTGCGCATCCGCGGCGGTGCATTCACTGGACTCGAGCTGGCACCGCTGCTGGCAAGGCATCGCGACCTGGCGCACACGCTGTACGAAGCCGCGCGTCACCCACATACGGCCTGACGGTGCCCTGACCAGGCGTTGCGGGGCACGCGCCTCGGGGTAGGCAGCAACCCTGATTGCCAACGCCTGAGCCTCTCCTCAGAATCCGCCCACCGAATAGAACGACCGTTCGATTCGGCGGCCGAGCCTTCCGTCGGCCTTCCCCAGACTCACAACAACAGGGAACTCCCGATGAAGCGCAGAGACATCCTCAAATGGTCCGCCTCGGCGGGCGGCCTGGGCCTGCTGGCCGGCAAGACATCCACCGCATCGGCAGCCCTGCCGGTGCCAAAGCCCACACTGCCGCAGAAGATCGACCCGATCAGCGCCACGCTGCGGCGGCTAGAACTCGTGGGGCGGCAGGCAACCTACCTCTGGACCGAATCGCACATCAACCTGGCCGGCGTGCCGATGGGCGCGGTGGTTCCTGCCACCGAACTGCCGGCGCTGGAGCATCAGCTCAAGACGATCTCGAAGGCGCTGGAAGCCGTCACCAACTTCGCCGCCTCCTTCGCCACCAGCGCGCTGGCCTCGGGCAGCCTGCAGTCGCTGGACAACCTGCGCGC
Organism: Variovorax sp. CAN15; assembly: GCF_030462475.1. Taxonomy (GTDB): domain Bacteria; phylum Pseudomonadota; class Gammaproteobacteria; order Burkholderiales; family Burkholderiaceae_C; genus Variovorax. Next base: position 8,252 of record NZ_JASMRZ010000002.1, read on the forward strand.
GCGGCTTGCCAGCCTGCAGGCCAGCTTCGACCAGCTGCTGGCCGCCAACGGCGGACTGACGACGCTGCCTGCCGCCGTGCTGACGCTGCTCGGCACGCTCACGGGCACCGCGGGCGACATCGCGACACAGCTCAGGCAGATTCACCACGACCTGCTCTCGCAGGGCCCGCTGGGCGCGCTCAACGGACCGAAGACGGTGGCGCAGTACGACGCGCTGTTCGTCACCATCGAGAAGCCGGCCATCGCGCAACTGCTGCACGACAACGACCTGTTCGCCTCGATGCGCGTGTCCGGCCCCAACCCGATGCTGATCCAGCGCGCGACCGCGCTGCCGGCCAAGTTTCCGCTGAGCGACGCGCAGTACCGGCAGGTGATGGGCGCGAGCGACAGCCTTGCCGACGCGGCCTCGTCGGGCCGGCTCTACATCCTCGACTACGAGGGCCTGGGCGACATGGCGCCGGCCGGAGCGCAGGTCAAGCCGCTCACGGGCACGGGCTACATTCATGCGCCCATCGCGCTGTTCGCGCGGCCGAAGACCGGCCGTTCGCTGGTGCCGGTCGCCATCCAGTGCGGGCAGGACCCGGCGGCGAGCGCGATCTTCCTGCGTGTGGACGACACCGCCAACACCGAAGCCTACTGGGCCTGGCAGTCGGCCAAGACCGTGGTGCAGGTGGCCGACTTCAACTACCACGAGATGTTCGTGCACCTGGGCCGCACGCACCTGATGTCGGAAGCCTTCGCGATGGCCACGCAGCGCCAGCTCGCGACCGCGCATCCGCTGAGCCGGCTGCTGTCGCCGCACCTGGAAGGCGCGATGTTCATCAACGAGGCCGCGACGCTGATCATCATGGCGCCGCTGACCACGGGCGACGTGATCCTCGCCGCGCCCATCGAGACGCTGCAGCAGCAGTGCGGACGCGACCGGCTGGCCTACGACTTCTACGACCGCATGATGCTGCCCAACGACCTGCGCACGCGCGGCGTGGACGACGCGACGGCGCTGCCCGACTACCCGTACCGCGACGACGCGCTGCTGGTGTGGAATGCGATCGCGCAATGGGTCGGCGACTACGTGGCCACCTACTATCTGAGCGACGCCGACGTGACGGGCGACTACGAACTCAAGGCCTGGGCCACCGAGCTGGCGACCAGCGGAAAGGTGCACGGCTTCCGCGCGATCACCACGCGCGCTCAGCTCATCGACGTGCTCACCGCCATCATCTTCAACGCCAGCGCGCAGCACGCGGCGGTGAACTTCCCGCAGTACTCGGTGATGACCTATGCGCCCTTCAGCGCGGGCACCGAAGGCACGCCGGCGCCTGCGGGCAGCGCAGGCCAGAACGAGGCGAGCTGGTCGCAGATGCTGCCCTCGCGGCTGGCGGCGCAGGAGCAGATCCTGCTGTTCCACATCCTCGGTGGCGTGTACTACCGACCGCTGGGCGAGTACAAGGACAACGTCTTTCCACACCTGCCGGTGCTGCTGGACCCAGCCATCGTCGGGCAAGGCGGGCCGCTGGAGCGCTTCCGTAATGCGCTCGCCGGCATCGAAGCAACCATCGGCCAGCGCAACGCCACGCGCGCGCGGCCTTACGAGCACCTGCTGCCGAGCCGGATTCCATCCAGCACGAACATCTGACCGAACGACCGCTCGATCAGCGCCGCATGGTGTCGAGCTGCGTGACCGGCGGGCTGTCGTTGCCCCACGAGCCGCGCACGTAGGTGAGCACGGCCGCGACCTCGGCCGCGTCCAGCGTCTGGCCGAAGGGCGGCATGCCGTAAGGGCGCGGATTGCCCGAGGTCGAGGGAAGGAACCCGCCGTGCGCGATCACCTGGATCAGGTTGGTCGGCCGCGCCATGTTCACCGCGCGATTGCCCGCCAGCGGCGGATAGGCGCCCGCCGCGCCCTGCCCCTGGTCGCCGTGGCAGTAGGCGCAGCGCTGGTCGTAGATCTTCGCGCCGCGTGCCATGGTGCCGGCGTCGCGGCGGATCGGAGCTTTCGTCGCGGCGGTAGCCGGGGCTTCGGCCTTCGCCGCATCGGGCAGATCCTTGAGGTAGCTCGCCATGGCCGTCAGGTCGGCCTCGCTCAGATATTGCGTGCTGCTGAACACCACGTCGGCCATCGGCCCCATCACCGAGCCGCGCGGCGCCACGCCGTTCTTGAGCAGCGCTACCACATCGGCCGGGGGCCAGTCGGCCACGCCGGCCTCGTGCGGATCGGTGAGCGAGGGTGCGTACCAGTTCTCGACGGCGATCAGGCCGCCCGAGAGCCCCAGCTTCGTCTCGGTCGCGCCCAGCGAATTGCGGCTGCCGTGGCAGGCGATGCAGTGGCCCAGGCCGTTGACCAGGTAGGCGCCCCGGTTCCATTCGGCGGGCTTGCCGGCATTGGCCACGAAGGGCTCGGGCTTGAATGACAACGCACGCCACACGGCCAGCGCGGCCTGCGTGTCGTAGGGGAAGCTCAGCCTGTGTTCCCTGTTGGCCACCGCCGAGGGCGGCACGCTGCGCAGGTAGGCGTAGATCGCGTCCGAATCCTCGCGCGTCACCTGCGTGAAGCTGGGGTACGGGAACGCGGGGTACAGCAGCCGGCCGTCCTTGCTGCGGCCGTTGTGCATCGCGCGCCAGAAGTGCGCGCTGCTCCAGCCGCCGATGCCGGCCTTGTCGTCGGGCGTGAGGTTGCTCGAATAGACGGTGCCGAAGGGAGTCTCGATGGGCATCCCGCCCGCGTAGGGCTCGCCGCCGCGCGTGGTGTGACAGCCTGCGCAGTTGCCGGCCAGCGCGAGGTAGCGCCCGCGCTCGACCAGCTGCGGCGTGGACTGGAAGGCTTCGGCCTGCGCGGGCAGCGGGTCTTCGCCGCGCAGGTTCATCGCCACGATGGTGCCGGCGGCTGCGGCGCCGAGCACGATGAGCGCAAGCAGCAGCCAGCCGAGGTGTCGCAGTTTCATGATGGGTTCCGCTCCCTCACTTCGCGGGCATGCCGCCGCATTTCACGGGCAGCGGTGCGGGCAGCGAGGCTGCGGGCCTGGTGTCGGCGGGCATCGGCTGCACGGCGAGCCAGCTCGCGACGGCGTTGATGTCGGCGGTGCTCATGCGCCGGCCGATGTCGGCCATGCAGTCGGGCGCCATCGCATGGCGCTCGTTGGTGAGCCAGGCGCCGAGCTGCGACGACACATAGAGCCGCGGCAGCCCCAGCAGCCCCGGAATGGCCGGCTGCACGCCCGTGAGCGCCGCGCCGTGGCATTGCACGCAGGCCGGAATGCCACGTGCCGCATCGCCTTCGCGCACGAGCTGGCGGCCGCGCCGCTGCTGCTCTGGCGTCGCGTCGCTCACCGGGGAAACGGGCGGGTAAGGCAGCTGCAGCCCGGCGAAATACTCGGCCATCTCGCGCAGATAGGCGTCCGACAGGTGCTGCACCATGTAGGCCATGTCGCTGTTGAAGCGTCGGCCGTCGCGGAAGCTCACGAGCTGGTTGAACAGGTAGCCGGCCGGCTTGCCCGCCAGGCGCGGAAAGTAGCCGGCGTTGGTGGTCGCGCCCTCGCGGCCGTGGCAGGCGATGCAGGCGGCCACGCGCTGCTCGATGGTGTCGGGCACGGTGGCCGGCGTGGCGGCGTTCGCCACGGCCTGCACGGCGAGCAGCAGCCCGAGCGCGAGGAGCCTGAGCGCGCGCCTCATGTGCCGGCGGCGAAATGCGCCAGCGTGACGAGCCCGGCGATCAGCAGCAGCACCATCACCAGCGCCACGCCGATGAGCGGCAGGATGCCGACCTGCGAGGTGCGGCTTTCGGCGTCGGCGCGGCGGCCGCCCAGCCCGATGAAACTCCAGAGAACGGCGCGCAGCGCGCGCAAGAGATTCGACATGAGGCCGAGTGTGGCCCAGCCCGGCCAGAAAAAACAGATGCAGATTCGCTCCAATTGACCGGTGCAGATAAAGTGCCCCGAACAACGAATCCTGCAATGAGCCGATGAAAAGGTATGAAGCCCTGGCCGCCGACATCGAGGCCTCGATCCGCAACGGCACCCTGAAGACCGGCGACCGCCTGCCCTCGGTACGCCACACCGGCAGCAGCCGCGGCGTGAGCGCCTCCACCGTGTTCCAGGCCTACTACCTGCTCGAAGCACGAGGCCTGGTGCGGGCGCGCGACCGCTCGGGCTACTACGTGGCAGGCGGCGGGTTGCGCGACGCACCGCCCGAATCCACCCTCACCTCGCGCCCCGCGGGCGAGCCCAAGTCGCTCGACGTGAGCGACCAGGTGTTCGACATCCTCGAAGCCAGCATGTCGCGCAAGGTCGTGCCCTTCGGCTCGGCCTTTCCGAGCCCGCTGCTGTTTCCGCTGGCGCGGCTGGGGCAGTTCATGGCCGCCAGCGCGAGGTCGCTCGACCCGTGGAGCACGGTGGACGACCTCACGCCGGGCAGCGCGGCGCTGCGCCGGCAGATCGCGCTGCGCTACCTGGCCGACGGCATGCAGGTGCCGGCCGACGAGATCGTCGTCACCAACGGCGCGCTGGAGGCGCTGAACCTCTGCCTCTCGGCGGTGACGCGGCCGGGCGACGCGGTGATCGTCGAGTCGCCCACCTTCTACGCCGCGCTGCAGGCGCTGGAACGCATGGGCCTGCGCGCCGTCGAGGTGCCGACGCATCCCGGCGACGGCATCGACCTGGAGGCGCTGGAGCTGGCCATCGCGGCGCACAAGCCGGCCGCCTGCTGGCTCATGACCACCTTCCAGAACCCGCTGGGCAGCCTGATGGCCGATGCGAAGAAGAAGGCGCTGGTGGAACTGCTCGCGCGGCACGGGCTGCCGCTGATCGAGGACGACGTGTACGCCGAGCTGTACTTCGGCGAACGGCGCCCGCCGCCGGCCAAGGCCTTCGACACGCAGGGGCTGGTGCTGCACTGCTCGTCGTTCTCGAAGTGCCTCGCGCCGGGCTATCGCATCGGCTGGACTTCGGCCGGCCGCTTCGCGCGCAAGGTCGCGCGACAGAAGCTCACGAGCACGCTGAGCACCTCGGCGCCGGCGCAGCTGGCGCTTGCGAGCTATCTGGAGAAAGGCGGCCTCGACAGGCACCTGCGCAAGCTGCGCCAGACGCTGGCGATGCAGCAGGCCACCTTTGCACAGGCCGTGGGGCATTACTTTCCGGCCGGCACGCGCGCCACGCGGCCGCTGGGCGGCTACTTCCTCTGGGTCGAACTACCGGCGGGCGCGGACGCCCTGGAGATACACCGCAAAGCGCTGGAGCTCGGCATCAGCGTCGCGCCGGGGCCGATCTTCTCGGCCACGCGCGCCTTCGCCAACTGCCTTCGGCTGAACTACGGCCACCCTTGGGATGCGGTCAGCGAGCGGGCAATGCGAACACTCGGCCGCCTGATCGCCGAAGCGTCCTGAACAGCAGGAAGGACGCGATGCTCACGTTCACCAGGTTCCAGCCGATGCCGTTGATGAAGGCCGCGTGGTAGCTGCCCGTGAAGTCGAACACCTTGCCCGACATCCAGCCGCCCAGCGCCATGCCGAAGAGCGTGAACATCAGCACCGTGCCCACGCGCGCGCCCGCCTCCTTCGGCGGAAAGTGCTCGCGAACGATGATCGCGTAGGAAGGCACGATGCCGCCCTGGAACAGCCCGAACAGCGCCGAGATCACATAGAGCGGCACCAGCCCGTCGAAGGGCAGGAACAAAAGCAGCGCCACGCACTGCAGCACACCGCCCAGCAGCAGCGTGCGCAGCCCGCCGATGCGGTCGCAGATGGCGCCCGACACCAGCCGGCTGACGATGCCGAAGCCCAGCATCAGCGACAGCATCATCGCGCCCTGCGCCGGCCCGTAGCCCAGGTCGCCGCAGTAGGCGACGATGTGCACCTGCGGCATCGCCATGGCCACGCAGCAGGCCACGCCGGCAATACACAGCAGGCTCTGCGCCGCGCCCATGCTCAGGCCGAAGGGGCGGGTCATGTCGCGCACAGGCGTTGCAGCACCCGAGGCGTTGCCTGCCGGAACCACCTCGGCCAGCGCCGGCGGCCGCGCGCGGAAGAACAAGGCCAGCAGCGCCATCGTCACGCCGCAGAAGATGCCCATGCCGATGTAGGTCTGGCGCCAGCCCACGGTTTCCACGAAGTGCTGCGCGATCGGCGGCCACACCGCGCCCGCCAGGTAGTTGCCGCTGGCGCACACCGCCACCGCGATGCCGCGCCGCTTGACGAACCACAGCGAGGTGTCGGCCACCAGCGGCGCGAAGGCCACCGAGCTGCCGAGCAGGCCGACCAGCAGCGCCTGCGCAATCGTGAAGCTGACGATGCCACCGGAGAAACCGGTGGCGACGTAGCCCGCACCCAGGAAGACCGCGCCGATCAGCAGCGGCTTCATCACGCCGACGCGGTCGGCGAGCTTGCCCATCAACACCCCGCCGAAGCCGAAGCCCAGCATCAGCAGCGTGTAGGGCAGCGAGGCGTCAGCGCGCGCGATGCCGAACTCGGCCTGCACCGCCGGCAGCATCACCGACACCACGTACATGCCGCTGCTGCCGACGGTCATGATCAGCAGCGTGAGGCCCAGGCGGACCATGGCATAGCGGGAGTCGGGTTCGTGGATGGTTGTCTCGCTTGTCTTCATTTTTCTCTCCGCGGCGAGGATACCCCCGCAGCGCGAAAACACGAGACACGCGCAGAACCTGGCGGCGCGGTGGGCCGCCTCGGACACTGCTTCGGCTCAGTGCCAGCGCGTGTACGTCGCAGATGCGACGAGGCTCGCCAAAGCCTTCGGCGTGGGCACGCCAGGCTTCGTCGGCCTGTCGTCGCACGCGGCCGTCAGCAGGCCGAGGCAGAAGAGAAGGACAAAGGCAGCGCTTCGCATGCGGGCCATGCCAGGCCCGCGTTGCGGCGCGTCAAGTCGAGTCGGACGCTGCCGCTTTCTTTCCGGTGTTCAGGCAGTGAGAGTGCTGGGCCGCTCGCCGCGCTGCAGGCGATGCTCGATGTCTTCCAGCACTCGCGGCAAGTCGGCCACGCTGTCGATCACGTAGTGCGCGCCAGCGGCTTCGAGGTCGGCGGTGGCGCGTACGCGGCGCTCCTGCTGCTGTGCTTCGTCGAGCGCCTGCCATTCGGCCAGCGTGAGGCCGTTGGCGTTGCCGCTGACCGCGACGCCCACAGCCCAGGTGCCGGCGTTGAGGCCTTCCTGCAGGCCGACGCCGGTGTCGTCGACCTTCACCACGGTGTGCGGCGGCCACACGCCCAGGTCGGCGAAGCAGCGGTACATCATGAGCGGCGACGGGCGGCCTTCGGCGAGATCGCCGGCGCACACGAGGTTGTCGGGCGCGTAGCCGCCGGCTGCCGCGATGGGCACGACCACTTCCATGATCGGGCGGTTGTAGCCGGTGGTGGAGCCGATCTTCAGGCCGCGGTCGCGCGCTGCCTTCACGGCCTCGAGCGCACCGGGGATGAAGTCGGCGTGGTCGCGCGCGCTGGCCGCGTTCATCGGCGTGAATACCTCGTAGAGCCGGTCGACGTCGGCATCGCTGAAGGCATGACCGTGCTTCGCTTCCCACTGCGCGGCGATGCGCGGCAATGAGCCCAGTGCCTTGATGTGGTCCCACTTCGCCATGCCCATCGGACCGCGCGCCTCGGCGATGGTGATGTCGACGCCGAACTGCTCGAACAGTTTCACGAAGGCGCCCATGGGCGCGCAGGAGCCGAAGTCGAGGATGGTGCCGGCCCAGTCGAAGACGACAGCCTTGAGTTGGGAGTGGTTGTGGGCGTTCATGGCGGCAAGGATCGAAAGAATGGAAAGAAAGACAACGGCTGCGCAACCGTCACCATGCGCTGAAGACGTCGTGCGCGATGCCGAAGCCAGTGCTCGCGCCGCTGCCGCTGGTGACCAGCACCAGCCGCGTGGCGTCGTCGGGCGCGTCGATCACGCAGGGCGTGGTCTTCGACGACGGGTACACGCCGGTCCAGCGCTCGGTGACCTGCGCGGTTTCGAGGTTCAGCGTGCTGCGCAGGTGGCGCAGGATGAGCTGGTCGACCTCCTCCATCGCGAAAGGCTCGGGCGCGTCGGCGTAGTGGTGGGAGTCGCCGACCACCAGCGAGCCGTCTGCGCTCTGTACCACGATCAGGTGGATGCCGTGCGCGAGCGAGGCGGCTTCCTCCTGCTGCAGGCGCGCGCGCAGCGCGGCGGCTTCGGGCAGCGTGCTGTAGCCCTCGTAGCGCACGAGGCTCAGGTCCATCATCACCGAGCCCGGCAGGCGGAACCCCACCTCGGGCTTCACGCGCAGCATCTGCAGGCGGCACAGCGTGAGCTCTTGCTCGGCGATGCGTTCGGCGAAGAGGCCGTGCAGGTCGGTGTTGGTGCAGACCACCACGCGCTCGGCGTGCAGCGTGCCGCGCGAGGTGCGCACGCGTGGAGTTTCGACTTCGTGCACGGCTTCGCCGAAGCGGAAGGTCACGCCGTGCGCCTCGGCCAGCCACTTCGTGAGCAGGCCGATGGCGGTGCGCGACTCGACGCGCAACTCGTGCGGGCTGAAAAGCACGGAGCGCGCATCGGCGAGGCTCAATGCAGGCGCCTTGGCCTGTGCGTCGGCGGCATCGAGCAGCGCGCAGCCCTTGCCCATCGGCGTGCGCATGAAGGCTTCGAGCACGTCGTGCGCCTCGGGACGATAGGCCGCGAGCCACAGGTTGCGGTGCACGATCTCGATGCCGGCCTGCGGCGCGACTTCGTTCCACACGCCGCGCGCATGCATGGCGCGGCGCCACATGTCGCCCGGTGCCTGGCCGGTGATGGTGATGAAGCCGAAGTTGCGGATCGACGCGCCGATGGCAGCGGTGTCGCGTTCGATCACGCAGACCTTGAGGCCGCGCTGCGCGGCGGTGTAGGCATGGGCCAGGCCGACGATGCCGGCGCCGACCACGATGAGGTCGAAGCTGTCGGAGTTCTTTGCTCGCGGGGTTGCGCTTGTCAACGATGCCTCCAGGCCTGGGTGCGCTTTATTGCCCAATGCCCCGCCAGCGCGAACAGGCCCCGGCCGATGGCGGCGGTGAGCATGATCAGCGAGGCCATGGCGGCGGCGGGTGCGACGTCGCCGGCGTCGTCCATGTTGAGCACGGCGATGGCGGCGAGCGTGGTCTGCGGTGAATAGAGGAACACGACGGCAGAAACGGTCGTCATCGCGTTCACGAAGAAGTAGCCGCCCACGTTGAGCACGGTGGGCAGCGCCACCGGCAGATGAACGCGCCACAGCGTGCGCCAGAACGGCACACCCATCGACTCCGACACCAGCTCGTACTCGCGGTCGAGCTGGCGCAGCGCAGTGAGCGAGGTGAGGTGCGCCACCGAGAAGAAGTGCGCCACGGTGCAGACCACGAGGATGGTCATGCTGCCGTAGATGGCGCGCAGCGGGTTCGATGGCGAGATGAAGAAGAAGATGTAGCCCACCCCCAACACCAGTCCCGGCACCGCGAGCGGCAGGTTGGCCAGCAGGTTGAGCAGCTCGCGCAGCAGGCCGAAATGGCGTGGCTTCTCGACGAAGTAGGCCGAGACGAAGGTGACGAGCGCGCCCGCCACCGCCGCGCACACGGCCATGCGCAGCGAGTTGAAGTAGCTGCCCCAGCCGCCGCCGTCCATGTTGCTGAAGTCGTAGTTCTTGAACGACGGCGCGAGGTTGTACGGCCAGTAGGTGGCCAGCGACGCGAACACCGCCATGCCGATCATCACGAGGATGGCAAGGGCCGTCAGCACACAGAACGCCAGCAGCGCGCGGTCGCGCGACTTCACGCGCTCGGGCTGGTAGGGCGTGGCGCGCGCCGACAGCGCCGCCGCCTGCTTGCCGCGCACGTGGCGCTCCACGATGAAGGACAGCACGGCGGGTATCAGCAGCACGAGGCCGACCACCGCGCCCATCTGGAAGTTCTGCTGTCCGACCACCTGCTTATAGATGTCGGTGGCGAGCACGCCCGTCTGGCCGCCCACCACCTTCGGCACGCCGAAGTCGGTGACCACCAGCACGAACACCACCATCGCCGCCACGATGAGGCCGTAGCGCGACGAAGGCACCGTCACCGTTCGGAAGATGCGCCAGCGCGAGGCGCCCAGCGTCTGCGCCGCCTCGTAGAGCCGGCCGTCGGAGGTGGCCATGGCGGTGGTAAGGATCAGCAGCGCATGCGGCAGCGTCCAGAACACCGAGCCGAGCACGATGCCCAGCGGGCCGTAGATGGAGAGGTCGCCCAGCAGCCCCTTGAACAGGCCCTGGTTGCCGAACAGGTAGACGAGGCTGATCGCAGGCAGCAGCGAGGGCGCGAGCAGCGGCATCAGTGCTACCGCGCGCAGCACGCCCTTGGCCGGCATGCACGACAACGTAAGCCCGTAGGCATATACATAGGCGATGCCGGTGCAGATCACGGCGCTGATCGCCGCGAGCCCCACGCTGTTGAATGCGGACTGCACCAGCGCGGGGTTCTCGAAGTAGCGAGCGAAGTTGGCGAGGCCCACGAAGGCGCCCTCGCGGTCGAAGAAGCTCTGGCCAACCAGCGCGCCGACCGGCAGCGCGACGATCACCAGCAGCAGCAGCACGACCAGCAGCACGGCCGTGCCGGTCAGCCAGCGCTCGCGGTCGAACCCGGTACGGCGCGTCGCCATCACCGGCGCTGCGGCGATGGCGTCGGGAGAACTGCTCATGCTCAATGCGCCAGGACTGAAAGCGCGTTCAATGGCAGCTGGATGTGCACCATGCTGCTGGGCACCAGCGGCTCGTCGCCGCCGCTGCGGGCGTCGGCGGGCAGCTCGGCTTCGATCTCGATGCCCAGCGGCTCGCAGGCCAGCCGGGCGGAGGTGCGGTTGCCGAAGAACTCGGTGTCGAGCAGGCGCGCAACGAAGCTGTTGGCGCCGAGCTCGGTGCCGAAGCGCTTCACCACCACGTGCTCGGGGCGGATGCCCACCGTGGCCTGCGAGCCGATGCTGAGGTTGCCGGGCGCGCACAGCAGCTCGCTGTCGCGCACGCGCACCTTGCCGTCGGCCAGCACGGTGGCGGGCAGCATGTTCATGCGGCCCACGAAGCCGGCCACGAAGCGGGTGCGCGGCTGGCGATAGAGCTCGTCGGGCGTGCCGGCCTGCTCGATGCGGCCGTCGTGCATGAGCACCACGCGGTCGGCCATCGAGAGGGCTTCTTCCTGGTCGTGCGTGACCATGATGGTGACGATGCCCAGGCGCTTCTGCAGCGCGCGGATTTCGCTGCGCAGCGTGGCGCGCACCTGCGCGTCGAGCGCGGAGAGCGGCTCGTCCAGCAGCAGCAGGCGCGGGTTGGGCGCCAGCGCGCGCGCCAGGGCGATGCGCTGCTGCTGGCCGCCCGAGAGCTGCACCGGGTACTTGTCGGCATGTGCGGCCAGCCCGACCAGGTCGAGCATCTCGCGCGAGCGCTTGGCCATCTCGCGGGCCAGCGCGCCCGTGGGATGCAGGCCGTAGGCGATGTTCTGCGCGGCCGTCAGGTTGGGAAACAGCGCGTACGACTGGAACACCACGCCGAAACCGCGCGCCGCGGGCGGCAGGCCCGCGATGTCCTGGCCGCCGAGCAGTATCTGGCCGCTGTCGGCACGCTCGATGCCGCAGACGATGCGCAGCAGCGTGGTCTTGCCGCAGCCCGAAGGGCCGAGCAGGCACACGAACTCGCCGGGCTCGATGTCGAGATCGATGCCGTCGAGCACGCGTGTGGCGCCAAAGGACTTGCCGATGCCGCGAAGGGAAAGAAAGCTGCTGCTCGTCATGACCGGGTACTGCTTGGCTTCAACGACAGGATCAAAGCGGCTTCTTTTCCGACTTCGATTCGTAGCGCTTCGACCATTCCGTCAGGATGCGCTCGCGGTTGGCGGCAGCCCAGCTGAAGTCGTTCTTGGCCAGCAGCTTCTCGACGTCGCCCGGCACGAATTCGAGCTTCTCCTGGATGCCCGGCAGCGCGAGCACGGCGAAGTTCTTGGCGTACAGCTCGTTGGCCTGCTTCGTCACGGCCCAGTCGGCCAGCGCCTTGGCGGCTTCCTGCTTCTTGCTGGTCTTCATGATGCCGGTGGCTTCCATGTCCCAGCCCAGGCCTTCCTTGGGCAGCACGATGTCGATGGGAGCGCCGTCGCGCTTGGTCTTGTTGGCGCGGTATTCGAAGGACATGCCCAGCGCGAACTCGCCGGCGCCGGCCTGGCGGCAGGGCTTGCTGCCCGACTGGCTGTAGATGCCGATGTTCTGGTGCAGCGCGTCCATGTACTTCCACGCCTTCTCCTCACCCATCATCTGGATCCAGCCCGACACCATCAGGTAGCCCGTGCCCGAGGCGGCCGGGTTGGGCATGGTGATCTGGCCCTTGTAGACGGGGTTGGTCAGGTCGGCCCAGCTGGTGGGCTTGGGCAGGTTCTTCTTCTGGGCTTCGGCGGTGTTGAAGCAGATGGCCGAGGACCACACGTCCATGCCGACCCACTTGGGCGGGTTGGCCGGGTCACGCATGTTGGCCTTGATGGCGTCCAGGCCCTTCGGCGCGTAGGGCTGGAGCATGCCTTCCTTGTCGAGCAGCATCAGCGAGGTGGCGGCCAGGCCCCACACCACGTCGGCCTGCGGGTTGGCCTTTTCGGCCAGCAGCTTGGCGGTGACGATGCCGGTGGAGTCGCGCACGAACTTCAGCTCGATGCTCGGGTTCTCCTTCTCGAAGGCGGCCTTGTAGGCCTGCACCTGGTCGGCTTCGAGCGCGGTGTAGACCAGCAGCTCGGTGCGGCCCTGGGCCGATGCGGCGAAGGCCAGCGAGAGCAGGGCGGCGGGCACGGCGGCCCAGCGGATGGAACGATGCAGCATGGGGGGTTCCTTGGGAGAGAGAAAGGATCGAGGAAGTGGATGGAAGAAGGGACGCCGCGCGGAACCGCGAAGGGGGCAAGCGAAAGTACGCAGATTCCACTGGGCGACGAATGGGGGCGATGCTGGCAGCGGCATGTGACAGAGATTTGTCAGATGCCTCAAAAAAACCCAAACACCCAAAATCGCGCTGAAAATCGGCAGCCCGGAACCGCCGTTCGACGCTTTCGTCATCGACCTGTCACCGCATCGCGACAGACTCGCGGACTTATTGCCCTTTGCTTTCTCGTCGCGCGCCGCGCCCCACTTCCATGACACTCGACCTCGCCGAGATCGCCCGCCTGTTCGCCGAACGCGGCGCAATCGCGTACGCGGGCGAGCCCGTGTCGCAGCTGGAACATGCGCTGCAATGCGCCTGGCTCGCCGAGCAGGCCGGCGCGAGCGATTCGCTGGTCACGGCCGCGCTGCTGCATGACCTGGGCCACCTGCTGATCGCCGAGCACCAGACGCTTTCGCACTCTCCTACCCAGCTGGGCATCGACGACCGGCACCAGTACATCGCCCTGCCCTTGCTGCGCGGCGCCTTCGACGCCGAAGTGCGCGAGCCGATCCGGCTGCATGTGGACGCCAAGCGCTACCTGTGTGCCACGCAGCCCGACTATTTCTCCAGGCTTTCTCCCGATTCCGTGCGCAGCCTCGCCCTGCAGGGCGGCGTGATGGACGCCGAAGCCGCCGAGCGCTTCGCCACCCACCAGTGGGCCGGCGACGCGGTGCGGCTGCGGCAATGGGACGAGGAAGCGAAGGTCAAGGGCCTGCAGACACCGCCGCTCGCCCACTTCCTGGCGACAGCCGCGCGAGTGCTGTTGCGCTGACGGGCCCTTTTCGAGGGCCGGAGCCGGTTTCAGGCCGGTTTAAGAAACATTTGTCTACGATGGTCTCCTCACTATGACCGGCGCGCGAGCGCCTGCGAGGAAACCCGAATGTCTCTAACAGTCACAGCTCGCGCTGGCTCGTTCATCCAGGTTCTGCGCCGCGTCTTCAGGCTCGCGGCGCCTTATTTCAAGTCGGAGGAGAAGTGGCGAGCCCGCGCGATGCTGATTGCGATCGTCGCCCTCAATCTCTTCTATGTGTATGTGGCGGTGCTCGGCAACCAGTGGTACGGGCGCTTCTACGACGCGCTGCAGAACAAGGACGTGGTGGCCTTCTGGCGCGAGGTGCGGGTGTTCGGCTGGATCGCCTTCTTCAACATCGCGGTGCAGGTGCTCAAGTTCTACATCACTCAGCTGCTGCAGTTGCGCTGGCGTACGTGGATGACGCGCAGCTACATGTCGCGCTGGATGGCGGACCGCACCTTCTACCACCTGGAACTCGCGCGCTACACGAACAAGAACGGCGCCGCGCCCGACAACCCCGACCAGCGCATCCAGGAAGACATGCAGCTCTTCACCAGCGCCACGATGACGCTGTCGATGGGCCTGCTGAACGCGGTCGTCACGCTGATGAGCTTCATCGGGCTGCTCTGGACGCTGTCGGGCAACTTCTCGTTCACCGCGGGCGGCACGACCTACCAGATCGTCGGCGCGATGGTCTGGCTGGCGCTCGGGTATTCCATCGTGGGCACCGTCGTCACGCATTTCATCGGCCGTCCGCTGATCGGGCTGAACTTCAGGCAGCAGCGTTTCGAAGCCGATTTCCGGCACCACCTCGTGCGGGTGCGCGAGTACAGCGAGGCCATCGCGCTGGACCATGGCGAGAAGGTCGAGCGCGGCCAGCTCGACCTGCGCTTCGGCGACGTGCTGCGCAACTACCTGCTGCTGATCAAGCAGCAGAAGAACCTCGTCACCTTCACCTCGTTCTTCGGGCAGGCGGCGGTGATCTTTCCGTTCATCGTCGCGGCGCAGCAGTACTTCGGCGGTGCATTCCAGCTCGGGCACCTGATGCAGATCGGCTCCGCATTCGGCAAGGTACAGGAGTCGCTCAGCTGGTTCGTCGACAACTACAACGGCGTGGCCGAGTGGCGCGCCACCACCGAGCGCCTGACCAGCTTCGACGACGGCATGGTTGCCCACGCCGCCCGCAGCGACGCCCTGGAGCGCGCGCCGTCGGAGAACCTGCACACCGACGACCTCGCCGTCGCCCTCCCCAACGGCACCCCGCTGCTCGCAGGCGCCGCGCTCTCAGTGAAGCCCGGCGACAGCGTCCTGATCCAGGGCCCCTCGGGCAGCGGCAAGTCGACCCTCTTCCGCTCCTTCGCCGGCATCTGGCCCTTCTCCAAGGGCATGCTGCAGGTGCCGGAGAACGTCGCGTTCATGCCGCAGCGCCCCTACGTGCCCGACGGCAAGCTGCGCGACGCGCTGACCTATCCCAACCCGGCCGCGAACTTCAGCGACGACCAGCTGCGCCAGGCGCTGGACGACGCCCTGCTGCCTGACCTGGTGAACCGCCTCGACGACAGCGACGCCTGGAGCCAGAAGCTCTCGGGCGGCGAACAGCAGCGGCTGGCCATCGCCCGGGTGCTGCTGAAGAAACCCGCGTGGCTCTTCGCCGACGAGGTCACGAGCGCGCTCGACGCGCATGCCGAGAGCGTGCTCTACAAGCGCCTCGCGGACACGGTGAAGGCGGCGGGCGGCGCGATGGTGTCGATCGCGCACCGCGCGGCGGTGGGCGATTTCCACAACCAGCGCTGGACGCTGGTGCCGCAGGAAGAAGGAAAGGAAGGCGGCGCGCGCTACCGCCTGAACACCTCGGCAGTTCAGCCCGCCGCGGCGTAGCGCTCCCAGCCCTTCCTGCGCAGATCGCAGGCGGGGCATTCGCCGCAGCCGTAGCCCCAGTCCTGGCGGTGCTCGCGGTCTCCGAGGTAGCAGGTGTGCGTCTCCTCGACGATCAGGTCGACCAGCGGCCTGCCGCCCAGGCGGTGCGCCAGCTGCCAGGTCTCGGCCTTGTCGATCCACATGAGCGGCGTCTCGATGACGAGGCGGCGCTCCAGCCCGAGCGACAGCGCGAGCTGCATCGCCTTCATGGTGTCGTCGCGGCAGTCGGGGTAGCCCGAGAAGTCGGTTTCGCAGACGCCGGTGACGATCACCTGCAGCCCGCGCCTGTAGGCCAGCGCGCCCGCGAGCGTGAGAAACAGCAGGTTGCGTCCCGGCACGAAGGTGTTGGGCAGGCCGTCGGCCTGCATGGCGAAGGCGACCTCTTCCGTGAGAGAGGAGCCGCCCAGCTGCGCCAGCGCGGCGAGCGTGAGCACGTGGTCTTCACCCAGGCGAGGCGCCCAGTCGGGAAAGCGCTCGCGCATCTTCGCGAGGATGGTGCCGCGCACGTCGAGCTCGACGCGGTGGCGCTGCCCATAGTCGAAGCCCAGGGTTTCGACGCGCTGGTACTTCGAGAGCGCATCGGCGAGGCAGGTAGTCGAGTCCTGGCCGCCGGAGAACAGAACGAGGGCGGTGGTGTGCAGGGGCATATCCGTGGGCGGCGGTGCATGCCGCAGCAATCCAAAGGGGCGATTTTCGCAGGCTCCTGCGGACGCCCACTCTTGGCGCTCGAATCTAGAGGAAGCGCTCCAGCAGCTTGCGCGACGCCCGGTCCAGCGTTTTCACGTCAGGAATGCGGAACTGCACGCCGTGCGCGCTTGCGATCAGCAGCGCGCCACCTTCGAGCCGGCGGATGTCCTCCTCGGCCTTGAGCACGAAGCTGGTTTCACCCCGGTCGGAGCTGATGGTCCAGGTGCTGGGCACGCCGAAGCTGGATACGCCGTGCAGCTTCAGCAGCGTGGGCGCGAAGTCGCGCACCGCCAAATCTTCTTCGAGCAGCGTGCGGGTCTGCGCCGGAAGCTGCTCCACGCTGTCGATCCAGACCAGCTCCCGCCCCTCGCTGCCGACCAGCGAGATGCCGTGGCCGGGCGCGCTCAGCGGAAAGGCCCGCACCGGCACGATGCCCACGTGGCGCTCGCCCTGGGCGTCGATCAATACGAGGCGGCCGAAGGGGTCGCGTTCCAGTTGGAAGGGGTTGCTGCTTGTCATGCGTCACCTGCCGGATGGGCCGCGTGGGTGATGGCGACCGGCGCCTGCGCGCTGGCGCG
The DNA here is from genome assembly GCF_030462475.1 of Variovorax sp. CAN15. GTDB lineage: Bacteria > Pseudomonadota > Gammaproteobacteria > Burkholderiales > Burkholderiaceae_C > Variovorax. Next base: position 25,118 of record NZ_JASMRZ010000002.1, read on the forward strand.
CTCGTCGGCGGCCCCTTCGCTCACATCGTCGTCGGCCTGGCGCAGCTGCGCCTGGTAGAGCCGCCAGTAGGCGCCCTGCTTCGCCATCAGGGCGTCGTGCGGGCCGACTTCGACGACCTCGCCGCGGTCCATGACCACGAGCCGGTCGGCCTTGCGCAGCGTCGACAGGCGGTGCGCGATGGCGATGGTGGTGCGGCCCTGCACGAGGTTGTCGAGCGCTTTCTGGATTTCCTTCTCGGTCTCGGTGTCCACGGCCGAGGTCGCCTCGTCGAGGATCAGGATGCGCGGGTCGATGAGCAGCGCGCGCGCGATGCTGATGCGCTGGCGCTCGCCGCCCGACAGGCCCTGCCCGCGCTCGCCCACCAGCGAGTCGTAGCCATGCGGCAGGCGCAGGATGAAGTCGTGCGCATGCGCGGCGCGCGCGGCGGCCACGATTTCCTCGCGCGTGGCGTCGGGCTTGCCGTAGGCGATGTTCTGCGCGATGGTGCCGAAGAACAGGAACGGCTCCTGCAGCACCAGCCCCACGTGGCGGCGGTAGTCGGCCACGGCGAAGCGGCGGATGTCGGTGCCGTCGACCTTGATGGCGCCGTCGGTCACGTCGTAGAAACGGCAGATCAGGTTGACCAGCGTGCTCTTGCCCGAGCCGCTGTGGCCCACGAGGCCGATCATCTCGCCGGGCTCGATGGTCAGGTCGAGGTCGTGGATGACGGCGCGCGAGCCGTAGCGGAAGCCCAGCCCGTTCATGTCGATGCGCCCCTGCACCCGCTCCACCTTCACCGGGTTGGCCGGTTCGGGCACGTTGCTCACGTGGTCGAGGATGTCGAAGATGCGCTTGGCGCCCGCCGCGGCCTTCTGCGTGACCGAGACGATGCGGCTCATGGAGTCGAGCCGGGTGTAGAAGCGGCCGATGTAGGCGATGAACGCCGTGAGCACACCCACCGTGATGCTGCCGCGCGAGACCTGCCAGATGCCGAAGGCCCAGACCACGAGCAGGCCGATTTCGGTGAGCAGCGACACGGTCGGCGTGAACAGCGACCAGGTGCGATTGAGCTTGTCGTTGACCTGCAGGTTGTAGGCGTTTGCCACGCGGAAGCGCTCGGCCTCGCGGCGCTCCTGCGCGAAGGCCTTCACCACGCGGATGCCGGGGATGGTGTCGGCCAGCACATTGGTCACTTCGGACCAGACGCGGTCGATCTTCTCGAAGCCGGTGCGCAGGCGGTCGCGCACGACGTGGATCATCCAGGCGATGAAGGGCAGCGGCACCAGCGTGACCACGGCCAGCAGCGGGTTGATGGAGATAAGGATGACCGCGGTCATCACGATCATCAGCACGTCGTTGGCGAAATCGAGCGCGTGCAGCGACAGGAAGACGTTGATGCGGTCGGTTTCGGAGCCGATGCGCGCCATCAGGTCGCCGGTGCGCTTGCCGCCGAAGTAGTCCAGCGGCAGGGTCAGCAGGTGCTCGTAGGTGGTGGTGCGCAGGTCGGCGCCGATGCGCTCGGACACCAGCGCCAGCAGGTAGGTGCGCGCCCAGCCCAGCCCCCAGCCGACCAGCGCCGCGATCAGCAGGCCGCCCAGGTACAGGCCCACGCGCATGGTGTCGATCTTCTGCCCGTTCTGGAACGGGATCAGGATGTCGTCCATCAGCGGGATGGTCAGGTACGGCGGAACCAGCGTGGCGGCGGTGGAAATCAGGGTCAGCAGAAACCCTGCGATCAGCTGCTTGCGGTAGGGCTTGGCGAAGCGGCCGAGGCGCAGCAGCACCCAGGTGGAGGGCGGGGTCTGGAGTTCGGTGTCGGCCGAATCCTCGCCGTCGGCGGTCTCGACGGCTTCGGGTGTCTCCCTGGCGACACCGCCCGCCATGCGCTGGCCGAACAGCTTCATCAGCCGCAGCGCCGCGACCTGTCCGGCCAGGGTATAGCGCCAGCGGCCCAGCCGGCCCGAGGCGCCCACGAGGTCGAGGGTGCCGATGCCGGCGTGGTCGGAAACGCGCAGCTCCAAGGCCTCGTCGGTTAGCGGCCACTCACGCCACTGCCCTTCGGACCGGGCGTTCGGGTCGACGGCAATCAGCCTCCGGTCAGTCAAGGCGACTAATGCGGAGGCGAAGCGAAGTTGGTCGTCGAGGTCAACCGTCAGTGTTACCAGAACGTTTTCCGCGACTGCGAGGCGGTTTTTCAGTGCTTGTGCTGATGCCGCTTCTGTTTCGCCCTCCCGGGTGCCGACTGGATCGTGATGTTGCATTGTGTTTCTTTGACTCTTGCCCGTCGCGGGCCTCTTGGACCGCGTCATGGCGCCCCAGGTCGGGCGCCGATTCTGACCGATAGCCATGGGCGCGCTTGAAGGCGCCGTGGTGCTCGGCCAAAGCACATCGAACGTTTGCATGACCCGTTTCGACGACATCCGACTGCTGCGCATCAATTATTTGCGCGGCCCCAACCTCTGGACCTACCGTCCCGTGCTCGAGGTCTGGCTCGACCTGGGCCAGCTCGAGGACTTCCCCTCCAACAAGATCGACGGCTTCACCGACCGCCTGACCACCCTGCTGCCGGCGCTCATCGAGCACCACTGCGGCGTCGGCGAGCGCGGCGGCTTCATCCAGCGCCTGACCGAAGGCACCTGGTCGGGCCACGTGCTGGAGCACGTCGTCATCGAACTGCTGAACCTGGCGGGCATGCCGACCGGCTTCGGGCAGACCCGCAGCACCTCGGAGCACGGCGTCTACCGCATGGTGTTCCGCGCGCGTGACGAGCAGGTCGCCCGGGTGGCGCTGGCCGAGGGCCACCGCCTGCTGATGGCGGCGATCAACAACGACCCGTTCACCGCCGCCGACGTGCAGAAGGCCGTCGACGCGGTCAAGGCCAAGGTGGAAGACTGCTACCTCGGCCCCAGCACCGCCGCCATCGTGGCCGCCGCCACCGACCGCGGCATTCCCCACATGCGGCTGAACAGCGGCAACCTCGTGCAGCTGGGCTACGGCGCCAACCAGCAGCGCATCTGGACTGCCGAGACCGACTACACCAGCGCCATCGGCGAATCGATCGCCAGCGACAAGGAGCTGACCAAGTCCCTGCTCGCGAGCTGCGGCGTGCCCGTGCCCGAAGGCCAGGTGGTCGCCAATGCCGAAGAGGCCTGGGAAGCCGCCGAGGACATCGGCCTGCCCGTGGTCGTGAAGCCGTCGGACGCCAACCACGGCCGCGGCGTCTCGCTCGAACTGACGACCCGCGAGGAAGTCCTGGCCGCCTTCGCGGTCGCCGAGCCCGAGGGCAGCGACGTGATGGTCGAGCGCTTCATCCGCGGCCACGAGCACCGCCTGCTGGTGGTGGGCGGCGAGGTGGTGGCGGCCGCGCGCGGCGAGATCATCACCGTGACCGGCGACGGCCAGGCCAGCGTGCGCGAGCTCATCGACAAGCAGCTCAACAGCGACCCGCGCCGTGGTGCGGAAGAAGAATTCCCGCTCGACGTGATCGTGATCGACACCGACGCCAAGCTCCAGCTCGAACTCAAGCGCCAGGACCTCGACGCCGATGCCGTACCGGCCGCCGGCCGCGTGGTCACGATCCAGCGCAACGGCAACATGGCCAACGACTGCACCGACCTGGTGCATCCAGAGGTGGCGCATGCCGCCGTGCTGGCCGCCCGCGTGGTGGGCCTGGACATCGCCGGCATCGACCTCGTGGCGCAGGATATTTCCCGGCCGCTCGGCCCGCAGGGCGGCGCGATCGTCGAAGTCAACGCCGGTCCCGGCCTGCTGATGCACCTGAAGCCGGCCGTCGGCTCGCCGCGCCCGGTGGGCCGCGCGATCTGCGACCACCTGTTCCCCAACGACGCGCCCGGGCGCATTCCCGTGGTCGGCGTGGCCGGCTCGCGCGACACCGCCGTGCTGGCGCGCCTGGTGGCCTGGCTCATCAACCTGGGTGGGCGCCACACCGGCCTGGCCTGCCGCGACGGGCTGTTCCTCGAACGCCGCCGCGTCGACGCGCGCGACAGCGCCAACTGGGAAGCCGGCCACCGCCTGCTGGTGAACCGCGCCGTGCAGGCCGTGGTGATCGAGAACGGCGCCGAGACCATCCTGCGCGACGGCCTACCGTACGACCGCTGCGAAGTCGGCATCGTCACCGACCTCGAAGGCTGCGAAGCGCTGGCCGACTACGACATCACCGAGAGCGACCAGATGGTCAAGGTGCTGCGCACCCAGGTCGACGTGGTGCTGCCCGAGGGCACGGCGGTGCTGAACGCCGCCGACCCGCGTGTGACCGGCCTCGCGCCGCTGTGCGACGGCGCAGTCATCCTCTATTCGGCCGACGCGCAGGCGGCCGATCTCACCGCGCACCAGGCCGCTGGCGGCAAGGCGGTGCTGGTCCGCCAGGACCGCGTGGTGCTGGCCAACGGCAGCAGTGAATCCTTCCTGCCGGGCCTCGGCCGCCTGACCGTGTGGCGCGCCACCCATGCCGGCGTGAGCCTCGAAAGCCTGCTGGCCGCCGTGGCCGCGGCCTGGGCCATGGGCATTCCGCTGAACCTGATCGGTGCGGGCGTCGAAGCCTTCGAGGCCGACCTGCAAGCCGCGCTTGCCTCGCTGCAGCTCTCGCAGACCCAGCCTCTACAACCCCAATTCGCCTGAGGCTTCGCCTCGCCAGATAGACAGCAGCTCTCGCAGCCCCATGAAAGTCACCCGCATCCGAGCCCTTCGCGGGCCCAATCTCTGGAGCCGCCATACCGCCATCGAGGCGGTCGTGGCCTGCCAGGGCGACGAGAACGCCATCGGCAAACTGAGCGGTTTCGAAGACCGCCTGCGCGCACGCTTCCCCACCATCGGCGAGCTGCACCCGATGGTGCTGGGCCAGCCGCTGGCGCTGGCCCACGTGCTGGAGAACGCCGCCGTGGCGCTGCAGGCCCAGGCCGGCTGCGCCGTCAACTTCGGCCACACCTCGCCCACCGTGGAAGAAGGCGTCTACCAGGTCGTGTTCCAGTACAGCGAGGAGGCCGTGGGCCGCCGCGCCGCCGAACTGGCCGAGGAACTGATCGTCGCTGCCCAGAACGACACGCCCTTCGACGCCGACGCCGCCATTGCCGAGCTGCGCGACCTCGACGAATCCGAGCGCCTGGGCCCGAGCACCGGCTCCATCGTCGATGCCGCCGTGGCACGCGGCATTCCGTTTCGCCGCCTCACGCGCGGCAGCCTGGTGCAGTTCGGCTGGGGTTCCAAGCAGCGCCGCATCCAGGCCGCCGAGGTCGACAGCACCAGCGGCGTGGCCGAATCGATCGCACAGGACAAGGAACTGACCAAGCAGCTGCTCAACGCCGCCGGCGTGCCGGTGCCGCTGGGCCGCCCCGTGACCAGCGCGGAAGACGGCTGGGCCGCCGCCAACGAAATCGGCCTGCCGGTCGTGGTGAAGCCGCAGGACGGCAACCAGGGCAAGGGCGTCACGGTCAACATCAACTCGCGCGAAGAGCTGTTCGCGGCCTACGACTCGGCTGCCGTCTACGGCGAGGTGATGGTCGAGAAATTCCTGCCCGGCTTCGACTTCCGCCTGCTGGTGGTGGGCGACCGCCTGGTGGCCGCCGCGCGCCGCGATCCGCCGCAAGTCATCGGCGACGGCAGCTCCACCGTGCGCCAGCTGGTCGACACCGTGAACCTAGACCCGCGCCGCGGCGAGGGCCACGCCACCTCGCTCACCAAGATCCGCCTGGACGACATCGCCATCGGCCGGCTCGAATCGCAGGGCCTCACGCCCGACAGCGTGCCCGCGCGAGGCCAGCGCGTGGTGCTGCGCAACAACGCCAATCTGTCCACCGGCGGCACCGCCACCGACGTGACCGACACCGTCCACCCCGAAGTGGCGGCGCGCGCCGTCGACGCGGCGCAGATGGTCGGCCTGCACATCTGCGGCGTCGACATGGTCTGCGAAAACGTGCTGCGCCCGCTCGAGGAGCAGCACGGCGGCGTGGTCGAAGTGAACGCCGCGCCCGGCCTGCGGATGCACATCTCGCCTTCGTTCGGCCGTGGCCGCGCGGTCGGAGAGGCGGTGATGGACACCCTGTTCGCCCACGGCGACGACGGCCGCATTCCCGTGGTGGCCGTCACCGGCACCAACGGCAAGACCACCACCGCGCGCCTGATCAACCACCTGCTCGCATCGAGCGGCCTGCGCACCGGAATGACCAACACCGACGGCGTGTACGTCGATGGCCGCCAGACCGACAGCGGCGACTGCAGCGGCCCCAAGAGCGCGCGCAACGTGCTGATGCACCCCGACGTGGATGCGGCCGTGTTCGAGGTGGCGCGCGGCGGCATCCTGCGCGAGGGCCTCGGCTTCGACCGCTGCCAGGTGGCGGTGGTCACCAACATCGGCAGCGGCGACCACCTGGGCCTGAACTACATCACCACCGTGGAAGACCTGGCGGTGCTCAAGCGCGTGATCGTGCGCAACGTGGCGCCCGATGGCCACGCGGTGCTCAACGCTGCCGACCCGAACGTCGCCGCCATGGCTGCAGGCTGCCCCGGCAACGTGATCTTCTTCACCGCCGACCGCATGCACCCGGTGATGGCCACGCACCGCGCCCAGGGCAAGCGCACCGTGTACGTCGACCAGGACACGCTGGTGGCGGCCGAAGGCTCCTGGCGCGAACGCATCGCGCTGCGCGACGTGCCCATCACGCGCGGCGGCAGCATCGGCTTCCAGGTCGACAACGTGATGGCCGCAGTGGCCGCGGCCTGGGCCGTGGGCCTCGACTGGGACACCATCCGCAGCGGCCTCGCGAGCTTCATGAACGACGCGGCCGGCGTGCCCGGGCGCTTCAACGTCATGGACTATCGCGGCGCGACCGTGATCGCCGACTACGGCCACAACACCGACGCCATGCGCGCCCTGGTGTCGGCGGTGGACACCATGCCGGCGAACAAGCGCTCGGTGGTGATCAGCGGCGCGGGCGACCGGCGCGACTCCGACATCCGCGACCAGACGGCCATCCTCGGCGAGGCCTTCGACGACGTGATCCTCTACCAGGACGCGGCCCAGCGCGGCCGCGCCGACGGCGAGGTCATGGCGCTGCTGCGCCAGGGCCTGCAGGGCGCGGCGCGCACGCGCTACGTCGACGAGATCCGCGGCGAGTTCGTGGCCATCGACGCCGCGCTGGCGCGCCTGCAGCCGGGCGATCTCTCGCTGATCCTGGTCGACCAGGTCGAGGAAGCGCTCGCCCACCTGGCCCAGCGGATCGCGGCGGGATAAAACCCGCGCCCAGGCTGCGCGCACTTTGTGTCGCTTCGCCCCTCTGCCGGGGGGCGGTTTCTGCGGCCCGGCAACGCTGGCTCCGCGGCACCCCATTTGAAAGCCCGCCCGCTGCCGGACATGTCCCACAAGCAAGGGCGAGTCCGGCCCGGTTGGCGGCGTGCGGCTGTCCCACAGACCGCCAGCCCCCACAGCCAGCACACTGGGGCTCTGGTTACGCACCTCCCGCAGGGGCGTGCCTTCACAGGAACCCGCATGAGAAAAACCCTTCGATCCATTCTTTCCGCCACAGCCGTTCTTGCTGCCGGCGGCTTCATCGTCTTCGGTGCGCAAACGGCCGGCGCGCAGGCGCCCGGCGGCGACACCCGGCTGCAGAAGGAGCGCGCCGCCTGCGACGGCGTCCAGCAGGACCGGGCCGCCTGCCTGCGCGAAGCCGGTGCCGCTCGCCAGGAGGCAGGACGCGGCGGCCTCACCAGCCCCAGCCCCGCACGGGAGCAGGTCAACTCGCTGGCCCGCTGCAGCGAGTTGCCCGCCGCAGAGCAGCCGGCCTGCGAGGCCCGCATCAAGGGCGGCCCGCGAACCACCACCGAAGGCAGCGTGATGGGCGGCGGCGTGATCCGTGAAACGGTGACCCCCCTGCCCCCGCAAACCGTGCCCGCACGCTGAACGAATCTGAACCCGGCGCACGCCGGGTTGTCCAACCCTTCCCTGGTTTTTCAGCTCACCTCAAGGAGTTATCCATGAAAAGCAACACTCGTTCGATGCTCTTCACAATGCTCGCCACCGGCGCACTGACAGTCACCACGGCTGCCTTCGCGGCACCGCCGGCTCGCGGAGAAGCCCCCGGAACCTATCAGCAGGAACTGGCCGTCTGCGGACACAACCAGCAGGACCGCGCAGCCTGCATCCGAGAAGCCGGAGCGGCACGCCAGGCGGCTGCACGCGGCGGCCTCACCAGCGCCCCCGACTACCGCGCCAACGCACTCGCACGCTGCGGACTGCAGCAGCCGGCCGACCGCCCCGCGTGCGAGGCCCGTGTCCTGGGCAGCATGGGCAACACCAAGGCCAGTGTGGACGGTAGCGTGATGGGTGGCGGGCTGATCCGCGAATCTGTCACCACCACCATGGTGCCGGTTGCGCCTGCGCCCATGGAACACCACCCGATGCCCATGCCGCGGCCCATGCCGATGCCGGCTCCCATGCGCTGACCTGACAGCTTTTCCTCCTGCGGGCATTGCCGTTTTCACGGAGACGGCAATGCCCTCACTGTCATATTTCTGTCATAAAACGCTGCGGTGTGCTAGCTATAGTTCCCGGTCCCTGCCCACCGAGGAATCCTTTCTCATGAATGCCATCAAGGTCGCTCGCCGATTCATCGAAACGGACCCGGCCAACGAATCGGCCAAGATCCTGGCCCAGCTCGTGTTGGCCCTCGAGTCCGAACGCAGCTTCGAACTCATTACCCTCTACGAACTCGACTACAAGAGCTTCCAGCTCGCCATGGACATCCTGAAAGAGTGGCGCCTCGACCGCTACTACGCCAGCAAGTCCAAGCTGTTCGATCTGTCGCTGCAGGTCAGCGAACTCGAAAAGAACGACGCCCCCGAAGCCAAGGCCTGAGCGGCCTTCGCTTCCTCCTCTCTCTCTTCCCTCCCCTACCTCCCCCAGCGCAGCACCATCGGATCGAGCCGCTTCGCGGTCTCGATCAGGCCTGCACGCGTGTCGGGGTGCATCGCCGGCAACGGGTGCCGCGGTGCCTCGCAGGCGATCACTCCACCTTCCTTCATCAGCGACTTGCAGGCCAGCAAGCCCGCCTGGCGGTTTTCGTAGTTGATGAGCGGCAGCCACTGCTGGTACAGCGCGAAGGCCTTGTCGCGGTCGCCCGAGCGGTGCGCCTCGATGATCGGGCGGATGCCGTCCGGATAGCCGCCTCCCGTCATCGAGCCTGTAGCGCCCGCGTCGAGGTCGGGCATCAGCGTGATGGCTTCCTCGCCGTCCCATGGCCCCTCGATGGCGTCGCCGCCCAGGCGGATCAGCTCCCGCAGCTTCGATGCGGCGCCCGCCGTCTCGATCTTGAAGTACGCCACCTGCTCGATCTCCTTCGCCATGCGCGCAAGGAACGGCGCCGACAGCACCGTGCCGCTGGCCGGCGCGTCCTGGATCATGATCGGAATGCCCACCGCGTCCGACAGCCGCGCATAGAACTCATAGATCTGCGGCTCCGGTACGCGAAAGGTCGCGCCGTGGTACGGCGGCATCACCATCAGCATCGCCGCACCCATGTCCTGCGCACGGCGGCTGCGTTCGGCGCACACCTTGGTGCTGTAGTGCGTGGTGGTCACGATCACCGGCACGCGGCCCTTCACGTGTTCGAGGATGGTGCGGGTGAGCACCTCGCGCTCCTCGTCGGACAGGACGAACTGCTCGGAGAAGTTCGCGAGGATGCAAAGCCCGTCGGAGCCCGCGTCGATCATGAAGTCGACGCAGCGCTTCTGGCTTTCGATGTCGAGCGAGCCCTGCTCGGTGAAGGTGGTGGGCACCACCGGGAAGATGCCGCGGTATCTGGGAGTCATGGTGTTTCGGAGCAAGTCAGTGTGAATGGCGGGGAACGGCCGCGCCGCGGCAGCCGACCAGGAAGTCGAAGTCGCAGCCCTCGTCGGCCTGCAGCACGTGATTGACGTAGAGCTTCTGGTAGCCGCCGCCGCGCGTGCTCATCGGCTGCGCGTCCGAAGCCGAGAGCGAAGCCAGCCGCGCGGCCAGCTCCTCGTCGCTGATGTCCAGGTGCAGGCGCCCCGCGTCGCAGTCGAGCTCGATCCAGTCGCCGTCGCGCACGGCCGCCAGCGGCCCGCCGTCGGCCGCCTCGGGCGCGACGTGCAGCACCACCGTGCCGTAGGCCGTGCCGCTCATGCGGGCGTCCGAGATGCGCACCATGTCCTTGATGCCCTGGCGCAGCAGCTTAGGCGGCAGGCCCATGTTGCCGACCTCGGCCATGCCCGGGTAGCCCTTGGGCCCGCAGTTCTTCAGCACCAGCACGCAGCTCGCATCGACGTCCAGGTTCTCGTCGACGATGCGCTCCTTGTAGTGCTCCAGGTTCTCGAACACCACCGCCCTGCCCCGATGCTTCAGCAGCTCCGGTGAAGCCGCCGAGGGTTTGAGCACCGCGCCACGCGGCGACAGGTTGCCTCGCAGGATGCGGATGCCGCCATCGGCGATCAGCGGCTTGTCGATCGGGCGGATCACCTCGTCGTCGAGGCTGGGCGCATCGCGCACGTTGTCCCAGATCGACTGGCCATTCACCGTCAGCGCATCGGGATGCGGCAGCAGCCCGTTCTCGCCCAGCCGGCGCAGCACGGCCGGCAGTCCGCCCGCGTAATAGAACTCCTCCATCAGGAAGCGCCCCGAAGGCATCAGGTCGACAATGGTCGGCGTGTGGCTGCCGATGCGCGTCCAGTCTTCCAGCTCCAGCTCGACGCCGATGCGCCCGGCGATCGCTTTCAGGTGGATCACCGCGTTGGTCGAGCCGCCGATGGCCGCGTTCACGCGGATCGCGTTCTCGAAAGCCTCGCGCGTGAGGATCTTCGACAGCGTGAGCCCCTCCTTCGCCATCTCCACCGCACGCATGCCCGACATCTGCGCCAGCACATAGCGCCGCGCATCCACCGCCGGAATGGCCGCGTTGTGCGGCAGCGAGGCACCCAGCGCCTCGGCCATGCAGGCCATGGTCGAGGCCGTGCCCATGGTGTTGCAGGTGCCGGCCGAGCGCGACATGCCGCCCTCGGCCGAGAGGAACTGGTGCAGGTTGATCTCGCCCGCCTTCAGCGACTCGTGCAGCTGCCAAACGGCCGTGCCGGAGCCGATGTTCTTGCCATCGAGCTTGCCGTTGAGCATCGGCCCGCCCGTGACCACGATGGCCGGTATGTCGCAGCTCGCCGCGCCCATCAACAGCGCGGGCGTGGTCTTGTCGCAGCCAGTGAGCAGCACCACCGCGTCGACCGGATTGCCGCGGATGGCCTCTTCCACGTCCATGCTCGCGAGGTTGCGCGTGAGCATCGCGGTCGGCCGCAGGTTCGATTCGCCGTTGGAGAACACCGGGAACTCCACCGGAAAGCCGCCCGCCTCCGAGATGCCTCGCTTCACGTGCTCGGCGATCTTGCGGAAGTGCGCGTTGCACGGCGTGAGCTCCGACCAGGTGTTGCAGATGCCGATGATCGGCCGGCCGTCGAACTCGTGGTCAGGAATGCCCTGGTTCTTCATCCAGCTTCGGTACATGAAGCCGTTCTTGTCGGCCGAGCCGAACCATTCGGTCGAGCGCAGTTTCTTCGGAGGGGTGTCCGGCATGCGAGTTGTCCTGAGGGGAGAAAGAGAGAAAAAGAAAGTCAGCGCCGTGGCGTGCGCGAGGTGAAGAAGCGCTGCAGCAGGCAGAACACGAACAGCAGCGCACCGACGACGATGCGCGTCCACCACGAGCTCAGCGTGCCGTCGAATGAAATGAGCGTCTGGATGATCCCGAGCATCAGCACGCCGAAGAGCGTGCCCGCCACGTAGCCCACGCCACCGGTGAGCAGCGTGCCGCCAATCACCACCGCGGCGATCGCGTCGAGCTCCAGCCCCACGGCGTGCAGGCCGTAGCCCGAGAGCATGTAGAAGGTGAAGATCACGCCCGCCAGCGCCGAGCAGAAGCCCGAGAGCGTGTACACGCCGATCAGCGTGCGGCGCACCGGCAGCCCCATGAGCACCGCCGACTGCTCGCTGCCGCCGATGGCATACACCGCGCGTCCGAACGAGGTGCAGTGCGCGATGAAGATCGCCGCCAGCAGCACCACCATCGCGATCACCGCGCTGACCGACACCGAAGCCTCGCCCCACACCGGAATGCGGATCTGCGAGACCTGCGAGTAGAACTCGTTGGTGATGCTGATCGAGTCGATGCTGATGAGATAGCACAGCCCCCGCGCCAGGAACATGCCCGCCAGCGTGACGATGAAGGGCTGCAGCCTGAAGCGCTCGATGAGCACGCCCATGAAAGCGCCGAAGGCCGTGCCCATCGCGAGCACCAGAGGAATCACGATGCCGGGGCTCCAGCCGTGCTTCTCGACAAGCGAGGCCGACACCATGGTGGTGAGCGCGATCACCGAGCCCACCGACAGGTCGATGCCGCCCGAGAGGATCACGAAGGTCATGCCCACCGCCACGACGATGAGGAAGGCGTTGTCGATCAGCAGGTTGAGGAACACCTGCGCCGAGAAGAAGCCGTCGTAGAACACCGAGCCCAGCGTCGCCACCAGCACGAACAGCGAAATCGTCGCCGCCAGCGGCAGGTATTTCGGATTGAGCCTCTTGCTCCCTCCCCCTCGCGCGGGAGAGGGCTGGGATGAGGGTGCAGTCTCGATCACCGCGCTCATGCCCGCCCTCCTTCATGCACCGGCCGCTGCACCAGCGTGCGCACCTGCGACCTGAATTCCGGCGACTGCAGCAGCATCACCACGAACACCACGCCGGCCTTCACGACCAGGTTGATCTCCGGCGGCACGCCCAGCGAATAGATCGCGTAGGTCAACGTCTGGATGATCAGCGCGCCGATCACGCTGCCCACGAGGCTGAAGCGTCCTCCTGTCAGCGCGGTGCCGCCCAGCGTCACGGCAAGGATGGCATCGAGCTCGATGAGCTGCCCCGCGTTGTTGCCATCCGCGCTCTTCACGTTGGAGCTGATCAGCAGCCCCGCCACGCCCGCGCAGGCCCCGCAGAACGCATACGCCCCAACGACCAGCCGCCGCGCCTGCACGCCCGCCACGCGCGCCGCCGTCGGGTTGATGCCTACCGCCTGAATGAAGAGCCCCAGTGCCGTGCGCGTGATCGCCAGGTACAGCAGCATGAACACCGCCGCCACGATGAACAGCGAGAAAGGCAGCCCCAGCAGGTAGCCGCTGCCGAGGAAGAAGAAGGGCTTGTAGTAGATGGTGATGATCTGCCCGTCGGCGATCAGCTGCGCGATGCCGCGCCCCGCCACCATCAGGATCAGCGTCGCGATGATGGGCTGCATGCCCACCTTGGCCACCAGCAGGCCGTTCCACAGCCCGCACACCAGCGCGATGCCGATGGCCGCGAGGATCGCGAGCGGCATCGGGAACCGGCTCGTGTCGCTGGACACCGAGCCGCCGATCATCCAGGCCGCCAGCGCCGCCGCGATGGCCACGACCGCGCCCACCGAGATGTCGATGCCGCGGGTGGCGATGACCAGCGTCATGCCGAGCGACACCAGCACCAGCGGCGCCGCGCGGTTCAGGATGTCGATCAGGCTGCCGTAGAGATGGCCGTCGCGCCATTCGAGGTGGAGGAAGCTGGCGTTGAAGGCTGTGTTCACTGCGAGCAGGAGCAGCAGCGTGACGATGGGCCAGGCGAGGCGGTGGCTCATGAGGGATGAAAGGCGTTTCATGTGTTCTGCCTTGCTCCTTCCCCCGCTGGGGGAAGGCCGGGATGGGGGCATGCGGCCTCGAACGCCGCGCGATGGCGGAGGCCGGCAGCCCCCACCCCTGCCCACCCCCAGAGGGGGAGGGAGAAAGACGATGCATCCCGCGCGTTCATGCCGCCGCAATCATTTCGTACACCTCGTCCTCGGTCGAGCCGCCCGGCAGCTCACCCACCTTCTTCCTGTCGCGCAGCACCACGATGCGATGCGCCACGCGCACCACCTCGCTCATCTCCGAGGAAATGAAGATCACCGCCATGCCCGCCTTCGCAAGCCGCAGGATCTCTTCCATGATCTCCTGCTTGGCCGCCACGTCGATGCCGCGCGTGGGCTCGTCGAGGATCAGCAGGCGCGGCTCGGTCGCGAGCCAGCGCGCGATCATGGCCTTCTGCTGGTTGCCACCCGACAGCAGCCCGATGGGCGTCTCCACGCTCGCGGTCTTGATGCCCAGCGAGGCGACGAAGCGCTCGGCCATCGCCGTCTGCTCCGCGTGCGAGAGAAAGCGCTTCGTGCCCAGCCGCGCCTGCAGGGCCAGCGCGATGTTCTCGCGCACCGACAGCTCGGCGACGATGCCATCGGTCTTGCGCTCCTCGGGGCACAGCGCAAGGCCTTCGCGGATCGCGTCGGCCGGATTCGAGAAGCTGACGCTGCGGCCATCGACCTTGAGCACGCCGCGATCCGGCGTCTCCAACCCGAACAGCAGTCGCGCGAGTTCCGTTCGGCCCGCACCCAGCAGGCCCGCGATGCCGACGACCTCGCCCGCGCGCACGCGCAGGTCGGTCGCCTGCAGCTGGCCCGCCTGCCCCAGCCCCTCGATCTGCAGCAGCGCAGGCGCGGCCTCGTCGAACGCGGGCAGCGCGGCCGGCCGGGCCGATTGCGCCGCGAGCTCTCGCCCGAGCATCGCGGCGATCAGCGCCTGCGGCCCGAGGTCGGCCGCCTTCCACTCGCCGATCCACGCACCATTGCGCAGCACGGTGATGCGGTCCGACACCGCGTACATCTGGTTGAGGAAGTGCGTCACGAAGACGATCGCCAACCCTTCGGCGCGCAGCCGCCGCAGTACCTCGAACAGCTTCTCGACCTCGTCGTCGTCGAGGCTGGAGGTGGGCTCGTCGAGGATCAGCACCTTCGACGACACGCCCAGCGCCCGCGCGATGGCCACCATCTGCTGCACCGCCACCGAGTAGCCCGACAGCAGCCGCGTCACATCGATGTCGAGCCCGATGCGCGCCAACAACTCCCCGGCGCGGCGGTTCACCGCGGCCCAGTCGATGCGGCAGCCCTGCGCCGCGCCCTTGCGCGGGTAGCGCCCGGCGAACACGTTCTCCGCCACTGAGAGGTTCGGGCACAGATTCACTTCCTGGTAGACGGTGCTGATGCCCAGCTTCTGCGCCTCCAGCGGCGAATGCGGGCGGATCGGTTTGCCATCGAGCAGCATCTCGCCGCCACTCGAAGGCAGCACGCCCGTCAGCACCTTGATCAGCGTCGACTTGCCCGCGCCGTTCTGCCCCATGAGCGCGTGGATCTCGCCCGGATACAGGTCGAGCCGCACGTCACGCAGCACCGGGATGCCTCCGAACTGCTTGTGGATGCCCCTGAGCTGGAGTACGGGGCTGGGACTGGGGCTGGGGCGTGCGTCTGCCATGTGCCGTGCGTCACTTGTTCTTGTTGTAGACGTCGATGAACACCGCCGCCAGCAGCACCAGTCCCTTGATGACCTGCTGGTAGTCGATGCCGATGCCGAGGATCGACATGCCGTTGTTCATCACGCCCATGATGAAGGCGCCGATCACCGCGCCCATCACCTTGCCCACGCCACCCGAAGCGGAAGCGCCGCCGATGAAGCAGGCCGCGATCACGTCGAGCTCGAAGCCCAGGCCGGCCTTGGGCGTGGCCGTGTTCAGCCGCGCCGCGAACACGAGGCCGGCCAGCGCCGCGAGCGCGCCCATGTTCACGAAGGTGAGGAAAGCGAGCCGCTGCGTCTTCACGCCCGAGAGGCGCGCCGCCTTCTCGTTGCCGCCCAGCGCGTAGATGCGCCGGCCGACGGTGGTGCGGTTGGTGACGAAGTCGTACACCACGATCAGCACCGCCATCACGATCAGCACGTTGGGCAGGCCCTTGTAGGTCGACAGCAGGTAGCTGAAGAACAGGATGATGGCCGCGAAGAACAGGTTCTTCACCAGGAAGAAGGCGTAGGGCTCCTGGTCCATGCCGTGCGCCGCCAGCTTGGCGCGCCCGCGCATCTTGAAGAACACCAGCGCCGCCGCGGCCAGCGCACCCACGACCAGCGAGGTGGTGCGGAAGGTGTCGCCGCCCAGCGGATCAGGGATGAAGCCCGAACTCAGCCGCTGGAACTCCACCGGAAACGGACCCACCGACTGTCCCGCCAGGAGCGCCAGCGTGAGCCCCTTGAACACCAGCATGCCCGCGAGCGTGACGATGAACGACGGGATCTTGCGGAAGGCCACGAACCAGCCCTGCGCCGCGCCGATGACGGCGCCCGCGAAGATGCTCACCAGCGCCGTCGGCACGAAGTGCCAGCCGTACTCCACCATCAGCACCGCCGCCAGCGCGCCGATGAAGCCGCACACCGAGCCCACCGACAGGTCGATGTGCCCCGCCACGATCACCAGCAGCATGCCCAGGGCCATGATGACCACGTAGCTGTTCTGCAGCAGCAGGTTGGTGAGGTTCAGCGGCCGCAGCAGCGTGCCGTCGGTCAGCACCTGGAACAGCACCATGATCGCGACCAGCGAAATCAGCATGCCGTATTCGCGCAGGTTGTTCTTCAGGAAGCCGGTGTGCAGCTTCGCCGACGCCGCCTCGGCCACGGGCACGGCGGTCTTCACCGTATTGACTTCAGGCTGGGACATGGACGGAACTCCCTGAACTCACGATGGCATGCATGATGCGCTCCTGCGAGGCCTCTGCGGCCGGAAACTCGGCGACGAAGCGCCCCTCGTTCATCACGTAGATGCGGTCGCACATGCCGAGCAACTCCGGCAGTTCGGAAGAAATCATGAGAATGCCCTTGCCCTCGCTGGCAAGCCTGTCGATGATGGTGTAGATCTCGTACTTGGCGCCCACGTCGATGCCGCGCGTGGGCTCGTCGAGGATCAGCAGCTCTGGCTTGGTGAAGAGCCACTTGCTCAACACCACCTTCTGCTGGTTGCCGCCTGAAAGGTTGACCACCAGCTGCTCGATGCCCGAGCAGCGGATGTTGAGTGCCTTGCGGTACTCGTTGGCCACCTTGAACTCCCGCCCGTTGTCGATCACCGACCTGTCGGCGATCGCATCGAGGTTCGCGAGGCTGATGTTCTTGCGGATGTCCTCCTCCAGCACCAGCCCGAGTCCCTTGCGGTCTTCGGTGACGTAGGCGATGCCGTGGTCGATGGCCTTGCGCACCGTGCTCACATCCACCGGCTTGCCGTGCATGAACACCGAACCGCTGATGCGCTGCCCGTAGGACTTGCCGAACACGCTCATGGCCAGCTCGGTGCGGCCCGCGCCCATGAGGCCCGCGATGCCGACGATCTCGCCCTGGCGCACGTTGAGGCTCACACCCTTGATCTGCTCGCGGTCGACATGCAGCGCGTGGTGCACGCGCCAGTCACGCACTTCGAACACGGTCTCCCCGATCTTCGGATCGCGCTGCGGATAGCGGTGCGCCATGTCGCGCCCCACCATGCCGCGGATGATGCGGTCCTCGCTGATGGGCTGGCCGCGGCAGTCCATGGTCTCCACCGTTGCGCCGTCGCGCAGCACGGTGATCGAGTCGGCCACCTTGGCGATTTCGTTGAGCTTGTGCGAGATCAGGATCGACGCGATACCCTGGCGCTTGAGCTCCAGCAGCAGCATCAGCAGCGCATCGCTGTCGTTCTCGTTCAAGCTGGCGGTGGGCTCGTCGAGGATCAGCAGCTTCACCTCCTTGGCCAGCGCCTTGGCGATTTCCACCAGCTGCTGCTTGCCCACGCCCAGGTCGGTCACCAGCGTGGTGGGCGGCTCCTTCAGGCCAACCTTGGCGAGCAGCTCGCGCGTTCTCGCATAGGCGGCGAACCAGTCGATCACGCCGGCGCCGCTGGCGATCTCGTTGCCGAGGAAGATGTTCTCGGCGATGGACAGCAGCGGCACCAGCGCCAGCTCCTGGTGGATGATGATGATGCCGAGCTTCTCGCTGTCGGCGATGCCCCTGAAGCGGCGCTCCTCGCCCTCGAAGCGGATCTCGCCGGTGTACGAGTCGCACGGGTAGACGCCGCTGAGCACCTTCATGAGCGTCGACTTGCCCGCGCCGTTCTCGCCGACCACCGCGTGGATCTCCCCCGCGCGCACGCTGAGGTTGACGTTGCTCAGCGCCTTCACGCCGGGAAACGTCTTCGTGATGCCACGCATCTCCAGGATGGCGCCATTCCCGGCACCATGGCTGTTGCTGCCGCTGCTGCCGTCCATGCTCACTTGATCTGGCTTTCCTTGTAGTAGCCGCTGTCGACCAGCACCTGCTTCCAGTTCGACGCATCCACGCTCACCGGCTTCAGCAGGTACGACGGCACGACCTTCATGCCGTTGTTGTAGGTCTTGGTGTCGTTCACCTCGGGTGTCTTGCCCGAGAGCATCGCGTCCACCATGGCCACCGTCACCTTGGCCAGCTCGCGCGTGTCCTTGAACACGGTGGAAGTCTGCTCCTTGCGAAGGATCGACTTGACCGAGGGAATCTCCGCGTCCTGCCCTGTGACCACCGGCATCGGCTGCGAGCCCGAGCCGTAGCCCACGCCCTTGAGCGACGAGAGAATGCCGATCGAAAGGCCGTCGTACGGCGACAGCACCGCGTCGACGCGGTCCTTGGTGTAGAAGGCCGACAGCAGGTTGTCCATGCGCGCCTGCGCCACAGCGCCGTCCCAGCGCAGCGTGCCGACCTTGTCCATGCCCATCTGCTTGCTGCGCACCACCAGCTTGCCGCTCTTGATGTACGGGTCGAGCACCGACATCGCGCCGTTGTAGAAGAAGAAGGCGTTGTTGTCGTCGGGCGAGCCGCCGAAGAGCTCGATGTTGAACGGACCCTTGCCGCTCTTCAGGCCCAGCGCCGCCTCGATCGACTGCGCCTGCAGCACGCCGACCTGGAAGTTGTCGAAGGTGGCGTAGTAGTCGACGTTCTTCGAACCCTTGATGAGCCGGTCATAGGCGATGATCTTCACGCCCTTGTCGGCGGCCTTCTGCAGCACGTCCGACAACGTGGTGCCGTCGATGGCCGCGATGACCAGCACCTTCGAGCCCTTCGTCACCATGTTCTCGATCTGCGCGAGCTGGTTGGGGATGTCGTCTTCGGCGTACTGCAGGTCGGTCTTGTAGCCCTTGTCCTTGAAGTACTTGACCATGTTGGCGCCGTCGGCGATCCAGCGCGCCGACGACTTGGTGGGCATGGAGATGGCGATCAGGCCCTTGTCCTGCGCGTTGGCCAGCGGAGCGAAGCCGACGATGGCCAGTGCGATGCCGGCCAGGGATGCCTTGAGGAAGTTGCGTTTCATGGTTTGATTCATTTTTCGATGGGTGCTGTGTCTTTTCCAGGAACACCGCGGAACCGGCTTCGCCGGGCCGCAGGTGTTGCCCCCGGCGAGGGGGTTGGCGTAGCGGACACGAAGTGCCGCGCAGCCTGGGGGAGTACTCAATACTTTCGATTGGGGAATTCCTTGGCGGCGACTTCCATCGGGAAGATGCTCTCGACCGTCACGATGCGCTTGGGCAGCGTCTTGCCGTCCTTGATGTCCTTCACGGCCTGCATCAGCTGCGGGCCGAGCAGCGGGCTGCACTCGACCGACACGTTGAGCTTGCCGGCGATCATGGCCTCGAAGGCGCCCTTCACGCCGTCGATGGAGATGATCACGATGTCCTTCGCGGGCTTCAGGCCGGCTTCCTCGATGGCCTGGATCGCGCCGATGGCCATGTCGTCGTTGTGCGCGTACAGCACATTGATCTTCTTGCCCTCGGCCTTCAGGAAGGCTTCCATCACTTCCTTGCCCTTGGCGCGGGTGAAGTCGCCGGTCTGCGAGCGGATGATCTTGAACTTCGGGTCGGCCTTGATGATTTCCTCGAAGCCCTTCTTGCGGTCGATGGCAGGGGCCGAGCCCACGGTGCCCTGCAGCTCGACGATGTTCACGTCGCCCTTCTGGTCCTTCATCTTCTCCACCAGCCAGCGGCCGGCCTTGCGGCCTTCCTCGGTGAAGTCCGAGCCCATGAAGGTCACGTAGAGCGAGTCGTCCTTGGTGTTGACGGAGCGGTCGGTCAGCACCACCGGGATCTTCGCGGCCTTGGCCTCGCGCAGCACGGTCTCCCAGCCCGACTCGACCACCGGCGAGAAGGCGATCACGTCCACCTTCTGCGCAATGTAGGAGCGGATGGCCTTGATCTGGTTCTCCTGCTTCTGCTGCGCGTCGGAGAACTTCAGCTCGATGCCGGCGTCCTTGGCGGACGACTTGATCGACTCGGTGTTGGCGGTGCGCCATTCGCTTTCGGCGCCCACCTGTGCGAAGCCCAGCACGAGCTTCTTCTGCGCGAAGGCGGACACGGGCAGCATGCTGCCCAAGGCTGCGGCGGCGAGTGCGGTGTTGAGGGTGCGGCGATTCATGGTCATGGGATGTCTCCTTCTTGATGATTCGAGGAATGCCGGTTGGCGTGGGTGATGGAAAACGAAACTGAAAAGAACCCCGTCCGGTTCAGGCCAGCATGTAGCCGGTCTTCACCGTCGTGTAGAACTCCGCGGCGTGGCGCCCTTGTTCGCGCGGCCCGTAGCCCGACCCCTTGCGGCCGCCGAAGGGCACGTGGAAGTCCACACCCGCGGTCGGCAGATTGACCATCGTCATGCCGACCACGGCATGGCGCCTGAAATGCATCGCATGCTTGAGTGAATTGGTGCAGATGCCCGCGCACAGGCCGAAGGGCGTGTCGTTGCACAGCGCCAGCGCGTCGTCGTAGTCGTCGGCGCGCAGCACGCAGGCCAGCGGACCGAATATCTCCTCGCGCGCGATGCGGTGCGAGGGCTTGGCGAGAAAAAGCGCGGGGCTCATGTAGTGGCCGGCGGTGGCGCGCTCCAGCGCCTCGCCGCCCCAGACGTGCTCGGCGCCCTCTTCCCGCGCCACGTCGACCCAGGTGAGATCTTGCGCGAGCCGGTCTTCGTCGGCCACCGGGCCGATGTCGACGCCGCGCTCCAGCGCGTGACCGATCTTCAGCGTCTTCAGGCGCTGGCGCAGCTTCGCCACGAAGGCGTCGTGCACCGCCGACTCGACGATGAGCCGGCTCGACGCCGTGCAGCGCTGGCCAGCGGAGAAATACGCGCCCTGCACCGCGCAATCGACGGCGCGGTCGAGGTCGGCATCGGCCAGCACCACGAGCGCATTCTTGCCGCCCGTCTCGAGCTGCACCTTGGCGCGCCGCGCGGCGGCCGCCTGCAGGATGCGCTCGCCGTTGGCCATGGAGCCGGTGAAGCTCAGCGCGTCGACCAGCGGGCTGTCGACCAGCGCCTGCCCCACTTCGCGGCCGCTGCCCATCACGAGGTTGAAGGCGCCGGCCGGCAATGCGGCGCGGCTGATGATCTCGGCCAGCGCCCAGCCGCAGCCCGACACCAGTTCGGCCGGCTTGAACACCACGCTGTTGCCATGGGCCAGCGCGGGCGCGATCTTCCATGCGGGCACCACGAAGGGCGAATTCCATGGCGTGATGAGCCCCACCACGCCCACCGGCTCGCGCGTGACGTCGACCTGCACGCCCGCGCGCACCGATGCGACGTTCTCGCCGCCACCGCCGCCTGCACCGCTACGGATGGCTTCTCCCGCGAAGAACTTGAAGATCTGGCCGGCGCGGGCCACCTCGGCCACCGCCTCGACCAGCGTCTTGCCCTCCTCGCGCGCCAGCAGCATGCCCAGGTCGTCCTTGCGGGAGAGCAGCTCGGTGCCGATGCGGTCGAGCACGTCTGCGCGCCGTTGCGGCGTGCTGTGGCTCCAGTGGGGAAAGGCTTCCGTGGCGGCGCGGATGGCGGCCTCGGCCTGGCGGCGGTCGGCACGTGCGTACTCGGCCACCACTTCGCTGGTGTCCGAGGGATTGGCGCTCACACCTGTGGTCGCGCTGGTTTCCCAGCGGCCGTTGATGTACTGCCGCACGTTCTGATGAAGCTCGCCGTGGATCACCGGGGCCTGGACCTTGTCTCTGTTGTTCTTGGAATGCCCGGAGTCTAGAAACAGATTTGATATCAATCCAATCGTTTTTTAAGCAAAATGGATATCGATCGCCGGATTCTGGAAAACCCGGTCAGTCCTTTGTTTAAAGCCCGGAGCCATGACCAACTACAACCACTGGTTCATCCGAGCCCGCCTCAAGACCCGCCAGCTGCTGCTGCTCGTGGCGCTGTCCGAGGAGGGCAACATCCACCGCGCGGCGCAGGTGCTCAACATGACGCAGCCCGCCGCCTCCAAGCTGCTGAAGGACCTGGAGGACGTGCTGGAGGTGCCGCTGTTCGAGCGCCTGCCGCGCGGCATGCGCCCGACCTGGTACGGCGAGACCATGATCCGCCACGCCCGTGTCGCGCTCGCGAGCCTGAACCAGGCGCACGACGAACTCACCGCGCTCAAGGCCGGGCGCTTCGGCCATGTGAGCGTGGGCGCCATCACCGCGCCTGGCCTCACGCTGATGCCGCCGGCCGTGGCGATGGTGAAGCGCGAGCACCCCGACCTGCGCGTGTCGCTCGAGATAGAGACCAGCCCGGTGCTGATCGAGCGGCTGGAGCAGGGCAAGCTCGACATCCTGGTGGCGCGCCTCTTCGCCGAGCACGACAAGTCGCAGCTGCGCTACGAGGCGCTGAGCGAGGAACCTGTGTGCGCGCTGGTGCGCCCCGGCCATCCGCTGCTGGGCGTGAGCGGCCTCACGCTGCGCGACGTGGTCGGCGCCGGCTGGATCGTTCCGCCCGCGGGCAGCGTGCTGCGCCACCGCTTCGAGCTGATGTTTCAGGAGGAAGGCCTCGCGCCGCCCACCAACACCATCGAGAGCCCGGCCCTGCTCTTCATCACGCGCATGCTGCAGCAGAGCGACATGGTCGCCGTGCTCGCGACCGACGTGGCGCGCTACTACGCCTCGCACGGCATCGTGTCGCTGCTGCCGCTGGACATGCCCTGCCACATGGACGCCTTCGGCATCATCACGCGCACCGACCGGCTGCTGTCACCGGCGGCGAAGGTGATGATGAAGGCGCTGAAGACGGCGAGCGTCAGCGTCTATGGGCGCAAGCTGGAGATGGAGATCGACTGAGGAGCGACGCGCCCCGCCGCGGCTTCAGGTCCAGCCGGCATCCACGGTGAATTCCTGCGCCGTGCACATCCTGGCGTCGTCCGATGCGAGGAACAGCACCATGCGCGCGATGTCTTCCGGCATCAGCTTGTCGGGCAGGCACTGGTTGCGCTTGAGCGACTGCTCGCCTTCCTCGTCGAGCCACAGCTTGACCTGCCGCTCGGTCATCACCCAGCCTGGCGAGACGGTGTTGATGCGGATGCGGTCGCGGCCCAGGTCCACCGCGAGGCCGCGCGTGAGGCCGTTCACCGACGACTTCGCGATGGCGTAGCAGGGGTAGCCGGAGCCCTTGGTCTGCCAGCCGGTGGAGCCGAGGTTGACCACCGAGCCGAAGCCCAGGCGCTTCATGCCCGGCACCACCGACTGGATCGCGAAGAGCGCGGGCCGCTCGTTGATGGCCATGCGGTTGTCGTAGTACTCGGGCGTGACCGACTCGAGCGTGTGGCGGTCGTCGCTCGCCACGTTGTTGACCAGCACCGCGAAGTCGCCGAACTCGGCGGCCGCATCGGCAATGGCTTTCTGCAGCGCGGCGATGTCGCGCACGTCGCAGGCGCGCCACCACGGCGCTGCATGGCCGGCCTTTTCGATCTGCCGCGCGAGCGCCGCGCTGGCGCTTTCGGCGATGTCGACGAAGGCTACGCGCGCGCCCTGTTCGGCAAACGCGGAGACGATGGCCGCGCCGATGCCGCTGCCGCCGCCGGTGACGAACACGGTGCGGCCCTTGAGGCTGGGATGGATGGAAAGCTGGGGGGAATTCAAGAAAAGTCTCCGGGGTGGGCATCTCATGACATTGCAATATGCATATCAATTGATGTCGTGATTTTCAATTTCAGTTATCAATATGCCTTGATACGATCCGCCGCGTCAAGAAGACAGACACGAACAGGAAAGAAGACCAATGAGCAATGAGACACGCAGCCCCGTTCCCTCTCCTTCCGCCATCGGCCAGGCCGAGTGCATCTGGCCGGCAGGCGCCAACCTCGGCGAAGGCACCATGTGGTCGCAGCGCGAGCAGGCGCTGTACTGGATCGACATCCTCACGCCGCGCCTCTTCCGCTACGACCCGGCCACCGGCGCGCAGCGCACCTGGCACTTCGGCGAAGAGATCACCGCGATCGCCGAGCGCGCATCGGCACCAGGCCTGTTCATCACGCTGCGCCGCGGCTTCGCGCTCTTCGACACCACCGTGCCCGGCGATGGGGCGAAGCCGCACTACCTGCACCAGCCCGAGCCCGAACGCGCCGGCAACCGCTTCAACGACGGCAAGTGCGACGCGCGCGGCCGCTTCTGGGCCGGCAGCATGGACTTCGACTGCAAGGCACCCACCGGCGCGCTCTACAGCTACGACGCCGACGGCCGCTGCACGAAGCACGACGACGGCTTCGAGGTGACCAACGGCCCGACCTGGTCGGCCGACGGCCGCACCATGTACTTCAACAACACGGTGCGCAACAACCTCTACGCCTACGACTTCGACATGGAAGCGGGCACCGTGTCGAACCGCCGCGTGTGGCACCGCTTTCCCAAGCCCGATGGCCTGCCCGACGGCATGACCACCGACGCCGCTGGCCGCCTGTGGATCGCGCACTGGGGAGGCTCGTGCGTCACCTGCCACGACCCGGTGAGCGCGGCCGAGCTGTGCCGCATCGCCATCCCCGCGAGCCATGTCACCGACTGCGCCTTCGGCGACGCCGACATGCGCACGCTCTACATCACGACCGCGCGCAACGGCCTCACGCCCGAGCAGGAAGCGGCCGAGCCGCTGGCGGGCGGACTCTTCAGGGTGCGTATCGACAGCCCCGGCGTGCCGGCCGCGCTGTTCGCGGGCTGAGAGAAAAAGGCAGGAAGGAACGGCGTCGGCGTGGGCGTTGGCGTCGTTCCGGCGGAAATCGCCCCGGCGCGGTGAGAGGACAATCGGGCAGCCCATCGCAAACCATACCCACGACCATGTCCCGCCTCGACGACCCCCTCCACGACGCCGAAATCGGCTCCCGCGACAGCACGCTCGACACCACCCGCATCGACGACGTGCGCATCGGCGCGGTCCGTCCGCTCATCACGCCCGCGCTGCTGCAGGAGCGCGTGCCGGTGCGCGACAACACGCTGGCGCTGGTCGAGCGCAGCCGCGCGGAGATCGCCGACGTGCTGCACGACCGCGACGACCGGCTGGTGGTGGTGGTCGGACCCTGTTCCATCCACGACCACGACCAGGCCATCGAGTACGCGCAGCGCCTGAAGAAGGTCGCCGATTCGCTGCAGGACGACCTGATCATCGTGATGCGCGCCTATTTCGAGAAGCCGCGCACCACCGTCGGCTGGAAGGGCTACATCAACGACCCGCACCTGGACGGCAGCTTCGCGATCAACGAAGGCCTGGAGCGCGCGCGCCGCCTGCTGCTGGAGCTCACCACGCTGGGCCTGCCGACCGGCACCGAGTTTCTCGACCTGCTGAGCCCGCAGTTCATCGCCGACCTGATCGCCTGGGGCGCGATCGGTGCGCGCACCACCGAGAGCCAGAGCCACCGGCAGCTGGCCTCGGGCCTGAGCTGCCCGGTGGGCTTCAAGAACGGCACCGACGGCAGCGTGAAGGTCGCGGCCGACGCCATCCTCGCGGCCCGCGCGCCGCATGCCTTCATGGGCATGACCAAGATGGGCATGTCGGCGATCTTCGAAACCCGCGGCAACGACGACTGCCACGTGATCCTGCGCGGCGGCAAGGCGCCCAACTACTCGGCCGCGGACGTCGCCTCGAGCTGCGAGGCCCTGCTGGCCAACGGCCTGCGGCCTCAGGTGATGATCGACGTCTCGCACGGCAACAGCAGCAAGCAGCATCAGCGCCAGATCGTGGTGGCCGAAGACGTGGCCGCGCAGATCGCGGGCGGCGAGCGGCGCATCACGGGCCTCATGATCGAGAGCCACCTGGAAGAAGGACGGCAGGACCTGAAGCCGGGCGTGCCGCTGAAGCGCGGCGTGTCGATCACCGATGCCTGCATCGGCTTCGCGCAGACGGTGCCGGTGCTCGAAGGGCTGGCGTCCGCGGTCAAGGCGCGGCGGCGCCTGTCGTCGAAGGCCTGACGGCGGCAGCTTTGGAGCGTTGGGGGTGGCGGTGTTCAAGGCCGCAAGGCCTTGAACACGCCGGGTGAATGGCGACAGCGGCTGGCATCGAGGCGGTCCCTGAGCGGTGTTGTTCCCCCCAACTTTCTTTGGCCTCTACCAGCGCCGAACCGCTGTCGGGACGCAGTGTGCTCGCACCCGGTGAAGCCGGGGTGAAGTGCATGCGGGAGTTTCGTGAAACGATACCCTGCGTCCTGCTTCACGCCACCTGCGCATCGAATTCAGGGACGGCGCTGGACAGCAAACATGCCGGCGACTCTTCCTTCGGTTGACTCCAGGCGCACACATCGCCCCCTTACACTGCCGCCCATGAGTACGCAGGGCGCAACCTCCTCCATGCCCGAGGGCACGCTCGCGGGCACCGATGCCCCGCCCGGCATTGCCGACTCCCATGCCCAGCTGGTCCGCGAACGCCTGCTGCGGCGCATGTTCGTGATGGGTCCGCCCACGGTGCTGACGGCGCTCGCGGCGGCCATCGCGATGGCGGGGGTGTTCTTCTGGATGACGCGCGGCCTGGGCGCGCTGACCTGGGGCATCGCGACCTGCGCGCTGCTCAGCCTCCGGCTGGTGTTCATGCGCTGGAACGCGCGCCTCTACCCCGAGCCCGAATTCACCCTGCGCCAGCCCGACGGCGCATGGCGCTTCATGCTGCCGCTGGGCACTTACATGGCCATGTGGACGCTGGCGCCCTGGGCGCTGATGCCGCCCGGCACCGAATCGCCCACGCGCATCCTGATCCTGCTGCTGGGCATGTTCGCGGTGCTGATGGGTTCGGTGCCGGTGATCGCCACCTGGCGTGCGATGGTCCCGGTGGTCACGATTCCGCTCACGCTGGGCGTGGTCACGCGCTTCGCGTGGATGGGGGGCACCGACGGCTGGTTCGCCTGCGTGGTCGGCCTGCTGTTCGGCGGCTCGATGGCTCGTTATGCGCTGTCGCAGCACCAGCTCATCCGGCGCAGCCTGTCGGACCAGATCGACAAGGAACTGCTGAGCGAGCAGCTGATGCGCCAGTCCTTCGAGCTGCAGCGCCTGAACCGCGAGCGCAGCCGCTTCTTCGCATCGGCCAGCCACGACCTGCGCCAGCCGGTGCATGCGCTGGCACTGTTCTCGCGCTCGCTGGAGCGCGACCTCGCGGACCACCCGCTCGCCCCCGTGGCCGGCCGCGTGGTGCAGGCGACCGACGCAGTGAGCGGCCTGCTCAACGCGATGCTCGACATCTCCAAGATCGACGCGGGCACCGTGGTGCCCCGGCCGATGGAGATCGCGGTGGACCCGCTCTTCCTGCGGCTCGCGCAGCTCTTCGAGCCCCGGGCCCAGCAGGCGGGCCTGTCGCTGCGCTTCCACACCGCGCCCGAGTGGCTGCAGACCGACCCCGACCTGCTGCTGCGCGTGCTGACCAACTTCGTCGACAACGCGCTCAAGTACACGCGAAGCGGCGGCATCCTCGTGAGCGCGCGGCCGCGCGGCGACCGCCTGCGCCTGGCCGTGTGGGACACCGGCCTGGGCATCGCACCCGAGCACCTGCCCCATGTGTTCGACGAGTTCTACCAGGTCGACAACCCGCAGCGCGACGTGGCGCGCGGGCTGGGCATCGGGCTGGCCATCGTCAAGCGGCTGGTCGACCTGCTCAGCGGCGAGATCGGCGTGCGCTCGCGGCAGGACCGCGGCAGCGTGTTCTGGGTAGACCTGCCGCGCCGGCCGCCCGCAGCCCCGGCGGCGCTCCCGGCACCTG
The DNA here is from genome assembly GCF_030462475.1 of Variovorax sp. CAN15. Taxonomy (GTDB): domain Bacteria; phylum Pseudomonadota; class Gammaproteobacteria; order Burkholderiales; family Burkholderiaceae_C; genus Variovorax. The sequence continues at coordinate 52,980 of NZ_JASMRZ010000002.1, forward strand.
CCGCCGCCCCCGACACCTCCAGCGCGGACGCCACCGAACTCCCGCTCGTGCCTCCGCGCGTGCTGCTGCTCGACGACGAGCAGCCCGTGGGCGAAGCCGTGCGCATGTGGCTGGCCCCGTACTGCGAGCGCATCGAGATCACCAGCCGCGTGGCCGACGCCTGCGCGCAGGTGCGGGCCACGCCCGATGGCTTCGACGCCTTCATCATCGACTTCCGCCTGGCCGACCCACAGGACGGCATCCAGGCGACGGCCGAGCTGCGCCAGCTCGCGGACCGCCGCGTGCCCACCATCCTCGTCACCGGCGACACCGACCCCGAGCGCGTGCGCGCGGCCTATGCCAGCGGCCTGGTCGTGATGTTCAAGCCGGTGCAGCCCGAGGTGCTGCTGCGCACGCTGCACCAGATCATCCGGAGCGAGGCCAGGGAGCGGCGCTGATCGGTCACCTCAGCCCAGCAGGCTGAACCGGTGCTCTGTCGCGCTGTGGAAGCGCTCCCCCGGCCGCAGCACCGTCGACGGAAACTCCGGCTGGTTCGGCGAATCGGGGAAATGCTGCGTCTCCAGGCACAGCCCGTCCCCCTGCCTGATGCTCGCGCCCGCGCTGCCGAAGAGGCTGCCGTCGAGAAAGTTGCCCGAATAGAACTGCACGCCGGGCTCGCTGGTGTGCACTTCCATCACGCGGCCGGAATCCTCATGTTCCAGCCGTGCCGCGAGCGCGAGGCCCTGTTCGGCGTGGGCACGGTCCAGCACCCAGTTGTGGTCGTAGCCATGGGCCCGCATCAGCTGCTCGTGGCCTTCGCGGATGCGCTCGCCGATGCGGGTCGCGGTGCGGAAGTCGAAGGGGGTTCCGCCGACGTCGGCTGTCCCCAGCGGAATCAGCGTCGCATCGACCGGGCAGTAGCGGCTCGCGGCGAGCATCAGGCGGTGATCCATCACCGAGCCGCTGCCCGCGAGGTTGAAGTAGTCGTGGTGGCTCAGGTTCAGCACGGTGGGACTGTCGGCGACGGCGCTGTAGTCGATGCGCCATGTGTTCGCCCTGGTGCTCAGCGTGTAGCGCAGCGTGAGCCGCACTTCGCCCGGGTAGCCCTCCTCGCCGTCGGCGCTGGTGTAGCTCAGTTCGATGGCGATGGCGTCGCCTCCTGCCTGTGCCGCCGAAAGGGGCACGATCTCCCAGTAGCGCTTGCCGAAGCCCGTCGCGCCGCCGTGCAGGGAGTTCGGGGCGTTGTTCAGGCCCAACTGATGCGTCTTGCCATCGAGCGTGAAGCGCCCGCCCGCGATGCGGTTCGCATAGCGGCCGACGATGGTTCCGAGGTGCGGATGCGGTCCCAGGTAGTCGGCCAGCGACGGCAGGCCCAGCACCACGCTGCCGCTGCGCCCATGCCGGTCGGGCACGCGCAGCGCGGTGACGATGCCGCCGATGTTGATGGCGCTCAGGCTCAGCCCCCGGCCGTTGTCGAGCGTGTATTCGGTGACCGTGCGGCCGTCGGGCATGCGGCCGTATTCGCGCGAGGCGACGCTGCTTTTCTGTTCTCGATTGCTCATGTGTACGGTGATCAGGGAAAGAGTGCCTCGCGCGCGCACTGCGAGGCGGTGTGCAGCGCGATGCGGTCCTTGAGGTCGTGGAAGTCGGGGGGCTCGGCCGCGTGGGTGCGCAACTCGATGCGGTGGCCGGCCTTGGCGACGGCATCGGCGAAGCGCTCCTGCAGCGCGTAGGGCGTGTTCCTGTCTTCGCGGTTGCCGATCAGCACGATGCGCCGCGCCGGGTCGCGCACGATGCCGCCCACATGGTCGAGCGGGTCGTAGAACTCCGTGCTGCCGGTGGTGTCGGTGCGGCCGTCTTTCGAGCGGCCCAGCATGCGCGCGCGCTCCAGCAGCCCGTAGGCACCCGAGGTGAGCACGGCACAGGCCACGCGGGTGCGTCCCAGCGTGAGCAGCGCCGCACCCGCGGTGGCGCCGCCGCTGTGGCCCACGATGACGATGCGCTGCAGCCGGTGGCGCTGCATGAGGGCGTCGAGCGCGGCATCGAGCGCATGGAACTCGACGAGCTGGCGGCGCTTGCGGTGATCGCCCGAGGAGCCGTACGTGCCGGGCCGCGCCACGAAGATCCACGGCACGCCCGCGCGGTCGCGGCTGCGCTGCGCGTCGAGCGTGCGCAGCTCTTCGGTGTTGCCGGGAATGCGCGTGGGCGCCTGGTCCATCACGCCGTCGCGGTCGCCCGAGAACTGCACGATGGCGATGCGCGCGCCGTCGATGTCGTCGCTCGCGAAATAGCGGATGCACGACGGCCCCTCCGCGGCCTGCACCCACAGGAAGCCCTTGCGGTCGGGGCAGCGCGCGCGGTCGGCGGGCTGGTTCCAGTACAGCACCTCGTCGGCGCCGGCGGCGAAGACGCGCGGCACGTCGGGTCCGGTGCGCTGGGCGCAGGCGGTCTGCGCCAGCGCCACGAGCAGCAGCACGAAGCGCAGTCTTCGAAGCGTATGCAGCAGGGTCATAGCCTTTGCAGGAGTTCCGGAATGCTGCCGAAGTCGGAGCCGACGCGATCGCCCTTCACCAGCACGAGGTCGCCATTGCGCAGCACGCCCCCCAGGTAGCCCGCGAGCTGCGCGGCGTCGTCGAAATGCGGGCCGAGCAGTTCACCCGGTACCTCCTCGCGCAGCCAGCGCATCTCGTCGCCGTGCGTCACCAGGTGCTGGATGCCCGATGCCAGCAGCGGCGCGGCCAGGCTGCGATGCATGGCCTCGGCATCCTTGCCGAGGTTGACGATGCGCCCCAGCACGCCGATCTTGCGCAGCACCGGGCCGCTGTCGGCGCGCTGCCAGGTGCGCACGAACTCCATGGCGTTGCGCATCGACATGACTTCGGCGTTCCAGCTGTCGTCGACGAGCGTGGCCTGCACGCCGGCCTGCGTGCGCAGCGCGCGCACCTGCATCACCGAGGCCGGCAGGCGAACATGCGGCATGCGCGCGCAGGCGGCCTCGCCGTCGAAACCCATGGCCAGCAGCGCCGCGAACGCGAGCAGTGAATTGCGCACCAGCCCCGCGCTCTCGACCGGGAAGACATATTCGAAGGTGCGCCCCGGCACCGCGACGCGCACACGGCAGCCGCCGCCGGGCTCCGGCCGTGCGTCGAGCATGCGCACGTTGGCGTCGGGGCCGCTGCCCACCACCCAGATCGCGCCGGCCGTGAGCGCGGCGGCGTCCACCACCTGGCGCAGGCAGGGAATATGGTCGGGCACGACGGCCACGCCGCCGGGCTCCAGCCCGAGGAAGATGCGCGACTTGTAGGCCGCCGTAAGCTCCAGCGTCGATGCCTGCCTGGTCTGCGACAGGCCGATCTCGGTGACGATGGCAACATGCGGACGGGCCATCAGCGAGATCGGGCCGCGGTCCATCCACAGGCCGCTCTGCGCCATCTCCAGGATGCACACGTCCACATCGGGCCCGAGGTTCGCGAGCATGGCCGGCACGCCGACGCGCGAGTTGTAGTTGTCGATGGTGGTGTGCACCCGCGCGCGCTCGGGCAGCAGGTCGCGCAGCATCGCGATGGTGGACGACTTGCCGACCGTACCGGTAACGCCCACCAGCATGCCCCTGTAGCGCTCGCGCGCGGCGCGGCCCATGGCGATCATCGCGGCGATGGGGTCGTCCACCTGCAGCAACGGGAAGGCCGCGTCGAGCCCTTCGACCGGCCGCGCGACCACGGCGCCGGCCAGTGCGGAATGCAGCCGGGGCAGTTCGAGATGCCGGTCCCAGTTTTCGGCGCGCGGCTTGCTGTAGCTCTCGTGCACGGCCAGCGTGCGGAAGTCGGACGCGATGAAGAGCGAAGGCTTCGGCAGAAGCCCCATGTGCACCGGTCCGCGCACCACCGAGCTGGCGAACCAGCCCGGCGGCGGCTCCACGAGCCACCGGCCGCCTGTTGCCTGTCGCAGCTGTTCGGCCGTCCAGACCGGCTCGCGGCCGGCGCCGGGGCGGTCAGCCGCGAGCACGGGCGCGGGGCGCTGCGGCAACGGCGTGGGCATCTCCGGCACGCGCAGCCCGCACCACAGCGCGAGGCGCCGCGCGGGCGGCAGCCCGGGCCAGTCGCCGCGCACGCCCACTTCGATCTGCAGCACGTCGCTTTCGAGCAGCCCCGCGCGCGGCGGCCGCAGGCCATAGCGGTCGCGGTAGATGCGCCCCGGCTCCCAGCGGCTGGTGGGCCACATCCAGTCGCAGGGGTCGTGGTCCATGCCCTCGCCCCACGCCGGCATGCGGGTGCTGCGCATCGGCAGCGCGCGGAAGTGCAGGCGCAGGTCGGCGGCGACGGGTGCGTCGGCGCTCCAGAACGATTCGACCCACAGCATGCGCCGCCCGACGATCTGCCGCGGCACGCAGCGCAGCCCGACCAGGCGCAACGGGCCGAACTGCAGCGGCGCGATGCGCGCTTCTTCGGGCACCGCATCCACCAGCCACTCGGGCCGAGGCGCGGGCAGGGCCGCAATGGCACGGGCAGGCTGGAAGGCCGGCGTGCCGGCACTGTCCGGGTCCGCATGGAACGCGGGCCGCTCGGGCGGCGACAGGCGCACCGAGCAACGCCCGTCCGGCAACTGGCTCATTTGCGTGCCGAGCGCAAGGCACTGCGCGGCGAAGCGCTCGCTCAGGGCGCGTGCCTCGTCGCCTTCGAGCTGCCGCGAGAAGCCGAAGCCCACGCCCACGGGCGTGAACATCACCTCCTCCGCACCGCGCGGGCTCAGCTTCAGCGTGAAGACGCCGGAGTCGGCGAAGTCGTTGCGCACCGAATCGAACAGCAGGTCGCCGGCGTCGTGCAGGATCGGCCTGCCCTTGTAGGTTTCGATGCCCTGCAGCACGTGCGCCGAAGTGCCGAGCACCGCGTCCGCACCGGCATCGACGATCGCATGACCGACGGCGATCTCGGCCTGCGTGGGTTCGGTCTCGAGGTTGGCGCCCCAGTGCACCGCCACCAGCACCACGTCGGCCTCGCGGCGCGCGGCCTCGATGCGCGGCGCGAGCGTGGCGGTCCAGGCGGCGGGGTCCTCGAGCGGCAGCCACGCGGCGCCCGCGCGCTCGGCGCTGGCGGCAAAGCGCGGCTGCGTGGCGTCGAGGGAGAAAAGCGCCACGCGCACGCCGCCCGCGCGGCGGAACGCCGGGCGCAGCGCGGCCTCCAGGGTGCGGCCGGTGCCGGCCTGCGCGATGCCCGCGACCTGCAGCAAGGCGTGCTGCTCCATCAGCGCTTCCGGGCCGTAGTCGCCGCTGTGGTTGTTGGCGGTGGCGACCATGCCGATGCCGGCCTCGGTCAGCACCGCGAGCATCTCGGGCCGGGCGCGGTAGTAGTACGGGCCGGCCTCGCCCTTGTCCACGCCCTGCTCGCCGATGGTGGCGACCACGCATTCGAGGTTCACGATGCCCAGGTCGGCTTCGCGCAGTGCGGCGATGTCGCCGAGCATCCGCTGCGCGCCGCCGAGGTCCTTCAGCCGGTAGTGCTGGCGGCGCGAGAGGTTCACGTCGCCGCCCCATGCGACGGTGCCGGTGGCGCTGCCGGCGGCATCAACCGCCTTCAGCATGCGGTGGTACGCCACGTAGCCCGAGAGGTAGTGCTCCACGTCGTCGATGCGCACGCGAAAGCTGTGGTGCTTGATGAAGAACGATCCGGCGATGCGCGCCGGGTTGCGGAAGAACATCGCCAGCTCGGGCCAGAAGTGGCCGTTGGCGAGGTAGCGCGCGCGGTATTCGAGCGCGCGGTCGAACCTGTCGCGGTCGAGCCCGGCCAGCAGCGGGCGCAGCTCGGGGTCGGCCTCCAGCCGCAGCACCATGTCGCGCGCGGCCATCATCAGTTCGAGCAGCGTGGGGAAGGTGGTGATGCGCTCCAGCACGAAGTCGAGATAGCCCGCCACGTTCTGCAGTCCGAACCTGTAGTAGCGCAGCTCGGGCCTGTAGCGCGTGAGCTCGTTGACGCAGTAGCTCAGCCAGTGGTCGTGCGCGCGCCAGTGCTCGGCGGCAATGAAGTGCTCGAAGGCTTTCTCGACCACCGCGAGCCAGCGCGCGTCGCGCGTGAGGCCGTACAGGCGCATCAGCCCGAAGGCGGCCTCGCCGTCGTAGTAGATGACCCGGAACCTGTCCTTCACGTCGAGCGCGGGCGCATTGAGCACGTGCACGAAGCTGCCGGTCTCCGGGTCCTGCATGTGGCGGATGCCGAGCGCGAGCTGCTCCAGCAGCGGCAGGTATTGCTCGTCGCCGGTGAGCTCGGTGTACTTGACCAGCGCGAGCAGGCACACGGCATTGCCGCCGAGCTTGATCTCGCTGCCGATGTCCAGCAGGTAGGCCGCGCGCGTGCCGTCGGGCAGGTTGGCCGGGCGGATCAGCGTGCCGGCGAGGAAGGCCAGCGAGCGGTCGATGGCGGCCTTGAGCGTGTCGTTGCGCGTGAGCTCCCACGCTTCGAGCATCGCGTAGGTCGAGCTCGCGTGGCGCAGCGTGTTGTAGGTGGGAATGGTGCGGTCGAAACAGGGAAACCAGCCGTAGTGGAACTCGCCTGTGGGCTTGACCTGCGCGGCGAGGTAGTTGCCCGCGTCGTCGATCAGCGCATGCACCTGCCGCGCGTTCCAGTCGCCCAGTTCGCGAAAGCCCGCGGCCTGCCCCTCGGCGGTGATGGGCCACGCGCCATTGGCATCGACGTACACGGCTCGCGTGGTGAAGCACCACACCGGCGCCGCGTCGTCCGAAGGAAAGTCGAGCTCGCGGCCGAAGCGCCGCTTGGTGTGCAGCCGCAGGTTGCCGGTGTTGGGCTCGGCGTGGTCCACGTCGCCGTTGTAGAGCACCGCGCTGCCGTGCATTTCCTGCGCTAGCAAGGCGAACTCGAAGCGCGCGTCGAAGGCGATGCCCTCGTTGAAGTAGTTGCGCTTGGTCTGCGCCAACCTTGTCTTCAGCTCGCCCCAGCTCATGGGCACGACCTTGTCGACGACCTCGGCGCGCAGTCGCCGCGGCGGCTGCGCGCCGCGCCTGGCCTGCGTGGTGATGGCGTCGGCTGCGGCGCGCCATGCGGCGTCGATGTCGGCGCCCCGGCCCGAGGCCACGCGGGCCCGGCTGTTGTCCTCGCCGATGGCGAAGAAGACCACGCAACCCGCCTCGGCGGTGGCCGGTGCCGCGGAGGGCAGCACGCCCGCCGGGTCCGCCAGGGCCTGCCTGGCGCGGGTCAACAGATCTGCAAGTGGATTCTTCGGGTCGTGATTCATGCAGCCGCGAATGATGACAGGCCACGGCACGGCCCGCCATCCCGTCGATCCATGGGATTTGCGCGCAGCCTGACCGGTGGCTGACCGTCGCTCGTCTTGCCGAGCAACCCGCGCTCGGACGAACGCGGCCTCAGGCCCAGGCCTCCATCACTGCTTCTCTCACCGCCTCGACCGCAACGGGCCTGCGCGCGCCAGCCGGCGCGACCCAGCACAGCCATGTGTGCGAACGCCATCCCTGCCAAATTGCGAGTTCGCCGTTGCGCTCGCCTTGCTCCGCCTGGTCGAGGCGCATCAGTCCCGCGCCCATGCCGCTCGCAACCATGCTGCGAATCGCGCTCTCGCCATCGGCCGTGCGGCCCTGGCGGTATTCGCGGCCCGCGCCCGCGAAGAGTTTCTCGAGATGCACCCGCAGGATGCATGAAGGCGGCGTGCCCACCCATGGCAGGCTGGTGACCTCGTCGAGCGACAGTTCCGGGTTGGCTTCGGCCACGGGCGGCGGCAGCGCCACCACAAGGTCGACCGCGCCGAGGCGGCGCAGCTCCAGCCCCTCGATGTGCTCGCCATCGCTGAGCACGTAGGCGCAGTCGAGGTCGCCGCGCTGCACGGCCGAAAGCGTCTCGTACGACAGCCCCTGCCTCAGCTGCAGCGCCACCTGCGGATGCCGCTGCGCCAGCTTCACCAGCACCTCGCCCAGCCGCAGCGCGACCGGATCGACCACCGTGCCGAAACGCACCACGCCCTGCGCCGCCCCGCGCAGCTGGTCGGCCGCCGAGCGCATGCGCATCGCGGAAGCCAACGTACGCTCGGCCTCGTCGAGCAGGCTCACACCCGCCTCGGTGAGCGACATGCCGCGAGGCGTGCGCTCGAAGAGCTTCACGCCGAGTTCGTCCTCCAGCGCCTTGAGCTGGGCGCTGACTGCCGGCGCGCTGGTGAACACGCGCTCGGCGGCACGCGTCAGGCTGCCCTCGCGGGCGATGGCGACGAAGGTCTTGAGTTGGTAGAGCTCCATGGCTGCCGATTGTGAGCGCCGGCGCCGGATGCGTCCGTTCGCTTTTTTGGAGCCCCCTGTCCAAAGATGCGAATGGAAATTCCGGCTTTCGGCGCCGATTCTCGGGACATCGATTCATCGCAAGAAAAGGCTGGTTTCCCATGTCCCGTCGCCAACGCATCGCCGGCACCGCCGCGCTGCTGCTCGCCACCTCCGGGTGGGGCTCCCTGTTCCTCGTGAGCAAGGGCGTGCTCCACCATGTCGAACCCGTGTGGTTCACGCTGATCCGCTACACGCTGTCGGCGCTGCTCTTCGTGCTGCTGGTTCTGCCGCGCGGCGCCGCCCCATGGCGCAAGCTGCGCCAGCATGCGGGACCGCTCGCGCTGCGCGGCGCCGCGGGCTTCGGCGTGTTCAGCGTCATGCTGCTGGTGGGGCTGGCGCATTCGGTGCCTTCGCATGGCGCGGTCATCATCGCCACCACACCCATGACCACGCAGCTCGTGCGCTGGGTGCTCGACGGCGTGCGCCCATCGCGAACCACCCTGCTGACCAGCGCGCTGGCGCTGCTGGGCGTGGCGACGGTCTCGGGGCTGCTCCTCGGGGGCGCAGGATCGGCGAGCGGATCGAGCACGCTCCTCGGCGACGCGATCGCTTTCGGCGGCACGCTGGGCTGGGTCTGGTACACGCGCGGCACCACGCGCTTTCCGGAACTCGACGTGATCGAGTACACCGCGCTCACGGTGCTGGCCTCGTGGCCCGTGCTGCTGGCGGCGGCCGTCGGCGCTTCGCTGCTGGGCTGGTCCGCGGTGCCGAGCGCGGAGGGCCTGCGCCTGTCGTGGCATGCGCTGCTTTTCGTGGGCGTGGTGCCTTCAGCCATCTCGGTGCTGGCTTTCAACTACGGCGTGCGTGCGCTCGGTGCCGTCACGGGCACGGCGTTCCTCAACTTCGTGCCGGTGTCGGCGCTGCTGATGAGCGCGGCGCTGGGCAGGCTGCCCACGGTGGGCGAGGCCGCCGGCATGGCGATGGTGATCGCCGCGCTGCTGATCCATACCGCATCGAGCCGCAAGGCTTCCGCCGCAGCGGCTGCACCGATCGCGCCTCCACAGCAGAATTACCGGACCTGTGGAGCCACACCCTCATGAGCATCAGCGACAGCAGCCCCCGAAGCCATCTTTTCGAGCCTCTTCGGCTCGGCCCCCTCCGGATCGACAACCGCATCGTCATCGCGCCGATGTGCCAGTACTCCGCCACCGAAGGCACGCCGGGCGACTGGCACCTGATCCATCTGGGCCATCTGGCGCTCTCCGGCGCGGGGCTGCTGATCATCGAGGCGACGGCGGTGGAGGCCGAAGGGCGCATCTCGCCCGGCGACCTCGGGCTGTACTCCGATGCCAACGAAGAAGGGCTGGCGAGGGTGCTCCACGCGATGCGCGCGCATTCGCCGGTCAAGGTCGCCATCCAGCTCGGCCACGCGGGGCGCAAGGCTTCGAGCCGCGCGCCGTGGGAAGGCGGCAGGCAGATCCGCCCCGGCGAACCCGGCGGCTGGAAGGCCTGGGCGCCTTCGGCCGTGCCACACGCCCCCGGCGAAGATCCGCCGATCGCGCTCGATGCCGCCGGGCTGGCCCGCGTTCGCGAGGCCTTCGTGGCCTCGGCCCGCCGCGCTGCGCGACTGGGCATCGACGGCATCGAGATCCATGCGGCGCACGGCTACCTGCTGCACCAGTTCCTCTCGCCCATCGCCAACCACCGCGAGGACGAATACGGCGGCAGCCTGGAGAACCGATTGCGCTTTCCGCTCGAAATCTTCGACGCGGTGCGCGAGGTATTCCCCGCCGACCGGCCGGTGTGGGTGCGCGTGTCGGCCAGCGACTGGGTGCCCGGCGGCTGGGACCTGGACAGCACCGTCGCCTTCTCGCAAGCGCTCCAGGCACGGGGCTGCGCGGCCATCCATGTGTCCAGCGGCGGCGTGTCGCCGCAGCAGTCGATCACGCTGGGCGCTGGCTACCAGGTGCCGTTCGCGCAACGCATCAAGGCCGAGGTCGGGCTGCCGACCATCGCGGTGGGGCTCATCACCGAACCCGCGCACGCCGAAGCCATCATCGCCAACGGCCAGGCCGATGCGGTGTCGCTGGCGCGCGCGATCCTCTATGACCCGCGCTGGCCGTGGCATGCGGCCGCCGAGCTGGGCGCGCGGGTGAAGGCGCCCCACCAGTACTGGCGCTCGCAGCCGCGCGAGTTCAAGGATCTGTTCGAGAACGCGGCCTTCGGCGCGCGGTAGGCCGCCCCGTTGCCCTTAACATGCCGGCCGGCGTTACATGCCAGCCGGCATGTGCGCGTTCACCGACTCCATCCGACGCGCATGAAGCAGCCCTCCTCTTCGCCGACCGCCACGCCCCTGGAAGCACTGGGCATCGTGGCACTGTGCTTCGGCTGGTTCATCATCGGCTCGCTGTGGTCGGTGAGCGCCGGCTTCCGCGACGCTTCATTCGACGACGCCTCGCTCTTCGGCATCGTGGCCTTCGAGCTGTTCGTTGGCCCGATCGCCCTGCTCATTCTGCGCAGCCGGGGCTATGCGGTGCGCGACCTGATGCCCTCGCCTTCGCTGAAGGGCTGCGGCGTGGGGGCGCTGCTGTACCTCGCTGCCCTGCTGGCTTCCGTGATCGTGCTTTCACCGCTCGCCGACGGCGCGGCCACGCAGCCTATTGAACGCATGATGGAAGCGGCGCGGCCTTCGATGGCGATGGTCCTCGCGCTGTCGGTAGTCAACGGCCTGTACGAAGAGGTCTTCCTGCTGGGCTATCTGCAGAAGGGCCTGCGCCACCACGGCGCCTCCTTCGCGCTGGGCGTGAGCGTGCTGGTGCAGGTGCTGTACCACCTCTACCAGGGGCCGCACGGCGCGCTGTCGCTGGCGGTGGTCGGCATCGTGTTCGGCGTGTTCTACCTGCGTACCGGCTGGCTCTGGCCGGTGGTGTTCGCGCACATGCTCGCGGACACGCTGCCCTTTCTCTGAACCGGCCCGCCGCACGCAGCCGCCCCTCAGGCCGGCCTGAGGGCGCTCAGCCAGAACAGCTTCTGTCGCATCGAAAGCAGTTCGCCGCCTTCGATGCGGCGGTGCAGGTGCTCCAGCGCGGGACGGCACGCGTCAACGCCGAATTCGGGGCAGACATAGGGCACCTGCTTCAGGTACCACGCGAAGGTGCCGATGTCGGCGAAGGCGATCAGTTCGGCGCCCTCCGCGCCGGCCTTCACTTCAGCTCGCGGTAGAAGAAGGTGGTGTCGCAAGGCTCGCCCTGCGGCAGCAGCGCGAAGCCGGGGATCGTTCCCACCCGCACCCAGCCCGAGCGCTCGTACAGCCGCTCGGCGTCGGCACTCGATGTGTCGAGCACCAGCAGCGTCTTGCCGCGCTCACGCGCCACCCGTTCGGCCGCCTTCATCAGCAGCCCGCCGACGCCGCGGCGGCGCGCGCGGCGGTGCACGAGCATCTTGGCGACCTCGCCGCGGTGCGGCTGGTTCTCGGGCTGCGCGAGCACCACCTGCACCGTGCCGAGGATGCCTTCCTCGTCCTCCGCCACCAGCAGCGCGCGTTCGCCGCTGTCCACGCCGGCGGCCACGTTGCGCCAGAAGGCCTGCGCGCACTCCTCGCTCAGCGGGTGCATGAAGCTCACCGAGGCGCCGCCATCGACGCAATCGGCCAGCACGGCGGAAAGGTCGTGCAGCTGCGCTTCGGAAATGGTGTCCAGCAGGCGGATGGCCGGGGCGGTGCCGGCGGAAACGGTCGTCATGCTCATCTCCAGGAAGAAGGGGCGGTCGCGATCACCACGGCGTAGCGGGTGCTCTTGCGCGAGGGGTTGTGATAGCTGGTCGGGCGGTCGAGCACCATCGCCAGGCAGTCGCCGGTGGCGAGCCGGTGCTGCTCGTCGCCCACCGTGAGTTCGATGACTCCATCGAGCAACCACACCTGCTGGTGGATGAGTGGCTCGCGCGCCGAGGTCTCGTAAGCCACACGCGCGCCGGGCGGAAACTCCACCTCGACGATCTGGATCGGCGACGCGAAGCCGCTGGGCGACACGTTTCTGCGCAGGTAGCCGGAGTGCGGATCGCGCCACTGCAGCTGGTCGGCCAGCCGCGAGACCGGATCGGCAGCCGGCGCCGGCGCCTCGAACAGCGAAGCCAGCGACACGCCGAGGCCGGTCGCGAGCTTTTCGAGCACCACGGCGGTGGGGCTGCTTTCGCCGCGCTCGATGAGCGAGATCATCGAGCGGCTCACGCCGCAGTGCGTGGCGAGCGCATCGAGCGAGAGGCCCCTTGCCGCGCGCAGGTCGCGCACGCGCTGGGCGATGCGGTCGTTGAGGCCGGACGGGGTTTCCGTCTCGGCCGATTCCCTTATTTCCTTCATATTGGATGAAATATCCATCATAAAGGAAATCGCGTCAAGCCCGCCGGCAGGCTCCTCCGGTCAGCGTGAAGGCCCGACCAGCGCAGCGCGCGCGGCCTCGGAGGGAAACACGCAGGCCACATCGTGCGCGCAGCCCGGCACCACCACGACCTCACGGCGCTTGTCCGGCGCAAGCAGCTTGCGGTCGTATTCCGCATAGGCCAGGCCGCGCTGCATGCGGAACGAGCCTTGCGCAAGAGCAGCACAGGACTTGTCGAGCACGCGGTACGCGGTGCCCTTGGCGTCGTTGCTGTCGAGCGCGCCTTCCAGATAGCTGATGTCGGCCTGCGCGTACTGCTGGCGTGCTTGTGCTGCGGTGCGGCCGAGCCAGGCGGGCAGGTTGTCGGTGCCGTATTTCCAGCGGTTCATCTGCGGACATGCTGCTGCATCGGGCACGGCGAAGCCGGTCACGGAAGCGCCGTCGGCCGAGAACCGCGGGCGCACCGGGTCGAAGTAGAGCCACGTGCTCGGGTCGGCGACCACGTAGCGCATGGCCGGCTTGCCGTCATGCTGCGTGAAGGCGACGTAGCGCTGCACGAATTGCCCGCCGGCCGAGAAGCCCGCGACGGTGATGGTGCGCAGGCTGGGCCAGCGCTGCGCGATGTCGGCCACCAGCGCGTCCATCACGGCGAAGGACCCGACGCGGTTGCCCGAGGCCGAGCGCGCGCCTTCGAGCCAGGAGCCGCAGGTCCACAGCAGGTCTCCGGGTTGCGCGACAGGCACTCCCACTGTGTTGCAGCGGCCGGCCACCGCCTTGTCGGCCGCGACCTGGAAGAGCGGCGCGATCACCAGCGTGTCGCCGAGCGCATTGGCGTTGCGAAGGGTGCGCAGCGCGGCTTCGAATGTCTTGTTGGCATCGCGCGAATGGCCGTGCATGGCGATGAGCGCGCGGGTCGGCCCGGCGGGAGCATCTGGATCGAGCGACGAGTAGTAATGCAGCGCGCCGCCGGCCCCCGGCGGCGTGAAGCTGCGGAAGCAATCGGCAGCGGCCGAATTCAGGCAGGTGGAGGCATCGGCCGTCGCCGCATGCACCGGCCATGATGCGACGCACATGGCAGCGAGCGCCAAGAGAAAGAACCATCTGCAGCTGAGCATGTTCGTGCGACTCCCCGGATGGAACGGAATGAAAGCGGATTCTCTGCCCGCCATATTCAGCGGAGCTGACTTGTCCGGTGCCTTGCATAGCGATTTGCTCTGCCGGAGCGCTTCTCTTCGAACACAAATTCGGCGACAGGGCGCGGATCATCCAACAAATCCAACCACGGACCGCCATGAACCCCGACCCCCTGCCCTCTTTATTCGCGGCCTTCGCCGACGGACTGCCGTCCGACCCTTCGCCGCTGCGCGCCCGCATCACCGCGGCCTGCCGCCGCCCCGAACCGCATGCACTGCCGCCCCTGCTCGCGCAGGCCCGGCTGCCCGAAGGCCAGGCGGAAGAGGCACAGGAACTCGCCTACCGCATCGCCCGGCAGCTGCGCGAGCGGAAAAGCTCGGGCGGCCGCGCCGGCCTCGTGCAAGGGCTCCTTCAGGAATACGCGCTGTCGTCGCAGGAAGGCGTGGCACTGATGTGCCTGGCCGAGGCGCTGCTGCGCATTCCCGATGCGGGCACGCGAGACGCGCTGATCCGCGACAAGATCGCGCACGGCCAGTGGCAGTCGCACGCGGGCCGCAGCCCCTCGGTGTTCGTCAACGCCGCGACCTGGGGCCTGCTGCTCACCGGCAAGCTGGTGGCGACCCACAGCGAGGCCAGCCTGTCGACCGTGCTCACGCGGCTGATCGGCAAGGGCGGCGAGCCCCTGATCCGCAAGGGCGTGGACATGGCGATGCGGATGATGGGCGAGCAGTTCGTCACCGGCGAGACCATCGGGCAGGCGCTGGCCAACGCGCGCGAGTTGGAGGCGCGGGGCTTCCGCTATTCGTACGACATGCTCGGCGAGGCGGCGCTGACCATGGAGGATGCGAAGCGCTACCGCGTCGCGTACGAGCGGGCCATCCATGCGATCGGCAAGGCGTCGGCGGGGCGCGGGGTGTACGAGGGCCCGGGCATTTCCATCAAGCTGTCGGCGCTGCACCCGCGCTACAGCCGCGCGCAGCATTCGCGCGTGATGGCCGAGCTGTACCCGGTGCTGCGCGAACTCGCGCTGCTGGCGCGGCAGTACGACATCGGGCTGAACATCGACGCGGAGGAAGCCGACCGGCTGGAGCTCTCTCTCGACCTGCTGGAGCGCTTGTGCTTCGAGCCCGGGCTCGCGGGCTGGAACGGCATCGGCTTCGTGGTGCAGGCTTACCAGAAGCGCTGCCCCTTCGTGATCGATTTCGTGATCGACCTCGCGCGCCGCAGCGGCCACCGGCTGATGGTGCGGCTGGTGAAGGGGGCCTACTGGGACAGCGAGATCAAGCGCGCGCAGCTCGACGGCCTCGACGGCTACCCGGTCTACACGCGCAAGGCCTACACCGACGTGTCGTACCTCGCCTGCGCGCGCAAGCTGCTCGACGCGCCCGAGGCCGTGTACCCGCAGTTCGCCACGCACAACGCGCACACGCTCGCCGCCATCTACACGATGGCCGGGCCCTCGCGCTACAGGCCGGGGCAGTACGAGTTCCAGTGCCTGCACGGCATGGGCGAGCCGCTTTACGAGCAGGTGGTGGGGCCGCTCGCACGGCCGTGCCGCATCTACGCGCCGGTGGGCACGCACGAGACGCTGCTGGCGTACCTCGTGCGCCGGCTGCTGGAGAACGGCGCGAACACCTCCTTCGTGAACCGCATCGCCGACCCGAGCATCCCGCTCGACGTGCTGGTGGAAGACCCGGTGGACACGGTGGAGCGCATGGCGGCGCAGGAAGGCACCGCAGGCCTGCCACACCCGGCCATCCCGCTGCCGGCGGCGCTCTACGGAATGCAGCGCGCCAACTCGCGCGGCCTCGACCTCGCGAGCGACGACAGCCTGCGCGCGCTGGGCCATGCGTTGCGCGAGAGCGCGGGCGAGCAATGGCGCGCCGCGCCGATGCTCGCAGAAGCCGCGCCCGCCGATGGCGAAGCTGCCGAGGTGCCGAACCCTGCGGACCATCGCGACATCGTCGGACAGGTGCAGGAAGCCACGCTCGCCGATGTCGAATCGGCCATCGCGCGAGCCCACGCCTTTGCGCCGGCATGGGCCGCCACGCCGCCCGCCGAACGCGCCACGCTGCTCGAACGCGCCGCCGACAGGCTCGAACAGGGCATGCCCCGCCTGCTCGGGCTGCTGACGCGCGAGGCCGGAAAGACGTACGCCAACGCCATCGCTGAAGTGCGCGAGGCGGTGGACTTCCTGCGCTACTACGCGGCGCAGGCGCGCGGCGATTTCTCCAACGACACGCACCGCGCGCTCGGCCCCATGGCCTGCATCAGCCCGTGGAACTTTCCGCTGGCGATCTTCACCGGCCAGGTGGCGGCCGCGCTCGCGGCCGGCAACCCGGTGCTGGCCAAGCCGGCCGAGCAGACACCGCTGGTTGCGGCAGAGGCGGTGCGCGTGCTGTGGGACGCCGGCATTCCCCGCGCGGCGGTGCAGCTGCTGCCCGGCCGCGGCGAGACGGTGGGCGCCGCGTTGGTGGCCGATGCGCGCGTGCAGGGCGTGATGTTCACCGGCTCCACCGAGGTCGCGCGCATCCTGCAGAAGACGCTGTCGCAGCGCCTGGGCGCGCACGGCGCACCGGTACCGCTCATCGCCGAGACCGGCGGGCAGAACGCGATGATCGTCGACTCCTCCGCGCTGGTGGAGCAGGTGGTGGCCGACGTGATGGCCTCCGCCTTCGACAGCGCCGGCCAGCGCTGCTCCGCCCTGCGCGTGCTCTGCGTGCAGGAAGAGGCGGCCGAGCGCGTGGTCGCGATGCTCAAGGGCGCGATGGCCGAGGCCGCCATCGGCAACCCCGCGCGGCTCGCGGTGGACGTCGGCCCGGTGATCGACGCCGAGGCTCGCGACGGCATCGAGCGCCACGTCGAGGCGATGCGCTCGCGCGGCCACGCGGTCTTCCGGCAGGCCCGCGAGCACGGCGACGACACACGCCACGGCACCTTCGTGACACCCACGCTGATCGAGCTCGACAGCATCGGCGAGCTGCAGCGCGAAGTGTTCGGCCCGGTGCTGCACCTCGTGCGCTACCGCCGCCGCGACCTCGGTGCGCTGGTCGGGCAGATCAACGGCACCGGCTACGGGCTGACGCTGGGCGTGCACACGCGCATCGACGAGACCATCGCGCAAGTGGTGGAGAACGCAAAGGCCGGCAACGTCTACGTGAACCGCAACATCGTGGGCGCCGTGGTGGGCGTGCAGCCCTTCGGCGGCGAGGGCCTGTCGGGCACGGGGCCGAAGGCGGGTGGACCGCTGTACATGCTGCGCATGCTGTCGGCACGGCCGGACGATGCGATGGCACGCGCTGTGGCCGGTGCCGCGCCGGCTTCGCACCCGGCGCTGTCGGCGCTGGCCCGGTGGGCCGATGCCACCGGGCGGCCCGCGCTCTCGGCGCAATGCGCGCTTTTCGCGGCGCAATCGCGCTCCGGCAGCTCGCGCACGCTGGCCGGGCCGACCGGCGAGCGCAATGTCTACAGGCTGGAGCCGCGCGAGGCGGTGCTGTGCCTGGCCGATGCGGAAGCGGACCGGCTGGCGCAGCTCGCGGCCGTGCTGGCGGTGGGCAGCAGCGCGATCTGGCCCGCCGATGCAGCGGCGCAAGCCCTGCGTGCATCGCTGCCGGCCGAGGTGCAGCAGTGCGTGGCGGTTGCGAACGACTGGTCTTCGGACACGGTGGTGTTCGATGCCGCGCTGCATCACGGCGATGCGCACGGGCTCTCGGACGTGATGCGGCGCATCGCCGCGCGGCCGGGCCCGATCGTCGGCGTGCGCGGCTTCGCGCCGGGCGAGGCGCGCATTCCGCTCGAAAGCCTGGTGGTGGAGCGCGCGATCAGCACCAACACCGCGGCGGCGGGCGGCAACGCGAGCCTGATGACGATCGGCTGAGCGCGCCTGCGCAGCCTGCTATTTGTCGAACGCGGGATCGATGGGCACGCGGTAGCCGTTCACGAGCCGGTTGGTCTCGTTGGCCATGCCGACCACGGCCATGAGCTCGGCGAACATCGCGGGCGTCATGCCGGCCTTCTCGGCGCCGGCGTGATGGCTCGCGATGCAGTAGCCGCAGCTGTTGGTGACGCTCACGGCAAGGTAGACCATCTCCTTGACCACCGGGTCGAGCGCGCCGGGCGCCATCACTTCCTTCAGGCTGCTCCAGGTGCGCCTGAGCGTGGCGGGGTCGTTGGCGAGGTACTTCCAGAAGTTGTTGACGTCGGGCACGTTGCGCGTGGTCTTGATGTCGTCGAAGACCGCGCGCACTTCGGGCGAAGCTGCCGCGTACTCGATGGGCTGGGGTTTCATGCGAGGCTCCTGCTGGTGTTTGTTGTCGAAGGCCGGCCGACGGTAACAGCCTTCGCAGCACGGCTCGCGCACGGCGGCCGGCCGCAGCCGGCCGCCGTGTTCAGCCGATCACTTCAGGTCGAAGCGATCGAGGTCCATCACCTTGGCCCAGGCGGCCACGAAGTCGCGCACGAACACCTGCTGCGCGTCGCCGGAGCCGTAGACCTCGGCGATCGCGCGCAGCTGCGAGTTGGAGCCGAACACCAGGTCGGCGGTGGTGGCGGTCCACTTCACATCGCCGCCGTTACGGTCGCGGCCTTCGAGCACGTTGTCGTCGGCCGGCGACTTCTTCCAGGCGGTGCGCATGTCGAGCAGGTTCACGAAGAAGTCGTTGCTCAGCGTCTCGGGCCGCTTGGTGAAGACACCGTTGGGCGATTGGCCGTAGTTGGCGCCCAGCACACGCAGGCCGCCCACGAGCACCGTCATCTCGGGCGCGCTCAGCCGCAGCAGCTGCGCCTTGTCGATCAGCAGGTCGGCGGTGGCCGCGGGGTTGCTGCCCTTGCGCAGGTAGTTGCGGAACCCGTCGGCCAGAGGCTCCAGCACGGCGAAGGATTCGACGTCGGTCTGTTCCTGCGAAGCGTCCATGCGGCCCGGCGAGAAGGGCACGGTCACGTCCTGGCCGGCCTTCTTCGCGGCCGCCTCGACGCCCGCGTTGCCCGCCAGCACGATCAGGTCGGCCAGCGAGATCCTCTTGCCGCCGGACTGCGCCGCGTTGAACTCCTTCTGGATGCCTTCGAGCACCGCGAGCACCTTCGACAGCTCTGCCGGCTGGTTCACTTCCCAGTCCTTCTGCGGCGCGAGGCGGATGCGCGCGCCGTTGGCGCCGCCGCGCTTGTCGCTGCCGCGGAAGGTGGAGGCCGAGGCCCAGGCGGTGCGCACCAGCTCGCCGACGCCCAGGCCCGAGGCCAGCACCTTGGCCTTGAGCGCGGCGGTGTCCTTGTCGTCGACCAGCTGGTGGTCCACGGCGGGGATCGGGTCCTGCCAGATCAGCTCTTCCTTCGGCACCAGCTTGCCGAGGTAGCGGGCGCGCGGGCCCATGTCGCGGTGCGTGAGCTTGAACCAGGCGCGGGCGAAGGCGTCGGCGAACTCCTGCGGGTTGGCCATGTAGCGGCGCGAGATCTTCTCGTAGGCCGGGTCCATGCGCATGGCCATGTCGGCCGTGGTCATCATCGGGGCGTGACGGCGCGACGGGTCGTGCGCGTCGGGCACGGTGCCGTTGCCGGTGTCGCCCTTGGGCTTCCACTGGTGCGCGCCGGCCGGGCTCTTCGTGAGCTCCCATTCGTAGCCGAAGAGGGTCTCGAAGTAGCTGTTGTCCCACTTGGTGGGCGTGGGCGTCCAGGCGCCTTCGATGCCGCTTGTGGTGGTGTGCACGCCGAGGCCGCTCTCGAAGCTGTTGCGCCAGCCCAGGCCCATCTCCTCGATGCCGGCGCCTTCGGGCTCGGCACCCACCTTGGACGGATCGCCCGCGCCGTGCGCCTTGCCGAAGGTGTGGCCGCCGGCGGTGAGCGCCACGGTTTCCTCGTCGTTCATCGCCATGCGCGCGAAGGTCTCGCGGATGTCGCGGGCCGACTTCAGCGGGTCGGGGTTGCCGTTGGGGCCTTCGGGGTTCACGTAGATCAGGCCCATCTGCACGGCGGCCAGCGGGTTGGCGAGTTCGCGGTCGCCGCTGTAGCGCTCGTCGCCCAGCCACTTGGTCTCGGCGCCCCAGTTGACGTCGTCTTCCGGCTCCCAGATGTCGGGGCGGCCGCCGGCGAAGCCGAAGGTCTTGAAGCCCATGGACTCCAGCGCGACGTTGCCGGTGAGGATCATCAGGTCGGCCCACGAGAGCTTGCGGCCGTACTTCTGCTTGATCGGCCACAGCAGGCGGCGCGCCTTGTCGAGGTTGCCGTTGTCCGGCCAACTGTTGAGCGGCGCGAAACGCTGCGCACCCGCGCCGCCGCCGCCGCGGCCGTCGAAGGTGCGGTACGTGCCGGCCGAGTGCCAGGCCATGCGGATGAACAGCGGGCCGTAGTGGCCGTAGTCGGCGGGCCACCAGTCCTGCGAATCGGTCATCAGCGCGTGGAGGTCCTTGACGACGGCGTCGAGGTCGAGGGTCGCGAACTCCTTGGCGTAGTCGAAGTCCTCCCCCATCGGGTTGGACTTGGCGGAGTGCTGGTTCAGCAGCTTCAGGTTGAGCTGGTTGGGCCACCAGTCTGTGTTCGTCACGGCGCGGTGTGCGGTGCCGGTGGTTGCATGACCCGGGAACGGGCATTTGGCTTCATCGGACAAGGGGATCTCCTTTGGTTGTCGGGTCGCTCGGTGGGGTGGAGCCGACTCAGTCTAGGTTCGGGAAACCAATCCATCAATCAGATTGAGCGAATTGAATCAATAGATAATGGCTATTGAACTGCCCGCACGCGCAGCGCATTGGCGGGATCGCCGCGGCCTCGGGGGCGCGTACAAATGAGAGTCATTATCAACGCGGCGATACAATTCGTAGCGTCGTCTCGACTTCCCCGCCCGGGCTCCTGCTGCCCGGCCATGAGCCCTTCTTTCCAGCGCAACGTTCCCGTGATTTTTCCGACCTCCCCTTCTCATCTTCCTCTCGCGCCGACTCTTGCCGCCCTGCTCTCGCTCGCCCCTGTCACCGACCTGTTCGCGCAGCAGGCGCCGGATGCCGACACCGCAGGTACGCTCAAGACGATCGAAATCCAGGAGCGGTCGGAGGGTGCGGCTTCGGGCTATGCCGGCCCCCGCGGCGGTACCGCGGCGACACGCACCGAGACCCCGCTGATCGAAGTGCCGCAGGCGGTGCGGGTGGTGCCACGCCAACTGATCGATGACCTGGGCGCCACGCGGCTGGGCGACACCGTCGACTACGTCAGCGGCATCGCA
Source organism: Variovorax sp. CAN15 (assembly GCF_030462475.1). GTDB lineage: Bacteria > Pseudomonadota > Gammaproteobacteria > Burkholderiales > Burkholderiaceae_C > Variovorax. The sequence goes on from NZ_JASMRZ010000002.1 coordinate 73,939, forward strand.
CGGCTCAACGACTTCGGCGGCACCTGGGACAACTTCGCGATCCGGGGTTTCAGCAACACGGAGGGCGGCTCGCTGCTCAACGGCTTCCCGTCGGGACGCGGCTACGGACCGCAGCGCGATGTGGCGAGCGTCGAACGCGTCGAATTCCTGAAGGGTCCGGCCGCCGCGCTCTACGGCAGCAGCGAGCCCGGCGGAACCATCAACGTGGTGACGAAGAAGCCGCAATTCACCGCCGCACACACCGCCAGCGTGGAGGTCGGCACACTGGGCTTCCGGCGCACGACGCTGGACACCACCGGTCCGCTGGGCAGCAGCTTTGCCTACCGGCTCAACGCGGTGGCGGAGGACGGCGCCAGCCGCAGCGGATTGATCGACAGCCGCAAGCAGGTACTGGCGCCGGCGCTGACCTGGACGCCCGACAGCCGCACGGTGGTGCAGTACGAGGCCGAGTTCGTTCGCATCCGCGCGCCGCTCGACCGCGGCGTGATCCAGATCAACGGCAATGTCGGCGTCCTTCCGCGCGACCGCTTCCTGGGCGAGCCCGACCGGGACAACATGCACATCGAGGGCGACACCCATCAGCTGACGGTGGACCGCGAGCTGGGCTCGGGCTGGCGCGCCCGGGTCGGCACGTCCTACCGTGAGACCCGCTACTTCGGCGACGCGGTCGACCTCAACAGCACGCTGCGTGCCGATGGCCGCACCCTCAATCGCCGGGACAGCTGGCGCAGCCTGCCGTCGCGCGACACGTCGGTGCAGGCCGAAGTCGAGGGCAAGTTCAGCACGGGCGGCATCGGCCACACGCTGCTGGCGGGCGTGGAGTCCTGGCGGCTCTTCATGGGTCAGTACGGCGACTATTCGAGCGTGGCCACGGCGCCGTATGCGATCGACATCTATCGACCGCTCTACGGCCAGGCCCGCACGGCACCGCTCTCGCCCCTGTTCAACACGCGCGACAGCCAGCGCGCCACCGGTGTCTTCGTACAGGACCAGATCGACCTGTCGCCGCAATGGAAGCTGCTGGCGGGCGTGCGCTTCGACCGCTTCCGCCAGGACTACGACGACCTGCTGGCACGCAAGTCCACCGCCCAGAGCCATTCGGCCACTTCGCCTCGCGTGGGCATCACCTACCTCGTGAGCGACCGGCTGTCCTTCTACGCCAGCGCCGGCAAGTCCTTCAGGCCCAATTCAGGCGGGGACGAGAACGGCAACGCGTTCACGCCGCAATCGGGCCGCGCGCTGGAAGCCGGCGCCAAATGGCTGTCGGCCGACGAGCGGCTGACAGCCACGATGGCGGTGTTCGACATCCGCAAGAGCAACGTGCTCACCCGCAGCCCGACCAACGCCAACTTCAACGTGGCCGCAGGCCAGGCGCGCAGCCGCGGCGTCGAGGCCGACGTCGCCGGCCAGCTCGACGCGCACTGGCGCCTTGCCGGCAACCTGGCCTACACAGACACCGAAGTCACCCGCGACAACAACCCGGCCATGCTCGGGCGCAGGCTGGCCAACATCCCGCGCGTCAGCGGCGGCCTGTTCGCCATCCGCGAGGACAGGCTGCTCGACGGCCGCTACGGCATCGGCGGCGGCCTGGTGCATGTGGGCGAGCGCACCGGCAACGCCACCGACACCTACCGCCTGCCTGCCTACACCACCGTGCGCCTGACCGCCTATTGGCAGATCAATCCACGCGTCCGGCTCAGCCTCGACGTGAACAACGTGTTCAACAAGACCTTCTACGTCGCTTCCTGGAACAACCTGACGGTGCTGCCCGGCCTGGGCCGGCAGGTGGTGGCGGGGCTGCAGGCGAAGTTCTGAACGCCCGGCGCGGCGGCGCCGCCCGTGGACCAGAAGCACCGAGCCGGGCAGGGTCCGGGACGAGCTGGTCGGCGGAGTCGCCCTCGTACCGACGATGCTGTCCATTGCCTGCGTTCCGATCCCCCGCATATGCAAGGCCAGGCCTTCCTCGGCCCGCAGCGCGCCAGCGAACCACGCCAGTATGTGCCCGCGGCCCGCGACCGCAGGAACTCCGGGCACGACCGGTCACGCGTGGTCCGCGACGCAAGGTATCGGTACATCCGCAACTACTACCCCGAGAAACCGTTCTACCGGCAACCTCTTGCGTTCCATCCCGATGACCGCCTCTTCGGAACCGTCGAATAGCTTTGGCCCAAGAACTTTTGATGGCTTCCGCCACCGGGTGTCCCTTCGTGCGGCAGCGGCAGGACATGGGCCGGCCTCAGGCTTGCTCCATCGACTTCGCCACGCGGCGCACGATGGCCGCGAACGCGGCGGTCGTCGGCGTGTGCACCTGGCCTTCGGGCCATAGCAGGCCCGGCGTGCGCTGCAGCGAAGGGCCCTCCAGCGGGATCGCGACCAGGCCGAGGTGGTCTGCCAGGGCGCTGCGCGAAACGATCGTCGCCATGGGCGCCTGCTGCACCAGCGCGAGCATTCCTGCGATGGAGGATGTCTCCACCACGACGTGCGGCTGCGCACCGGCCGCACGAAGTGCCTCGTCGATCTGCATGCGGGTCGTGTACTTGCGCGCCGGCAGGGTCAGGTCGCGTCCATGCAGTTCGACCATGCGAAGACGCCTGCGCCTGGCGAACGGATGCTTCTGGTTGACCGCGACCACCATTTCTTCCGAATAGAGCGGCTCGAACAAGAGGCCTTCGAGTTCGAGCGGCCTGTACGCGAGGATCAGGTCCAGGCGCCCCGCGCGCATGTCGGCGATCAGACTGTCCACGGTGTTTTCCTCGACCACCAGCCGCACCGAAGGATGCGCGTGGGCAAAGAGCGCGAGGCACTTCGGCACGAGGCCCATGTTCAGCGTCATGGTCGTGCCGAGCGAGAGAGTGCCCTCGAACGCCTTCTCGGGCGCGCCGATCAGCGCGATACCCACATCGATCTCGGCGAGCGCCTTCGCCGCCTGCGGCAGGAAGAGCTCACCCGCGGCGGTGAGCGTGACGCGCCTCGCGCTGCGGTCGAACAGCTTCTGGCCCAGTTCGTTCTCGAGTTGGCTGATCTGGTGCGACAGCGTCGACTGGGTGACGTGAAGCTGCACGGCGGCCTGCGTGAAGCTGAGGCGCTCGGCCAGCGCCAGGAAGTAGCGTAGATGTCGGAGTTCCATGCGTCGCAACCTGCCGGTCGCCCGAATCGATGCCATCGATGATAACGACCGAAATTTGTCATTTGTCTCGCAGCCCGCTGCTCGCCTATCTTCGGCGCTCCAGACAACGAGACAAGCCCATGCGACGCATATCCACCGCACTCCTGGCGGCCCTGACACTCTGCACGGCCGTTGCCCATGCCCAGACGGAAAGCTGGCCTAGCCGCAACGTCAAGCTGGTCGTTCCCTACCCGCCCGGCGGCACGACCGACTATGCGGCGCGCCAGATCGCGCAGGCACTCACGGTGCAGACGGGCAAGACCTTCTACGTCGAGAACAAGGCGGGAGCCAGCGGCACGATCGGCTCCGACCTGGTGGCCAAGTCGGCGCCCGACGGCAACACCTTCCTCATCAACGACACCACCTACGCCATGCTTCCGCACCTGTTCAGGAAGCTGCCGTGGGACCACGCGAACGGCCTGGTGCCTGTCACGAACATCGTCGATACGCCGCTGGTCGTGCTGGTGGGCGCAGGCTCGCCTTACAAGACCATCAAGGATCTCATCGACGCCGCGCGCCGCAGCCCCGGCCAGCTGACCTTCGGCTCCGGCGGCATGGGAAGCTCGACGCACCTCGGTGGAGAATTGCTCAAGCAGAACGCGCAGTTCTCTCTGACGCATGTTCCCTACAAGGGCGCGGGCGAAGCCTTGCTCGGCGTGGTGTCGGGCCAGGTCGACGTGCTGGTCACGGCATCGCCCACCGCGATCGCCCAGGTCAAGGGTGGGAAGGTGCGCGCCCTTCTCGTGACGGCGCCGCAGAGAATCGCCGCGCTTCCCGATACGCCCACCAGCGCCGAAGCGGGCCTGAAGGATTTCACCGCGACCAACTGGTTCGGCGTCGCGGCCCCGAAGGGCACGCCCCAGCCGGTCATCGAGAAGATGCAGGCCGAGGTCAAGCGCGCGCTGGAGTCGCCCGAGTTGCGGGCCCGCTTCGCCGATCAGGGCGCAACGGTCGGCGGCATGACACCGGCCGCGTTCCAGGATTTCGTGCGCAGCCAGACGCAGGCCTGGGGCCGGGTCGTCAAGGCCGCCGGCGTGCAGCCCGAATAGCCCGGCACCAGGAACCAGGCGCATGTGGAACCTCGGCTTTACGCCGCCGGAAGTCATCGAGGCCAAAGTGCTCACGACGATGCCGCCGGACCTTCGCCGCACCGGGCCGAACGCCTGGGGCGAAGCGAACAAGCCCGGCCAGGCGGTCGACAGCTTTCTCGAAGGCCCGGTGTTCGATTCGCTGGGCAACCTGTACGTGACGGACATTCCCTCCGGCAGGATCCTGTGCATCACGCCACAGCTCGAATGGCGCGTGGTGGCCGGGTACGACGGATGGCCCAACGGCATGGCGATGCATGCGGACGGCAGCCTGTGGATCGCCGACTACAGGCGCGGCATCCTCCGGCTCGACCCCGCCACAGGCCACCTGGAACCCGTGCTGGCGCATCGCAACAGCGAGTCATTCAAGGGCGTCAACGACCTCGTCTTCGACGCGAAGGGCAGCCTCTACTTCACGGACCAGGGACAGACTGGCCTGCACGATCCCACGGGCCGTGTCTACCGCCTGGGCCAGGACGGGCGGCTCGACCTCCTGCTCGCGAACGTGCCGAGCCCGAACGGCATCGCGCTCGATCCCACCGGCCGCGTGTTGTTCGTCGCGGTCACGCGCGGCAACCAGGTCTGGCGCGCACCGATCATGCGCGACGGCAGCCTCACGAAGGTGGCCGCCTTCCAGACCTTCTTCGGCACGAGCGGGCCCGATGGCCTCGCCGCCACGGCGCAAGGCGGTCTCGTGGTGGCGCATGCGAGCCTCGGCGCCGCGTTCGTGCTGAACGCGGCTGGCGAAATCACCCACCTCGTGCGCAGTCCAGGCGGCAAGACCGTCACCAACCTGGCCTTTCGCCCCGGGAGCAACACGCTGGTGATGACGGAATCGTCCAGCGGCGCGATCCTGGAGGCGCAACTGCCCGTCGCCGGGCTGGGCCAGGCATCTTTCAAGTGACCGCATCGACCGCGGCGACCCGCGGCCTTCGTGCCCGGAGATCTTTCCATTCATTCCATCAGGAACACCACATGACCAACGAGCTTTACGAGAAGGGAATGAAGCGCAGGCGCCGCGTCCTGGGCGATGCCCACGTGGACCGGGCGAGCGCGGCGACGACCGACGTGACACGCGACTTCCAGGATCTGATCGTGCGATACGGCTGGGGCGAAGTGTGGACGAGGCCCGACCTGGGCCTGCGCGAGCGCCGCATCCTCGTCATGGGCACCATGATCGCGCTGGGACGCTGGGACGAACTGCGCCTGCATCTGCGCGCCGCGCTGCAGAACCAGATGTCGCTGTGCGACATCAAGGAGGTGCTCCTGCAACAGGCGATCTACTGCGGCATTCCGGCGGCCAACACGGCCTATCACCATCTGTCTGCGGTTCTGGCGGAACTCGCCGCCGAGGGCACGGCGATCAACCGCACCCCGACGCTCGCGACCGAAGCCTGAAGGCTGGCCAGCCTCGAGCGCATCCTGCCGCACCTCCATTCCCACGACGATTCACACCATGACTCTCCCTCGCACAATCACACGCCGAGACCTGGCGCTCCTGGGCCTTGCCATGGGCAGCACCGCGCTCCTGCCGCCTGCAGCCGCCGCCGATCAATGGCCCGCAAAGCCGATCCGCCTGGTAGTCCCCTACTCCGCAGGCGGCGGCGCCGACAACGCGGCCCGGATACTCGCGCAGCGCCTGGGCGCCGCGCTGCGCACGCAGATCGTGATCGACAACCGGCCGGGCGCCAGCGGCATCATCGGCGCGCAGGCGGTGGCGAAGGCCGACCCCGACGGCTACACCGTTCTGTACGACGCGTCGACGTTCGCGGTGAATCCGCTGCTGCGCAAGATGCCTTTCGATGCGGCGACGGACCTGGTGCCGGTGTCGCTCGCGCTGACCGTTCCGAACGTCCTCGTGGTGCCCCCCAATTCGCCCGACGCCGACTTCAAGGCGTTCGTGGCGCGTGCCCGCGCCCAGCCGGGCAAGGTCTCGTTCGCGTCGTACGGCGCAGGCAGCCCGGCTCACCTGGCGGGCGAACTGCTCAACCGCGAAGCGCGCACCGGCATGCTGCATGTTCCCTACAAGGGCGGCGCGCCGGCGCTGGCCGACGTCATGGGTGGACACGTGGATGCCTACTTCGCCAACGCCGGCTCGGCGCTGGGCTACGTGCAGTCGGGGCAGCTGCGCGCATTGGCCGTCACCTCCACCCGGCGCATGGCCGCGCTGCCGCAGGTTCCCACCATCGCGGAAAGCGGCTTGCCGAACTTCGAAGTGCTCGAGTGGAATGGCTTCTTCGTTCCCAAGGGCACACCGCGGCCGATCGTCGAGCGCCTCTCCTCCGAAGTCCAGGCCGCCGTGCGAGACCCTCAGACGCGCGCACGGCTGGTCGCGCTGGGCGCCGACCCGGTGGGCGGGTCGCCGGCCGAATTCGCCACCTTCATCGCCGGCGAGTCCCGGCGCTGGGCGCAACTGATCAAGGCGAACAAGATCGCCGCCGAGTGACGCGCCCGCGTCGCGGCCGCCTTTCCGAGTCATGCCCGAACCTGTATGGTTGCCGCCATGGATCTGCGCCAGCTTCGCTATTTCGTCACCGTCGCCGAGGAGCTGAACTTCAGCCGCGCGGCGGTGCGCCTGCACATGAGCCAGCCGCCCTTGTCCCATCAGATCAAGGCGCTGGAAGAAGAACTCGGCGTGCTCCTGCTTTTTCGCAACCGCCGCGAAGTGCGGCTCACCGACGCGGGCCGCGCGTTCCTGCGCGACGCGCGCCAATTGCTCGACCAGGCACAGGCGGCAACGCAGAGGGCCAAGCTCGCGGCGCAGGGTGACGGAGGCACCTTGCGTGTGGGCATGGCCACCTCGGCCATCGACCATGTCATGCCGGGCTTCGTCCAGAGGCTTCGATCCTGCCTGCCGACAGTCCAGCTGCTGGTGACCGACATGGGCTCGCAGGAGCAGGTGCGCGCCGTCGCCGCCGACAAGCTGGACCTTGGCTTCGTGCACGCACGCACGAGCACGCGCGGCCTGGCCCGCCAGCTTCTCTACACGGAGGGCTTCGCGCTCGTGATGCCGCTTGCCCACCCGCTGGCCGCGCGCGACGCGCTGGCGCTCAGGGACTTCGCCGAGGAGCCGATGATCAGCTTCTCGCGCGAGCACAGATCCGCCCTGTTCGACTCGCTCGTCGCCGCCTGCATGCAGGCCGGCTTCAGCCCCCGCCTGCTTCACGTCGCGCGCCATCCGATGAGCATGTTCCAGATGGTTCGCCATGGCCTCGGCGTAGCCCTCGTGCCCGCCTCTTATGCCGAAGTGGGCGGAGAAGGCCTGCGGGTGGTGGAGCTTCCACCGTCGGCGGGCACGCTGCAGATCGATGTCGTCTGGCGCGAGGACAACGAAAGCGAACTGCTGGAGTGCGTCCGCACCGAGGTACTGGCGAACTGGAGCGTCGGTGAACCGACGGTGCGGGCTGCCGCTGCGGGCCCGGCAATCGTCGTGCAGTCCGCTCTCTGACCCAGCCGCTGGAGCTTCACCCGAGACATGGGTCCAGGCCCGCGTGCGCCAGCGGCCCGGCAGCTTCGTCCGAACGCAGGAACCGCACGAAGCGCCGCGCGGCCTCGGGTTCGGCTGCGTCCACCGGCATGCCCGCGGCGATCACGGTGACATGCTGCAGGTCGTCAGGCAGCGGACCAGTGAAGCGCACGCCGGGCTGCCCGAGGATCTCGCTGATCTGCTGGAAGCCCAGCTGCGCGTCGCCCCGCGCGACCGCGGCGGCGACCGGCTCGTCGCGCACCTGCAGCGCACGCACCTGCGCCGGCTCGATGCCGAGCTTGCCGAACAGCACCTGCGAAACGTAGACGCCGCTTCCTGCCTGTGAATAGGCGACACCGCGCGCCTGAAGGATCGCAAGGCGCAGCGCCTGCGCGCTGCCGATGTCGACGCACGGATGATCCAGCGCCACGCAGGCGCCGATGCGCGAGCGCATCACCTCCGTACGAGAACCCGCCTCCACCCGGCCGGCTTGCACCTGCTGCGCCAGCAGCGCCGATGGCAGCAGCACGACATCCGCCGCTTCGCCCTGGGCCAGGCGCTGCACGAGAGCCTGCGGCGACGTGCCACCCGCCGGCCCCCAGAGCCACTCCACGCGGACACGGGCTGCCCGTTCGAACATCATGCCTGCGGCAGCGAGCGGGGCCTGAAAGGCCTGCGGTGCCAGTACGCGGATGACGACGTTCATCGAAGTTCCCCCCGGTTCGTCCGGTTGCGCACGGACAGTGAGTGGTCGAGCAGGCGGCCGGAAGCAAGGCCTGCGCGCACGCCCGGGCCAATCATTCCAGCGTGATGCCGGTTTCGTGGATGATCGCGGCCCATTCGCGGCGCTGCTCGGCGAGCACTGCCGCCAGGTCGATGCCGGCGGGGGCTGGATCCATGCCCGCCGTGCGGATGGATCCGACCACCTGAGGGCTGGCGATCTCCTGCGCCAGGGCGGCGCGCAATATCTTCAGCACGGGCGCGGGCGTGCGCGCCGGGGCCATGAGCCCGTACCAGTTGAGCGACGGCACGCCCTGGACACCGCTTTCCTCGAGGGTGGGCACGTCTGGAAGCTCCGCCAGCCGCGTCTTGCCGGTCACAGCGAGCGCTCGAAGCATGTTCTTGCGAACCAGCGGCAGCAGCACAGCCCTGTTGGTCACGACCATCGACAGATGCCCGCCGAGTGCATCCTGGATCGCCGGGGTGGCGCCCTTGTAGGGCACGAAAGTGATGTCGGCACCAGTGCGCCGCTTGAACATCTCGATGGCGAAGTGCGGCCCGATGCCGGGTGCGGATCCCGCACTGAGCGTGCCGGGAACGCGCTTGCTGTAGCGGACCAGCTCCTGGACGCTGCCGGCGGGTACGCCCGGGTGGATGGCCATGATCATCGGATCGCTGGCAAGCGCGCCGACTGCCTCGAAGTCGGCCACCGGGTCGTAGTCCAGCTTCGGGTAGACCGCCGGCACCACCACGTTGAGGTTGGTGCCGCCCATCATCAGCGTGCAGCCGTTCGGCTGCGAGGAAGCCACGGCCTTCGAGCCGATGCGGCCGCCCGCGCCGCCGATGTTGGTCACGACCACGGGCTGCCCGAGGCTCGCCGAGAGCGCGGGAGCAATCAACCGCGCGGCCACGTCGTTCGGGCCTCCTGGCGCGAAGGGCACGACCAGCCTGATCGGCTGGGAAGGATAGGCCGCTGCCGCGAGCACGCCGCGCGGCCACAGCAAGGGCATTGCCGTGGCCGCGAGCAGGTTCCTGAGCGTTGTTCTGCGGTCGCAAGGCGACATGAGCGCAGGGGCCGGTTTCATGTTGTCGTGATCCTTCGGGCATACGTGCCGTATCCGGCCCATGAATGAATCTACGCAGGCTGCCGGGACGCGTCCAATACCTTGGACGAAACTCTGTCATCGCGATCGCGAATAAGGCGTCGGCCGGCGCGGGCGACACGGTGGGCCCCGCGGCGCTCACCGGGGCTCGATCAGCCCAAGCAGCAGTTCGGCGAGAGCCTCCGGCGCGTCGATCATCGGATCGTGGCCGCAGTCGGCCATCACGGCGGTCTGCCAGCCCGCATCGGCGCGGCAGCGCTCGAGGGCCGCGTCGAACAGCGGCTGGGGGAACAACGGCGTGCGCACGTAGAGCTTGCGCGCGATGCGCTCCCGCGCCCCCGTCAGTTCGACCGGCTGCATCGACACGCCGATCGGCTGCGGCGTGATCTTCGAGTCGAGCCAGCGCGCATCTTCGGCACTCTGGATCTTCAGTGCCGTGCTCGTCGGTCCCGGGCGGGAGAGTTCGCCGCGCGCCTGCGCCTCCAGTACCGCGGCCTTCTGCGCGTCGTTGAGCAGATCGAAGCCGCGCTGGCCGTTCTCGGGAAGGAAGGCGTCGACGAAGGCAATGGCCGAGAGACGATCCTCCAGCGCCTCGACCGCCGCCGAGGCGACCCAGCCCGCATACGAATGCGCGACCAGCACGGCATCGTGCAGATCTTCCCAGCGGAAGAGATTGACGACGTCCCGCGCATGGGTCTGCAGCGTGATGCCGCCGCTCATCAGGTGGGAGCGGTCCGCGAGTCCGGTGAGCGACGGCGCGTAGACGCGATGGCCGCGCCGCGTGAGCAATGCGGCGAGCTTCTGCCAGGCCCAGCCGCCATGGCCGGAGCCGGCAACGAGGACGAAGGGTTGGAGGGAAGTGGTCAAGACGGGTTCTCCTGTGGGTTGATGCCGGCACGACATGCGCCGGACGAGGGAATCAGAACGAGAGGCCCTCTGCGCGCCGCACGGCCAGTCCGGCGGGAGGGCGCGTCGAGGGCGGCCATGGCAGGTCGAACGGCAGGCGGCCGGCGGGCGCGTGCCGGCCCGAGAGCACGTCGAACAGCGCCTCTTCCTGCACGCCGAAATGAAGCACGATGCCCGCGGCCAGCGGTTCGAGCGCGGCCAGGTCGGCGGGGCGGTCGAGGTAGACGCTGGCCACCGTCGGAACCTGCGCCGCGATCAGGCGCACGCGCTCCAGGTCGGCATCGCCAGCCAGCCAGCCCGTGCGCCCCTCGCGGTAGCGGCTGCCGAAGAAATGCCCCGGATGCAGCAGCTCGTGCGGCGTGCGCATGGCCACGACGGCAAGGTCGGCATCGCCCGGGCGTTCGACGACCGTGAAGCCCGCGGCCCACGCCGCCTGGGCATCGATGCCTTCGAGGAACAGCTTCCTCCCGCGCGCGAGCGGCAGCACGGAGCCGGCATTCTTGGCAACGACCAGCGACCTGCGCTGCGCATCGAGCGCCATCGCCTTCAGGCCGGACCGGCCGACGATCGAGGCTGCGGCGTTCTCGTCGACGTAGGGATTCTCGAAAAGGCCCAGGCTGAACTTCTGCACGAGGATGCGCAGGACCGCCCGGTCGATCAGCGACTGCGCGAGCAGCCCGTCGCGCACCGCGCTGACGATCCAGCGCGGATCGTCGGCGCCGCCGAACTGATCCACGCCGGCCTGGATCGCCTTGGCGAAGCGCTCGCGTTTGTCCAGGTGCTCGACGCCCCAGGGCATCGCGATGTCTCCAGCCCCTGGGCGCTGCCCTTCCCCGGCCCCCTCGATGCAGGCACGCGTGCAGTCGTCGGTCACGTGCCAGTCGGAGATCACGACGCCGTCAAAACCGAAGCGTCCGCGCAGTACGCCGTTGACCATCTGCCGGTTGAAGCTCATGCCGACCTGCTCGATGTCGCCCGCGACATCCGGCATCCGAAGCCCGGGGGGCGGCACGCCATAGGAAGGCATCACGCCGCCGACCCCGGCCTCGAAGGCACCGGTGAATGCGCGGACATGTTCCTCCACGCCATCGCTGCGCAGCTCCAGCAGCCGACCGTAGTGGTTGTGCGCGTCGAAGCCCTGCGGACCGGTCGCGCCGTAGCCCACCCAGTGCTTGACCACCGAGACCACGCTCTGCGGACCCAGCCCGTCCATGCCGCCTTGCATGCCGGCCACGTAGGCCTGCACGAGTGCACGGACGTCTTCGGGCGAACTGCCGAAGCTGCCGCTGCAGCGGTGCCAGCGCGGCTCGAGCGCGAGATCCGCCATCGGCGACAAGGCCATGCGAATGCCGACCGCGCGGTACTCCTGACGCACGCCGCCGGCGAATGCGCGCACCAGCTCCGCATCGCCGGCAGCACCGAAGCCCGGCGCGTCGGGCCATTGCGTGAATCCGCCGGCCGCGACGCTGACGCCCTGCGAATGGCTGAAGTGGCTGCGTGGATCGGTGGAAAGCATCACGGGGATGCCGAGCCGGCCCTCCTCGGCCAGGGCCTGAAGTTCGTTCGCCTGGCGCGCGAGTTCCGTGGGTGGCGCCTGAAGGCGGTTGAGGAAGGCACCCACGTGGCGCGCCAGTACCAGTTCGCGCAGCGACGTGAAGTCCCAGGCCGCGCCTGCCCCGGGCAATGCCGCCGACTGTGTTGTCGGCGGGTTGGCATGCAGCATCGCACCGACCTTTTCCTGGAGCGACATCCGGCCCAGGAGATCGGAGGCCCGCTCGACGGGCGTGAGCCGCCAGTCCTCATAGGGGTCCAGCCGGCCGTTTCCGTTGTGGTCCTTGAAGAGAAAACCGTCGACCCGCAGCTGCCCGATGCGGCGTGCGCGAAGTTCAGGCTGCATGGCGCGCGTGCTCCTTGCTCGCCGGAGCATCCGGGGCGAACGCATGAAGGGACTGGGGTCGCATCGGCGGCACGCGGGGCTCAGAACCTGTGGCTGATGCCGAACTCGGTGCCGCGCGACCTCCTGCCCGGCGCCGCGGCCGGCGGCGTGCCGACGGCGAAGTTGGCGTCGCCCTTGTTCGAGATCGTCGCGTACGTCGCATAGAGCGTCGTGCGCTTCGACAGGTCGTATGCATAGCCGACAGCCACCTGGGTGGCGTCGTTGCGATCCAGCCATGCCTTGCCGAGAACGCCCGAGGTGTCTGCCCGGGTGTAGTTGAGCTTGATCTTGTGCAGCCCGGCCACCGTGACCACCGTGCCGACCTGCGTCACCAGCCGCGAGGCACCGAGGTAGGCGTTGCGCACGACCGAGCCGTAGAACTTCGCCGGGCCCCACGTATAGCTGCCGGCCACGGAACTGCGCCTGAGCGTGTTGCCTCCGATGCCGTCGAACAGGCCGTAGGCCGCGGTCACGTTCACCGGCCCCTGCGCGTAGCCGATGCGCCCGCCCCGGTATTTCTTGGATGGCGCGCCCTCGCCCATCGCCACCGCAAGCTGGCCATAGAAGCCGCCGAGCGTGTTCGGCGTGTAGTAGGCAACCATGTTGTCGGCGCGCGCCCAGACACCGGTTGCGTCGATCCCGCTGCCGAAGACGCCCGCCGCCGTCGAATAGAACTTCCCCTGGTCGGCCAGGCCGCTGACGCCGAAGGTGTCGAATTCGCCGAAGCCCGTGTACGACGGCGTGAGGTCGTGGCCCAGGCGCACTTCGCCGAACGGCCCCGAGAGGCTCACCGTCGAGCGGCGGTTGAAGAAGCGCGCGGCATTGGTCGTGCCGTCGTCGAAGTTCACGGTGCTCTCCAGCCACGCGCTGGCTGCGTAGCCGCCGCCCAGGTCTTCCACGACGCGAAAACCGAGGCGGCTTGCGGCCGCACCGCCGCTGGACAGGCCGGTGACCGTCGCCGGGCCGTTGGTGACGCGGCGCACGCTCAGGTCCGCGACGCCGAACACGGTGGCGGTGGACTGTGCGCTGGCGCAGCTGGCCGTCGCCGCGAGGGCCATGCATATGGCGATTCGGTGGGGGTTCATGGATGGCTCCTGGTGTAGTGGCTTGGACTTGGATCCGGATTTGCGGGACGTCGGAAAACCGCGGACGCGTTCGCGATGCCGTTGCGGTTCATGGGTGCTCTCGTTGCAGGATTTCGGGACGCACCGATCCAGGCGGCGCGCCGTGCGAGCCGCCGGATCGACTTCGGTTGGAAGGAGGCGGGGCCTAGATCTCGATGCGCTTCTCGGTCGATGGATCGAACAGCGATGCGCTCGCCAGGTCCGGCCGCACGCGAACCYGCTCGCCCGCGTGGCGCGTCGGCTTCGGCGGCAGCCGGATGCCGATGCGCTGGCCGTTCATGTCGGCAAAGCCGAAGGTGTCGGCACCGGTCGGCTCCACCAGCTGGAGGGTGACGGCCAGCGCGCCGGACTCGCCCTCTTCGGCGAGCCGCCAATGCTCCGGCCGCAGTCCGAGCACAGCGTCGCGCTCCCCTGTGGCCGCATGCCCGGCCGGTGCCAGCGGCAGCCGCACGGCCGAATCGCCGCTGCGCAGCTCCACCATCCAGTGTCCCGCCTCCGCGCGCAGCCTGACCGGCAGCAGGTTCATCGTGGGCGAGCCCATGAACGCGGCCACGTACAGGTTGGCGGGTCGCTCGTAGATGTCCTGCGGCGTACCCAGCTGCTGCACGCGGCCGTCCTTCATCACCGCGATGCGGTCGCCCAGGGTCATCGCCTCGACCTGGTCGTGCGTCACGTAGACGATGGTGCTCCTGAGCCGCTGGTGCAGCGCCTTGATCTCGGCACGCATCTCGACGCGCAGCTTGGCGTCCAGGTTGGACAGCGGCTCGTCGAAGAGGAAGACCTTGGGGTTGCGCGCGAGTGCGCGGCCCATCGCCACCCGCTGGCGCTGGCCGCCGGAGAGCTGGGCCGGCCGGCGATCGAGCAGGTGGCCGATCTGCAGCGTTCCGGCCACGCGTTCGACGACGGCGTCCCGCTCGGCCTTGGGCACCTTGCGCATCTCCATCGCGAAGGCGATGTTCTCGCCGACGGTCATGCTGGGGTACAGCGCGTAGCTCTGGAACACCATGGCGATGTCGCGGTCCTTCGGCCCCACGTCGTTGACGACGCGGCCATCGATCGCGATCTCGCCCTCGCTGATGCCGTCCAGCCCGGCGATCATCGACAGCAGCGTGCTCTTGCCGCAGCCGGACGGCCCCACCAGGATCAGGAACTCGCCGTCGGCGACCTCGATGTCGATGCCGTGCAGCACGGTCACCGGACCGTAGCGCCTGCGCACGTTGCGAATGCTCACGCTGGCCATGGATTTGGCTCCTTCTCTTTCAGGTTTGGATCGATCAGCCCTTGACCGCGCCCGCGGTCAGCCCGCGCACGAAGTACTTGCCGGCCAGCATGTACAGCACCATGGTCGGCGCGCCGGCGATGATCGCGGCGGCCATGTAGGCGTTGTAGCGGGGCACGTCTTCCTGCACGTTGGTCAGGTTGTTGAGCCCCACGGTCACGAGCTGCTGGTCGCTCGGCGCGAGCACCAGCGCGAAGATGAAGTCGTTCCAGATCGCGGTGAACTGCATGATGCCCACCACGACCAGGATCGGCTTGGCCGTGGGCAGCACCACGCGCCGGAAGATCGTCCACAGGCCCGCGCCGTCGATGCGCGCGGCCTTGATCAGCTCCCCGGGGAAGCCCACGAAGTAGTTGCGGAAGTACAGCGCCACCGGCACGCTGTAGATCGTGTGCACCACGACCAGGCCGAACAGCGACTGCGAAAGGTGCAGCTTCGCGAACACCATCGACAGCGGAAAGACGAACAGCGCCGCCGGCATGAACACGCCGAACATCAGCAGGAAGAGCGCGCCGTCGACGCCGCGGAAGCGCCACTTGGCCAGCACGTAGCCGTTGAAGCAGCCCCACAGCGTGGAGATCACCGTGGAGGGCACGACCACGATCAGAGAGTCGAAGAAATAGCGCGACAGGCCGGTGCACTGCTCGGCACCGGTGCAGGCCGTGGCCCAGGCCTCGATCCACGGCTCGATGGTCCAGCGCTGCGGCAGTCCCAGCACGTTGCCGGCCTGCAGCTCGGCCAGCGGCTTGAGCGAGTTGACGACGGCGAACCACGCGGGCAGCGCATAGAACGCCACGGCGAGAAGCAGCCCCAGGTAGACCAGCACGCGGCCGGCGCCGAGCCGGTCGCCCGGCATGCGCTCACGGCGCGCGGGACGGCGCAGGAATGAAGGAATGGCCATGGATCAGTCTCCGCGATGCTTCTTCAGCTCGCTCAGGATGTAGGGCACGGCCACCATCGCGCAGGTGAACAGCAGCACCATGGCCGAGGCGGAGCCCAAGCCCATCTGGTCGCGCCGGAAGAAGCGGTCGAACACGTAGAAGGCCGGCAGCACGCTGCTCTGGCCGGGCCCGCCCTGCGTCAGCACGACCACGAGGTCGAAGGTGCGAAGGGCCGCGGGCAGCAGGATCAGGGCGGCGCTGAACACCGTGGGCCGCAGGGCCGGCAGCACCACGCGCCAGTAGATGCGCGGCAGGCTGGCGCCGTCGATCATCGCGGCCTTGAAGACCGACTCGTCGATGCTGCGCAGACCGGCGATGAACATCGACATCACGAAGCCCGTGCTGTGCCACACGGCGACGACCACCAGCGCGAAGATCGAGTACTTCGGCTGGACGATCCAGTCGAACAGCGCATTCTCGAAGCCCATGCCGTGCAGCCACTTCTCGATGCCGGTGTCGGGCGACAGCAGCCAGCGCCAGATCGTGCCGGCGACGATCCAGCTCAGCGCCAGCGGATACAGGATGACGGTACGGATGCCGTTCTCCAGCCGCACCTTCTGATCGAGCAGGATCGCGAGGAAGCAGCCCAGCACCAGCGGCAGGCCCACGACCAGCGGCAGGTAGAGGGCCAGGTTCCACAGGGCGCGCCACCAGTTGTCGTCGGTGAACAGCCGCCGGTACTGGTCCAGGCCCACCCAGTTCCAGCTGATCGCGCCGGCCGAGTCGGTGAACGAGACCGCCGCGACCCAGGCGGTCAGGCCGTAGAAGAAGAGCAGGCTCACGGCCAGGGCCGGCGAGATGGCCAGCTGCGGCAGCCATCGTTCGAACCGGTCGGCGAAGCCGCGCGCTTCGGGATGGGCGGAAGCGCCCGGCGAGGATGTTGTTGTCACGTTGCGTTCCCGGAGCCGGCCTCAGTTCGACCGGGCGGCCGAAGCCATCTTCGCGGCGGCCTGCTGGGCCGTCATGTCCGGGTCGTTCCAGAAGCCGAGCACCACATCGCGCCAGGCGCCGATGCGCGCGGGGGTCTGCATCAGGCTGGGGGACGTAGCGATCGTTCCGTCCTTGGCGCCCGCGACGAAGTCGGCATAGCTCTGGCGGGCGCATTCGTCGAACCCCGAAACATCCGCATCCATGCGGGCCGGCACCGAGCCCTTGGCCTGGCTGAACGCCACCTGGGCGTCGCGGTCCATGAACACCTCGGCAAGGTCCATCTGCGCCTTCGAGGACTTCGGCTGCTTGAAGAAGAGGAAGGCGTCCGAGGTGAACAGGTGGCTGCGGCCGCTGCCGGGCACTGCCGCGCAGAGATAGTCGACGCCGGGCTTTTTTCCGGCGATGTTGAATTCGCCCTTGGCGAAATCGCCCATGACCTGCGCCAGCGCCCTTCCCTGGATGACCATCTGCGTGGCCTCGTTCCATTTGCGCGTCGGTGCGCTGCGGTCGACGTAGCCGCGCAGCTTGCGCATCACCTCGAAGGCCTTCACCACGCCCGGCCCCTTGAGCAGGGCGTCGTCCAGGTCGTAGAAGGCCCGGCGGAACTCGTCGGGCTTCATCGTCGTGAACGCCACCTGCGTGAAGGTGAAGTTCACCCAGATGTCGTCGCCCATCGCCAGCGGCACCATGCCCGCGGCCTTCGCCTTGTCCGCCAGCACGAAGAACTCGTCCCAGGTCTTCGGCGCGGACGTGGCGCCGAGCTTCTTCAGGGCCTCGGCGTTGATCCACATGACGTTCTGGCGATGCACATTCACCGGCACCGCGACATAGCTCTTGCCGCCCTGGCGCGCGAAACGACGCAGGGGCTCGGGCAGCACTTCGTCCCACTTGCCCTTCGCGGCCACCTCGTCGAGATTGGAGAGGTTTTCGCGGTTGGCGGCATAGCTGCGCACGTCGGCGTTGATCTGTGCGGCATCCGGCGGCGCACCCTTGCCCACCCGCGCCTTCAGCAGGATGCGCTGGTTGTCGCCGCCGCCCACTGCCAGGTCTTTCCAGGCCAGCCCCCGCTTGCTCGCGGCCTCCTTGAACTTGGCGACGGCCGCCGTCTCGCTGGAGCTGGTCCACCAGTGGATGACCTCGACGGTCTCCGCGGCGTGAACGAAGTGAGGAACGAGGGTCGCGGCGGCACAGGCGAGGCTGAAAGTCAGGCGGAACATCTGGACTCCAAGGCAATGAAATGCGAAATGAGGAATGCGGGATGCGGGAACGAGGTCAGAACAAATCGACCTCGAGGAACACGACCGGCACGCTGCCGCGGTTGAGCAGCGCGTGAGGCCGGCGATGGGTCGAATACGCCTGGCCGGCCTCGACGACGACCGGCTCGTCCTGGCCCTCGAGGTACTCGGTCATGCGGCCCTGCAGCACATAGGCCACGGCCGGGCGATCTGCGTGCGAATGCATCGGCAGGAAGCCTCCGGGCTCGATGGTGACCTCGCGCATGCGCAGCAGGAGTTCCCTGGAAGCGCCGAAGCCGCCGGGCAGTTCGACCTTGGCGATGACGGTTCCCGAGATGCCGACGCGCTCGCCGGGCAGCGACTGCAGCGCCGGCGCCGGCTCCGACGCATCTCCGGATACCGATGCCGGCATCACGGCAGGTCGCAGCGAGGCAAGGAGCTTGGAAACCCAGGACTTCATGAATACATCTCCAGGTGGGTGCCCGCCTGTTGGTGGCGGACTGGTCGAGTGGAGATGGACTGTAGGAACGTATGGCTGCGCGGTCCAATACCGTATTCATCGAACTGTCATCTTGCTTGCGAATAAGGAGAAAGAGTCCGCAAACGAGGCCACGGCCCATGCGAACGCAACAGGCCGACCCTCGACAACATCTCGATGAAGAAGGCGATACGGGCCAGCACGTGTCGGCCATCGGCGACGGCTGGAGCCTTGCGAGCCGGATCGCGCGATCTCGTCGCCCTCCCCTTGGGTGAAGAACCACGCACGCATTCCGCGTCGCGCACCCGCCTGGAGGTGGCGTCCCGGAGAACGCCTCGCTCACGATGCAAGACAAGCCGACGCGGCCTTCCGTGCGGGTTCGCACAACCAGGGGGAGGCAGGCCGGGCCATCGGGGGCCTGGCGCCGGCGCAGCGGCGCACCCAGGCTCGGCCCATGCGCGACGCTCACGGATCGAAGATGAAGAAGCTTGGGCAGCGCGATCCGATGCGCGCCGACATGCCGTGCGAGCTTCGTTGCAGCACAAGGGACTATCCGCGATGGCGGACAGCGGAGACGAACGACCGGAGCAGGCGCTCCCCGGCCGTTGTCGGCAGTCGCGGGTCGCGCGAGGGCGGCCCGACGAGATCGTCAGTCAGTCAAGCCGCCTGCAAACTTCTCGATAGAGCGTTGTCGACCCTCGAGCCCTGCAGCCCTGCCTTTGCGCCCTCGATGACTTCCGCCAGGAACTCCGCGTCGCGCGCCACACCCGAGAAGCGCCCCGAACCCCAGGTATGCAGCCACGGCAGCCCGAGGAAGTAGAGCCCCGGCTCGCGGGTCACGCCGCGCAGATGCATGGGTGCGCCGCGGCCGTTGAAAACGGGGGCCTCGACCCAAGCGAAATCGGGCGAGAAGCCGATGCACCAGACCACGCTGGTGATGCCCGCCGCCGCGATGTCGAGCCGCGTGCGCTCCTGCGGCGGCTCCCACACGGGCGTGTAGACCGAAGGCGGCGGCGCCTCGAGGCCCTGTGCGGCGATGTACTTGTCGATCGATGCGTTGATGCGGTTGTAGGTGTCGTCGGCCTGGTCGAGGTTGTCGCGCAGGTTCGGCTGGAACTCGAAGGCACTGCCGTCGAAGCCGCCGAGCAGGCCGTAGAGCTCCATGCCTTCGAGGGCGAAGCGCCGCAGGTCGATGTCGCGGCCGCCGTCGCGGCCCGTCACGTAATGGTTGGTGTTGTCGCGCACGCCCTCGCGCAGCGGGTGCTCGGTGACGGGCATGTCGTAGTACTTCATGTCGGCGAGCCAGTCGACCACCTCGCGGCCGCGATAGAAGCGCGCGCAGCGCGGCGCATTGCCGGTGGCCAGGTGGACCTTGCGGCCGGCCAGGTGCAGGTCTTCGGCGATCTGCGCGCCCGACTGCCCGCAGCCCACCACCAGCACCGCACCCTCGGGCAGCTGCGCCGGATTGCGATACTGCGCCGAATGGAACTGCGCGACGCCCGCCGGCAGCTTCTCGGCCAGGCGCGGCACGATGGGGCGGTGGTAGCCGCCGGAAGCCACCACCACCTGGTCGGCGGTGTAGAGGCCGGCGTCGGTCTGCACGTTGAAGCGCTCGCGTTCGCCGTCGCGCGCCACGCGCTCCACCGTCACGCCCTCGATGGCCGGCGCCTTCACATGCTCGACGAAGCCGGCGAGCCATTCGTTGATCTGGTCCTTCACCATGAAACCGTGCGGGTCGCCCCCCTGGTACCCCCAACCCGGCAGCTGGCACTGCCAGTTGGGGGTGACGAGGCAGAACGAATCCCAGCGCTGCGTGCGCCATGTGTGCACGAGACTGCGCTTCTCGATGACCAGATGGTCGATGCCGCGCAGTTGCAGGCAGTAGCTCAGCGACAGGCCGGCCTGGCCGCCGCCGACGATGACGACGCTGTAGTGGCTGCGTCCGCCGTAGGGGTGTGACATGAGGATCTCTCTTTCTTTCTCTCTGGATGTGGCGGGGGGTCGGTCAGTCGAAGGCGACGACGGTGACCTTCGCATCGGGGGTGCGGTCGAAGCGCGCGGCAATGCCTTCGATCTCCGCGAGCTGGTCCATCGCCTGCGAGCAGGCGAAGCCGTACTTCGCGCGCACCCGCTCCGAGGCGATGCCCAGCGCTTCGCGCGTGCGCAGCAGGAAGTCGTCGAGGTCGTAGCGCTCGCCGGGCACGAGGAAGTCGCGCACCACCAGCGAGGGCGAGTAGCAGCGCGTTTCGCTGGCATCGGGCCAGCGCACGTGGAAATGCATCACGGGCATGCTTCGGTCTCCTGGATGGCGGCGCGGTACAGCGCCACATGGCGTTCGGCACTGGCGTGCCAGCTGAAGCGTGCGGCCAGCCGCGCCGCGGAACGCGCGATGCGCTGCGCGTCGCGCGTCGACAGCGCATGCCGCAAGGMGGCGGCGATGGAGGCGGCATCGGCCGGATCGGCCCAGCTCACGTCGTCGCCGGCGAGGTACTCGGTGAACGGCGCGATGCGCGAGGCGACCACCGGCACGCCGCTCGCCAGCGCCTCGAGCACCACCAGGCCGAAGCCCTCGCGCAGCGAAGGCATCGCGACGACATCGGCCAGCCGGTAGAGCGAAGGAATGTCCTCGTCGGGCAGCGGGCCGGTCAGCCGTACGGGCAGCGTCGGGTCTTCGTCGAAGCCGAGCTCCTGCATCAGTGCGCGGAACCGCAGGGCATAGGCCGAGTGATCGAGCAGGCTCGCGCCGCCCGCCACGACCAGTTGCGCCCGCGGATGCGAGGCGCGCAGCAGCGCGAAGGCCGACAGCAGCCGCGCAGTGTTCTTGCGCTCCTCGACGCCGCCCAGCGCCAGCACCACGGGCGCGCCAGGCCGGATACCCAGGCGCTGCGCCAGCGCGGCATCGACCGGCCGGGCCTGCGACGAGAAGCGCGCGGTGTCCAGGCCGTTGGCCACTTCGTGCGCGGCGATGCCGTACTCGCTCGCCAGGTGCTCGCGCCACAGCCGGCTCACGCACAGCACCTGGCTCGCCCTTGCGAACGCCGTGTACTGCCACTGCGTGAGCTGCGGCACGTCGAAGCTGTCGAGGTGGTGCACGGTGCGCACGAAGCCGTCGATGTCGCCCGCATCGCGCAGACGGGCGAGCGCGTTGCCGCCGATGGAGTCGTGGGTGTGCAGCACGTCGAACCGCCCGCGCCGCAGCATGCCGCGCAGGTGTCGTACGAAGGCCTCGATGCGCGATCGCACCATCTCCACCGTGTCTTTCGGTGTCGCCGACACCGGCACCAGCTCGATGGCGCAGGGCGGCTGGCGGAACAGCCGCTGCCCCGGCGCGGCGGGGGCGAGCACGGTCACCGCATGGCCTGCCGCGTGCAAAGCCGTGGCAAGCTCCAGCGTGTGCACCACGCCGCCGCGCGGATTGACCGAATGCGTCAGCAGTGCGATTCGCAGGGGGCGATCAGACATACGTCGCCTCCCGGGTGTCGGCCGCCGGCTGGATGAAGGCCTCGCTGCCGAAGTCCCACAGCAGCGCTTCTTCGCCCTCGGCGCGCAGCCGCACCTGCCGTGTGGCATCGACCTGGCCGACCACCGCGCTGGCGATATCGCGCGCGGCGAACCGGGCCATCACCGCCGCCGCCTGCGCGGGCGACACGCTCAGCACGAATCCGTAGCTGGGAAACGACGACAGCCAACGCAGCAGCGGCACGCCCTCGGGCCTCGGGATCGCGTCGAGGTCGATGCAGGCGCCCACGCCCGAGCATTCGAGCAGCATCATGGCCGTGCCCACGGCGCCGGCCATGCTGATGTCCTTGCCGGCGCGGCACAGGCCGATTTCGGCGATCGAGGGCAGCAGTTCGAGGTCTGCGCGCAGCCGTGCGGCGGGTGCGCGGGTGGACGCGTTCCAGTACGGAAAGGGCTCTTCGTAGGCGCCGCGCAGGTCGGCCGCCATCACGAGCAGGTCGCCCGGCCTCGCGTCGAAGCTGGTCAGCAGCCGGCGGGCATGGCCGAGGATGGCCACGGCGAGCTGGGGGCGATCGCTGCGGTTGTTGCTGTGCCCGCCGACGATGGGCACGCCGTAGCGCGCGGCGGCCTCGGCCATGCCGCGCAGCATGTCGTGGGCCGGGTTCATGCCCGTGCTCCACAGCGCATCGACCACGGCCGTCGGGCGCCCGCCCATGGCGTAGACGTCGCTCACGTTGACCATCACGCCGCAATAGCCCGCGAACCAGGGCATGCGCACGATGAAGTCTTCCACCAGCCCCTCGATGGCGAACAGCAGGTAGCCGCCGCGGCCGTCGGGAATGGCGGCGCAGTCGTCGCCGACCGGCACGGCCTGCGCGAGCGCATCGTGTCCGCCGGGCAGAGAGCGCCCCAGCGCCGACACCACGTCGCTGATGTCGCGCTTGTGAGCGAAGCCGCGCGTGGCGCGCAGGGCCTCTGCGATGTCGTGGACCCTGGTCGTCATGACGCCACCCTCGCGCGCGTAACGAAGCCGCTCACGGGATCGTGGCAGGGCGGATACCAGCCCAGGTCGGCCTGCATGCGCGCATGCGGGCGGCCGTGCACGCTGGTCTCTTCGAGCACCCGCCAGCCGAGCTTGCGGAACAGCGGCACGTTCTGCAACTGCACCTGCGCCAGGAAGGTCTCGCAACCCAACGCATTGGCGCGCGAGACCGCAAGCCGGATCAGCGTCACACCCAGGTGCCCCTGGCTGCGGAACGCGGGGTGCACGGCCAGCCGCGAGCCCCACCATTCGCCTTCGGCCCTGCCCTCGCCGCGATGGATGCGCACCGTGCCCACCACCTGCTCGGGCATGCCGCCGTTGCAGGACATCGCCACCAGCAGCTGTGCGCGATCGTCGGTGGCATCGCGGTCGTCGCGCGCGAAGATACCCTGCTCGATGCAGAAAACCGCCCGGCGCAGCGCCATCGCCTCGTCGCGCTCCCACTGCTGCGCGGCCTCGCGCACCAGATATTCGACGGGCGCATAGTGCTCGCCCATCCGGTCGCGCATCTCGCAGAGGTCGTCGAGGCACAGCATGGTCAGCTCTCGCTATCTTTTTCGTAGATGGAAAGCGACGAACACGCGCCGCACTTGCCGCAGCCCGCCTTGATGTCGGCGGAGCGCAGGCCGGCCGCCACCACGCGCTCGCCCAGCGGCGCGAGCAGCGACTTCATGAATTCGGGCGTGGGCGCGGGATGGTCCTCCAGCGGCGTGCCGCTGATCGGCACGAAAGGCACCACGAAGGGGTACACGCCGCGTGCCAGCAGCTGGTCGCAGGTGTCGAGGATGGCTTCGCGCGTGTCGCCGAGCCCCGCCAGGATGTAGGTACTGACCTGTCCGCGGCCGAACACGCCCACCGCCGCCTCGAAGGCGCTCATGTAGCGCGAGATGGGCACGCTCGCCTTGCCCGGCATGATGCGTTCGCGCACTTCGGGCGTGACCACCTCCAGGTGCATGCCCAGCGTGTCGATGCCCGCGGCCTTCATGCGGTGGAACCACTGGTCGTCGTCGGGCGGCTCGCATTGGCCCTGGATCGGGATGTCCACTGCGGCCTTGATCGCGAAGGCGCTCTCGCACAGCACGGCCGCTCCACGGTCGGTGGCGTTGGGCGTGCCGGTGGTCATCACCATGTGCTTGACGCCATCGAGCAGCACGGCCGCGCGCGCCACCTCGGCGAGCTGCTCGGGCGTCTTGCGCGCGACGGTGCGCCCCGCCGCGAGCGACTGGCCGATCGCGCAGAACTTGCAGCTCTTCCTGCGGCTCTCGTAGCGGATGCAGGTCTGCAGCACGGTGGTGGCGAGAACGTCGCTGCCGTGCAGGGTGGCGATGTGCGAATAGGGCACGCCGTCGAAGGTCTGCATCCCGTAGAAGCGCGGCTGCTTCGGAAAGCTGATGCTCGCGATGGGAATGCTGCCGCGCATCACGCGGCTCACGCCCGCGGCGTCGGGCGCCTCGGCGGTGAATGGCGAGTGCCAGGCGGTGGAGGTGTGGACCGGCACCATGATCGTGTGGCCGTCCACCGTCACGGCCTTGTGGTCCGAGGGGCCCGCGCCGCCGCGGCGGCTCGCGACGCCGGTCGAAGGGTCAGCCAGCCGCAACCCGAAGGACTGGAGCTCGGTCATCAGCTGCCGGCTGTCTTGCTGTGTCGTCGTGGTCATGTTCTGGACTCCGTTGAACGTGGGGTTGCGTGCGATCCATCGGCACGGTGGTCTGCGCGGGCCGGTCGTTGATGGCGAGCGAGAGCAGCTCCGGCCGCGCGTAGTGGCCGACCGAATCCATCATTCGCTTGCGCTTGGCGATCAGCGCCATGTCGAGGTCGGCCACGACCATGCCTTCGCCCTCGGTGAGCGGCGGCGCGAGGTGCTTGCCCTCGGGCGAGACGATGGCCGTGTGGCAGCCGCCGCGCAGCGCCTTCTGCAGGTTGGCATCGGGCGTGACCGAGCGGATCTGCTCGTCGGTGAGCCAGCCGGTGGCGTTGACCACGAAGCAGCCCGACTCCAGCGCGTGATGGCGGATGGTCACCTCCATCTGCTCCGCGAAGATCGGGCCGACCAGCGAGCCCGGAAACTGCGCACAGTGGATCTGCTCGTGCTGCGCCATCAGGCTGTAGCGCGCGAGCGGGTTGTAGTGCTCCCAGCAGGCCAGCGCGCCCACGCGGCCGACAGCCGTGTCGACCACCTTGAGGCCGGCGCCGTCGCCCATGCCCCATACCATGCGCTCGTGGTAGGTGGGTGTGATCTTGCGGCGCTTGAGCACCAGCGTGCCGTCGGCGTCGAACACCAGCTGCGTGTTGTAGAGGCTGCCGTGGTCGCGCTCGTTCACGCCGAGCACCACCACCATGTTGCGCGCCCGCGCCCGCTCGGCCACCGCCTGCGTGACGGGGCCGGGCACGACCACCGCGCGCTCGGCCAGTTGCAGGTGCGGCGCACCCTGCTGCACCGGCGGCAGCACGAAGCTGAAGTAGGGGTAGTAGGGCACGAAGGTCTCGGGGAAGACCGCGATCTGCGCGCCCTTCGCCGCGGCCGCGTCGATGGCGCCGCACACGCGGTCGAGCGTGCCGTCCGGCCGTTCGAAGTCGGGGGCGATCTGGATCGCCGCCGCCCGCACGATGCGCTGAGAAGAGGTCATGGTCACCCCCTGTCCGCGACGGCGAGCGCAGCGAAGCCAATTCGGGGAACACCGCGGAACCGGCTTTGCCGGGCTGCGGGTGTTGCCCCCGGAGAGGGGGTTGGCGAAGCGGCACGAAGTGCGCGAAGACTGGGGGTGGACATTTACAGCGTCCAGGTGTCGATGATGACGGCGCCCGCCTTCTTGTGCAGCAGCACGAGGTCGAGCACGTCCAGCGGGTTGATCGGCTTGATGCCCTCGATCAGCGCGCCTTCGCCGTGGCCGTAGAGCGCCTGCAGCGCGAAGCGGCAGGCATAGACCTTGCCGCCTTCCTCGATGAACTTGGCGATCTGCTTGTTGAAGTTCTGGTGGCCCGGGAAGGCCTCGTCGCCCAGCGTCGGAAAGCCGCGCTGCACGCCCAGCGTGACGCCGGGGCCATACAGCAGGACGGAGGTGTCGTAGCCCTTGCGCTTGAGCCGCGTGGCCTGCAGAAGGTTGACGAAGCCGATGGAGCCTTCGAAGGCCACGGTGTGGAAGGTGACGAGCGCCTTCTCTCCGGGCTCGGCCTTGACGTCTTCGAACACCTTCTCTTCGTAGTCGACGAGGAACTCGCCTTTTTCGTTGCGGGGGCGGGTGACTTTGGGCATGGGGTACTCCGGTTGGGTGAAGGGGTACGCAGGTGTTGCGTGCCCTCTTCTTCGCAGGCGTTGTGCCAGCGGCCGGCCGGGCCCGTGCGATCAATGCGCGATCAACGCGAGGCGGCGCGGTCCGCGCGCCGGCAAAAAATTTTTCGGGGCCTGCAAAGGTGCCGGCGAAGCGGGCCCGTGCGGCCGTTTCCGCACCGCGACGACGCACAACCCGTGCGATCAATGCACCCGATCATTGGGGTTGATCGCACCTGATCGAAGCATCCGCCGCCTGCGGCGCGGGCGCGGTTCCTGCATGTTGATCGGTGGCCAGATGCAATCAATGGATGCAATCAACTCCACCGGACCACGCCCGATGCCCACCATCACCGCCCACTGGCGCAAGCAGCTGCGCAACACCGCCCGACCGGCCTACCTGCTGCTGGCCGACCTGATCGCCGACGACATCAAGACCGGCCGCCTGGGCGTGCGCGACCGCCTGCCCACGCTGCGTGAGCTGGCGGCGGAGCTCGAACTCAACTACACGACGGTGGCGCGCGGCTATGCCGAGGCGCGCAAGCGCGGGTTGATCGATTCGCGCGCCGGCACCGGCACCTTCATCCGTTCGGGCAGCCCGAGCCTGCGTCTGCGCGGCGGCAGCGGCGCCGAGATGACGATGAACATGCCGCCCGAGCCCGACGACGGGCACCTGATGGCACGCCTGCACGACAGCGCCAGCCGCGCCTTCGCGCAGGTCGATTTCCACGACCTGCTGCGCTACCAGGACTTCGGCGGCACCGCCCACGACCGCGCCGCCGCGATGCACTGGCTGCGGCCGTTCGTTCCCGACGCCAGCGTCGATCGCATCCTGGTGTGCCCCGGCATTCACGGCGTGCTGACAGCGCTGTTCTCGCAGCTCGCGCGGCCCGGCGAGCTGGTATGCGTGGAGTCGCTCACCTATCCGGGCGTGAAGGCCATCGCGGCGCAGCTCGGCGTGCAGCTGCATGCGCTGCAGATGGACGACGACGGTCCGATCGCCGATGCCTTCGAGCACGCCTGCAAGACGCTCAAGCCCAAGGCGCTGTATTGCAACCCCACCCTGCTCAACCCGACCGCCGCGACCGTGTCGCGCGCAAGGCGGGAGGCGCTGGCCGACGTGGCGCTGCGCTACGCGGTGCCCATCATCGAGGACGACGCCTACGGCATGCTGCCTCGACAGACGCCCGCTTCGCTGGCCACGATGGCGCCGGGACTCACCTACTACGTGAGCGGCTTCTCCAAGTGCTTCGGCGCGGGGCTGCGCAGCGCCTACGTCTGCTCGCCGACGGTCGTGCAGTCGCAGCGGCTGGCCGGTGCGATGCGTGCGACCACCGTGATGGCCTCGCCGATCACCAACGCGCTGACCACCCTGTGGGTGGAAGACGGCACGGCAGAAGCCATGCTCCAGGCAGTGCGCGCCGAATCGGCGGCGCGCCAGGTGCTGGCCGCGCGCCACCTGGGCGACAGCGGCCTGCAGGCGCATCCCGAAGGTTTCCATGCGTGGCTGCCGCTCACGCCCGGCTGGAGCCCGGTGGAGTTCGCGTCGTACCTGCGCACGCAGAACGTGGGCGTGGTGGCGAGCGCGGCGTTCTCCACCGACGGCGATCCGCCCGACGCGGTGCGCATCTGCCTGGGCGGCCCGATGACGCGCGAGCAGTGCGACCAGGCGCTGCGGCTGATCGCGGACACGCTGGCGCACCCGTTGCATCCGCACGCGACCCT
This sequence comes from Variovorax sp. CAN15, assembly GCF_030462475.1. Taxonomy (GTDB): domain Bacteria; phylum Pseudomonadota; class Gammaproteobacteria; order Burkholderiales; family Burkholderiaceae_C; genus Variovorax. The sequence continues at coordinate 101,805 of NZ_JASMRZ010000002.1, forward strand.
GGGGGATCGCAGCAGCGGCCGATGAGATGCGTCCACCCCGTCCAGGCAGGGCGACGCTACGGCGCGCAGGCGCAGGCCAGCGCGAACATGGTCCGCACGGGCTTCATGAAATGGGGCCGCACGCGAGCGCTCCAGCTCGTCTCGCGTACCGCCAGCCACTCGGCGCAGGCCGTGGTCCGGTCCGAGACGAGGTCATAGCACGCGAGCGACTCCTGCTCGTCGTCGTTGTTCCAGAAGCGCTGGGCGCCCATGCAGCCCGGCACCGCCGCCAGCGCGGGCAGATGCTCCTGGTCGTACCAGCGCTGCAGCTCGATGCCCCAGCCGGGCTCGGGCTTCATCTCGACGACGTAATGGAAGCGCGCAGGCGAATCCGCGCTGGCACCGGCGATGTCGTGCATCAGCGTCAGGCGGGAGGCCTCCACCCGGGCTGCGGGCCAGGCATTTCCCGCCTCCCGGGCCAGTTCGATCAGGCAATGCCTCGACAGCGCCGTTCGATGGGACAGGCGCAGGTAGACGTACGAGCGCTGCAACGCCGCCGAATGGGCATGCCGGACGACGCGCCCGCCGATGTCCGCCCAGCAAGGCGGAGGCGTCAGCCCTGGCCCGAACGGATCGTGTGACGGCAGCGCGCCATGGCAGCGCAGGAGGACGACGTCGGTTGGAATTCGGCCGGTTGTCGACATGTGCACCTCGAGGAGGAAAGCGCGGCGGCGAAGCCGCGGCTCAGGCCGGAAAGCGGTACAGGGCCTGCGGGTTGTGGACAAGAAGTTGCGCCAGGTGCGCTGCATCCGGTGCGATGCGGCCCAGCGCATCCACGAGCGCGCCGTCGTCGGGGATGTGGGTGTGGTTGGGATGCGGCCAGTCGGTCCCCCACACGCATCGTTCGGGAAAGCGCTCCACCAGGATGCGGGCCAGCGACTCGCCGTGCGCGTAGCGCCCGGCCGGCGGTGCGTGCGCATCGATGCGGTCGATGCCGCTGACTTTCACGTGGAAGCGCGGGTTCTCCAGCAGCTTCAGCAGCGCCCGGAAATCGGGCGCATCCGGCCCGCGCCTGGCGTCCACGCGCCCCATGTGGTCGATGACGACGGGCACCTGGCTGCGCTGCAGCGGCGCGCAGAGCTCGTGGACCAGCTCGCTCTCGAAGTGCACCTGCAGGTGCATGCCGGCGGCCGCCAGCCGCGGCGTCAGCGCGAGCACCGCATCGACGCCCGCGGTGGTGGCGATGTGCCGCATGAAGTTGAAGCGCACGCCGCGGAAGCCCGCCTGCGCCAGGCGCTGGAGCTCGGCATCGGGCACGTCGGTCTCGACCAGCGCGATGCCGAGATAGCGGCCCCGCCCCGCCGCGATGGCGTCCTCGACCACGCGGTTGTCGGTGCCGTGGGTGATCGACTGCACGATCACGCAGCGCTCGATGCCCAGGTCGCGATGCAGCGCGAACAGCGTCTCCTTGGGCGCTTCCAGCGGCGTGGCCCGGCGGTTTGGCGCATACGGAAAGCGCGCGGTCGGCCCGAAGACGTGCACATGGCTGTCGCAGGCGCCGAGCGGCAAGCGAAGGCCCGGCGGCGAGGGGTGCTCCAGATAGGTCCTCACTGGAACGTCGGCCTCGGTGGTGGCGTGGGTCATGGCGGTATCTAGTGCGAGATGTTCAGTGCCACGAGGAACCGCGACACCATGTTGTAGGCCGCCGCGGTGGCAACCACTTCGACCACGGCCGAAGGCTCGAAACGCGCATTCAGGCGGTCCATCAGTTCGGCGGGCACCTTGACATCGCGTGTCATCCGGTCGGTCAGCGCCAGCAGCAGCAACTCGTCCTGCGTAAAGCCGCCGTCGAAGGCGGCCGCGGGATCGGGGGCGCGCAACGCATCGATCTTCTCCTGCGCGAACCCCGCCTTCAACGCATGCGGCACGTGCGCCTCGAACTCGAAGGCCGCTTCGTTGAGCACGGCGACGCGCAGGATGATCATCTCGCGCAGGTCGGCAGGCACCGAAGTGCGGTTGCGCACGGCCGTCAGCATCGATTCCCAGCCGCTGGCGATGCTCGGGCTGTTGAGCAGCACCTGGTAGAGCAGCGAGATCCGGCCGCGCTCCGACAGGATTCGGGCCTCGATGCCGGCGAGTTCGGGGACCGTGCCCGGCACCACCAGAGGAACGCGTATGTGGCTCGTGCTCATCATTCGGCCTTGATGTTGCGGGACTTGATCAACGCGGCCCACTTGTCGGTATCGGCCTTCAGCAGGACCGCCAGCTCCTGCGGCGTGGATGTCTTCGGCTCGGCGCCGCCGCGCAGCAGCCTGGCGCTGACCTCGGGGTTGGCGATCGCGCTGCGCACGGCCTTGTTCAGCTCCTGCACCACCGCCGGAGGAGTCTTCGCCGAGACGAACAGCGCGTACCAGTTGTTCGTGTCCACGGCCTTGATGCCCTGCTCGTCGAAAGTCTTGACGTCCGGCAGCGAGGGATGGCGCTTGCCCGCCGCGATCCCGATCGCCTTGAGCCGGCCGCCCTGCACGTGCGGCATGATCGCCGCGACGTCGGCGAACACGCCCTTGACCTGGCCGCCCATCAGGTCGGTGAAGGCCGGCGCCATGCCCTTGTAGGGCACGTGAAGGAATCGCGCGCCGGTGGCTTCCTCGAGCTGGATCAGCGCCAGGTGCGGAATGCTGCCGGAGCCCGACGAAGCCATCGGCGTGGACTCCTTGCTGGCCTTGGCCGTCTTCACGAACTCGGCCGCATCCGAGGCCGGGTCTTTCGCGCCGACCACCAGCACTTCGACGTTGTTCGCCACGAGCGAGACCGGCGCGAAATCGCGCCGGGTGTCGTAGGGCGACTTCTCGAGCAGTGACGGATTGATGGCGGCCGCGCCCACGCTGGTGATCCAGATCGTGCTGCCATCCGGGGCGGAGCGCAGGGTTTCCATTGCACCCAGCGCGCCGTTCGCGCCGGGCTTGTTGTCGACGATGACCGGGCGCTTGAGTTCGCGGCCGAGTTGCTCGGCCAGCGTCCGCGCCACGAAGTCGACCGGCCCGCCCGGGCTGAACGAGGTGACGATGCGGACCGGCTTCCCGCCGGCCTGCGCGAATGCGGCAGATGCCAGCGAAAGCATCGCGGCCGCGGCCAGGACTTGTCTTCTCTTCATCGCTTGTCTCCTTGCTTGCTTTACGGGCCGCTCAGTCGCAGCGCGCCGTCATGCCGCCGTCCACGACCAGCTCGGTGCCGGTCACGAAGCGGGCTTCGTCGCTCGCGAGGTAGAGCGCGGCGCTCGCCGTGTCGCGGCCATCGCCCATGAAGCCCAGCGGGATGCGCTTCACGCGCGAGGCCAGCAGCGCCTCGATGTCGCCGCCGGTGCGCTGCCCGGCCAGGCGCGCCTCGACCATCGGGGTGTGCAGCTGCCCCGGCACGACCGTGTTGACGCGCACGCCATCGGCCGCATGCTGGACCGCCACCACGCGCGACAGATGGATCACCCCCGCCTTGCTGGCCGCGTAAGCCACCTGTGCGCTGCCGGTCCAGCGCAGGCCCGAGGTCGAGGCCACGTTGACGATGGCGCCGCGCTTGCGTTCGATCATGTGCGGCAGCACGTGCTTGCAGGTGAGGAACACGCTCTTGAGGTTGACGTCGATCTGCGTGTCCCAGGCCTCCTCGCTGAGCTGCACCGGACCGCCCGCGGCCGAGCCGCCGACGTTGTTGATCAGGATGTCGGGCGCGCCATAAGCCTCGATGCAGGCCTCGACCATCGACTTCACGCTCGCGGAGCTGGTGACGTCGCAGATGCACGTGGTGATGGATGCCGCGGCGCTGCCCGCGAGCGACAGGGTCTCGGCCAGGCGTTCGGCATCGCGGTCGACCGCGAGCACCCTGGCGCCTTCTTCCGCGAGCCGCACGGCCATCGCGCGGCCATTGCCCCAGCCTGCGCCAACGCAGCCCGCACCCGTCACGATCGCGACTTTCGATTCGAATCTCTTCATCGTTGCTCCTCGAGCCCGGCTTCCCCGGGAAAACCTTGAGTCTGGGTCGAACGCAAGCAAAGTTAAATCGAATGAGGCCTATATCAGATATGTCTTTGCGCTATGGATCTCAAACAGCTCGAGTACTTCGTCGTCGTGGTCGAGAAAGGCAGCTTCAGCCGTGCCGCGGCCGCCCTGAACCTGGCGCAGCCGAGCATCAGCCGGCAGGTCGCATTGCTTGAACAGGAGCTCGGCCAGCGCCTGCTGGAACGCACCGGCCGGGGCGTCACGCCGACGCAGGCGGGCCATGCGCTGCAGGCCCATGCCCGCGTCATGCTCAATGCGGCCGCGCAAGCCCTGTTCGAGATCAAGGAGATGAGCGACGAACCCGCCGGTAAGGTGGTGGTGGGGCTGCCCAATCGGGTGGCCAGCGGCCTGTGCGTGCCGCTCGTGCGGGAGTTCCGCGAACGGCTGCCCAATGCGATGCTGTCGGTGGTGGAAGGCCTGAGCCTCTCGCTTCGCGAGGGCCTGCTGGCCGGCCGCATCGACGTCGGCGTGCTCTTCGACCCTCCGCCCACGCCGCTGCTGAGCTACGAGCCCTTGATGCGCGAGAGGCTGCTGCTCGTCGCGCCCGAAGGCTATCGGCTGCCCGAGCGGGTCTCGCTGGCCTCCCTCGCCGATTTCCCGCTGATCCTGCCTGCCGTACCGAACCCCATTCGAAGCCTGGTCGACGCGGTGATGCTGCCGCGCAAGATCAGCCTGGACATCGTGGCCGAGGTGGGCGCGGTGCACACGGCCCTGACGGTGGTCGAGGAAGGAATGGCCTGCTCCATCCTGCCGGAGAGCGCGCTCAACCTCAGCACGCGCCGCGCCAAGGTGCGGGCAGCCCCCATCGGGCCTCCGGCCATGTGGAACAGCCTGGTGCTGGCGATGCCGACCGCCCGCCCCGCCAGCCGCCTCATCCAGGAGACCGCGAAGCTGCTGCGCGCACTGGACTTCCGCGCCTATCGGCCGGCGGCGCCGATGCCGGCCGCCGAACGATGAGTCTCAGAAGTCGATGCGGATGCCCGCATCCTTCACCGCCTTGCCGATCTTGACGAGGTCGTCCGCGATCAGCTGCCTGAACTGCGCGGGGCTCGACTTCGTGGGAACGAAGGACAGCTCGGCGAACTTGGCCTTCAGCGAAGGCGCATCGACCGCCTTGGCGATCTCGCTGTTCAGCCGGTTCGCGATGTCCTCGGGAAGATCGGCGGGCCCCCAGATGCCGTACCAAGACAGCAGCTCGAAGCCGGGCATGCCGACCTCCGACAGCGTGGGCACGTCCGGCATCGACGGCACGCGCACCTTGCTGGTCACCGCGAGCGGGCGCAGGCGCCCTCCGTGCACGAAGGGCGCGACGCCGGGCATCGGCGAGATTGCCGCGGAGACATGGCCGCCGATCACGTCGGTCAGCTGCGGCACGGCGCCCTTGTAGGCGATGATTTGCATCTGCAGACCCAAGACGCGGTTGACCATCTCCTCGCTCAGGTGACTGGTCGTTCCCAGCCCCGAGGTGGCCCAGGTGTACTTGCCGGGGTTGGCCTTGGCCATCTGCACGAACTCGCCCATGGTCCTGGCGGGCACGTCGTTGTTGACAGCCACGATCAGCGGCACATAGCCGATCTGCCCCACGGGCGTGAAGTCGCGCTGCGCGTCGTAGGTCTTCTTCGCGACGACCAGCGGCAGGTAGGCCTGGCTCGATGCGTTGAACAGCAGCGTGTAGCCGTCGGGCTTGGCTTTCTTCACGTGCATCGCGCCCACGAAGCCCGAAGCGCCCGGTGCGTTGTCGATCACGATGGGCTGCCCGAGCTGGCGCTGCAGTTGCTCGGCCACCAGCCGCCCGACCGTGTCGATCGAGCCTCCGGGCGTGTAGGGAATGACCATCCGTATCGGCTTGTCCGGATAGCCCTGTGCATGGGCGAAGGCGCCCGCGAGCATTGCCGCGCCGGCGAGCGCCAGCTTGAGGGCGGTGAGGGTGGTTGTCCTGATCATGTCGTCTCCTGGTGTGCTCATGTGAATCGAGTGCCGAGCGCCGTCGTACGACACGCGCAGAAGCCTGTCGGGCGCGCCGCGAACCGACGCGCCACGTTGGGCGGTGTTACTTGCCGTAGACGCGGCGCGCGAACGCCGCGATCGCATCGGCCATCGCGCGAGGCTGCTCCGGCGCCATCGCGTGGCCGGCGTCGCGGATCACCTGCACCGTCACCCGGTCACCCAGGTAGGGCTTCATGACGTCGGGGATCACGACGGCGTCGTGCTCGGCCTGCAGGTCGAGGATCGGAACCTCCTGCCCTGCGGAGAAGTAGTCGTCCACCGGCGTCACGCGCCGGGCATGGCTTTGCGCCTCGTGCGCCTCGGCGCTCCAGCCATCCAGCCAGACGCGCGGGTCATGGCCCGGGGCGAAGAACGCGCGGCGCAGGCAGTCGATGCGCTGCGCTTCGGACAGGCTCGGGTCGCCCGCCCCGTCGATCGCATCGCGCAGTCGGCCGTACGGCTTCTCTTGCGATCCGGGCGGCAGCTTGCCCGCCGAGGCGGCGGCCATCACCACGCCGCACACGAGGTCCGGACGGTCCGCGGCCAGCGTGCGTGCAGGCTGGCTGCCCCACGCATGGCCCACCACCACGAGCGGGCCGGTGCGCTCGTGGTCCAGCACGGCAGCCACGTCGGCGGCGAAATCGTGCATGTCCAGCGACTGCATCGGCCCTTGGCTGCGGCCGATGCCGCGCGGCTCGGGGCGCAGCACGCGGAAGCCCTCGCGCGCCAGCATGGCCGCGACCTCGTCGTAGTCGCGCCCGGAGCGGGCGAGCGAAGGAAGGATGCAGATCGCGGGTCCCGTGCCTTCGTCGGCGTACTCGATGCGGATCTGCGCACCGTCGCGCGCCGAGGGATAGCTGATCAGCTTGCGCGACACGCTGGGGCGCGTCGCGGCTTGTGCGGTTGAATCTTTTGTCTCCATGCCCGAAGTCTTTCAGGCGCCGACATCAAGGGTAAGCACATGGCTCCTATAGCAGATATGTTTTCCGGCTATCGGCCGCTGCGATGGCGACGAAGATCTGCGGGCCACGGCATGCTCCTGATTGTTCGGGTCTTGCGCATGGAAGCCGAGCGCGCGGGCGCGACGGTTCGCCACGCTGCATGCCTGCGGGCGCGGACCGTCGATGCCGAAGGCGCGAAGGTGTGGCGTCGGCGGCTGGCCGCCCTCAGGCTGCCAGCCCGCGCAGGTCGCCGGCCTGGTCCAGCGACCAGATGCTGCGCAGCAGAGCCCGCGCGCGCTGCGCGCCGATCACCGGCGCCGACAGCTCGAGGAATTTGTCGTCGAGCTCCGTGTCCGACAGCGGCAGTTCGGGGTCGCCCTTGCGGTCGGGCTGCAGCCAGGCGTGGCGCTGGCCGTCGTTCGTCTCGATCTCGACGCGGGCCGAGCGCCGGCCCGGGAAGGCGGCGTCGATCTCCGGGTCGACCACGGCCGTGATGCGCGCCATCATCGCGCGCGTGTCGGCATCCGCCAGCCGCTCGGGCGTGTAGGCCGCGAGGCGCACGCTGCCGTGCACCAGCGCGGTTGCCACCACGAAGCGCATGCTGAAGCGGGCCTCGTTCTCGGTGCGTGGGTCTTCGTAGCAGGCGATGTCCAGCGCCGGGCCGTAGGTGGCCACGTGGACGCGGCGGATGTCCGCGGCCCGCAGGTCGTGCCGGCGCGCCAGCTCCAGGGCGCCATCGATGGCCGCGAAGGTGTGGCCGCAGCCGATGTGGTTCTTGAAGGTCAGCCGCGTGATGTGGAAGTCGCGCCCGAGCGTGTCCCCCACGCTCGACCAGTCGGGGCCATCGCTCATGGCGCGGCCGAAGCCGGCCTCGCCGTCGAGCACATCCAGCGAACCCGTCACGCCCTGCGCGGCGAGCTGCGCGGCGAGCACGCCGCCTTCGGCCGCACGCCCCGCGTGCAGCGGCTTGGACATCGAATCCATCCGGAAGGCCTGCTGCAGCCCCGCTGCAAAGGTGGCAGCCGTGGCGAGCGCATGGGCGAAGGGCGCGCCGTGCAGCCCGAGCAGGCCGGCGGCGGAAGCGGCGGCGMCGAAGGTGCCCACGGTGCCGGTGTTGTGCCAGTGGCGATAGTGCGCCCGCCCCATCGCCACGCCGATGCGCGTCGAAACCTCGTAGCCGAGCACCACGCCGCGCAGGAAGTCCAGCCCGCTGGCGCCGCGGTCCTGTGCGATGGCGAGCGCCGACGCCACGGTGGCCGCTCCCGGGTGGTACATGGCGTCGCGGAAGCTGTCGTCCACCTCGGCGGCATGGGCCGCGGTGCCGTTGAGCAGCGCGGCCGCGCGCGCGGGTGCGGGCCGCCCATCGGGCAGGCGCGCACCGCCATGGCCGAGGTCGTCGGCCAGCAGCGCGCGAAGCTGCGGCATCGGCGCGACGTCGAGCCCCGGAAACAGCGCGGCGTGCCAGTCGATCACCGCGCGCTTGGCATGGTGCAGCACCTCGTCGTCGAGCCGGGCCTGGCGGAATTCGGTGGCGTGGCGGGCGAATACTTCGGTCGCGTGCATGAGGGTGTCCGATCGATGATGAGAAAACAGCAAGATGAGGGAGGCGGCGATGCGTGCGGGGGCCGGTCCGGTGCGGCCGACTCGCGACCTACTCGGCGATGATGCCGTTGGCCTTGATCAGCTGCCGCCATTTCGCCTCTTCGGCGCGCTGGATGCGCAACGCCTCGGCGGCGCCGTCGAGCGTGAGCACCAGGCCTTCGGCTTCGGCCCTGCGCTGGAAGCCTTCTGCGCGGCTGGCCTTGCGCACGGCGGCGCCCAGCCTTTCGATGGCCGAGGCGGGTGTGCCGCCCGTGACGAACACCCCGTACAGCACATCGGCCGAGTAGCCCGGCGCGCCCGACTCGGCGAAGGTGGGCACATCGGGGAACAGCGGCGAGCGCTTCGCGCCGGTCACGCCGAGGGCGCGGACCTTGCCGCTCTTGATGAAGGGCGCCACGCTCGGCAGGGTGCCGAACATGAGGTCGACCTGCCCCGCGAGCAGATCGGTGATTGCCGGCGTCGCGCCGCGATACGGCACATGCGTCATCGACAGGCCCGTGCTGCTCTTGAGCAGCTCGGCCGCCAGGTGCGTGGTGGTGCCGTTGCCGGCGGAGGCATAGCTCAGGCGGCCGGGCTCCGAGCGCAGCCGCTGCAGCAGGTCGCTGGCGGAGCGCAGCGGGCTTTCGGCGCGCACCACCGCCACGTTGGGCGCCACGCCCAGCAGCAGCACGGGGACCAGGGCGGTCTCGGCTGCATAGGGCAGCTTCGGATAGAGGCTCGGCACGATCGCGATCGCGCTCGTTGTCAGCAGCAGCGTGTGGCCGTCCGGCGCGCTCTTGGCGACGGCGTCGTTGCCGATCACCGTGCCTGCGCCCGCCTTGTTGTCGACGATCACCGGCTGGCCGAGTTCGCGCGAGAGGCCTTCGCCGAGCGCCCGCGCCAGCACGTCGGTGCCGCCGCCCGCGGGGAAGGGCACCACGAGCCTGAGCGGCCTGTTCGGAAAGCCCCGCTGCGCGCGCGCCGCTGTGCACAGGCCTGATGCCGTCAGGCCGGCCGCGGCCGTCCATCGGCCCAGAAGTCTTCGTTGCATCGCGTGTCTCCTCGTTCGCCAGGCCCGCAGCTGGCCGTTTCGTGGTTCAGGCGTCCTTCGCCGTTGCGGTGTCCAGGAACATGCGCAGCACGCGGTTGAAGCGTTCGGCCTGCTCGATGCAGGTCATGTGCGCCGCATCGGCGATCACCGCCAGCGTGGACTCGGGCAGGTGCCGGTGCAGCTCGAGAGACGCCGCAAGCGGCGTGCCGATGTCGTGCTCCCCCACGATCACCAGTGCCGGGCAGCCGATGCGGTGCAGGTCGTTGGTGGTGTGCACGGCCGCGATGGCCGCGCAGCAGCCCGCCCATCCGTCGACGCTGGTGCTGGCGATGACGCTGGCGATGCCTTCGACGACGGCGGGCTGCTTCTGCCTGAAGCCCGCCGTGAACCAGCGCCCGATGGCCGGCTGCACCAGCGGCTGCACGCCCTGCTCGCGGGCCACGCGGATGCGTTCGTCCCACACCGATTGCGGCGTGGCGCCATGCTCGCTGGTGGTGTCCGCCAGCACGAGCGCCTGCACGCGCCGCAGATACTTCAGCGCGAAGGTCTGGCCGATCATCCCGCCCATCGAGAAGCCGATCCAGGTGGCCTGCGCGATGCCCAGGTGATCCATCAGTTCGGCTGCGTCGTCGGCCAGCGTATCCAGGGTGAAGGGGCCGTCGCCGGCGCCGCTGCGGCCGTGGCCGCGCGTGTCGTACCGCAGCACGCGGTAGCGGCCGGCCAGCGCCGGCATCTGCGCGTCCCACATCGAGATGTCGCAGCCCAGCGAGTGGGACAGCACCAGCCACGGGCCCTGTGTGCCGTCGATCGCGTAGTGAATGGCGCCGCCGCCGGCGCGTTCGAGAAAATTCATGGTGTCTCTCACAACGGCGCCATGCCGGTGGCCTTGGCGATGCGCCGGTACTTGGCCACTTCGGCCTCGATCAGCTTGCCGAACTCGGCGGAAGTGCCGGCCGACACGTTCACCCCCATGGTCTCGAGCTGCTTCTTCACCTGGGGCAGGCGCAGGATGCCGGTGATGTCCTTGTTGAGCTGCGCCAAGACCGCCGCAGGCGTCCTGGCGGAAGCCAGCAGGCCGTACCAGAAGCTCCATTCGTAGCCTGGAACGCCGGCCTCGGCCGTGGTGGGCACGTCGGGCATCCCGGCGATGCGCCGCGGGCTCGTCACGGCGAGGGCGCGCACCCTGCCCTCCTTCACCATCCCCATCGCCGAGACGTACGGCGCGATGTGGAACTGCACGCGTCCGGCGATGGTCTCGGTCATGGCTTCGCCCACGCTCTTGTACGGAATGTTCACGCCCTCGACCCCCGCCTGCTGGCACAACAGCGCGGCCGCGAAGTGCGAACTGCTGCCCACGCCGGCCGAGGAATAGCTCAGCGAGCCGGGGCGCGACCTGGCCTGCGCGAGCATCTCGGCAAGGTCAGCGACCGGCAGGTTCCTGGGCGCGACGACCAGCGCCGGTCCGTCGCCGATCATGGTGACGGGCGCGAAGTCGCGCAGCGTGTCGTAGCCGGGGTTGGCGAAGACGGCGGGCGCCGTGGCATGGGCCGGCGACACGCTCAGCAGCGTGCTGCCGTCGGCGGGTGCCGCCAGCACGGCTTTGGCCGCGAGCGTGCCGCCCACGCCCGTCTTGTTCTCCACCACGGCCGGCAGCTTCCAGCGCTCCGACATCGTGGCGGCGATCAGGCGCGCGGCCGCATCGGGCACGCCGCCCGCGCCGAAGCCGACGATGAAGCGGTAGCTGGACAGGGCCGGCGCCGGCAGTTCGTCCCCGGCAGCCTGGCTCTGGGCCCAGGCCGGAACGGCCGCGCAGGCCGCGCCTGCGGGCAGCCATCGCAACAGCGCACGGCGTGAAGGATCGTGCCTGGAAAGCAAATGCATGGATGTCTCCTGTTGTGTTCGCTGCCTCGGGGCAGTCTGGGTTCGGGAGCGGGCTGTCGTCCGCTCCAGTTCGAGGCAACCGGCCAGGCCGGTGCCCCACCGGTTGCGCTGCCGCAGCCGCTCAGGCCAGCACGACCACGCCGTCGGCAGCGCGTACGCCCTGCCCCTGCGGCAGCACGAAAACGGGGTTGATCTCGGCCTCGACCAGGCGCTCGCCGAGCTGAGCGGCCATCCTCGAGAACGCGACGATCGCGCCGACCAGCGCCTCGACGTCGGCCTTCGGTCGTCCACGGAAACCGTCCAGCAGCGGCCAGGTCTTGAGATCCTGCGCCATCGACAGCGCCTCGGCCCGGCTCAGCGGCTTCAGGCCCTGTGCGTCCTGCGCGAGCAGCCGCATGGTGGTGTCCTTGAAGAGTTCCGCCGTCACGCCGCCCATGCCCAGCAGGATGGCCGTGCCCAGCGCATCGCGGTGCATTCCCAGAATCAGCTCCGTGCCGCCCGACACCATCTCCTGCACGAGGAAGCGCTGCGGATGCACGCCGGTGCGGGCCTTCACCTCAGCCGCCATGCGGCCGATGCGCTCGCCGATGGTGTCGGCACCCAGGCCGACGGCGACGCCGCCCACGTCGCTCTTGTGCGTGATCTGCGACGACAGGATCTTGAGCACGACGCGCCCGCCCAGCTCGCGCGCGGCGGCTTCCGCCTCGGCGGGCGAAGCGACCACGCGCTCCGCGGCGCAGGGCACGCCGAAGCGCGCGAACAGCTGCTTGGCCTGCGCCTCGTCGAGCGAGCCGGTGGGCAAGTCGCCGGCCTCGATCAGCGGCAGGGCCGCGTCGTCTTGCGCAGGCGCCACGAAGCGCTGCACGCGCAGCATGCCGGCCATCGCGGCCGTGCAGCTCTCGGCGGCGGTGAAGGCCGGCACGCCGCGCCGCGTGAGCAGCGCGCCCACTTCGGGCGCGTGCGGACTCACGTAGGCCATCACCGGCTTGTCGGAGTTCGGCAGGCACTCCTGGATGGCGCCGGCCAGCAGTTCGGGCATGGCCAGGCTGGAAGAGCCGACGATGATCACCAGCGCGTCGTAGCTCGGGCTCGCCAGCAGCGCATTGATGGCGCCGCGCAACAGGTCGGGGCGCAGGCCGGCGAGCGTCACATCGATGGGGTTGCGGTCCAGCACGGCCTCGCTGCCGGTCTGCAGCGCGCGCAGCGCATCGGCGGTGGCCTCGTCGGGCGCTGGCGTGTCGAAGCCGGCCACGCCCAGGTCGTCGGACACCAGCGTGCCGGCGCCGCCGGTGGAGGTGAGGATCGCGACGCGCGCGCCGCGCAGCTTGCGGCCCGTGCACAGCGCGGCGGGAATGTCCAGCAGATCCGAGAAGCTCTGCGCCCGGATCACGCCGACCTGCCTGAACAGCGCGTCGTACATGCTGTCGGCGCCCGCCATCGCGCCGGTGTGCGACACGGCGGCCTTCGCGCCCGCCTCCGAGCGGCCGATCTTGAAGGCCACCACCGGCTTGCCCATGCGTGCTGCCTTCAGGCAGGCCGCGCGGAACTTCGCGGGGTCGCGCACGGTTTCGACGTACAGCGCAATCACCTTGGTGGCCGGATCGTCGGCCAGATGGTCGATGAAGTCGGCCAGCTCCAGGTCGACCTCGTTGCTCGTGGAGATCAGCTTCGACAGGCCGATGCCGCGCGCCGCGGCGCGCGACAGCAGCGAGCCCAGGATGCCGCCGCTTTGCGAGACCACGCCGATGCCGCCGGCCTGGAACTCGTCCATCTCCAGCGCGCCGGACGGCGACAGCACGATGTTGTCGGTGAGGTTGACCAGCCCGATGGTGTTCGGCCCCAGGATGCGCATCGCGCCGGCCGCCTCCACCAGCTGCTGCTGGCGCCGGGCGCCCTCCTCGCCGGTCTCGGTGTAGCCGCTGGCCAGCACGATGGCGGCGGCGCAGCCGCGCTGCGAGAGTTCCTTCACGGCCAGGTGGGCGCGCTCCGCGCCCAGCAGCACGACGGCGACGTCGGGCACTTCGGGCAGCGACGCGATGTCCGGATAGCACGGCAATTCGCCGATGCGCTCGACCTTCGGGTTCACCGGCATGATGCGACCCGCGAAGCCATGCTTCTGCAGGTAGGCCACCGGCCGGCCCGTGGTCTTCTTCGGATCGGCAGACGCGCCGATGACGGCGACGCTGCGCGGGGAAAGCAGCTTGGCGATGGCTTCGTTCATGGCATCACTCCTTCGAAGCCGTCTTGGCCAGGAAGGCCTCCACCGACGCGCGGTGCTCGCTGCTGGTGTAGCAGATGCCCTGCGCCTGGCTGCCCTGCGCGAACACGTCGTGCGAGGAGAGCTCGAAGCTCTGGTTCAGGATGGTCTTCGTCAGCGCAAGCGCGGTGGAGGACGCGGACGACAGCTCGCGCGCCCACGCCTGCGCGTCGGCCAGCAGGGTCTCGGCACTCGTTTTGCGATCGACGATGCCCAGCGAGAGGGCTTCATCCGCCTTGACCTGGCGGCCGGTGAAGATCAGTTCCTTGGCTTTGGGCAGGCCCACGCGGCGCGGCAGGAAGTACATGCCGCCGCCGTCGGGAATGATGCCGCGCAGCACGTAGCTCCAGGTGAAGCTGGCCCATTCGCTGGCGATGACGAAGTCGCACGCCATCGCGGTGTCGGCCCCCAGCCCCGAGGCGGCGCCGTTGACGGCAGCGATCACCGGCTTGGGCATGGTGTGCAGCAGGGCCTGCACATGGTGCACGCGCTGCTGGCGGTGCCAGCCGTTGAACCCCACCTCGCCCGCCGGCGCGTTCATGCGCTTCTGCATCCCGCTGATGTCGCCGCCCGCGCAGAAGCCCTTGCCGGCGCCGGTCAGCACCATTGCACGGATGGCCTTGTCGGCGGTCACGCGCTCCAGCACGTCGATGAATTCCGTGCGCATGTCGTCGCTCATGGCGTTGCGCTTGTCGGGGCGGTTGAATGTCACGGTCGCGATGGCGTCCGTCACCTGAAAGTCGATGAGGGTGTAGGTCATATGCTTTTTCCTGCAGGCCGGCTGCCGCCGTTCAATCGATTCGGCCGGCGATCGGTTCAGTCGGCCTTGATGCCGTTTTCCTTGATGACGCGCGCCCAGCGCTCTTCCTCGGCCCGCACGTAGGTGTCGAGCTCTGCCGGTGCGCCGGCATTGATCACCAGGCCTTCGTGCTCGATCTTGCGCACGAAGTCGGGCGCGCGCGCCGCCTTGCGAGCCGCGGCGTTGAGCCGGTCGATGACGGCCGTCGGCGTGCCGGCGGGCACGTAGAGGCCATACCAGCTTTCAACCAGATAGTTGGGCACGGTGGCGGCGATGGCCGGCACGCCCTTGAACGACGGCGAAGGCTCCGCCGTGGTCACGCCAAGCGCGCGCAACTTGCCGCTGTCGACGAAGTTGGAGACCGCCGCGGCGGTGGCGAACATCATGTCGACCTGGCCGCCCAGCAGGTCGGTCAGCGCCGGACCGGCACCGCGATAGGGAATGTGCGTGAGCTTGACCTTCGCGAGGTTGGCGAACATCTCGCCGGCCAGGTGGGCGGAGGTGCCCGCACCCTGCGACGCGAAGGTCAGCTTGCCGGGGTTGGCCTTGGCGGCGGCGATCAGGTCGGCCACCGACTTGTAGGGGCTGTCGGGACGCACCACCAGCACGTTGGGTCCGCGCCCGATGAGGATGACGGGCGCGAAAGCCTTGTTGCTGCCGTACGGAAGCTTGGGCTGCAGCGCCGGGTTGACGGCATGGGCGAACGAGGCGACCACGACGCTGTAGCCGTCCGGCGCGCTCTTGGCCACGTTGTCCGTGCCGATCAGCGTTCCGGCGCCGGGCTTGTTGTCGACGATCACGGGCTGCCCCAGATCCTTGGACATTTCGGCACCCAGCGTCCGGGCGATGATGTCGGTGCCCCCGCCAGGAGCGAACGGAACCACGAAGCGGATGGGCTTGTCGGGGTAGGCGGCGAACGCCGCGCCGAAAGCAATGAAGCCCAGCACGAGAAGGAAGAGTGCGCGCACCCGGCGCATGCCAATAGCAGCCATGATCTGATGTCTCCAGAACCAAGTAATGAACCCCAAGTAAGCGCGAACGTTCTTGGCTACGCCGCAGGTGGGTGCGAGAACTTTAGGAGGAAACAATCGATCTCGGGGATCTCAATTCCACTGGATGGAATATCTCTGGGATGATCACCGCCCCGGCCACATGTCGACGGACTCGAAGCCAGGGGCCCTCAGGCACGCGACGACATCGAGTCCGCAGACACTTTTCGTAGGACGCACCATGACCGATTCAGCCCGCTTCTTTCTCGATCACAAGCCGGGACGATCGCCCGCAAACCGCTCTCTGGAGCGCGGCATAGAGATCCTTCGCGCGTTCCGCCCCGGATCGGAACTGCTGGGAAATGGTGAACTTGCCGAGCGCACGGGCCTATCCAAGGCCACGGTCAGCAGACTCACGCAAACTCTGGTCGGCAGCGGGATGCTGCAGCTCGACAAGGCCGAGCGTGCGTATCGGCTCGCCCCAGCGGTCCTGAGCCTCTCTCATGCAATGCGGACCGCGTCGCGCGTCCTTCAGGCGGCAGCTCCTCGCATGCTCGAACTGGCAAGACAACGCCACATCAACGTGGGGTTGGCCTCCCCCGATCGGGACGAAATGGTCTACCTCGAATCCATTCGCTACGCCAGACGTGCCGCTCTTCGCCACGTGGTTTCCGGCCAGCGTGTGCCCATGGAGCTCACCTCGCTCGGGCGCGCATACCTGGCCGCACTTACGCCGCAGCACAGGTCCCAACTCGTGCAGCTTCTTTCACGACGCCGCATCCACTGGAAGGTCATTGGGGCGGAGATCAGGCAAGCATGTGCCGACGTGCGCTCAAGTGGCTTCTGCGCCGCTGCTTGGCAGCCTGAAGTTGTCGCGCTGGCCGCGCCGCTCGAGGTGGAAGGCGCCATCTACGTCTTGAATGTCAGCCTCTCGACGCAGGAGTCGATCGCCACCATCGCACATGAGCTCGGGCCTTCGCTGCTCGGCCTGGTGCAGGCTATACGCCATGACCTCGAACTGCAGATGCCGAGGTCCGGTTGAACCTGGGGCCGCGCGGCAACCCGGCGTGCGAAGGCTCTTTGGTCGGCGGGGAATGGGAACGTCCTCCCCTCGGGCCAGATACGCGTGGCCATGCCGCTGCCCGCGCAGGGCGCAGGGCGCGCCATGGGCGATACAGGACAAGATCGTCCCGGGCGCGGGGTCGCGCGGCGCTGTCGCGTCGGGGAAGGTCTCGCATTCGATTGAAAGCTTGTGACCAAGTCCGCAGGCGGTGAGTCACGCCGGCGATCAGGGGTTGCGGCGCCAAACCGCAGCCAAAGAGAGCGTTGAAGCGCAGGAGTTCAATCCGGCCTGGCTTCTGTCCATTGGGCCCCATCGGTGGCGCCTTCTCCAAAACTGACGCTCGTTCGGCGCGGATTCTTGTTGACCATGAGGCGTACGACGTCGCCGCGAGCGTAGTGGCCCGATGGGTCGTAAGCCGCCTTGGCCACGGCAATTTTGGCGAGATCGATATCTGCGTAGAGCAGGCCCTCCTGGTCCTGAGGCATGTGTGCCACCAATGGCTGTCCATCCGGACCGAAGATCATCGAGTAGCCACCACCAGGCTTGGCTCCGTCGGCATTGAGCAGCTCCGCTCGCTCAGGCGTATCGCACAACACGTCGAACATGTCCTGTCCGGTGACCGCGCTCGCGTGGAGCACGTAGCAGCCCCCTTCAAGCGCGTAGATCTGACTGGCGGAGAGGTTGACCTCATGGCCAAGCGCAAAGGCTTTGCCGCGGTACAGCGTGAACGACGGCCAGGACGCGACGTGCACTTGCTCGTGCATCGAGTACATCGCGTACTTGGAGAGCGGTTGGACGTGCTCTGCGCAACACAGCGCCCCCAGCCGGCCGACGCTGCTGTCGGCGACCTGGAAATCCGATCCATCGCCCTCGCCGAACAAAGTGCGCTCGACGTGCGTGGGCTTCAGCTTTCGGCGCTTGAACACCATCTCGCCCTTGTCACTGATGAGCGCCTGGCTGAGGTACAGGGATCCACCCTCGATCTCGGAAAAGCCGATCACGACATTGATGTCCGATTTCTTCGCTGCGGCCGCGATCGCCGCCAACTCGGGTCCGTCAGCTCGCAGGGAGTTTGCGTGGTATTTGGAGACGAACTGCATCCCCCATGCAGGCGTTCCGAGCCACAGCCACCACGGGTAGCCCGGAATGAAGACTTCGGGAAAGGCCACGAGCTTGGCGCCGTTCGCACCTGCTTCTGCAATGAGGCCGATGGCTTTTTCCGTTGTCGCCCTCGCGTCGAGAAAGACCGGGGAAGCCTGGACGACGGCGACCTTGAATGCTGTTTCGGACATCTGGATTTCCTTGACCGTAAGTGAACTGAACTAAGGGAGAGACGGGGTCAGCGGCGAGGCATGTCGCGCCGCACGCCAAAAGGATCGATGGCCCATCGCCGGGTGACGAGGCTCCAGGCGCCACCGGGTGCGAACACCATGGTGGCGATGGCCAGGGAGCCGAGGCCGATGAAATACCACGAGCCGTAGCTGGCGAAGGACTCGCGCAAGAGGAAGTAGAGGATCGTTCCCAGGATCGGGCCTTCCAGTGTCCCGATACCGCCCAGGACTGCAATGAAGATGGCCGCGGCGGACCAGTTCAACGAAAAGGTCGCGTCCGGCGTCACCTGCAGCGTATTCATGTAGGCCACGGCTCCCGCGAGCCCGGTGATGGATCCCGCGATGACCCACAGCGCAAGCTTGGCCCGCTGGATCGAAACGCCGGATGCGGCGGCGGCAGCCTCCGAATCCCTCACGCTCATCAGCGCCAGGCCCAGCCTGCCCCTGAGCATCATGCGAGCGATCACGAGTGCGCCAACGCCAGTGATCAGCGCCGACCAATAGACACCCGCGTTGCGCGTCCAACGATCAAAGCTCGCGAGTGCTTCGAGCGGCATGCCGCCCCCGGCTCCCAGCCATTCGCTGTTGAGCGTCAGGATTCGCAGCATCTCCGCAAGAACCCACGTTCCCACCGCAAAGTGGGCGCCGCCGAGCCGAAACATCGGCAGGGCGCTCAACAATGCAAAGAGGGCGGTCACCGCCACTGCCAGCGGCAGCATCATCCAGGGGTTGACTCCCAACCCGTTGGACAGCGCGAAAAGAGCGTAGGCCCCCACACCGACGAACATCTGGTGCCCGACGACAACCAGTCCGCCGTAGCCTGCGAGCAGGTTCCAGGCCAGGGCCATCGCGAAGACGGTGAAGATTTCCACAAGGAGACGTTGCGTCGCGAAGCTCGTGAACCACGGCGCCAAAGCCAAGGCACCCACCACGGCGAGCAAGGCGACGCCAACTACCGCCCTCCCCGCTTTGCGGGGCCGCGCCCCGTCCATCAATACGACCGAGTTCATCGGGAACCCTTTCCAAAAAGCCCTTGTGGACGGGCCAGCAGCGCGATCAAGAAGACCAGGTGCCCGAAGAAGGGACCGAGGCCCGACGACACCTTGGCACCAAGAAGCTGTGCCACGCCGATGATCAAGCCGCCGACGAACGTGCCCCAGACATTTCCGAGCCCCCCGAGCACGACGGCCTCGAACGAGTACAGCAGTCGCTCGGGCCCCGCCGTGGGGGAAAACGGCGTTCTGATGCCGTACATCACCGACGCCAGCGCGATCACGGCGAGGACAAAGCCGGTGACCAGCGCGAAGAAGTTGCGGTCATTGACGCCAACCAGGCGCGCGGTGCCGGGGTCGTCCGCGACGGCACGAGCCTGCCGCCCCAGATGCGAGTGACCTATCAACCAGCTGGTGCCCGCAAAGATGGCCACGCTGATCAATGTCGAGACCAGCGGCAGCAGCCCTATCGACACGCCGCCCAGATCGAATCCCCGCAAGGCGAACTCGCCGGCCTGAAGACTGCGCGTATCGGCCGTATAGACCTCCTGCAGGACGTTCTGCACGACGATCGAGAGGCCGAACGTCAGAAGCAGCGGCGAAAGCGCTCCCCTGCCGACAACGCGATTGAGCAAGATTCTCTGCAGCACATAGCCGATGACGAACATCATGGGAACCACGGCGAGCAACGAGAGAAACGGACCGACGCCCAGGACCTGCATCACGGTGCTGCACAAATAAGCGCCCAGGACGATCAGATCGCCGTGCGCGATGTTGATCATCTTCATGACGCCGAGGCTCAGGCTGAGGCCCAGTCCGAAAAGGGCATAGAGCGCACCGAGCATCAGCCCGCCTGCGATGGTCTCGAGAAAGGCTTGCATGTCAGATTCCAAAGTAGGCTTGGGCAACTTGCGCATGGTCCGCATGCTCGGACGCCCCTTCCAGCACGACGCGCCCTTTCTGGATGCAATAGAAGCGATCGGATTCGGAAATCGCGCGCTTCACGTTCTGCTCCACCAGTACGACGGCCAGGCCATCGCCGCGGGCCCGCCCCAGGAGTTCGTAAACCTCGTTGACGGCAACCGGAGAAAGACCCAGCGAGATCTCGTCGCACAGCAGATAACTGGGGTTGCAGACCAGCGCGCGCGAGAGCGCCACGAGTTGCTGCTGACCGCCCGACAGGGCTGTCGCCGGGCGATGCTGAAATGCTTCCATCACCGGAAATTCCTTCATCAAACGCTCGATGGTCCATGGCCCCTTGCGTCCATTGCGCATTGCCAACTGAAGGTTTTCACGAACCGTCAGGCTGGGAAACAACCGCCGGCCTTCCGGCACCAGTGCGATGCCGCGATCGAGCTGCTTGCGCTCCGGTTCGCCGCCCACGGGCCGGCCGTCGAGCAGAACCCCGTCGGGACGTGCGCGGACCGAACCGACGATCGAACGAAGCAACGTCGATTTGCCCGCGCCGTTCGATCCAATCAAGGCCACGGTTTCCCCCGGCTTGACCTCGAATGTGAGACCGAACAATGCCTGGAACAGGCCGTAGTACGCATCGAGTCGTTCAGTGCGCAGCACAGTCGACCTCCTCGCCGATGTCGGAGCCCAGGTATGTGTCCCGCACAGTCTGGTCATCCATGACCGATCCGGGATCGCCATCACAGATGACAGCGCCGCTTGCAAGCACGACAAGGCGATCCGCTGCCGAAACCAGGGCGTGCACCAGATGCTCGATCCAGAGAACGGTGACGCCGCTTTGATGAATGGTGACGATCAGCTGCAGCAGCTGCTGCATCTCGCCGTCGGTCAGCCCTCCGGCCACCTCGTCGAGCAGCAACAGGCGTGGCTGCGTGGCGATCGCACGCGCAAGCTCCAGGCGTTTTCTCTGAAGCAGCGTGAGCGTGCCTGCCAGCTTGTTCGCGACAGGAGCGAGGCCGCAGCGTTCGATCGCGTCTACCGCCAATTCCTGTGCGGCACTCCCGTTCCCGCTGCTGCCGAAGGTCGCGGCCACCAGCGCGTTTTCATAGGCCGTCATGCCTTCGAACGGCTGCGGGATCTGGAAGGTGCGCCCGATGCCGGCACGGCATCGCTGCGCTGCATCCAGCGTGGTGACGTCCATGCCATCGAGAAAGACGCTGCCGCTGTCACAGCGCGTGCTTCCGGAGATGAGCCCGAACATGGTGCTCTTGCCTGCGCCGTTGGGACCGATCACACCGATGAATTCGCCGTCCGCCACGGAAAGCGAGAGTTTCGGGATGATGACCATGTCGCCGTAGCGCTTGGTTGCGTCGCGCAGTTCGAGCAGCATGGCAGTTCCTCAGGCCAGCTTCAGGAGTTCGAACTTGCGCTGCACGGGAATCTCCGGCGCCGTCTTGTTGTTCGTGATGAAGAGCTCCGGCTTGCCCGCGGCGCTCACTCGCCATTGCCCCCCGACGACACGTATCTTGGAGACGTTCTTGATACCGCTCGATGCGAAGTCGAGCCTGCCGATGATGGTGTCGTGTTTCATCACGCGCACGGCGTCGGCCACCTTGACAGGATTCTTGGGGTCGCCACTGGCCTTGAGCGCCTGGATTCCGGCTTCGAACAGCGCGTGAACGACTCCCAGGGGCTGAGTCCACTCGCGCTTCGTGGCGGTGGTGTAGGCGTCGGCAAACTGCTTGGCCGTCTGGCCGGTGAGGCTGGACTTGAACGGATAGGCAGGCGTCCACCAGATCTCGGTGGACATGCCGTCGGCACGCGCACCGAGCGCCGCGACACCGCCGGGGAAAAGCAGGGCCTTGGCGACCGTCGCGACCTTCGGCTTGAAGTTCATCTGCGCGGACTGCTTGACGAACGAAGCCCATTCGGGCGGATTGAACAGGCCGGTGACGATCTCGACGTTGTCCTTCTTGAACGCCTGGATGTAGGAAGAAAAATCGTCGGCGCCCACCGGAAAGCGGCCGATGTCCACGACCTTGTAGCCTGCCTTGGCAAAGGCGGCGGGCATGCCGAGCTTCGGGTCGCCCATGGCGTTGCCCGGCACGTCGTTGCTGAAGACCGATCCGACCGCCTTGTTCGACGGCACGCCGGACCAGATGTCGAGATACACGTCGGAGATGTCTTCAAGGCCCCAGAAGAAGTGGAAGACGCTCTTGAAGCCCTTGGCCGGATCGCCCTTGAGCGGGAACATCCATGCCTGCCACGGGCCGACCGTCGAGATGCAGGGCACGCCATTCAGCTCGCATTGCTGCGACGCGTTGGGACCGATCGCCACCTGCGCCAGCATCAGGTCGATGTTCTCCTTGTTGATGAGCTCGGCCGCCAGGTTGGACTGCCGGTCGGGGCTGCTCTGGTCGTCGCGCGCCAGGATCTCGACCTTGTATTTCTTGCCGCCGACGGTCAACCCGTCCGCAAGCGACTTGCGCACCTGGTCGAGGATGAAGTCGTCGGCTTCGGCGAACGGCGAGAAAGGACCCGTCTTCGGGCTGATGTAGCCGATCTTGATCGTGTCCTTGTCGGCTGCCCAAGCCGAACTGGCCTGGCCGAGGGCCGCTACCGCGCCCAGCGCCGCCGCGCCGCGAAGCAACTGGCGACGGTTGCCAAGGAGGCCGGAATAGCCGGCGTTCTGCATGTGTGTCGATGTCTTCAAAGTGCGCTCCGTTGCGGTTACAGCCCTCCGCGAAGGCCTGCCCAACTTTCCTTTTTTCGGGCACGCGCGACTTTGTTGGTTCGGCCAGAAAATTTGACTGGAACGGCCCTTCCCCGGGCTGCAGATGCGCGCCACCTGGGAGTGACTTAGGGTTTTCTTGGCATCAACCTTGCGTGATTTCGATCAGACTCCGGAGAACCGGATCAATGCACCGGGCCTGCGCTGCCCGGGCACCGAGCAAGTGCAACGCCAGCCCCAGGTGGGCCGCCATGTCGACCTCAACTGCCACCCCGATCCTCGCTTCCACTGCCGGCCTCGATGGACACGACAAGTTCGGCTATTGGCAGGACGTCGTGTGCCGTGCGTTGGTCGATCTCGAATGCAGGCCCATGGACGGAATGGCCTTCGAGGCGTCCGTCAGGGGATCGCGTCTCGAGGGCCTGAGCGTTGCCCAGATCGAAGCTTCCGCGCACCGCGTCGCCCGCCAGCCTTCGGCCATATCGCGTTCCGGCGAAGAGTCGCTGATTTTCAATTTCGTGCTCTCGGGGATAGCCATGGCGGAGCAGGACGGAAGAAGAGTCGTGCTGAGGGCAGGCGACGGAGCCGTCTGCGACGCACAGCGCCCTTATTCACTGAGATTCGACGACGCGTTCAAGCTCATCACGATCAAACTTGCGCGTTCGGCCATCGCACATCGGGCCGCGAGCATTCATCGCATCACCGCGAGAAGCCTGGCGGAATCGAGCCAGATGTGCCCGATCCTCTTTGGGTACCTGGTCGGTTTCAGCAAGCAGGCCTCTCTTCTTGAGCCGGCCGCATCGGAAAAAGTGGTCAGGAACTTCACCGAATTGCTGTCTGCAGCCATGGACGAGGTCATCCTGGCCTCGCCGCTGCCGCTCTCGGAATACCGGGCAACCGCATTGATGCGCGTGAGGGACTTCGTGGAGCGCCATCTGGACGTGTGCGAACTTGGCACGTCCATGGTGAGCACCGCATTGAATTTGTCGCCGCGCTATATCAACAAGTTGTTCGAAGCCGAGAACACCTCCTTGACGCGGTACATCTGGCGCCGGCGGCTTGAACGCGCGGCGGCCGATCTGCAAGATCCGGCGCGCGCCAGCCTCGGTATCTCCGCGATCGCGATGGCGCACGGGTTCAACGATCTGAGCCACTTCAGCCGGGCATTCCGGCAACGGTTCGACCTGTCGCCCCGCGCTTACCGCGCAAGCGGCACCGCCTCGACCGCCTGAGGTGTCACCGGCCGCCTGGGGAGCCAGGCAGATCGCGCACGTTTGTCGCGCCGAGCAGGGTCATGCTGCGGACAAGTTCGTCGGCCAGGATCCCCAGGACGGCTGCCGCGCCCTGCTGCCCGCCCACGGCCAAGCCGTAAAGCGTGGGTCGGCCCACGAACACAGCCGTTGCCCCCAGTGCCAAGGCCTTTGCGACGTCGCCACCACGCCGAATTCCGCCGTCCATGAACACGGGGATGCGTCCGCCAACTGCACTCACGACACGCGGCAGCGCCGAGATCGCCGAAGGCGACGCATCGTTCTGGCGACCACCATGGTTCGACACGATCAGGCCGTCGATGCCGTGGTCGACCGCCATGCGTGCGTCGTCCGCATGGAGCACGCCCTTGAGAAGGAGTGGCCCCTTCCACAATCCACGAAGCCACGCCAGGGATTCCCAGACGAGCGACCGGTCCATGGCGCGAGCCAGCAACGCGGCTTGCATGCTGGTCGAACCAGCGCCGCTTCCGGACGGCGTCAGATTGGCGAAGTCCGGCGCGCCGCGCGGGGCCATCCGAAGCGACCACCCGGGGTGGCTCAACAGATCCCAGGCCAGGCGGGGTGTTGGCCGAAACGGCATGCGGAATCCGTTGCGCATGTCGAGTTCGCGGTTGCCGCTGACGGGAACGTCCACGGTCAGCACCAACGCCTGGTAATCATCCTTTTGGGCACGCTCGACGATCTGGCTCGCCATCTCGCGGTGCATGACGTAGAGCTGCATCCACAGCATGCCGCCCGGGACGGCTGCGCGTACATCCTCCAGTCGCATGTTGGAGGCTGTCGACAGTGAAAAAGGAATCCCTGCACCGGCGGCCGCGCTCGCCAGCAGGCGGTCTCCCTCCGGCCGAACCAGGCTGTTGAGCCCGGTAGGCGCAATGCCGACAGGCAATGCCCATTTCCGGCCGAAGACCTCGACGGACGTGTCGATCTGCGTGGTGTCTCGCAGCACGCGCGGCGTGAGTTCGATCGACGACAGATCGCCCGCGTTTCGCCGCATGCAATGTCCGTCGTCGGCGGAGCCTTCGACGTAGTCATAGACGAATCGCGGCAGCACCGAGCAGGCTCTGCGCCGATAGTCTTCGATGTTCAACAACATGCGCGTTACCCGAGGAGCCGGTGAACGTGTCTTGTATCGATCGCGGCGTCAGGCAATGGCGCGCATTTCCGCGAGGCGCACGAGCGACAACAATGTCTCCGTGACAGGCAGTTTGATGCTCAGGGGACCGGCCGCCGCCACGACCGCGCCATTGATGCTCTCGACCTCGGTGCGGCGGCCTGCCAGGATGTCTTGCAGCATGGATGGCTTGTGCCCGATGTGTTGCGCGATTGCGCTCGCCACATTGGCCCAGCATTTGGCAGGGTCCACGTCTATGCCCATGCGCAATGCGACGGACAGCACTTCCGTGACGACGTCGTTTGCAAGGCGACTGCCGTCGCGCACTTTGCCGAGTTCATCGACCGTGCAACCGGATACGGCGCAGATGCTGTTCAGTGCAGCGTTGAACGCGACCTTCTCCCAGATTGCCGCCCACACGGTGCCGTCCGAGGAGCAATCGAGCCCGGCCCTCGTGAGCACTTCGGACACCTGGGCAATGAAGGGGCGATCGATTCCGTCGGCCGCCATCAGCCGCACGACGCCCTTGCCGTGCGAGTGCACGTGGCCCGCGCCGACCATGTCCGCCGGCCATGTGGTGACACCGATCAGGATGCGCTCCGGCGATGCGAACTCGGCGATCTTCTCGACATTGCCCAAGCCGTTTTGCAGCGACAGCACATGCACGCCCGGTCCGATCAGATGCCGCACCCCGGACAGGGCCGCACTTGTGTGCAGCGTCTTGGTGAACACCAGCAGCAGATCGGGAAGATCGGCGGCCTCTTCCGGCCTTAGAGCCTTGAGTGCCGTGACCTGGCGATCACCACTGTCGGTGGCCAGGCGAAGCCCCTTTGCGCGGATGGCTCCGATGTGCGCGTCGTTCACGTCTATCAGCGTGACTTCATTGCCTGATTCGGCGAGCAAGCCACCGAACAGGGAACCCATGGCGCCTGCGCCAACTATCGAAATTTTCATGATGACTTTACCTGTGAAATTTTTGGCAGCCGGTCGTTCCGGCAAGAGCGGGCATACAGCGTCTGCATGCGCGGATTACTTCGGGATGCCCTCGTGCGCTTCATACAGGGCGATCGGGAGCGCTGCCTTGCCGTTGAGCCGCGCGGCCCTGATGCAGGATCACTTCGCGCCCGGGAATGTGCCGGCGAACGACGAGCAGCGCGACCATGGCGAAGAACATCGCCGAGCCCAGCAACGCCAGATACGCCATGGCTCCGCCCGCCGTGATCACCGCAGCTCCCGCGAAGGCGCTCAGGATGGCGCCCAGGCGCCCGAACGCCAATGCGGATGCAGTTCCCGTCGCTCTCACGCTGGTGGGGTACATGAATGCGCACAGCGCGTACATGGTGGACTGCACGGCGTTCACGAACATGCCGTGCACGCCGAATCCGAAGATGAGCAGGCCTGTATCCTTTCCGACGTTCAGGGTCTGCAAGGCGAACGCGCTTGCAGCGGCACCGGCGCAGCACAGGACCAGCGGCCAGCGAGATCCAAAGCGCGTGATTGCCACCGCGCAGGCCAGCGCGCCGATCACGCCTCCCAGGTTGTATGCCGTAAGTCCCGAGCCGGCGACCGCCATCGAAAGCCCTTCCGATGCCAGCATCGTCGGCAGCCAGCTGAAGGCGGTGTACACGGCCGTCAGGCACATGAAGAACGCAGCCCAGGTTGCGAGCGTGTCGCGGGCCAGGCCGTTCGAAAAGAGAGCGCCGAAGCCAGCCCGCTTTTCGACGACTTGTTCAGCGGCGTCGGTGTAGGTAACGTCCTGAGCCATGGGGCGCCCCATGCGTCCAAGCAGTCTGCTCAGTTCACCCCATCGGGCCGGATGGCGGGCAAGGAACCGCGGCGACTCCGGCAACGTGAAGAGCAGGAGCACCGCCAAGGCCATCGGGAAGGCGCCGCCGATGGCGAACAATCCACGCCATCCAAAGGCCGGCAGCACTTCCGCGGCGAAGAGTCCTGCCAGCATGCCGCCGAGGGGGACGCAGACAATCGTCGCCGTCACGGCGAGCGTCCTGCGGCGGGCAGGCGTGAACTCGGCGGTGACCGTGGTCGAACTCGGCAGCGCGCCGCCAATACCGAGGCCGGCGAAGAATCGAAGCACAGCGACGGTCAACACGTCAGGCGCAAAACCGATCGCGCAGGTAGCGGCGCCGAACAGGAAAACGCTTGCGATGACAGCCATCCGCCGGCCGAAACGGTCGGCAAACAGCCCCGCACAAGCGCTTCCGATGCCCATGCCGATCAGGCCCGCCGCCACTGCCGGAACGAAGGCTCCGCGCGTAATTCCCCACTCCTTGATCATCGATGGAATCGCGAACCCGATGAGCTGCCCATCGAATCCATCCATCACGATCGAGAGTGCTGCCAGGAAAACCACGACCTTCTGCATGGTTGTGTAGGCGCCGTCGTCCAGCAGCCGGCCGATGTCTGCATTGCCTTTGAAGGGAACAGTGGCGGCGTTCATGGGCGCCCCTGCAAGTTGGACGGCTCGTCGAGCGCCAACGACAACTGATGGTTCATGTCTTGTCTCCAGATGGGACGCTCGGCATTGCCTGGCGCTCAGGGTGTGCAGTGCCAACGATTGGCTGCCGCCTCTTGATGGGCGGTCGTGTATGAATCAGCCGACGAGTTCGTCGAACGGCAGCCCGACGTAGTTCTCTGCCAGGGCCGTCGAAGCGGCGCGCGAGCCGGTGACGTAGTCGAGTTCCGCGATCTGCACCTTGTGCTGGAAATCATCGGCGCCCGGAAAGCGATGCAGCATCGAGGTCATCCACCAGGAGAAGCGCTGCGCCTTCCAGATGCGTCGCAGCGCGGTGTCGCTGTAGCGTTCGAGAAGGTCTTCCCGGCCCGACTTGTAGAACTCCCCGAACGCACGAGCAAGAACTCTCACGTCGGCTACCGCCAGGTTCAGCCCTTTTGCACCGGTGGGGGGCACCACATGCGCGGCATCCCCTGCCAGGAAAAGACGGCCGTACTGCATCGGCTCGGTCACAAAGCTGCGCATCCCGACGACGGTCTTGCTGAAGATCTCGCCCTCGATGGGGGCCCAGCCGTCGCGAGTTGCCAGACGAGCGCGGAACTCACTCCAGATGCGGTCGTCCGACCAGTTTTCGATCTTGTCCGTCGGCTCGCATTGGAGATACATGCGCTGCACTTCGGGCGAACGGGTGCTGACGAGCGCAAAGCCGCGGTCGCTCAGCGCGTAGATCAGCTCGTCGGATGAGGGCGGCGCCTTGCAGAGGATGCCAAGCCATCCGAACGGATAGAGTCGCTCGAAGCCCTTCAACACGCCTTGTGGCATCGAGGGCCGGCTGACGCCTTGCGTGCCGTCGCAGCCGGCAACGAAATCGGCCTCGATGGTTTGAAGCTCTCCACCCGGCTGCCGAAAGCGAACGCTCGGCGACGTGGACTCCAGCCCATGCAGGCTTACGTCCGACACTTCGAAGCGGATGTCGCCGCCCGAAGCCAGGCGCGCTTCCACCAGATCCTTGATGACCTCGTGCTGGGCATAGACCATCACGGCCTTGCCGCCGGTCAGCTCCGGAAAATCGATGCGGCGGTCGATGCCGTCGAAACGCAGGATCGTTCCTTCATGCCGAAAGCCCTCGCGTTCCATACGGGCGCCCACACCGATCTCCTTCATGAGATCGACCGTGCCCTGTTCCAGCACACCGGCGCGGATCGTGGCCTCGATCGCCTCGCGGCTGCGCGTCTCCAGGACGATCGACTCGATGCCCTGGAGGTGGAGGATGTGGGAGAGCATCAGCCCTGCAGGGCCTGCGCCGATGATCGCGACTTGCGTTTTCATGACTTGGCCCTTCAGTCGAGGCGGATCTGGTTCTTGCGGATCACCGCGCCCCATCGGTCGCGTTCCGCACGCACATAGGAAGTCATCTGCTCCGGCGTACCCGGCAGTGCTTCGAGCGACAGGGTTTCCAGCCGCGCCTTGACGGGCATGGAGGCGAGCGCAGCCTGAAGCGTCTTGCTCAGGGCGGCTATGGTCTCGGGCGGGGTTCCCTTGGGAACGACAAGGCCCTGCCAGGCAGACGCATCGAAACCGGTCAGCCCCTGCTCGGAAAGTGTCGGAATGTCGGGGAAGTTCTTCAAGCGTTCCTTGCTGGCCACGCCGAGCGCCTTGAGCTTGCCTGCAATCACGTACTGCTGGACCGTGGCGCTGTCCATGAGCGCGAAAGGAATCTGGCCGCCCACGAGATCGATGACTGCCGGTGCGCCGCCGCGATAGGCCACATGCTGCAGCGCGAGACCGGTGCGTTCCTTGAACAGCTCCGCGGCCAGGTGCTGGGGACTGCCGGCACCCGCCGATGCGAAGTTCGCGCCGTTGGGGTTGGCTTTGGCCCACGCGATGAACTCTTTCAGGTTGTTGGCTGGGTTGCTCGGATGAACGACAAGCAAGAGCGGAAATCGTGCAAGCATGCCGACCGGCACGAAGTCCCTCTCCGCGTCGTAGGGCAGCTTGGCGAAAAGCGCCGGATTGGCCGCCAGCGTGGCGAAGTCGGCGGTGAACATGATGTTCCCGTAGTCTCTGGATTTCGCAACGTAGTCAGCTGCGATGTTTGTTGCGGCACCAGGCTTGTTGTTCACGATGATCACGCGCTTCAACGACTTGCCCATCTCCTCGGCAATCGTTCGTGCCACGGTGTCAGAGCCGCCGCCGGCGGCATAGCCGACAACCCATTCGATCGGCTTTTGATCCTGTGCGAGCGCAACGAGAGGCGTGGCGCCCAGGCTGATCAGAGTGCAGGCGAGAAGCCGGCGGCTCATCGAGCAAAACTTCATTTCTTGTCTCCGGTTTGAATAGTCGGATGCAGCGGCTTCGGCCGCCGCATGCCTCGGCTGGTTCACTTCGGCGCATAGCCGAAAGTGACATGGCGTCCGACAAGGACGCCCGCGCACTTGTGCGTTTCCTAGAAGGGGTACTGGCGCGGCGTGGTCTGCACGGTCAGCCAACGCAGTTCGGTGAAGGCTTCCACACCGGCCTTTCCGCCGAAGCGGCCGATACCGCTGCCCTTGACGCCCCCGAACGGCATCTGTGCTTCGTCGTGGACCGTGGGACCATTCACATGGCAGATACCTGACTCGATGCGCCCCGCCACCTGAATGGCTCGCGCCACATCCCGCCCGAATACGGCGGCCGCAAGGCCGTACTCGTTGTCGTTGGCGCAAGCAACGGCAGCTTCGACACCTCTGACGCGAACGATGCCTTTCACGGGGCCAAAAGCCTCCTCCCGGAAGATGCGCATTTCCGACGTGACGTGATCGAGCAGCGTCGCGGGCATCAGCGTGTCCTTGGCCTTGCCGCCGGTGACGAGCCTGGCTCCCTTGGAAAGCGCGTCGTCGATCAACTCGTTGCAGCGGTTGACCGTACCCATGTCCACCACTGAACCAAGCACTACGGGCCCCAGTCGTGGGTCGCCCAGCGGAAGGCTCGCGGCCCTTGCGCCGAGCTTGGCGACGAATTCATCGGCAATGCTCTCGTCGACGACGACGCGTTCGGTCGACATGCAAATCTGTCCCGAATTGGCAAATGCACCGAACACCGCTGCGTTGACGGCGGCATCGACGTCGGCATCGTCCAGGATGACCAGGGGGGCTTTGCCGCCGAGTTCGAGCACGACGGGCTTGAGGTACTTGGCACAGGTGGCGGCGATAAGCTTGCCGACGTGGGTCGAGCCCGTGAAATTGACGCGTCGAACTGCAGGGTGCGCCACCATCGCTTCGACGACCGCGGCAGCGTCGGCGGGCGCGTTGGTCACGAAGTTCACCACGCCCTTGGGGAAGCCGGCCTCTTGCAGCGCCTCGACGATCAGCCCATGCGTGGCCGGGCAGATTTCGCTGCCCTTGAGTACGACGGTATTGCCGCAAGCCAGAGGCGTCGCGATGGCACGCACGGCCAGGATCACGGGCGCGTTCCAGGGAGCAATGCCAAGAACGACGCCTGCCGGCTGCCGCACGGCCATCGCCAGATTGCCCGGTACATCCGAGGGAATGACCTCGCCGCTGATCTGGGTAGTGAGCGACGCCGCCTCCAGCAGCATGCCTGCTGCCAGGTGGACGTTGAAGCCTGCCCAGATTGCCGATGCGCCCGTCTCGGCCGCGACGGCGGCGGCGAAGGCCTCTGCCTTGGCTTCCAGCGCATGCGAAGCCTTCATGAGCAGCGCGCGGCGTTCGCCGGGCCCGGTGGTCGACCAGGTCTTGAAGGCCTCGGCCGCGGCATCCACCGCCGCGACGGCGTCTTCTGTCGTGGCCGCGGGTGCGGTCGTTGCCACGCTGCCGTCCAGAGGGTTGCGCCGCTCAAAGCTCGCGCCGTTGCGAGCGTTCGTGGGCTCGCCATTGATCAACATCGAAATCTTCATCGGCTTGTCTCCGTATGGTGGTTTGAAAGAATGCGTCGTCCGTCGGGACGAAAATGATCGGCAAGGTCAGGCGACCCGGACCTCCACGACGCTCGGCGTGTCGCTGGACAAGCCCTGGTCGAGCGCCTTGCGCAAATCGGCGGGATCGGTCACGCGCAGTGCCGTGCATCCCATCCCTTTGGCCAGCGACTGGAAGTCGAGGTCGGGCAGTTCGGTGCCCTGCACGACATCGGCGGGCGAAAACCCGAATACCGGTGCGAAATCCTGGAGTGCGGCGTAACGGCGGTTGTTCAAGATCACGAAGGTGATCGGCAGCTTGTTCTGGGCCGCGCTCCAGAGCGCCTGGATGGAGTACATGCTGGACCCGTCACCGATCAGGCAGATGACCCGGCTTCGCGGTTTGCCCAAGGCAATGCCCACGGACGCGGGCATGCCGTAGCCGAGGCCGCCACTGTCCATCGTGTAGAAGGTTTCGCTGCGTGTGAAGGGCAGATGGGCCTGCATCACGGGCCTTGCGCTCGGCGCCTCTTCGACCACGATGTCTTCCGGCCTTTTTGCTTCGGCGAGCGTCTGGAGCACGTAGGCCACGGACATCAACGGCGTCGGCTCCGCGCGCGGCGCGGCCTTTCTCGCGGGGGGAAGCGGGCGGGTCTTCTTCGGCGGCAGGGCCAGCAGATCGAGCACTCCCAACCGGATGCTGCCGACTGCCGAGACGCCGACAGGCGCCCAGGCCGCCGTATCGGGATCCTCGGTCAACTGGCAGAGGGCCGCGCCCGCAGGCACATGAGGCCCCGCGCCTTCGACGTGATAGGCGAATGCCGGCGCGCCAATGGCCAGGATGAGATCGTGGCCCTCGAGCAGTTCGACGATGCGCTCGCGCATTGCCGGAAGGAAACCGGCGAACAAGCGGTGGTCTTCCGGAAAGCTGCAGCGTCCGGACATCGGAGCGACCCACACGCGCGCGTTGTGAGCCTCAGCCAGTGCCACGACTTCGTTCCACGCGTTGTCCCGGTCGGCTGCGGCGCCCACCACGAAGGCCGGACGCTCGCTTGCTTCCAACGCAGCCGAGATCCGGGCAATGAGCTCGGGCTGCGCTCGCGTTCGAGTGCTCACGACTCGGGTCGGAACCAACTCGGCTTGTTGGTCCCAGTCGTCGACAGGCACCGAAACCAGGACCGGACCGCAAGGCGGCATCATGGCCAGGTAGTAGGCCCGGGCAATCGCAAGAGGCACGTCTTGAGCACGGGCAGGCTCGATGCTCCATTTGACGTAGGGCTTCGGCAGTTCGGTCGCCTGGGCCGAAGACAGGAACGGGTCAAAGGGAAGAATCGAACGCGCCTGCTGCCCGGCCGTGATCACCATGGGGGTGCGGTTCTTGTAGGCGGTGAAGATGTTGCCCATGGCGTTGCCCACGCCGGCAGCCGAATGGAGATTCACGAACGAAGCGTTCCGGGTCGCCTGCGCGTAGCCGTCCGCCATGCCGACCACGCAGGCTTCCTGCAGACCGAGGATGTAGCGGAAATCGCTCGGGAAGTCGCGGAACATGGGAAGCTCCGTCGACCCTGGATTCGCGAACACGGAGGTCATTCCGAAGCGGCGCATCAAGTCGAACACGGCCTCGCGGACGGTCGTGGTGTTTGCGGGCTGCGTGGCCGTTGCGGCGATGGCGTGCGGTACGGGTGCGGTCATTTCGTGCTTTCCTGCTGTGCACCGCGAACTCGCAATGCTGTCTCGATGGCTGGAGTGTGAAACCGCACACTCATCTTGAAAATTGCCTTTTCGAGAAAAAGTCATTACCGTTGTGCATGACTTTCGATCTGCAACATCTCGTCGCCTTCAACGCCATCGTTTCGTCGGGCAGCCTTGGGCGAGCGGCCGATGCGCTGAACATCACCCAACCTGCGCTGAGTCGCACGATCCGCAGATTGGAAGAGCAGGCTGGGGCAGCGCTGTTCGAGCGCCATTCGAAGGGAATGCAGCTCACCGATGTGGGCCTCGCGCTGCAGCCGCATGCACTGCTGCTGCAACGTGAATCGGAGCACGCAAGCGAGAACATCAAGGCCATGCTCGGGCTGGCGAAGGGCACGATCCGCGTCGGCGCGGTTGGGAGCATCGCTTGCCTTGTGCTTCCTTTGGCCATTGGCCGAACTTGCAAGAAATGGCCGAACCTTCAGGTCCAGATCATCGAAGGCGTATGGGATCGGCTGGCGGATGCGCTCGTCTCGCACGAGATCGACCTGGCGCTCGGGGTCGACACCGAGGACACGGCCGAGATCGTTGCCGTCAAGGACTGCCGATGGGAAGACACCAGCTACGTCGTGGCCGGCCGTCATCACCCCCTGCGCAAGAAACCGAAGCTGAAGCTGTCGGACACTCTGGCCGAGCGCTGGGCGATCCTTCCAAAGGGAACCGGACCGTTCGAGCACATGAAGAGCGTATTTGCGCGGCGGAACCTTGCTCTGCCCAACGTGGTCGTCGAGACCCGCTCGGTCACGGCGCTCAAGAGCCTGATCGGTCACTCGGGTTTTCTTGGGTGGATGCCCGCGCCGATGTACGACGCGGAAAGAAAGGCCGGATTGATCGATGCCCTCGACATCCCCGGGGCGAGCGACAGGAGGACCTTGACCGCCTTCCGGAGAAGGGCAGGCATGCTGCCAGGCCCTTCGACCAAGCTTCTCGAGGAGCTTCGTGCGCTGACAGCAGCGTGACGAAGCATCAAGATATCCCTTGGCTCTCGCAGCCCTATCGAATACCGGGTGAGCCTTCGACTTGCGGCATAAAACCAGTCCAAGTCTTTATCCGCACCCCTTCCGAGAAATTTCCGCGGATATTTGTCAATCAAAGACCACCGCTGGCGACCCACAATAAAGTCAGTCGAGAACAGCGGCGCCAAGTCCTTGCCCGCCCAAAATTCTTCCACATACGATGTTCGGCGGAAGTCGGTCGCACATACGCTGTGAAGATCTTGATTTGCAGTCAAAGTCCGTCGGAACGGCCTTGCCCTTCCGTCCGCACACGCCTGATCATGCATTTGGCTCCGAGCCTGTGCGCATGACGCCCAGGCTCTCCCACGACGCCATCGGTTGCGCTCTACTTGAGCAGACTCGCCAGCGGCCTACCCGATGATCCTCTCATTTCCTCGACGAGAGTAAGAGCGATCGCCAATGTGTCGGCGACAACGACTTCGAAATCCGGCGGAGTATTTGCCGGGACGGCATCACTCAGATTGGCCGCACTTACGACGGCCTTCGACGCCCCCCGCAACACGTTCTTGTTGTCGGTCTCGCAACGATGACCCGCAACAAATACAACGCCGATCGCCAATTCCTGTTCGCCGTGACGCCACTGTTTGCATCTCAACGAATACCGGTTCGCCGGGCCCTTGGCGGGCGACTTCCATCGAAACTCGTTGAGATCGGCCACCGGCAGGTTCAGTCCGATGCGCCGATGGCGGATTCGCTCGCCGAGATCACCGTTGGAACAGGGCCCAGGGATTGGTGCCGGATATGGTCAATTGCCGCGTCCGCGGAACAGGGCAGCTGCTTCCGACGACTCCTGCCTGGCAGCCATACTTTGCGCGTCCTTTGGTCAGCTGCCCCGGGTTCCACGTCTCGCTCATCGGGCGACGCAGCTGACGCCCGACGCGCCCGCTCGTGGGCTACAGCGGCTCGATCACTGCGATCAGACGGGACCACAGCATGACGCGTTCCATGTCGACAAGAAACTTCTCGCACCGCGTCTGCTTCTTCTTCATCGCGTACTCGGCGCTGGCAAGGCTGCGCTGGTTCAACTTGGTGGTGCTGTGACTTGCGGTGTCTTCACCTACGCGCCGGCCGTGCCTGCAGCGACAGATTGATCAGCATTTCCCTGGACCTGTTGTCGACGCAAAGACAAAAGCTTTGCCTTCCTGCGCAAACCCCATGGCGTGGATGGATCGGCGCCAAAGTCGGCAGACCGCCACCGAATGAGGCACGGCGATGCCCGTACGCAGGCGCCTAGCGCCCCCGGCCGCGCGGCGACATCCCCAGCACACGCTTATAGGCACGCGCGAGGATCGCGCCTGTTGAGTAACCGACGCGGCTGGCTACCTCGTCGAGCGACATCCGTCGCTCGCGCAGCAGGCGTGCTGCCATTTGCACGCGCCAGCGCGCGAGATAGCCCATGGGAGGAAGACCCGTCTGCTGCTGGAACCGCGTCGCGAACGTTGTTCGTGCCATGTGGCAGAGGCCCGCGAGCATTTCCATCGTCCACGGCTGCTCCGGCCGCGTGTGCATGGCGTGCAAGGCGGGCAGCAGCCGCGCGTCGTGCCGTGCGGCGCTCGGCGCGACCCCGGCCGGGTCGGCATGCCCGCGCACGCTTGCCACGACCTGCGCAGGGCTGTCCTCGCGCAAGTGCTGGAGCACGATGTGACGGATGAGCGCGTTGACGGCCTCCGTCATACCCACGCCGCGGCCACCATCGGGCACGCTGGACAGCCAGTGCAGCAGGTCAGCCATCGGCGCAAGCCAAGGCTGTACATCGTCTCGGCGGCGAAGATGGACCATCTCGGGCAGCCGTGCCACAAGCGGCGCCGCCTGCAGGCGTTCGCTCCAGAAGAAGCTGCCGCTGACCGCGGTCGCCTGCGCCAGATCCGCGGGACTCGCGCGGCCGTGGGTGGCTTCCAGGTCGATGGCATAGGTCTGGCCCTCGCGCGCGGACTGGTGCGCGATGATCGAGTGGAAGGGCATCGGCGCCAGGTGGGGGGTGTCGAAGATGCGATGCGCGCCTCCACGCGGAAGGAACACCACGTCCCCATGCTCCACGTGTACGGGCGCTGCGCCATGCATCTGGATCTGGCAGGACCGGCCGGCAAAGATATACAGCGGTGCACGCCTGCGGCTGTCGATGGCGATTGCGAACCCTGCACCGAGCCGAGCCTGGAAGTGAAGGATCGGCTCGAACCTCCACGACTCGACCAGCGCCTCGTAGCTCGCCGCACCCTGCGGGCGCGCACCCCTGCGCGGCGCACTGGTGCGTGCCGGCTGCGCATACGTAGCCTCCCTCAAGGCTTCGACCCTGTCGCGGTGGCTGCTTGAGATGCCGATGACCCGTGGCGCGGGAAGAAAGATGCGCCGCGCGGATGACGGCATCGGTGCGACAAGAATTGCTCGTCCATGGTGTTGGTAGTTGTCGTTGCAATGAAAGGCTCGCCCCGGCAGGCGATGCCGCCGCCAGTGCTGCTCTGAGTCCCCCGGCATTCCAGCCAGGCCGGCACTGTAGGCAAGCGCGGCATCGCGGGGAATGTCGACTTTTGTGATACTGTTTTTGAATGACCAGGCCCATCAGCGTCAGGCAACTGCAGTGCTTCCTCGCGGTGGCGCAAGAGCGAAGCTTCCGGCGCGCCGCCGAACGGCTGGCGATCACACAGCCCCCCCTGTCGCGCCAGATCGCAGAGCTGGAGACGGCCCTCGGCGTTCGCCTCTTCGACCGCGATACGCACAGCGTACGACTGACACCGGTCGGCGAGGTGGCGCTGCACCGCTTCTCTTCGCTCATGGACGAATTCGATGCGGCCGTCGCGCATGTGGCCCACGCATCGCACCAACTGCCGCGACTGCGGCTGGGCGTGTTGAACTGGGTGCAACTGCGCGGTCTCGCGTCCCTGGAGAACACGTTGATGGCCGGCGGCCATGCCAGCGGCGTCGATGCCCGTACGACGACGACCGCCGCGGCCATGTCCGCCCTGCGCAAGAACGAACTGGACGCAGCCATCGTTCTGTGGCCGGCCTCGATGCAACGCCTGCGCGGCGACCTGGTCCACGAGGTCCCCCTGATGGCCTTCGTTCCGGCGACGTCGGCGCTCGCGCGCAAGCGTTCGATCGCGGTGCGGGAACTGGAAGCGCTGCCGCCCTTCTATCGCTTCACCCGCGCCGAGAACGCACGCATGTACGACGAATTCACGCGGCAATACGCCGCTCATGGGTTCACACCCGTGGAGGCGGCGGGGGCGCCCGACGCATTGCATGTGTTCGCGCAGATCGGCGCCGGGCGCGGGTGCACCTGCCTGCCCGCACCGTTCTCGCTGCATCGCTACGCCGGCGTGCAGCCCAGGCCGCTGCGCGAGCGGATCATGGTGCCCGTGGTCCTGGTGACGCACCTTCGTCTTCCACAAGAGCTCCACGACATTCTGGTTGCTGCAACAGCGGACATGCTGAAGACCGCACCGGAGAAAGCGGGACGCTCTTCGAAGTAGCACGTCCCTGGACGCGCAGGCCTTCAGCCCGCGTCGATGCCAGGTGCGCGAACGCAGGGCTGTGAAATGCGCCGTCCTGACTGTGGCGAGCACACACCTGCCCCTGAAGAATTCGGCCTTCTCATTGGCAGGGAGGGGCCGGTCCTGCTCGACTTCGATGTGGGGGGAAGGCCGCCCCCGGAGGGAAAAGCATGCAAGTTCAAAACAAGGTGCCGAGTGGATCGCGGCGGCGCTTCTTGTCCGCCGTGGGAGCCGCAGCGGCGGCCGCCACCGTCGCCGGTTGCGGTGGTGGAGGTTCGAGTGCCAGCGGTCTTCCGCTGCCGATCGATCATGGCGAACAGACGCCGCCTCCCGCTCCGCCACCGTCGCCTCCACCACCAGCCCCGCCACCGCCGGCGCAGATGATCGGACGCTGGGGCGAGGCGAAGGTTGTCGCGCTGGACCTGGCAAACCAGAACGCCGCGGCCAGCGAGCTCGTGAAGACCTCTGCCGCGGGCCGCTTCAGCTCCGTGGCATGGCTGCAGGGTTCGGAGCTCTGGGTCCGCACGCACGAGACGGGCAAGGGCTGGGGGGACGCTTTCAACGCGTGGCCCGACCCGATTCCCGCGACCATCTATGCGCTGAGGATCGCGCAGCACGGGTCCGGCAACCTCGCGCTGGCCTGGGTCAGCGGCGACAGCGAATTGAGGCAGCACGTCCATCTGACCATCGCCGGCGCAGGCCGCAGCGCAAAGCCCGTGCGTGTCAGCGAGGATGCTGCAGAAATCAAGTCGCTGGCACTCGCCGTCGATGAGAAGAGCACGGCCATCGTGGCGTGGGGCGTTCAGCAGAACTTCCCGCAGACTGCGCGAACCGTTTGGACGGCGTCGATGCCGGTCGGCGGCGACGTCAAGGACGGTGCACGCTTCCCGCTACCGGACGATCACGACTGTCCCGCGTTCGCGCTGTCGAGCGGCGGGGCACCCCAGGTCGCGCTGGCGATGCAGCTGCGCGAAACCGGCGTCTCCCGGGACGTCGCGTGCGTGGTGCATTGCTTCGATTCGTCGGCTGGAGCCTGGGGCACTGCACAGGAGCTCGAGCGCCAGTCCGATGGAAAGAAGACGACCGCCATGTGCATGGCCTATGCCAACGGCGTGTATTCGCTGGCCTCGCTGAGGCGCGCCGGCGAGGGCGCCGCGCACGAGATCCGCAGTTACATGGGCGACCGCACAGGCTGGAGCGCACCAGCATCCATCCAAGCGCTGCCTGGCGTGTCGTTCGAAATGCTGGACCTGGCTGCCGCGACCGGAGGCCGGACAGCTCTTGCATGGACCCAGTACGACCAGAACGCCGAGGCGATGTACGCCACGGGGAAGGACATCCTCTCCCTGTCGCCGGCCGTCGCGATCGACCGTGACGCGGCAAAGAGCAATGCCTTCCTCGGTGGTGTGAGCGTCGGCACGGATGTGATCGGCGTGTGGGCCCGCGACGACGGGAAGCAGCACTTCGACGTTGTCGTGTCCGCGCACGACGGCGACCGCTGGGCGCCCGCGGCTGTCGTGAATCGTTCGAAGGGCGCCCTGGACAGCTGGCCCGCCTGCGCCGCGGGCATCGACTTCGCCGTCGTCGCGTGGCGCCAGAAACGGGACGACGGCGGCGGCATCAACGACCTCTGGGTCGTCGAGCGGACCTACGCTTCTGCGAACTGACCGTTCGCAGTGGCCGCAGGCAGGGCCGCGAGTACGGACCAGGCCTGCGGCTCCAGTA
The DNA here is from genome assembly GCF_030462475.1 of Variovorax sp. CAN15. GTDB lineage: Bacteria > Pseudomonadota > Gammaproteobacteria > Burkholderiales > Burkholderiaceae_C > Variovorax. The sequence continues at coordinate 141,081 of NZ_JASMRZ010000002.1, forward strand.
CATCGCGAACGGCATGCAGCACTGCCTCGACCACCTGTGGCGGCGCTGTCGCCCGCAGCTTGCGGACCAGCCGCTCGCGTTCCGCCGGGTTCATTGCCGGCAGCATCCAACGCATGATGAAGATGCTCTGCGCCGGCTCGATGGATGCGACGAGCTCGTCGTGCAGCGCCTCGATCTGCGCGTCGGTGTAGTGCGCCCAGAGCGTCGTGTTGTGCGCGGTCTCTTCACGGTGCAGATGTTCGAGGTTGTGCGCCACGAAGAGCGCCACGCTACGGTAGAGCTCGAGCACCGCCATCGTGCGCTGCGCAACGGGCGTCTCGGGCAACTGCAGCGCCGTCTTCTTGAGCTGATCGATCGCCTGCTCATGCAGCGCATGATCGATGGCGGATGCGCCGGTGCTTCCCGGTGCGCGCATCTCGATCGCCGGATGCAGGAACTGGTTCTCGTGCCGCGCATGCGAGCGGCAGAAATCGAGCATCTCGACCACACGATCGATGGTCCTGTGGAATTCACCGGGATTTCCGACGTCCACCCTTCCCAAGGCAATGAGCGTGTCGGCCATCAGGGCCCGCAGGCCCTTGTGCACAGCGGCGTATGGATCGAAGCGCGGCGCCGCGCCGGCGAGTGGGCCATTCATGGAATCCTCCCTCGTTGAAATGGCTGTGGAACAGAGGATTCGGATTGTTCTGACGCGACGCCGCGGCGACCACAGCCGGCGCCCGCGAAAAGATAGCCCAACGTTCAAGCCGCGCTCCCACGCGGGCGGCAACGTCAGGACGGTCTGGCGAGCTCCCCGCTTCGCGAACGTGCGGCTGGGATTTCGAGCGTTTCGGCTGTGACCGGCACGCACTTGCACAGGAACAATCGACCGCCTCCCCGCACGCCAGCACCGAGGCTTCGATGTCCCTTTGTCCACCTGTCACCGTCGACGGCGCCGCGCGCCCCCAGGCCGATGCCTTCGGGCATGCACGGCCGCCAGCCTGCTGGAGCGTGCATGCGCAGTTCCTCGAACGGCTCCTGGCGCACGCGAGGCCAGAACTCGTCGTAGACCTGGGTCCCGAGAACGGCGTATCAAGCGCCGTCCTCCGCGATGCCGTCGCCCGATGCGCTGCGGTCGCACAGTACCGTGCGTGCGACCTTCACCGCGCGGACATGTCACCGGACGCGGCCGACTTCATCGACGGCGCCATCGAACTGCTTCACATCGACGCCACCGATCCCGCGCAGCTGGCCGCCTTCGAGTTCGCCCGGTGGCGGCCCAAGCTGAGTTCGCAGGCGGTCGTGCTGGTGTCGGGGACCCGTTCGAGCCGCCGGCTGCGCCGCGTCTGGGGTCGGGTACGACGGCACCATCCCTGCTTCGAGCTCGAAGACGGTCCGGGACTCGGCGTGCTCGCCATGGGCCCGGTCTTTCCCGCGTCGCTTCAAGCGCTCTTCCAGAGTCACCGCGCGGCAACGGTGGCCCCCACCACGGAAACCGCGATCGCCGAAGATCACGCCGCGCTTCAACTGCGCAATCGAGGGCTGCTGCAGCAGCTCGGAGCGCTCGTGCGTGACGTCGAAAGACTGAAAGCCCACGCGGCAGAGGTCACGGCGCGGCGGGAGACGGCCGAGGAGATGCTCGAGGCCGGGCGCCGCACCTCGATCGAGAACGAAGCGGAGCTCGCGCGGCGAGACACGCTGCTGGCTGCGCTGCGCCTGCGCACCGAGGCGCAAGCCGCGCAACTCGCCGTCATCGAAACCAGCGTCGGATGGCAGCTGGTGCGCCACTACTGGGAGCTGCGCACGCGCTTGTTTCCCGCAGGCACCTGGCGGGGCGCCTTCTACGAGCGACGTCGCGACCAGTTGCTGCGCGCGGCCCAGAAGCGCCTGAGACGCTGGCGAGCGCACGACATGCCCGCCCTGCCCGGCGTGCCGGTGTCGAGAGCGCCCGCTGTCGCGAGGCCACATCGGTACTGGCACGCACCGCTGACCGCAGCCTCCCGCCAGAGCCTGGGCTCCCGGATCCTGATCGTCGCCGAGCTCTCGATTCCGGCCTGCCGGCGATACCGGGTCGACCAGAAGGTGGACATGTTCAGGCACCTGGGCCTGGAGACATCGGTCATCAGCTGGCACGACGCCGGGGCCTGCCATGCGGCACTGCCGTTCCATGGCGTCGTGATCTTCTACCGGGTGCCGGCCACGCCCGACATGCTGCTGCTCGCTGCCGAAGCCCGGCGCTTCGCCGTTCCAAGCTTCTTCGACGTCGACGACCTGATCTTCCATGTCGACGCTTACCGGCGACAGCTGCTGGCTTCGGGCTTTCCGGGAGAGCAAATGGCCGCGATGATGGACGGAACGGCTCGCTACCGCCAGATGCTGAGCCACTGCCAGCACGGCATCGGGAGCACGGCCGCGATCGCCCGCTGCATGGACGATGTCGTGCCTGGAAGAACGCACATCTTGGAAAACGCGCTCGACGCAACCATCCTGGACCTGGCCGCCGAACTCGACCAACGCCCGCCGAGAGCCGACGAACGCTTCGTCACCATCGGCTACGGCAGCGGTTCGAAGACGCACGACGGAGACTTCGGCGTGGTGGCGGCCGCGCTGCTGGCCGTGCTTCAGCGGCATCCGCAGGTGCGCCTTGCCATCCATGGGCCGCTCGCGCTTCCAGCGCGGTTCGAACGCTTCGCCGACCGGGTCTTCCAGATTCCTTTCCTCGGCGGGGAAGACTATCTTCGCGCGCTGGCCTCCTGGCAGATCAACATCGCGCCGCTGGAGGACAGCCTGTTCAACGAGGCGAAGAGCAACATCAAGTTCATCGAGGCTGCGATCCTCGGCGTGCCGAGCGTGTGTTCGGGCACCGCGCCGTTCCGTGGCGCGATCGAGCACGGCCGCACCGGCATGATCGCCGACACCCCCGAGCAATGGGAAGCCGCGCTGACGCGCCTGGTCACCGACGCCGGGCTTCGCCGCCGCATGGCGCACGACGCCCGCCAGGCTGTGATGGCGCGCTACCACCCCCATGCGGTGGCGGCCGCGCAGTTGCATGGCGTCGTCGAGCCGCTGCTGCCGGCGCCCACCGGCCGCCTGAAAGTGCTGACGGTCAACGTGCTGTTCGCGCCCGTGAGCTTCGGCGGTGCCACGGTGGTCGCCGAGCAGCTCTGTCGCAGGCTGCAGGCCGACGGTTGCGACGTGACGGTCTTCACCGCCGTGCTCGAGTCGGAACTCGCCCCTTACAGCGTCGTACGCTACGAGGTGGACGGCCTGCCGGTCGTTGCCGTGCAGGTCGCTTCCGGCACGCAGCGCGCGCTCGACTACAACGACCCGGAGGTCGGCCGGATCTTCGCGCAGCTGCTCGCATCGCTGCGGCCCGACGTGGTTCACTTCCACTCGATCCAGCGCCTGGGTGCGGCCATGGCGCACGCCTGCCAGGAAGCAGGCGTGCCCTACGCCATCACGCTCCACGACGCCTGGTGGCTGTGCGAGCGGCAGTTCATGGTGCAGGAAGACGGGCGCTACTGCGGTCAGGCCTCGATCGATCTGCGGGCGTGCTCCAAGTGCGTGCCGGACAGCGGCTTCACCTTCAGGCGCAGGTTCTTCCTGGACGACGTACTCGGCAAGGCGGCCCTTCTGCTGGCGCCGAGTGAGTTCCAGCGCGGGCTGTACCTGTCCAACGGCATCGCGCCCGAGCGCATCGTCGTCAATCGCAACGGGGTGCAGCTGCCGTCGCGTGCGCGTGCGCCGCGCAGGCGCGGATCGCCGTTGCGGATGGCCTACCTTGGTGGCCGTGCGGTGCACAAGGGCTATTTCTGGATGAAGCAGATCCTGCAGGGCATGCCGGGCCACGCCTACGAACTCACGATCGTCGACATCGCCCGGCGCACCGGCCCGCCTTCGATCGATGCCGACGAATGGGATGTCTCGGGCGAGGTCCACGTGGTGCCGCCTTTCGAGCAGGCCGACATGGACGACTTCTACGACGGCATCGACGTGCTGCTGATGCCCTCGCTGTGGAAGGAGAGCTTCGGCCTCGTGGTTCGCGAAGCGCTTGCGCGGGGCATCTGGGTGATCGCGACCGCGGCCGGCGGCGCGAGCGAGGACATCGTCGAAGGCGTCAACGGATGCGTGGTCGGCATCGCGGACACCGCCGGGTTCCGGCGTGCGCTCGAAGCAGCGATGGCAAGGCCCGATCACCTGCCCAACGCGGGGCATGGGGCGCGGACGCCGCGCATCCGGGGCTACGCCGAGCAGGCCAGCGAGCTCAGGGCACACCTGCAGCGCATCGCCTTGCCGGCATCCAGCCGCGTCGTCGACACGACGCGAAGGGCATGGACCATGGCGGCGTAAGCGCTTCCAGCCGGGGCGCGGGGCGCGCCCGCCTGAAGCGCCCGTGCCCGGCTTCCCGGGGCAGCAGGTTCGGCCACCGCCCCGGGAAGTCGCTACCGGCCGACGGTATCGTCGAACGGCGGGTTCGCTGTCAAGCCGTCTGTCTTGACCCGCATGTGGGCTTCGGACGGCCAGTTCGGAACGCTCAGGCGCTTGTCGTAGGGCGCCACGTTGCGCGCTGCATCGAGCGAGAACGCGGTGCCGTAGGCCACGGTGTCCCCGCCGAACGCATCGGTGTAGCCGAGGGCGTTGGTGTGCAGCGGCAGGAAGGTCTTCGTTTGCTTCGAATCGCCGACGCTCGTGGTCGTCACCAGCAGCAGGTCTTTCGCCAGCATGGCGGGGCTGATCTTGAGCATCCTTCCGACCACATCGATCGCCGTGTTCATCGCAAACCAGTTGCCGGCGTCGGGCGTTCCCTTGTAGGGCAGCGAGCCGCTGCCGCTCCATGTGGTGGTGATCAACCCGCCAGAGTTCGTGCCCGAGGCCTTGTAGGTCACCTTGGTGTCGGAGGCGGGAATGAAATTCCTCACGCTGCGCTTGAGTTCACCGTCGACCGCTGTGCGCAGTTCATGGGCGTCGCCGCGCAGATGCAGATCCACCGTGACCACGCTGCTCAGCAGGCCCGTGGTTCCCGGATACGGCACGGTCTCGACGGTGTATTCGATCGTGCCGCGCCAGGACGTGAGGACCCGCCGGTTGCTCGTGCGCTTGCGCGCTGTGACGATGACCTCGCCGAACGATCCCGGCGGATCCGATTCGCCCGTCGGCAGCACGAGCTGGATCTTGTCGTCCTCCCAGGTCTCGAAGGCGACCTTGGTGCCGCCGATGGAGACTTCTCCTGGCTCGGTTCCGAAGTTTCCATGGATGTAGAGCCGGTCGTCCCGGTCGACGCTCAGTTCCGAGATCACCGGGTTGCTCAGGTCGAAGCCCGCTTCGAAGCGCTTGATGTACGACGCTTCACCTCCCAGCGGGTCCACCTTTCCTTGCTTGTTGATGTACGGCGTGATCAGCAGGTTGGGCCGGATGCCGCCATCGGTCTTCTCGCGCATGAAGGTCCAGACATCTTCCAGCGCGAATGCACGGTTGGCCGGCTTGCCGGGGTTGAACGCGTTGGCGCCGGTCAGGCGATCGAACATGTAGACCATCGAGAGCGCACCGAAAGGGTTGCTGCTGCCGTCCCAAGCGACGATGGTCCCCGCTCCCTTTTCCTTCAGCGCGGCGCGCAACGGTGCACCCTCGGGCGACCCCGTGTGGCATGCGAGCGTGACGACCAGGGACGCATCTCCGAACTGCAGATAGCTCCTGATGAAGCCATCGGTGATCCCATAGACCGGAGGGTTTCCGCCGCGTGCCTCTTCGGCCATGTTGCGATCGCGGTGGTAGATCAGAAGTCCAGCCTTGAAGAGCGCTTCGTACTTGGCTTCGTTCGCCGGTGTGGCCCGGGTTTCCGAGAAAATGCCGAACTGCTTTCCGCCGGTCGGCCCCAGTTCAGCCGAATGGCAGGCCACATACAACACCCCGATCTTCTTGCTGCCGAGGGCCATGAGCGAATCGACCGTCACCGCGTGATCGGGATGGATGGTCCAACCCCTCTCCTTGAGCGCATCGCTGGCCTGCTGCTGGAACGGCTTGACGGGGTCGAACTCACCGGCACCGTCGGCCGACAGGATGACGGCCAGTTCGGTCTCGGGGATCTCCGCTTTGCCGGACCCCGCGGCGGCGGCCGCGGCCAGGCCGACCGAGCGCATGCGCCCGAAGGGCTGCGGTGCCTGAGGGATCTGCAGAGGATCGACCCTGCGCCAGTTGTCCGTGTAGACGAAGTAGCGTCCATCCTTGAAGCGCGCCCAGAAGGTGTCCTTGCCCCTGCCCGCCAGGTCGTACTCGGGTTGGGTCAACGCCCATGCGACGAGTGCCTCGAACGGGTCGGCGTTGTTGCCGGCCGTCAGTTCCATGTACTTGTCGTGGACGCGGATGGTGGCGGCAGAACGCTGGTCGATCGGCATGATCGCGCCGTCGCCGCCATCGCCCTGCCCATCGGGATCGAGGCCACCCATGCCGCCGAGCGGCAGAACGCCTCCATTGCCGCCACCACCTCCTCCGCAAGCCGAAATCGCCGCGGTCATCCCCGCGGCCACTGCGCGCGCCATCATCTGGCGCCTCGTGCTGCCCTTAGAACTCATGATTTCTTGATTGAATCGGGTGCGGTCACCACCCGAAGGAACAAGAGGACGGGCGACCAGATCCGTCCCATGGGATACGCGCGTCCACGCCGCGCATACCCGGACTCATCACCGGCGATGCGACCGACGCTGCGTTCAGATGCCGATCCCCCGGAGGCTTGCCGTCGCCCCGCCACGAGATCGCATTTCCGAAGCTGTCGTGCATCGCAAAGTCGGTATCTGAAGGTTGTCGATGCCCCAAAACACCCAAGACTCCGGCAATGCGGCGGTACCTTCGGCTGGAGGCATTCCAGGCAAGTGCGAAGTGACCGCCAAACAAGGGAAGCGAGCCGGTCGCGTTGCCGAGAGCGACGAAGAATAGGGGCGGAGCTTGCGCTTCAGAGGCCCTTCGAACACCTCCCGAACGCCGAGCTCGAATTTCGAGCGTCAGGGCTGCGAGGACCGGGCGAAGCCGCGGCCGAGCGGTTGACGCCTACCGGGGACGCTCAGCAATTCATCATCGGTCAGGCTCGACCCCGGAGCATGAACATGGGTCGTGGCTGGCGATCGATGACGCATGGTCATAGGAAGGCGCTCGGCACTGCTGAAGAGGTCGGCGTTTGCTTGGTGTTGCGAACCCGTTCAATAGTTGGATCCGCGGTCCTGCGAGCACTCGGGAATGTGGCACAGGGAAGTGACGCCCCTAAGCACGCTGAGTAGAGTTCGATGACGAGGACTGCCTGCGGTGCCCATCAACCGCCCGAAGGCTCTCATGCGGATACTTTGTGAGCGCTGTGCGGGCCTGGACGTGCACAAGGACACCATCGTGGCCTGTGTGCGCCGCGGAGCGGGGAGTCGAGCGCGAGAAAAGGACGAGCAGCCGGCAAGAGAGAGGTGAGTTCGTCATTGGATTGCTTCAACATTGACAAGCATTGCGCGTTTGGTGGAGATCGGATGAAGCCCTTCATGGATCCCTTGACGCGAGAGGCTCTCGTTTCCACATCCGTGCAGTTCGATAGGCAATCGCCGCGCCACGCAGGCGGATCGCTTGCGCCTCCGCCGCTGCCCGTGCGCGGGCCACACGCTCGGAGCGCGCAGCGCTGCCTGCCGTCTTTCCGCTGCTCAGCGAAGTTCCTGTTTCTTCCATCGTTTCAATGCTCAGATGCCCGGCGCACACGGGCCGTTGCATGGCCCAGGGCCTCAGGTATCCGCAAGATCAGGGCATCACCCATGGATCGTTCTGGCTCCAGCCGCCGCCCAGCACCTGACGCAGCTGAACCTGGTTCCGCAGTTGGGCCAGCCGTCTCGCCGAGCGCGGTATACGGCGTCTTGCGAAAACCCACTGCCGCCTCTTCGTAGCGAGTGCGGGCGATGTCCGTCTCGATGCCCAGCGTGCGCGCCTGCAGGAAGGGCAAGGTCATGCCGATGCCCAATGTCGCGACCGGATTGGCCAGCACGTCGAGCAGGGCTTTGCTGGAACCGCCCAGCGCGCCGGTGAGCGAGATGCCGGGGTAGTAGCTGGCCACCGCCGCGTCGGTGCGCGCGCTCGCGGCCTGGAGCCGCCACTGGGCGGCGCGCAGGTCGGGCCTGCGGCCGAGAAGATCGGCCGGCAGGCCTGGATGTACCGGCGCCAAGGCGATCTCGGGCAGTGTCCGGGGCTCGGGTTGCGGCACGGAAGCGCCATCCAGCAGCTCGCGCACGCGCTCGTGCAGCACCGTGGCTGCCTGGCGCTGGGCCGCCAGATCGGCGGCGCGCTCCTCGCGCACTTGCCGCGCCTCGTGCAGCGCCAGCCGGCCTTCCGCTCCCGCCTGGAAGCGGGCCTGGATCAGGGACACGATGCGTTGGGCGTCGCGTTCGCTGGCTTCGGCCATCGCCACGCGGTCGTTGGCGCAGGCGAGCTGGAAGTACAGGTCGATGACGCTGGCGACCAGCACCTGCCGCACTGCCTGCCTGTCCTGCCTGTCCTGCCTGTCCTGCCTGTCCTGCCTGTCCTGCCTGTCCTGCGTGTCCTGCCTGCGCCTCGAAGCTGGCGGCGTCCCGCAGCGCGCCAAGGCGCCGGAAAAGATCGAGCTCCCAGCTCACCGCGATTTGCCCCGTGTTGCTCGAACCTGGATCCGGTTGTCCGCCGCCCGGGGCTCCGGCATCGCGCGGCGCAACCTGACGCTCGCCTGGCAAGGTCGGCGTTGCGTGCGAGTGCGGTGTTGACCCAGGCGTCGAGCGCGGGCGGCTCGCCCGCGCGCCATCAGGCCAGCAGCGTGGTGACCATGGCTCGGGGCAAGTACGCCCGCAGGCGAAGAAGAGAGGAAGATATGGATCGCGTCATGTCAATCCCGCGCGAGGGCCTGCACTGGCTCCAGCCGTGCGGCGTTTCTTGCGGGCGGGTAACCGAAAGCCACGCCGATCAGCACGGCTTCCATGAGGAGCTGCGCAATGATGTCGGCGCGCCGCGCGCCCACGCAGGATGCCGAGCACATTCGGTCAGCCGGCGAACTGATGCGGCGCCTGGGAGTCGCGCGGAAGGTCCATCTCGTCGACGGCATGTTTTCCACGACGGACGTCTCGACGGGCCAGCGCAAGCGCCTCGCGCTCGTGCATGCCTGGCTGGAAGACCGTCCGGTGGTCATGTTCGACGAATGGGCCGCGGACCAGGACCCGGAGTTCCGCAGCGTCTTCTATCGTGAGTTGCTGCCGGAACTCAAGCGCGAGGGCAAGACGCTGATCGTGGTCTCGCATGACGATCGCTACTTCGACGCCGCGGACCGGGTGATTCGAATGAGCGCGGGGCGGGTCGTCGATGAGTTCGTCCCGCCTGGGAAGCCGAAGTCATCCAGGTCGTTCATGGCGGATCTCCGATAGGCCCGGCTGCGGCCGCATTACTGCAGCCTGACCAGCGACGACAGCTGCGCGAACCGCTGCGGGGACCGGAAGCGCAGATGGAGCGCGTAGATCGACGCCAGCAAGCCGGCTGCCAGCACGCTGAACGCCAACGCGTAGCTCGGTCCGGCCGGCAGCCCCGACAGGAGCTGGACGTGGGTGATCATCTGCCACAGGAAGAACGTCAGCACGGCCGCGCCGATCACTGGTGCAATCAGCGATCGCCAGGGCGAGACCTTCATCGGATGCTTCCGGAAGAACGCGATGACGGCGAGCGCGGCAAGGACCTGGCAGGTCAACACGCCGACCGCTGAAGGAACGCTTGCCCAGGGCAGGGCCTGGAGCATCGGATCCAGGCCCGCCACTGCACACAGCAGAACCAGCGTCACCGATATGCACAGCGTTGCCGCAGACGCCACGTGCGGGGACCTGTGCCTGTGGTGCGTCCGGGACAATCGGCTCCAGACGAGGCCGCAGGAGGCGAGCGCGTGCCAGTATCTCGCCAGCACGTTCGTGAAACTCAGGACGGCGGCAAAGAGGCTGGTGATGACCAGCACCGCGCCGATCTTTGCCGCCGTGGGACCGGCCAGGGCCGAGAACATCGAAAGCCACATGCCGCCGGGGTCGCTTGTTGCCACGGCCACCGCCTGCGAGAGGCCGAAATGATTCAGCATCAGCAGGATGGACCCCGCATACAGAATGCCGATGAATGCGATCGACAGGTACATCGCTCGAGGCACCGAGCGTCGAGGGTCCCTGGCTTCCTGCGAGTAGATCGCCGCGGTTTCGAAGCCCATGAACGATGCGACTACGAAGATCAGCGAGGGCCCGAACCCGGGGGTGAACACGGCCTCCGGCGAGAACGGCGCGAGGGACAGCGCGTGGCCGGCGAGCCGCAGGTTGAATACTTCGAGAAGGTCCGCCAACAATATGGCGCCGACCTCCGAAAGCATCAGGATCAGGAGCAGCCGCCCGCTGAATTCGATGCCGCGTACGCAGAGCAGGTGCGCGCCCACGGCGCAGCCCATTGCCCAGGCCCACCATGGCGCGTCAAGGCCCAGTGAAGCCATCGCGATGTGAACGAAGTGCCCCAGCATCGCATAGCAGGCCAGCAGGATCGCGATGTACGACAACACCGCAATGCATGCTCCCCCGATGCCCGGAATGGTGCCCAGGCCCTTGGTGATGTAGGCGTAGAAGGCTCCGCCGTTCTCCACATGGGGACTCATGGCGCAGAAGCCGACGGCAAAAAGCAGATACGCAGCACAGACGACGGCATAGGAGCCCGGAAGGCCGATGCCATTGCCCAGCGTGATGCTCACTGGCACGCCGCCGCCCATGGAGGTCAGCGGGCCATTCGTCGTGATCACCATCAGGAAGATGCCGAACCAACCGATCGCATCTCGCTTGAGGCCCGTGTGGTCCGCTGGCGGACTCGCTGGTTCAGACATCGCATGCTCCTTGCACATAAATCAGGGGCCTGGCCGCCGGCCTAGGAAGTACCGAAATCGCCCATGCCATACATGTCGGCCGCGATGACCCAGGAAGCCCCTTGCCTGCGCCAGGCCGTGAGCGATCGCAATGCGATCACCTCGCCGGCCGGCCCGTCTGCCGGCGGAGAGGTCCACTCCAGCCAGGTGACCGCCGCGCCTTCCGCGAGCTCCGTCGTCCGCACGGAGCGAATCGAGAGCTTGGGCGTCATCTTGAGCATTTCCGTGAGCGCTGGCAGCAAGTCGGCACCCACGGTGATGCCGGGAGCGCCCTCGCCGCTGACGCTCGCGTCCGGCGCGAACATCTCCTGTTGCAGCAAGCGAGCGTCGCCTTGGCGGCACAAGGTCTGAAGTCTTTCGATGGCCTGTTCCAGTGTCATTGCTTTGTTTTCCTTTGAAAAATGGTGTGTCGGATCGGGGGCTATTGGGTCTTTTCTTGCTACCGCGATCGCAAGAATTCGAGTGCATCCCTGGCACCTCGAATCCCGTCTTCGATCGCGCCGTCGATGAATCCTCTCCAGCCGGTGGCCCAATCGGTGCTGGCGAAGAAGAGCGGCGGCGCCTGGGTCTGGAGCGTTGCCAAAACCCTGGAGGTCTGGTTCGGCGAGAACCAGGTCCAGCCTCCCTTGGCGTACGGGTCGTGCGTCCAATCGTGCGCAACGACCTCCTGCACGTTGATTCCCGGGATGAACTTGCGAAGTTCTGCTTCGACCACGCGGATGTCCTGAAGGTCGACGGCATCGTCCGGCCCGAAGCCGACCAGGACGGACTTGCCATCGACCTCACGATCGGCGACCAACATGGTCAGCGGATTGGGATAAGGCGCGAAGCCGACCCACGCGCCGACATTGCGATCGACACGGGCAATGAATTTCGTGCCCGCGCAGACATGCCGTTCGCGATGTGCAGCCGAGCGTGCCTCCGGCAGCTTCGGCACGAAGTCGATGTCGCTCAACACGTTCATCGGAACCGCGACGACCACCGCCTTGCAGCCGACGGAAAAGCTCTTCGCCTGGATCCGGACCTTGCCTTCCACCGTTTCGATGCTGGAGACCGGCTCTCCGAGCGCCAGATCGGCATTCGAATCCTTCAGCAGCGCAAGCGCCAGTGCGGACGTGCCTTTCGCGATCTTGTAGCGTCCCAGGCGCTTGAGCAGCGAGTCCGCCGAGTAGTCGCCCAGCGCCCACCAGCGCAGCTGGTCATACAGGCCGCCTTTTGCGGGATCGGTCGCGGCGTTCATGGAGATGAACGAGAGCAGCAGGTCGCGCTGCCGTCCGGAGACGGGCATGTCCCTGAATCGATCCGCCAGGCTCTGGCCATCGAAGTCCGACAGCAGGTTGGTGGAATCGACATGAGGGTTCGCGAATGCGATCCGGCCGTTCGCTCCATCCACATTGCAGTACGCGCTCAGCGCTGCGTCGAGGTCATTGCCCATCGCTTCCGCGGAGTCCGTCACCAGACCCTCGGCAGTCAGGAGGCTGATCGAGTCGGCCGTGCCGCTGACGGACTCGGTGGTGTCCAGCCCGTATCGATGCAGTTCATTCCATACGTACGGCTGGCCCCAGTGAACCCAGGTGCCGCCGACTTCGAATTTCTGCCCGTCCTGCTCAGCCGTGAAGGTTCGGCCGCCGATTCGATCGCGCGCCTCGATGATGGCCACGCGCAGGCCCCGCAGGCCCAGCTCCCTGGCCGCCGTCAGGCCGGCAAACCCGGCGCCGATCACGACCACGTCGTAGTCGTCGTGCGGCAAGCCTTGTGCAGGAAGTGCCGCAGGCGAAGTCAAACCGCGGCTCAATGGGAGTCCTGGCTTGATGTTGAATCCGTCTGAAGTTTTTTTCACGGGATGAATGGATGGTGTTGTGTCGGGAATGGGCGCAATGATTGCGAATCCCGTCGGGCGCAAGTAGCCGAAATCGGCAAGCGCTGCGGAGCGCATTCCGGCCCGCCGCCATGGCAGCGGACTTGCCGATTCGGGCTAACGAACTGCGGTGATCGATGCAACCATGACTGCAGCCGGCGTGCTGAACGCGCCTGCACTCAAGCACCCAGAGACTCAACGAGGCATGTTGTGAACGACATCGAATCCATTCTCGAAACCCTGCATTTCCCCGACGCCCCAAAGATGGCGGCGGGCCCCTATCCCGGACCGCGCGCGGCCGAAGCCCTGGCGCTGTCGGCTCGCACCGAATCCATGGCGCGCGGCGGCGGCCGCATGCCAGTCGTGATGGACCGCGCCTTCGGTGCCACCTTCAAGGATCCGGACGGCAGTACCTTCGTCGACCTGTCGGCCGGCGTCGGCGTGAGCAGCGTGGGCCGCTGCCATCCGAAGGTGCAGAAAGCGATCGTCGAGCAGTCGCAGCAGCTCATGCATGCGATGGAGGTCAACAGCACCCGCCGCACCGAGCTGGCCGCGCGCCTGTCGGCCCTGATGCCCGAAGGGCTGCGCGACGACTGCATCACCTTCTTCGCGCAAAGCGGTAGCGATGCGCTCGAAGCGGCGGTGAAGTTCGCGCGGCGCGTGACGGGCCGCCACCAGATCATCGCGTTTCATGGCGGCTACCACGGCGTGTGGCATGCGTCGAACGCGCTGACCACAGGCACCGCCTACCGCAAGGGCTACGGCCCTTTCATGGGTGGAGTGATCCATGCGCCATATCCGTACGCCTATCGCTTCCCATTCGACACCACCCACAAGTCGGCCGAGCAGATCGCCGGCGAGTACGTGGACTACCTGCTGAACACGCCCTACACGGCCGCCGACGACGTGGCCGCAGTTATCGTGGAGCCGGTGCAGGGCGAAGGCGGCTACGTTCCGCCGTCACCCGAATTCCTGCAGCTGCTGCGCAAGGCCTGCGACCGCAGCGGCACGCTGCTGATCGTGGACGAGGTGCAGTGCGGCGCAGGCCGCACGGGCCGCATGTGGGCGGTGGAGCACACGGGCGTGAAGCCCGACATGCTGACCTTCGGCAAGGGCATCGGCGGCGACGTTCCCATGGCCGGCATCGCCATGCGCAGCGACCTGGCCGCGCGCATTCCCGATGGCTCGGTCCCCAACACCTTCGCGGCGAACTCGCTGTCGGCGGCGGTGGCCCTCGCCAACCTCGAGATCCTGCACGACCCCGAACTGGGGCTGATGCCGCGCGCGGAGCTGCTGGGCCAGGAGGTGCAGGAACGGGTGCGCGGCTTCCAGAGCCCCTACGTGGGCGAGGTGCGCGGCAAGGGCCTGATGATCGGCATCGAGCTCGTCGAGGACAAGGCCACCAAGGAACCGCTGGCGCCGGAGAAGGTCGGCCGGATCATGGAGTACGTGCTCGGCCACGGCGTGCTGATGGTGCCCTGCGGGCGCTACGGCAACGTGATGCGCGTCATGCCGTCGCTGACCATCTCGAGGCGGCTGCTGCACCGCGCGCTGGATGTCTTCGGCGAGGCACTGGCCTCGCTCTGAATCACCGGCCGTGCCGCGCGCGACGCGCGGCCGGTGCGCGGTTCGCCCATATCGCCTACTGCTGGGCGATGCGGGCCGTGAGCTCCGACGCGGCAGTGGTCACCAGCGTGCACAGGTAGCTTTCCTGGAAGGCCCTGAAGCGTTCGTTGCGTCCCACCAGCGTCATGCTGCCGAGCACGCGCTGCTTCTCGTCGAAGATCGGCGCGGCCACGCCCGTGCGGCCCGGATGCAGCTCGCTTTCGCTGATGCAGTAGCCCTGCTTGCGGATCGCCAGCAGGCCCTTGGAGAAGGACTTCCATTCAAGCCCCTGCTGCTGCCCCTCGGGCGTGCTGGCATGGGCATCGAAGACGCGGCGGATCTGCCGCGGCAGCAGGTAGGCCAGCACCACGCGCGAGGTCGCGCTGTGGAACAGGTCGATGGGGCGGCCGCGGCCTCCGCCCACGGGCCCCGGGTCGGGGCCGCGGCGGATCAGCACGTTGACCACCGAGTCGCCGTACCACTCGCTGATCACGGCGTCCAGGCCCGTCTCGGCCACCAGCTTCTCGACGAGGTCGCGGCTGCGCACCAGCACCGGGTCGTAGTCGGTCATCTGGTGCTCGAGCGCGATGATGCGCGGCCCCAGCGCATAGCCGCGGGGCAGGCGCACAAGGAGGCCGGCATCACCGAGTTCGCGCAGGTAGCGGTAGGCGCTGGCGGGCGTGTAGCCGAGCTGGTTGCAGATGATCTCGACGTCGATGACCGGCTGGTCGGGCCGGAAGAGATCGAGGACATCGAGCATGCGGCGAAGGCTGTTCATCGTCTGGAAAGGCTGCGGTCGTGAAACAGGAAATCGTACGGGCACGCGAAGGCGTGTTGCCCTTCATTGTCGGGCACCATCCACGGACCTGATCGAGGCCCGCGGCGGTGCCGGATCCCCGAGGCACAGACACCCGAGACAGGACGCAAGTAAAGACCATGCCCCTTGAGAAACCCATCCACACCCCGAGGCTCATCCTCCGGCGCTTTCGCGAACAGGACGCCGCGGACCTGTTCGACTACCTGCATGCACCGACCGCGAGCTGCTTCCTGTCGCTCGCACTCGCGGACCTCGAAGCCGCGCGGGCCGAGGCTCGAAGACGCAGTACCGGCGGCGAGTACGTGGCCGTGTGCCTCCGGGACTCGGGGCAGCTCATCGGCGATTTGTTCGCCATGCAGGAGGACGACACCTTCTCGGTCGGCTGGAACCTCAACCCGCGTTTCGGCGGCACGGGCTACGCCCACGAGGCCGCCGCGGCGCTGTTCGCCCATCTCTTCACAGCCCGGGCCGCGCGCCGGCTCTATGCCTATGTGGAAGACCACAACGGCGCCTCCCGGCGGCTGTGCGAGAAGCTGGGCATGCGCGCCGAAGGGCTGTTCCTGGAGTTCATCTCGTTCAGGAACGATGCGCAGGGCAAGCCCGTCTACGAGAACACCATGCAGTACGCGATCCTTCACAAGGAATGGCTGCGCGCTTCATCAGCTTGACGGGCGCCACGCCGGGGCTCAGCCGTGGTCCTGGCCCAGCGCGGCAAAGCGCTGCGGATCGCGCCTCGCCAGCCGCGATGCGGCGAGCCAGCCCGCCGCCGCGGCCAGGGGCACCGTGATCACCAGGGCCGCCGAGATGCCCCGGCTCGCGCCGGTGAGCACATGGAAGTTGCCGACCGCCAGCACCAGCACCGCCAGCAATCCCGCGCACGCCAGCAACGGCAGCACGCGAACTCGCATCCGGCCATAGCCATGCGAGTCGGCACGGAAGAAGCGCACCACCGCCACGCCCGTCGCGATCATCAGCACCAGCAGGCACAGCGTGGCCAGGTTGCTGAGCCAGGCGAACATGGTGAGCACCGGGTCGGCGCCCAGCAGCGCGAACAGCCCGACCGCCACGGCGCTCAGCACCGTCTGCAGCACCGAGGCCACATGGGGGCTGCGGTGGCGCGCATGCGTCCAGCCCAGGCGAGCGGACATCAGGCCCTCGCGGCCCATGGCGTAGAAATAGCGCGCGCTGGAGTTGTGGAATGCAATGAGCCCCGCATAGATGCTGGCGATGAACATCAGGCGCAGCAGCACCGTGAGGCCGTGCCCCGCATAGGTGTCCGACAGCAGGTACAGCAGGTTGGTCGGGTCGGCCAACCCGCTGACGGTGGCCACCACCCGGTCGCTGCCCACGCCGAGCACCAGGCACCACAGCGAGAAGGAGTAGAAGCCGCCCACCAGCAGCAGCGCCGAATAGGTGGCGACGGGAATGCTGCGCTTCGGGTCCTTGGCCTCTTCGCTGTAGATGGTGGTCGCCTCGAAGCCGATGAAGGCCGCGAAGCAGAACAGCAGGCCGATGAAGGGGTTGCCGCTGGTGAAGGCCTCGGGAGAGAAGGAGTGCGCATCGATGCCGTGGGCACCGCCTTTCGACAGAATCAGCACGTCCAGGACCAGCACCGCCAGGTACTCGGCCACCACGAAGACCGCCAGCACCCGCGCCGAGAAGTCGATCTGCCGGTAGCCGAAGACCGCCACGCTGGCCATTGCCGCGAAGGCGCAGGCCCACCACGGCACCGCCAGGCCGAACTGCGCCTGCAGCGTCTCGGACGCCACCGCGCCCAGCATGCCGTAGAGCCCGAACTGCAGCGTGACGTAGCCGAACACGGCCACCATGGCCGCCGCCCCGCCCGCCCTGCCGCCCAGGCCGCGCGCCACCATTGCATAGAAGCCTCCGGCGCTGGTCACGCAGGTGGCCATGGCGGTGTAGCCGGTCGCGAACATCAGCAGCAGGCCGAGCGCCACCAGCACCAGCACCGGCGTGCCGGCGCCGTTGCCCAGCATCATCCCGATAGGGAAGCCGCCCGCCACCACGCTCAGCGGGCTCGCGGCCGAAATGACCAGCAGCGTGATGAAGCCCGCGCTCAGCGTGCCGCGGCGCAGACTGGTGGCGTGGGGGTGGCGCGTTTCCTGGGCAGGCGTCATCGCGGGGGTCAGCGTTTCCATGGTGCGTCGCAATGCATGCCGCGCGCGAACGCGTGCAGCGTGGGGAGAGAAGGCCGTGCACCGCAGCGCCGGCCGCCGAGACAGGCAGTCTAGGAAGGCATGCGTGCGCAGCGGTATCCCGGATCGGCAATCCGGACGCGCACGCCCGCCTCAGGCGTCATGCCACTGCGCCGCCCGCGGCGTCTGCGACGGCAGTTCGCCGAAAAGCTCCTGGTATTCCGCTGCGAAATGGCTCAGGTGGAAGAAGCCCCACTGCCCCGCCGCGTCGCCCACGGTCAGGTCGCCGGCACGGCTGCCCATGAGGGCGCGCCGCACGCCGTTCAGGCGCACCGAGCGCAGGTAGCTCAGCGGCGTGGTGTCCGCCACCGCGCGAAAGCTGTTCTGCACCGTGCGCCGGCTGACCTGAAGACGCTCGCACAGCTCCATCACGCTGGGCGCGCTCATGGTCTCGGCCATGGCCATCCGGTGGCACTTCTCGACGATGAAGTCCTGGGTGGAACTGCCGCTGCGCTGATGCCGGTCGCATGCCGGGTCCATCACCAGCCGCAGCAGCTCGTCCAGCAGCGCGTGTTCCAGTTCGTCCTGCCGCGCGGCCGTGCCGCTCATCTCGTCGTTGACCAGGGCCTCGGAGAATATCGCCAGCAGGCGCTGGCGGCATTCGACGAAGCGCTGCGCCGGCACCTTGATGACGGGCTGGCGCAGCAGCCGGGCGATCTCGTCGGCGAATGGCACCTCCCGGAGCGTGGCGTCGAAGAAGGCTCGGTCGAAGGCGATGGACAGAAGATCCATCCCGGTAGGCATGTGGCACATGAACTCCTCGCCGCCGCGCAGGAAGTACAGGCTGCTGCCGTCCGCGTCGCGCCCCTGCATCCGGACGGTGCCCGGCATGGAGATCGGGACTGCGAAGCACACACTGTCGCGGGGTGCTTCTCCCTGCTGCACAACGCGCTTGTTGATGCGCTCGCGAAAAGCGTGGCAGTGTTCGCTGGACAATTGCTGCAGCGAACTCTCCAGTGCGCCGGCCGCGAGCTGGCTGTACAGCAGCTGGCTCCAATGAGCGACTGATGCGGCATGCGCATGCACGTCCTGGAAGTGGCGGATGCTTCGGTTCATGTTGCGGAGTCCTCGATCGGGAAGGGCTGCGTCAATCAGCAAATATGCATTTTTCTCAAATAGGAAAAATTCTGCATTTTTCATGCCCGCCGCCCGACAGGGGAAACCCGATAGATAAGTACTTGGAATTCTTGAATTTTCACGCCTCTGCCTGCCGCGAATGGTGGCTTCCTGCTTGCTCCATTTGTTCAGAGCAACAATCGTGCACAGATTCGACACGCCAGCCGCACCCTTGCGGTGCACACGTGCCGCGCACCGTTGCTGATTTGGGCTAACGCCGGACGGCGCCCTCCCGGACACTGCGGCCGCTCGAACATCCGCAGACACCATGACCCAGAACCTGAAGCATTTCATCGAAGGCGCCCACGCCGAAGCCTCCGACGGCGCACGCATGCGCCTTGTCAGCCCCGTGGACGAACATGAATACGGCAGCGCCGCCCGCGGCACCGTCGAAGACGTCGACCGCGCCGTGGCCGCGGCCCACGCCCAGCTCGAAGGCGGCGCCTGGAGCCGGCTGCACGCGGGCCAGCGCGCCCAGCTGCTGCTTCGCCTTGCCGACCTGGTCGAGCGCGACACGGCCCTGCTTGCCGACATGGACGCCAACGCCATCGGCCGCTCGCCGATGGAGCCGCGCATGATGGACGTGCCCAACGCCGTCGCCAACCTGCGCGCGGCCGCCGGCTGGACCAACCAGCTCGAAGGCCGCACGGTGCCCACCGGGGGCTACATGGGCACGCCCACGCTGTCGTACACGCTGCGCGAGCCGGTAGGCGTGGTCGGGGCCATCGTGCCGTGGAACTCGCCGCTGATGATCACCGTGTGGAAGCTCGCCGCCCTGCTGGCCGCCGGGTGCACCGTGGTGGTCAAGCCCGCCGAGGAAACGCCACAGTCCGCCCTGCACCTCGCGCGGCTGGCGCAGGAAGCGGGCTTTCCCGATGGCGTCATCAACGTGGTGACCGGCTATGGCGACGTGGTGGGCCGCGCGCTGTGCGAGCACCCGCTGGTCGCCAAGATCAGCTTCACCGGCAGCCCCGAGGCCGGCCGCGCCATCCAGCGCATCGCCGCGCCGCTGTTCAAGCGCGTCACGCTGGAGCTCGGCGGCAAGAGCCCGCAGATCGTGTTCGACGATGCCTCGTTCGACGACGCGCTGCGCGGCTGCGCCATGGGCCTGTTCGTCAACCAGGGGCAGGTGTGCGCCGCCGGCTCGCGCATCCTGGTGCAGCGCAGCCTCGCGAAGCCTTTCGCGCAGGCGCTGGCCGAGGCCGCCCGGGCGGTCACTGTCGGCGACCCGCGCCAGGCCGGCGTGCAGATGGGGCCGGTGGCCAAGAAGGCGCAGTTCGAACGCGTCAACCGCTACATCCAGCTCGGCCTGGACGAAGGCGCGGTGCTGCTGGCCGGCGGCGTCTCCCGGCCCGAGAAGGGCTGGTTCGTGCAACCCACCATCTTTGCCGAGGCCACCAACCGGATGACCATCGCCCGCGAGGAGATCTTCGGGCCGGTGGGCACCGTGATTGCGTTCGACACCGAGGAAGAAGCCATCGCGCTGGCCAACGATTCGTCCTACGGGCTGGCGGCCACTGTGTGGACCACGCAGCTCGCGCGGGCGCACCGCGTGGCCGCGCGCGTCAAGGCCGGTGCCGTGGGCGTCAACTGCTGGAGTCCGCTGGACGCCAACCTGCCCTGGGGCGGCCTCAAGAACAGCGGCATCGGCCGCGAGGGCGGGCTGCCCGGCGCGCTGGCGTACACCGAGGAGAAGGTCGTCACCGTCCTGCTGCCGGCCTGAGGCCCGGCCTCACAATGCACCAGACAAGGAATCCTGACATGGGTTGGCGCAACACGATCGACGCCTGGGGCCGGGCCTCGATGCTCTTCCACTGGGCCACGGCCGCGGCCTTCATCACCGCCTACGTGGTCGTGTACTACGTGATCTGGTTCGTCGATCCGCAGACCAGCATCAAGCCGGGGCTGTTCGGCACCACGCCCAATGCGGAGCGGGTGGTGCCGCTGCTCAACATCCATTGGGTGCTGGGCCTGTCCATCGGCTTCCTCACGCTGCCCAGGCTCGTGTGGCGCATCGCCGGCGGCGTGCCGCGGCATGTCGCCGGCTCGCGCCTGGAGCGTCTGTCGGCCGACGCGGCGCACTGGGCGCTCTACGCCATCCTGATCCTGATGCCGCTGTCGGGCTACATGACGACCTACGACCCGACGGACTTCGGGCTGTTCGTGGTCCCGGCCTGCCGCGATACCGCCATCGCAGCCGCGATACGCGGCGCCTTCGGCCTTTCCGTGGCGCAGCTGGAAGATGCGGCCTGGGCGGTGCACAGCTTCATCGGCGCCTGGCTGGCCTGGCCGCTGGTGGTGCTGCACATCGGGGCCGCGATGCTGCACCACTTCGTGCGCAAGGACGCCGTGCTGCGCCGCATGCTGCCGCTGCGTCGCAGCACCGGCTGATCCACGCCCCTCCGTTACCCGACCCGCACCACGACGCACCGCATCGCGGTGCGTTGCGGCGTGGTGCGGCCATGCCAGAAGCGGCGCGACGACTTACCTGCAAGCAGATGCCGATCTCGGATAACGGCCGGCCTCGCCTCCCTCCGATAGTCCAAAGACCCCACTGCCGGTTGGTAAAGCGGGCATCGGCGCAGCCCGGTCACGGTCCGGGCGATCCGGATCCACACACCTCGCCTCTTCATCTTTCAGGAGTTCCCATGACCCAGCACTGTGCAAGAACCCTTCGCCCCCTCGCCCTGGCGGCGGCCCTCGCCGCCGGCCTGCTCTGCCCCGGCTTCTACGCCATGGCCGCGCCCGACGCGGCCCAGCTCGACAAGCTCACGCCCTCGGGCGCCCAGCGCGAGGGCAACGCGGACGGCAGCATTCCCGCCTGGCAGGGCGCGGAGCCGCCGCTGCCCGGCTGGGAATGGGGCAAGCTGCGGCGCGACTTCTGGAAGCACAAGGACGAGAAGCCGCTGTTCACCATCGATGCCGCCAACGTCGACAAGTACGCCGACAAGCTCTCGGCCGGCCAGGTCGCCATGCTCAAGCAGCGCAAGGACTACCGCATGGACGTCTATCCGTCGCACCGCACCTGCGGCGTGCCGGACTTCGTGGCCGCCAACACGCGCAAGAACGTGGGCACCGCCCGCCTCAACGACGACGGCTGGAGCCTGAAGGAGGCGACCGTGCCGGGTTATCCGTTTCCGCTTCCCTCCAATGGCGTGGAAGCGATGTGGAACTCCAAGATGCGCTACCGCGGCGTGGGCGTCGACTACAAGGGCACCATCACCGCCGTCTCGCCGCGCCGCGGCAGCACGGAGTGGATCCGCGCCGACTCGGAGCAGACGGTGTTCATCCCCTCGGGCGCCAAGGGCTCGCAGCAGCTGTCCTCGCTGCCGCCGGTGGAGTTCTACGTGTACTTCGGCTACACCGCGCCCGCCGCGCTGGCCGGACAGGCCCTGGCGATCACCCAGTACCTGAACCAGGCCGAGAACGAGACCTTCTACTACTTCCCCGGCCAGCGCCGCGTGCGCCGCATGCCGACCTACTCGCACGACTCCCCGCAGATCGGCATGGAGAACCAGTACACGCTGGACGAGCCGCAGGTCTTCAACGGCGCGCTCGACCGCTTCGACTGGAAGCTGGTGGGCAAGAAGGAGATCTACGTTCCCTACAACGCCTTCGGCGCCTACGACTTCAAGGCCAAGTTCGAGGACGTGGCGCGCGACGACTTCATCGCGCAGTCGCATCGCCGCTACGAACTGCACCGCGTGTGGGTGGTGGAAGCCACCGTCAAGGCCGGCATGCGCCATTCGGCGCCCAGGCGCACCGTCTACCTCGACGAGGACAGCTGGGCGCCGCTGCTGATGGACGACTTCGACGGGCAGAACAAGCTCGCCAAGATGCGCGAGGGCTTCCTCATCCCGGTGTACGAGACGGGCTCGTGCGACGCGATGGCCATGGTGCAGAACAACCTGGCCGAGGGCCGCTACGTCTTCGACACGCACACCGTGGGCGTCGGCAAGGACATCCGCTGGTTCACCGAGCCGACCGGCCCGCGCATGCGTTCGGGCTTCTTCACGGCCGACAACCTGCGCGCCATCAGCGAGCGCTGAGCGCCGCGCCCAGAACGACGACAACAAGCCCCGAGGAGAAGAACCGATGAACTTCACCGCCCGCCCCTCCAGCACCTTCGCCCGGCTGAGCGCCGTGCCCGCCGCCTGCCTGCTCGCCGCGACCGGAGCCGCCCATGCCTTCACCTTCGAGACCGACAACGTGCGAGGAAGCTTCGATTCCACGATCACCATCGGCACCGGCATCCGCGCCAAGGACCCCTCCTGCACGCTCGTCATCCAGGGTGCGGTGGGCGTCGGAGCGCCCGCGGGCTGCCTGGCGCCGACTTCGTCGATGGGCGACCAGGGCAACCTGAACTACCGCAAGGGCGATGCCTTCACCACCTACGTCAAGGGCAGCCACGAGCTGCTCCTGAAGATGCCCGACGACATCACCTTCCTCGGGCGGGTGAACTGGATCCGCGACCTCACGGCCACCCAGACCACCGGCTACACCAGCGCCGCCGCGCCGCAGTACCTGCCCGGCGGCCTGGCCAGCGACGCGCGCAGCGACCTGCGCTTCAAGGCCCGACTGCTGGACTTCTGGGTGAGCAAGAGCTTCCAGCTCGGCGGCGAGACGGCGCGCGTGCGCGTGGGCAACCAGGTGATCAGCTGGGGAGAAAGCCTCTTCCTGCCCGGCGGCATCAACGCGACCAACGCCCTGGACATCATGCGGCTGTCGCAGCCGGGCACTCAGCTGAAGGAGGCGGTGCTGCCCGCGCCCATCGCCAGCTTCGCCACGGGCCTGGGCCACGGCCTCAACTTCGAGGCCTACGTGCAGTCGCGGTGGAACGGCAACTACATGCCGCCCACCGGCTCGTACTGGTCGGTGGCCAACGGCATGGGCAAGGGCCACGACGCCTACGGGCTGATCCAGACGAAGCCGAAGAACGGCGGGCAGTGGGGCACCGCCCTGAAGTGGCAGCCCGAAGGCACGCAGCTGAACCTGGGCGCCTACGTGATGAACTACAACGACAAGTCGCTGAACTTCAGCACCAATGCGGGCGGCACCGGCCGCCCGGGCTGGGCCTACCCGGAGAACCGCCGCCTCTACGGCCTGAGCGCCAACATGCCGGTGGGCGACTGGTCGGTGGGCACCGAGCTGTCGTACCGTCCGCGCGACGCCGTGGCGCTGAACCCGGCGGCCAGCGGCTGCTCGTTCAACCACGGCAACTGCTGGGTCGACGAGAAGAAGCTGCAGTGGCACCTGACCGGCATGCTCAGCCTCACGCCGAACAACGCTGGCGGCGTGCTGCGCGCCCTCGGCGCGGACACCGCGACGCTGATGGCGGAGGCTGTGGTCGTGCGCTATCCCAACCTCAAGAAGTACTACGGCTCCGATCCGATCGCCGCGGGCGCTTGGGGCTGGGGCCAGGAGTTCAGCGCCGCGGGCACGCCGCAGCCGGTGGGGTCCAAGACGGCGTGGGGCTACAACCTGGACTTCAGCTGGGTCTACGACGGCACGCTGATCCCCGGCTGGCAGGTGATTCCCGAGGTGTATTACTTCCAGGCCGTGAAGGGGCGCACGCCCAACGGCGCGGGCCAGTTGATGGAGGGCGCCAAGTCAGTCAACCTGGTCGTGACCTTCGTGCAGAACCCGGCGAAGTGGCAGGCCTCGATCAACTACGCGGCCTTCTTCGGCGGCAAGAGCGTGTTCGACCAGCCCTATCGCGATCGCAACTTCGTGGGCCTGACCCTGTCGCGCAACTTCTGACCCGGCGCGCCGTGCACCGCCCGCACGGCGGTGGCGGCGCCGCCTGCTGAAAGCACTCCGTGTCCGATCCCAATCACGACCCCGCCTCCGCACCTGTTCCTGCCCAGGCCTCCGCGCTGCAGCGCGCCGTGCAGCGCCTCGAGGCCTTCTGCTTCTCCCATCGCCGCGGCATCCTCGTCGCGCTGGCCTTGTTCACGCTGGCCATGGCGTGGTTCGCCGCGCAGCTTCGAATGGATGCCGGCTTCGACAAGCAGATGCCCTCGGGCCACGAGTACATCCAGACCTTCCAGGCCTACCGCGAGGACGTGCTGGGCGCCAACCGGCTCAACTTCGTGGTCAGGGCCCGGCACGGCACCATCTGGACCGCACCGGCCCTCAAGCGCCTGTACGAGGTGACCCAGGCCGTCACCTACCTGCCGGGCATCGAGCGGCTGGGCGTGCAGTCGATGTGGACGCCCAACAGCTTCGTCAACGAGATCACCGAGGAAGGGTTCCGCGCCGATCCCCTGATAGACGCCACCATCACGCCCGATCGGCTCACGCCGGAGATCATTGCCGGCATCCAGCGCGCGGCCGCGCAGGGCGGCTTCATTGGCACGCTGGTCTCGCGCGACCAGACCAGCGCGATGGTCACGGCCGAGCTGGCCGAGTACGACGCGCAGGGCCGCAAGCTGGACTACGTGGCCTACAACCACCTGCTCGAAGAAAAGATCCGCGCCCGCTTCGAGGACGGCGATTTCGAGGTCCAGATCATCGGCTTCGCCAAGCAGATCGGCGACATCGCCGACGGCGCGCAGTCGGTGCTCAAGTTCTGCCTGGTCGCGCTGCTGCTCACCGCCGGGGCGGTGTACTGGTACTGCCGCTCGGTGCGCTTCACGCTGCTGCCCATCGCCTGCTCGCTCGCCTCGCTGGTGTGGCAGTTCGGCACGCTGCGGCTGCTGGGCTTCGGGCTCGATCCGCTGGCGGTGCTGGTGCCGTTCCTGGTGTTCGCCATCGGCGTGTCGCACGGCGTGCAGCAGATCAACTACATCGTGCGGCGCATCTCGCAGGGCCGCACGACCTACGAGGCCTGCCGCGACAGCTTCGGCGGCCTGCTGATTCCCGGCACGCTGGCGCTGGTGACGGCCTTCGTCTCCTTCGTCACGCTGCTGATGATCCCGATCCCGATGGTGCGCGAGCTGGCCATCGCGGCTTCCCTGGGCGTGGCCTACAAGATCGTGACCAACCTCGTCATGCTGCCGGTGGCCGCCTCCTTCTTCGAGGTGAGCCGCGACTTCGCCGACCAGGCCCTGCTGCAGCGCGAGCGCCGCTCGGGCTGGCTGCGCGTGCTGGCCCGCGTGGCCCAGCCTCGCACGGCGGCCGCGATGCTGCTGGTCACCGCGGCAGTATTCGCCGCCGCGGTGTGGCAAAGCCGCGACCGCGTGGTCGGCACCTTGCAGCCGGGCGCACCGGAGCTGCGCGAGGACGCGCGCTTCAACCGCGACGCCGCGTCCATCGCGCGCAACTTCGACACAGGCCTGGACTGGCTGACCGTCGTCTTCGAAGCGCCGCCCGAGAGCTGCGCGAACGTGAACATCGGGCTCTACCAGGACCGTTTCGTCTGGGCGATGCAGCCGGTAGAGGGGGTGCTGTCGATCTCGTCGTACGCCGGACAGCTGCGGCTGTACAACGAGGGCTACAACGAAGGCAACCCCAAGATGGCCGTGGTGCCCATCGATGCGGCCAACTACGCCGCCCTGTCCACCGAGATCGCCCGCATCCGCGGCACCATGCGCAAGGACTGCAGCATGACGGCGGTGAACCTCTTCCTGACCGACCACAAGGCCACCACCATCCAGCGCGTGATCGACGCGGTGAAAGCCTTCCGCGACGGCCATCCCATGCCCGGCGTGAACATCCGCCTGGCCGCCGGCAATGCCGGCGTGCTCGCGGCCATCGACGACGAGGTCGAGAGGAGCGAGCTGCCCATGATGCTGTACGTGTACGCGGCCATCGTGGTGCTGGTCTTCCTGGTCTACCGCGACCTGCGCGCCGTGGCGGCCTGCTGCCTGCCGCTCACGGTGGGCACCTTCATCGGCTACTGGTTCATGAAGGAGCTGCAGATCGGCCTCACGGTGGCGACCCTGCCGGTGATGGTGCTGGCGGTGGGCATCGGCGTGGACTACGCCTTCTACATCTACAACCGCCTGCTGATGCACATGGCCGCGGGCCAGTCCATCGTCAAGGCCATCGAGCACGCGATCCTGGAAGTGGGCACGGCCACCATCTTCACCGCCATCACGCTGGCCGTGGGCGTGGCGACCTGGTCGTTCTCGCAGCTGAAGTTCCAGGCCGACATGGGCAAGCTGCTGGCCTTCATGTTCATGGTGAACATGGTGATGGCGATGACCGCCCTGCCCGCCATGGCGGTTTGGCTGGAAAGGCTCTTCCCGCGCCGCAAGCCGGTGCGGGCGACAGGGCTGCAGCACCACTGAACTCCATCCCACGATCGAAGATGAAATCGACTTCCCTCCTTGCGCGCACGGCGTTGGCCGGCGCCCTCGTTTCACTGTCGCTGGCCTGCGCGGCACAGGCTCAACAGGCCCCTGCTGCCGTCGATGGCGCACCGGTGCTGGTTCCCGCGGTTCGCGCCGCGCATGCCGCCCGCGCCACCATGCTCGCCAGCACTCGCGCAGGCGAGCGCATCGTCGCCGTGGGCGACCACGGCGTGGTGCTGCTGTCGGACGACGGTGGCCGCAGCCACCGCCAGGCGCGCCAGGTGCCGGTGGACGTGGCACTGACCTCAGTCTCCTTCATCGATGCCCGGCAGGGCTGGGCCGCGGGCCACTGGGGGGTGATCCTGCACACCACGGACGGCGGCGAGACCTGGCAGGTGCAGCGCAGCGACGCGGCGCACGACCGGCCGCTCTTCGCGGTGCACTTCTTCGACGAGAAGCAAGGCGTGGCCGTGGGCCTGTGGTCACTGGTGTTGCGCACCGACGATGGCGGCGCCCACTGGCAGTCCGTCGAACTGGCGCCGCCGCCGGGCGGCAAGCGCGCCGACCTCAACCTCTTCGGGCTGTTCGCCGACGCGCGCGGCCAGCTGTTCGCGCCGGGCGAGCGCGGCATGGTGCTTCGCTCGGGCGACAAGGGCCGCAGCTGGAGCTACATGCCGACCGGCTATGCGGGCTCTTTCTGGAGCGGCATCGCGGGCCCCGGTGGCACCTTGCTGGTGGCGGGGCTGCGCGGCTCGATGTACCGCAGCCTCGACGACGGCGGCAGCTGGCAGCGCGTGGATACGCACACGGAGTCGTCCATCACCGCGCTTGCCGGCGCCGGTTCGAAGATCGTGGCTGTCGGACTCAACGGACTGGTGCTGAACAGCGAAGACGGCGGTGCGAGCTTCGCCGCCAGCACGCGCGAAGACCGCCTGCCCCTGACCAGCGTGGTGCTGGACGGCCAGGGCCACGCGGCGATGTATTCGCGCCAGGGCGTGGTGGCTCGTGCGGGCGACAAGGATCCGTCAGCGCGCTGAGCGCCACGGACCCGGCAAGAACGCAGGCTACTGGCGGAACACGCCCTCGGCGGCCGTCTCGGCGAGCGCACGTCGATCGCTGGGCGCCTCGAGCTTGCGCACGCCGTCTGGCAGCACGGCCGGATCGCCCTTCCTGCCCACGGCCACGACCGTCTCGATGGCATAGCCCTGCGGCAGCTGGATGGCCGTGCGCAGCTTCTCGGCGTCGAAGCCGGCCATCGCATGGGCCGACCAGCCCGACAGCGTGGCCTGGAACGCGAGGCTGGCCCAGGCGGCGCCGGCATCGAAGGAATGCCACTGGTTGGGGGCCGCCTCGGTGCGACCCGGGAACAGGGCCTCGCGCTGCGAGACCACCACCACCAGCGCGGCGGCGCGCTTCGTCCACATCTGGTTGAACTCGACGAGGCTGTCGAAGATGGGCTGCCACGCGGGCGTATCGCGTCGTGCGTAGATGAAGCGCCAGGGCTGAACGTTGTACGCCGAGGGCGCCCAGCGGGCCGCCTCGAGCAGGCTCATGAGCGCGGGCTCGGCGATGGTTTCTTCCGCGAAGGCGCGTGGCGACCACCGGTTGGTGAACAGCGGATCGATGGGGTGGGTGGATTGGCGGGGATTGCTCATTGAAGACTCCAGGTGGGAACGATGAAAGATGAAAGAAGGTGCGGCACGGCGGTGCCGCGCGGAGGTACGCAGAAGTGCGCCGCGAAGATGCGGCGCGAGAAACGCGAAGACGCCTCAGCCGGGCATCAGGCGATGCCGGCCATGTTGATGTACTTGATGACCAGGTAGTCCTCGATGCCGTGGCGCGAGCCCTCGCGGCCCAGGCCGGACTGCTTGACGCCGCCGAAGGGCGCGACCTCGTTGCTGATGAGGCCGGTGTTGACGCCGACCATGCCGTACTCCAGCTGCTCGGCCACGCGCCACACGCGGCCCAGGTCGCGGGCATAGAAGTAGCTCGCCAGGCCGAACTCGGTGTCGTTGGCCATTCGCACGACCTCGGCTTCGTCGCGGAAGCGGAAGAGCGGCGCAAGCGGGCCGAAGGTTTCTTCGCGCGCCACCGTCATCGCCTGCGTCACGCCGGTCAGCACGGTGGGCTCGAAGAAGCTGCCTCCCAGCGGATGGCGGCGCCCGCCGCTGAGCACCTGCGCGCCCTTCGCCACCGCATCGGCCAGGTGCTCCTCCACCTTGCGCACGGCGGCCTCGTCGATCAGTGGGCCGATGCGCACACCCTCCTGGTCGCCGTGGCCCACCTTCAGCGCACGCAGTGCCTCGGCCAGCTTCTGCGCGAAGGCGTCGTAGACGCGCTCGTGCACATAGAGCCTGTTGGCGCACACGCAGGTCTGGCCCGCGTTGCGGAACTTGGCCACCAGCGCGCCTTCGACCGCCGCATCCAGGTCCGCGTCCTCGAAGACGATGAAAGGCGCATTGCCGCCCAGTTCCATCGACACCTTCTTGACCGTGGCCGCCGTCTGCTGCATCAGCAGCCGGCCCACTTCGGTGGAGCCGGTGAAGCTGAGCTTGCGCACCACGGGGTTGGTGGCCAGTTCGGTGCCGATGTCGCCGGCGGAGCCGGTCAGCACCGACAGCACGCCCGCGGGCACGCCGGCGCGCTCGGCCAGCACCGCCAGCGCCAGGGCCGTGAGCGGCGTCTGGCTCGCGGGCTTGACCACCATCGTGCATCCGGCCGCGAGCGCGGGGCCGGCCTTGCGCGTGATCATGGCCGCGGGGAAGTTCCATGGCGTGATGGCGGCGCACACACCCACCGGCTCGCGCACGACCACGATGCGCTGCGAGGCCACGGGCGAAGGAATGGTCTCGCCATACACGCGCTTGGCTTCTTCGCCGAACCACTGGATGAAGGAGGCCGCGTAGGCGATCTCGCCACGCGCCTCCGCCAGCGGCTTGCCCTGCTCGGCCGTCATGATGCGGGCCAGGTCTTCCTGGTTCTGCAGGATGAGTGCGTGCCAGCGCGCGAGGATGGCCGAGCGCTCGTGCGCGGTGCGGCGGCGCCATTGCGGCCAGGCGGCATCGGCCGCTTCGATGGCGCGCCGCGTGGCGCTGGCGTCCAGCCGGGGCACGTGGGCGATCAGTTCGCCGGTGGCGGGGTTGGTGACGGCGATGGTCCGCTCGGCGGATATCCATTCGCCCGCCACCAGGCATTGCTCGCGCAGCAGGGAGGGGTCGTCGAGTTTCAGCATGAGGATCGAGTTCAGATCTGGGTGATGAGCTTGGTACTGAGAAAACTGTCGAAGGACTCGGTGCCGCCTTCGCTGCCGAAGCCGCTGTCCTTCACGCCGCCGAAGGGCAGCTCCGGATGCGCCATGCCCGAGTGGTTGATGTTCACCATGCCGGCTTCGAGGCCGTCGCCCACGCGGGTCGCGGTCTGCAGCGAGCGGGTGAAGACGTAGCTGGCCAGGCCGAAGGGCAGCGCATTGGCCTGCTGCAACGCCTCGTCGACGGTGTCGAAGCGCGACAGCGCGGCGACGGGGCCGAAAGGCTCTTCATGCATCACGCGGGCATCGGCGGGCACGTTGGCCAACAGGGTCGGCGCATGGAAGTGGCCTTCGGCTCCAATGTCCCCGCCGATGCGCCCACCGCCCGTCAGCAGCTCTGCGCCGCGCGCGCGGGCGTCGTCCACCAGTGCCCGCACGGCCTGGTAGCGGCGCTCGTGGATCAGCGGGCCCATCTGCACGCCGTCCTCCAGGCCGTGGCCCACCTTCACCGCCCCCAGCGCATCGGCGAAGGCGGCGGCAAAGCGGTCATGGACGCCCGACTGAACGTGGAAGCGCGTCGGCGACACGCAGACCTGGCCCGCGTTGCGCGTCTTCAGCCGCGCCAGCAGCGCCACGGCCGCGTCGACGTCGGCGTCGTCGAAGACCAGCACCGGCGCATGGCCGCCCAGCTCCATCGTCATGCGCTTCATGTGCTGGCCGGCCAGCGCGGCCAGTTGCCGGCCCACGGGCACCGAGCCGGTGAACGAGACCACGCGCACCAGCGGCGACTCGATGAGCTGGCGCGAAATCTCCGCCGGCACGCCCCACAGCAGGTTGAACACGCCCGCCGGCAGGCCGGCGTCGTGGAAGAGGCGCGCCATCGCCACCAGCGCGCTGGGCGACTCCTCCGGCCCCTTGAGCACGATGGGACAGCCGGCCGCGATGGCGGCCGCGGCCTTCTTCATCGCCTGGCCGAAGGGAAAGTTCCAGGGGCTGAAGGCGGCGCACACACCGACCGGCTCGCGCACCACCAGCTGGCGCACGCCCGGCTGACGCGCGGGCACCACGCGGCCGTAGACGCGGCGGCCCTCCTCCGCGTGCCACTCGACGTGCTCCGCGGCGTTCAGCACCTCGGCCACGGCGTCGGCCAGCGGCTTGCCGTTGTCCAGCGTCATGGCGTGGCCGATCTCCGGCGCGCGCTCGCGGGCCAGCGCGGCCACACGGCGCAGCAGGTCCGAGCGCTCCAGCGGCGACACGCGCCGCCAGCCCGCGAAGGCCGCATGAGCGGCCTGCACCGCGGCCTCGACGTCTTCGGCTTCAGCCCACGGAAGCAGGCCCAGCGGCTGCAGCGTGGCGGGATCGTGCACGGCGTGAGTGCGCCGGCCCTGCGCGTCGATGAAGCGGCCGGCGATGTAGAGCGAGAGTTCTGGGTACATGGTGAGAAGGCCCGCGGCGCGGGCAGTTGGGCGCGGGCAGTTGGGCGCGGTTGGTGCGAGGCTTCAGGCTGCCAGGGCCTCGACCTGCGCGAGGGATTGATTGGCTGCGGCCTGCGGCCGTGCCGTGTCGTCCGGGCCCAGCACGGCCTCGCAGAAGCGGCCCAGTTCGGCCGCGGCGTCGGCCTGGCGGCCGACGGCGGCGATGAAGCGGTCGGGGCGGATCAGCACCCAGTCCACGTCCTTGCCCTGGAACCAGAAATGCAGCGTGTTCTCCAGGTCCTCGATCACCGTGCCCGAGAGTTGCCCGGGCATCGGCGAGCCGGCCTCGTTGCCCATGCTGCGCGAGCGCACGGCCACATAGTGGTCGCAGCCCAGCCGGGCGAGCTGCGCGTGCAGCGCGGCAGGCGCGCCGGCCAGCGCATCGCAGCGCCAGCTCAGCAGCGCGAAGCGCGCGCCGACCACGTCGTCGAACCTCTGTGGCAGGCCGCGTTCACGCTCCACGTTGGGCTGGATGAACATGCGGCCCACGAGCGCGTCGCGCCCGGCCACGCCGCTGTTGCGCACGATGCCCTTCACGAAGCGCGGCATCGGCTTGAACTTCATCTGCAGCACATAGTCGCGCACCTTCGGAATGTTCCGGATCGCCATGAAGAAGCGGTCGCGCGCCCAGGCCAGCAGCGGGTTGCGCTGCGACAGCACGGCGCCGAAGGTGTCGGCCAGGTCGATCATGGCCTTGGCATGTGCATGGCGTTCGTCGTGATAGCTGGCCAGCAGCTCGGGCCGCAGCCGGCCCTGGAGAATCCAGGCGAGCTTCCAGCCCAGGTTGAAGGCATCGCGCACGCCGGCATTGAGGCCCTGGCCGATCCACGGCGGCGTGATGTGCGCGGCATCGCCAGCCAGGCAGACGCGGCCCGCGACGAAGCCGCCCGCCACGCGCGAGTTGTGGGTGTACACGCGCGCCCGGATGACGTTCAGCGCCGCCGGGTCGGCCACATGCCGGCCCAGCAGCTCGCGCACCTTGTCGGGCGCGAGCATCTGCTCGCCGTCCTCGCCGGGAAAGAGCATGAACTCCCAGCGCCGCAGGCCGTAGGGCAGGCGCAGGCAGACATAGGGGCGATCGGGTTCGCAGTGCAGCGCGGTGTAGGGCGCGTCCAGCGGATCCTGGTCGCATTCGATCACCACCCACTTGGCCGGGTGGGTGCGCCCCTCGTAGGGCAGCCCCAGCATCTCGCGCACGGCGCTGCGCCCGCCGTCGCAGGCCACCGCATAGGCGGCGCGCACCTGCTGCTCGGCGCCGGCCTCGTCGCGCAGGGTGGCGGTCACGCCCGCATCGTCCTGCACCAGGCCCACCAGCTCCAGGCCGAGCCGCAGCTGCACATGCTCGAAGCGCGCCAGGCCGCGGCGCAGCGTCTTCTCGCCCAGGGGCTGCGAGAACAGGTTGCGGCGGAACCAGCCGAACTCGCGCGTGCTGGGCAGGATCTCGGCAAAGCACTGCT
This sequence comes from Variovorax sp. CAN15, assembly GCF_030462475.1. Taxonomy (GTDB): domain Bacteria; phylum Pseudomonadota; class Gammaproteobacteria; order Burkholderiales; family Burkholderiaceae_C; genus Variovorax. The sequence goes on from NZ_JASMRZ010000002.1 coordinate 174,000, forward strand.
TGCGCGCGGTGTACATGCGCATGGGCACGTTCTGGATCATGTCGCGCAGCATCTCCTCGGCCAGGCCGGTGGCCTGGAAGGTGCGCAGGGCCTCGTCGTCCAGCCCCACGGCGCGCGGAAAGTCGAACACCGCCGTGCCGCGCTCGACCACCAGGGTCCGCACGCCGTAGGTGCCCAGCAGGTTGGCCAGCGTCACGCCGACCGGGCCGGCACCGATGATGAGGACGGGGGCTTCCACGGAAGCGCTCATGAAAACTCCTTGGGACTTGGACGGGAACGGCTGCCTGGGCGAGCGCCTCAGGCGGGCGAGAGCAGCCGGCTCTCCTGGCGCACCAGCAGGTGCCGCACCTGCTTGCGGAATTCAGCGAAGGCCGGGTCGGCCATCAGCGCGGCGCGGCGGCGCGCGCGTTCGTCGAGGCTGTCGAAGGCCCAGTGGAAGACCAGCTGGTTGATGTCGCCGCTTTCCGGCGTCATCAACGCGACCAGTTGCCCGAGCGTGCGGGTCTGCAGCTCGCGGCCGCATTCGTTGTAGATGCGCAGGTAGTCGCGCACGCCGCCGGGCACGAGGGTGTAGGTTCTGAGTTCGTGGATCATGGATTGGACTGGCCCGCGGCGGCCGCCTCGGGCCGCTTCAGGAAGGTGGTGACGGCCTCGGCGAATAGCGCCGGCTGGTCGTCGTGGACGTAGTGGCCCGCATCGGGAATCTCCAGCGTGGAGATGCGCGGGTTGAGCGCGCGCATGTGCTCGGCCATGGCCGGCTGCAGGTAGTCGGAGCGGCCGCCGCGCACCACGAGCGTCTCGCACCGCAGCTGCTTCACGTAGGCGGCCAGGTCCACCTGGCGGGCGGGGTCGGGGTTCAGGCGCGTGGCGGCGATGCCCGCATGGTCGTAGCGCCAGGTGAAGCCGCCGCCGCTCATGGGCTTGAGCATGTTCTGCAGCCGCTGCTGGCGCGCCTCTTCCGTCACCGTGGGGCGCAGCGCGCGCATGAACGCGGCGGCTTCGTCCCACGAAGCGAAGGCGACGGGCGTGCTCGCCAGTTCCTTGCGGATGCGGGTGGCGCCGTCGCTGGCGTCGAAGGCGCCCGGGCCGGCGTCCTCGATGACCAGGCGGCGGACCTGGCCGGCATGCCGCGCGGCATGCACGATGGCGTTGATGCCGCCCATCGAATGGCCGAGCAGGTCGAAGCGCTGCAGGCCCAGTTGCGCCACCAGCGCCTCGACGTCGGCGACGTAGGTGTCGGTGTAGTAGCCGTGCCCCGGGTCCCAGTCGGTCTCGCCGCGGCCGCGCTGGTCGAAGGCGATGACGCGGAACCCGGGCTGCAGTGCGGCCGCCACGCCCGCGAAGGTCTCGGCATAGCCGCGGATGCCGTGCAGCATCAGCACCGGCCAGGCATCGGGCTCGCCCCATTCGGTGAGGTGGAAGCCCAGGCCATCGTGGCTCAGGCGGTAGTCGCGGCGTTGCATGTGCGGCTCTCCGGCGGCGTTCAGACGAGGCCGTCCTCGCCCTTGATCTCGGAGGCCTTCAGGCCGCCCAGCCGCGCGTTGAGCCGCCCGCGCGTGGCGAAGGCCCAGATCAACACCACTTCGTCGCGGTTGGGGCCGTCGCCGAACATGGCCGAGACGGTGTCGTAGTGCGAGCGTACGTACAGCGCGTCCTTGTGCGCCAGCGGAATGTCGATGACGGTGCCCGGTCCGCCGCGCTTGCCGGTGGACGGCACCCACGACTTGCCGCCGCCCACGCCTTCGCGCACCGGGTTGGCGGCGGGGTTGGTCAGCAGCGCGTTGCCGTGCTCGTATTCGCCGTCGATGCCCACCAGGCAGGCCTTGCCGTAGCTCTCGATGGCCTGGCCGCCCGCGGCCTCGCGGATGCGGCGACCGAACTCCTTGCCCAGTTCGGGCGAGGGCGCGATCCAGGACGACAGGTCTTCGACGTAGCGGCCCGCGAAGGGGTTGCGCAGGCAGGCGGCGATGACGATCTTGCGCAGCGGCTCACCGTCGGCGGGTGCGCCGGTCTCGCCGGCCAGGGTGTCCTCGATCTGGAGGTACCACTTGCGGATGTGGAAGGCGCTGAGGTCGGGGGTGCTCATGTTGATCGTGTCCATGAATGGGAGTGGATGGAGTGGAGGTGCAGCAGGCAGTCGCTCACAGCGGCTGCAGGTCCAAGGCGTTGCTGGGCGCGTTGTATTCGCCCAGCAGGCGCTTGGCTTCCTCGTCGTCGTGGACGAGCTCGAGGAAGAATTCGAAGCGGTGGCCGTCGGGGTCGTGGAAGTACAGGCCGTAGCCCACCTTGTGGTCGGTGGTCTTGACCACCTCGACGTTCTTGCGCAGCAGCATGCCGTAGAGCCGGCGCAGGTCGTCCAGGCCGCCCTCGATCTCCAGGCCGTAGTGCTGCATGTTCACGGTGCCGCGGGTGGCGGCCTCGGGCTCGTCCACCTGGATGAGCGCGATGTCGTGGTGCTTCTGCCCGAAGGTGAGGAACACCCACCGCTCACCGCGCGCCGTGACCTGCATGCCCAGCACCTCCTCGTACCAGGGCGCTGAGGCAAAGGGGTCCTTCACGAACAGCGCCAGGTGCGTGCGGCGGATGCGCGGGCGGACCTCTTCGACAGTGCTGCCGGTATTCCCTGTGTCGTCGGTGGAAGCGGGGTTGCGGGTGTTCATGGCCGGCCTCCTTGCGTCAGTGGATGGACTGCGGATGCGCGTGCACCGGCGCCACGAAGGGCGTCCAGGCCACCGAGGTGATCTCGCTGAAGTCGCGCCACTCCTTGAACCAGTTGCGCCCGCCATTGGTCGAGCGCAGCAGGTGGCCGTACTTGGTGCCTGCAAAGAGCAGCCCGCGGTCGCTCGCATGGGCACCGAAGGCCCACACGGTGGAGTTGGGCGGGGTGTTCAGCAGCGTCGGCGCCCAGGTCTCGCCGCGGTCGGCGGAGCGGTAGATGCGTGTGCGCGAACCCGGCGTACCGTCGCCGAGGGCCAGCAGCAGCTCGCGGCCTTCGGCGTCCAGCGGCTGCACCGTGCGGGTGTAGTACAGGCCGTCGAAGCGGTCCTTGGACTGGTGGCAGACGAAGCTCTGGGCATCGTCGATGCTCTCGCACACCGAGTTGACGGTGACCACGATGTGCTTGGCGGGCGCATCCTGCGTGGCCGGCAGCACCGAGATGGCGTGGATGTCGGAGTTGTTGATGCCTCGCCCGGGCGTGTCGATGCGCTCCCAACTGTCGCCCGCATCGCGCGTGCGCCAGGCGCCGCCTTCTTCCACGCCGAACCAGGCCTCGCCCGCGCGCTGCGGATGGAAGGCGATGGTGAGGATGCGCGGGCGGTGCACGCCGGAGCAGAACTCGGGCAGCTCGACGTCGAGCAGCTGCCAGCTCAGGCCGCCGTTGCGCGAGCGGTACATGCGCGCCCGCGAAGGAGCACCCGTGCCGGCGAACACCAGCTTCGGGTCAAGCGGGCTGAAGGCCAGGGCCCAGACGGTCTGGCCGTCGGCCGGCGAGGCCATGCGCTGGAAATGCGCGCCGCCGTCGATCGACAGGCAGATGCCCGCGTCGGCGCCTGCCAGCACCCGGCTGGGGTCCGACGGGTCCACGGCCAGCGCGCGCACCGTGCCGTCGAACTCGATGGCCTCCTTCAGGCCCAGGCGGTGCCAGGTGGCGCCGTCGTCCACGCTGCGCAAGATGCCTTGCCCTGCCGTGCCCACGAGAATGGTTCCGTTCATGTCTGCGGTCTCCTTGAATGGATGGCTCAGAGAAAGATGCCGCGCGTGATGCCGCCATCGACCGCGATGGATTCGCCGGTGATGGCCGCCGCGCGGTCCGAAGCGAGGAAGAGCACCACGTCCGCGATCTCGTCGACCTGCAGCACGCGGCGAATGGGCGTGGCCTTGGCGTAGTTCGCCTCGACCTGCGCGGGCGTGAGGCCCTGCAGCTTCGCTTCCTTGGCGTAGAGCTCGTGGATGTGCGGCGTCTCCACCACGCCGGGGTGGATCACGTTGACCGTGATGCCCGAGGGCCCGAGCTGGTCCGAAAGCGTCTTGGTCATGTGCGCCACCGCCACGTTGCGCAGGCCCGAGAGCTGCTTGCTGCCGCGCCCGGTCAGGCCGCCGATGTTGATGATGCGGCCCCAGCCGCCCTTTCGCATGTGCGCCGCGCAGGCCTTGGCGAAGCGCATGTAGCCGACGACCTTGATGTCGATGTCCTGCAGCAGCCCTTCGGGATCGGCGTTCTCGATCTCGCTGCGCACCAGCCCGCCCGGATGGGCCGCGCCGTTGACCAGGATGTCGATGCGGCCGAAGTGCGCCGCCGCCTTGTCGACGGCGGCCTGCACCTGCGCGGTGTCGCTCACGTCGGCGGGCGTGGCCAGCACCTCCACGCCGGTCTTCGCGGTGATTTCGCGCGCGGCCTCCTCCAGCGCGCCCTGGCTGCGCGCCACGATGGCCACGCGCACGCCTTCGGCCGCGAAGGCTTCCGCCACCGCCCGGCCGATGCCCAGGCTGCCGCCCGTGACCACGGCCACCTTGTCTTTGAGTCTGAGATCCATGTTCGATTTCTCCTTGGATGGGGAAGGCGCCGGCCTGCGGCTCAGAGCGCCATTTCGATGAGGGCCGGCCCGCGGCGCCCGAAGGCGTCGCGCAGCTGGACCGAGAGTTCTTCGGCCGTGGCGGCGCGGGTGGCCGGCACGCCGTAGGACTGCGCCAGGCCCACCCAGTCGATGCGCGGCGAGTCGAGTGCGGTGAGTGCCTCGGCGCGCGCGCCCAGCGCGGCGCCGCCGCGGCGCAGTTCGTTGCGCAGGATCGCGTACTGGTGGTTGGCGGCGATGAGCACGACCACGTCGAGCTGCTCGTGCGCCATCGTCCACAGTGACTGGATCGTGTATTGGGTGCTGCCGTCGGACAGCAGCCCCACCACCTGCCGCCCGGGGCAGGCGATGGCCGCGCCCACCGCCACGGGCAGGCCCTGGCCGATGGCGCCGCCGGTGTTGGTCAGCGTCGTGTGAGACGCCGCGGCGGCCGACGCCGCATAGAACGGATAGCCGCAGGTGCCGCCCTCGACCGAGACGATGGCGCCTTCGGGCAGCATGCGCGTGAGCACCGCGCCGATGGCCGCCGGCGTGAGCGCGCCGGTGGGCTCGGCCGGCAGCGGATGCACCGGTGCCTCGAAGGCAGGGGCTTGCAGCGCATCGGCCAGCTGCTCCAGCGCCTCGGCCACCGGATGGCCGGGCTCGCCCAGGCTCAGCAGGCGATCGGCTTCGACCATCAGGCTGGGATGGCCCGCGTAGCCGAAGTAGGTGACCGGCGGCAGCGCGCCGGCCAGCACCACCAGGTCGGCCGGGTCGAGCACGGCGCGCGCCGGCTCGGGAAAGTAGGGCAGCCGGTCGAAGGCCGGCAGGCCCTGGCCGCGTTCCGCGCGGGCCGGGAAGGTTTCGGCGTAGGCCGTGGCGCCCAGCCCTGCGCACAGCCGCGCGGCGGCATGCTGCGCGCGCACGCCCAGGCCACCGAGTTCGCCACCGCCGCCCAGCAGGAAGACGATGCGGCGCGCCGAACGCAGGCGTTGCGCGAAGGCGGCGATGTCGACGGGCGCGGTTGACGCGGCGGCCGGCGCGGGGGTGTCGGCTGCGGCCGTCGCGCCCTGCAGCGGATCGGCCTGGAAGTCCGCCGGAAAGATCAGCGTCGCCCCCTGCCCGCCGTTGGCCAGCGACTGGCGCACGGATTCGGCGGCGGCGCGCGGCGCGTCGGCCGTGCTCGCAATGCGGTGCACCCAGCCCGACACCGGCCGCGCCAGCGACTCGATGTCCGAGCTCAGCGGCGCATCGAAGGGCAGGTGCCAACTGGTGTGGTCGCCGATCAGGTTGACGATGGGCGTGCGCGCGCGCCGCGCGTTGTGCAGGTTGGCGATGCCGTTCGCAAAGCCCGGGCCCAGGTGCAACAGCGTGGCGGCGGGCCGCCCGAGCATGCGGCCGTAGCCGTCGGCCGCGCCGGTGCAGACGTTCTCCTGCAGGCCGATCACGCAGCGGATCGAATCCTGGCCCTCCAGGGCTCGCACCAGGTCCAGCTCCGTCGTGCCGGGGTTGGCGAAGCAGGTGTCCACCCCTTCGCCGGAGAGCGCCGCCCACAGGGCCTGCGCGCCAGTCTGCTCAGTCATCGCCGATGTCCTCTCGTTGTGTCTCTTCGGGTTCAGGGGAATGGCCGCGGCGGTCGTCACTGCACCTTGATGCCGCGCTCGCGCACCAGGCGGCCGATGCGGTCGTTGTCCACGGCGATGCGCGCGTCCAGTTCGGCCGGCGTGGAAGCTCCCGCGCCCAGGCCGCGCTCGGCCGCCCAGCGCTTGAGTTCGGGCTGCGACAGCACCTTGGTCAGCGCCGCGTTCATGCGCGCCAGGATCTCGGGCGGCACGCCGCTCTTGGCGTGGAAGGAATAGGAGGTGGACAGCAGCATGTCCGAGCCGCCCGCCTCCATGATGGTGGGCACGTTCGGCACGATGGCCTGGCGCGTGGGCGCACCGACGGCCAGCAGCTTGAAGCTGCCCTTCTGCACGTAGGGCAGCATGGCTTCCACGCCACCGGAAGTCACCTCGACCTGGCCGCCCAGCATGGCCGGGATCACCTCGGCCAGCGCCTTGTAAGGCACGTGCAGGAACTTGACCCCCGTGCCCGATTCGAGCAGTTCCATGTTCAGGTGCATCACGCTGCCCACGCCGCCGGTGCCGAAGGTGACCTTGCCCGGGTTGGCCTTCGCATAGGCGACGAAGGACTTGAAGTCGTTGGCCGGCAACTGCGCGCTGGTGACCAGGTACAGGTTCACGTCGGCGATGTTGCTGACGGAGACGAGGTCCTTCTTCGGGTCGTAGGGCGGCTGGTAGAGCAGCGGGTTGACGGTGAGCGTGAGCCGGTCGACCAGCAGGTAGGTGTAGCCGTCGGCCGGCGCCTTCACTACCTCGGCGGTGCCGATGATGCCGTTGGCCCCGGCCTTGTTCTCCACAACGACGGAGGCCTTCAGCTCCTTGGAGAGCCCCTCGCCCACGAGCCGGGCCATGACGTCGGGACCCGTGCCCGGCGGATAAGGCACTTCGATGCGGATCGGCCGCGAGGGCCAGTTGCCCTGGGCCGAAGCCAGGGGCGACACCAGTCCACATGCCGCCGCCAAGGCGACGGCACCACAGACCTGCAGAACGGACTTTCTTTTCATTGCGCGATTCCTAGGTACCCCTGCGAAGACGGGGCCGACACCAGGAACCAGAGGGGATGCACCTGGGCGGCAATGGACGACTGACGACACCGAACACTCATCGGTCACCGAATCATATGCTGTTTTGTCGAATAAACGAAATTTAGCAATGAAGATGGTTTTTACATGCATACATAGAGATCAATTTTCGTCCATATGACACACAAGCAAGCAATTGGCGTTCCAGTTCGAGCCTGGTCCGACAATCTATTTATTACTGCATAGCGATAAGTTTGTATTTAGACCTACCTTCACGTGGGAAGAGATGTCGCGACCGGCGCGAAACACGTGCTGCATCAGTCGTTTGTCAGCCATCCGGGTACTTCTACCGACATGCGAAGTACAGATCGAATGGCACATTTATCGCATAGAAGTAATTTCATGACCACGTCTTCGACCCTATGCAACACAACGGGGCACCGCTGCACCAGAACGCTGCGCGGGCGGCGGGCAGGCACCGCATCGGCATCCGCCCCGGCCCTGCCGGCGCGCAGGCGCGCCCCTCCATCCCCGCGAGGCGACTTCCAGCCATGAAGCTCTATCTCACTCCCAGGACCTGCGCGCTGGCCGTCGACATCGTGGCGCGCGAGATCGGCGTCGCGCTCGCACTCGTCTGGGTCGACGTGCGGGCCAAGAAGCTCAAGAACGGCGGCGACCTCCATCGCATCAATCCCAAGGGCCAGGTGCCCGCGCTGGAGACGGACGACGGCCAGTTCCTCACCGAGGGCGGCGTGATCATTCAGTACCTGTGCGACCGCCATGGGGCGGACCACCTGCTGCCTGGCAGCCTCGACATGGAGCGCTACCGCGTGCTGGAGTGGATGAGCTTCATGAGCTCGGAGCTGCACAAGACCTTCACGCCGCTGTTCCGCGCCAACACGCCGCCCGCCTACCGCGGCATCGCCATCGAGAACCTGCAGCGCCGCTTCGCCTGGCTCGACGGCGTGCTCGCCGCGCGAAGCTTCCTGCATGCGCAGCGCTTCACTGCGGCAGACGCCTATTGCTTCACGATCGTGATGTGGGCCGAGCTGCACGCCATCGACCTGGCGCAGTGGCCGCATCTGCACGCCTACCTGCAGCGCATCGCCGCACGCCCCAGCGTGCAGGCGGCGCTGGCCGCCGAGCGCGATGAGCTCGCCACCCAAGCCGCGGCCTGAGCCGGCGGTGCCGTTCCATTCCCCGGAGAACCCCATGAAGCTCTATCACGAAGTCCGCGGCTGTTCGCTCGCGGTGGACATCGTCGCGCGCGAACTGCAGCTGCCCCTGGCCCTCGAGTGGGTCGACATGAAGACCAAGCGGCTGGCCGACGGGCGCGACTACTTCGGCGTCAACTCCAAGGGCACGGTGCCCACGCTCGAGATGCCCGACGGCCAGCACCTGAGCGAGGGCTGCATCGTCATGCAATACCTGGCCGACCAGTGCCCCGGCAACACGCTCTTGCCCGCCTCAGGATTGCCTCGCTACCGCGTGCTGGAGTGGATGAGCTTCATCGCGGCCGATCTGCACAAGGGCGGCTTCATGCCGCTGTTCAAGGCCGTCACGCCGCCCGAGTACAAGGCCATCGCCCGCGGCATCGTCGAGGCCAGGCTGCGGTGGATCGACGAACAGCTGGCGGGCCGCACCTACCTCACCGGCGACACCTTCACCATCGCCGACGCGCACTGCTACACGATCGCCATGTGGACGCGCGCGCATGCCATCGACACGCGGCGCTGGCCCGACCTGGAGGCCTACCTGGCGCGCTGCGGCGCCCGGCCCAGCGTGCGCGCGGCCGAGGCCGCCGCAGCCGCGCAGGGCGAACGCGAGCGCGCTGCAGCGGCAACCGCCGCCGCGCACTGAGCCCATCTTCGCCAACCTCGCAAGGAACGACCATGCCCGTGCCACGACGTCTCGTGCTGACCTATCTGGCTACCCTGACCACCCTGGCGCCGGCACTGGCCTTCGCCCAGGCCTCTCCCTCGGCGCCCATCCACCTGGTGGTCGCCTTTCCGCCCGGCGGCGGCACCGACGGCGCGGCGCGGCTGATCGCCGAGAAGCTGGCGCCGGAACTCGGGCAGTCGATCGTGGTGGACAACCGCGCGGGTGCCGGCGGCACCATCGGCGCGCAGTCCGTGGCGCGCGCCAGGCCCGATGGCCAGACGCTCCTCTTCGGCACGGGTGCCGAACTGCTGATCAACCCCGTCACGCGCAAGACCGCTCCCTACGATCTCCTGAAAGACTTCGTCCCCATCACCGAGGTGGGCACCGTCAGTTTCGTGCTGGCCGTGCCCTCGGGCTCGCCGGTGCGGGACGTGCGCGAACTCATCGCCACCGCCAAGGCGCAGCCGGGCAAGCTCAACTACTCGTCATTCGGCATGGGCTCGACCAATCACCTGATCGGCGAGCTCTTCCTGAAAGCCACCGGCACACGGGCCGCGCACGTGCCCTTCCAGGGCAGCCAGCAGGCCATGACCTCGCTGCTGGCCGGCGACGTCGACTTCACTTTCGACACCACCGCCGTGGTGCTGCCGCAGATCAAGGCCGGCAAGCTGCGCGCACTGGCCACGCCCTCCCCGAGCCGATTGCCCGGCCTGCCCGACGTGCCCACGCTGCAGGAACTGGGCTACGGCGGACTCGTGGCCGAAGGCTGGATGGGCGTGTTCGCACCCGCTGGCACGCCGCCGGCCGTGGTGGCGACCCTGGGCCACGCGCTGGACAAGGTGATCCGCACGCCCGACATGGAATCGCGCCTCAATGCGCGCGGCGTGGCGGTGACGGCGGCCGACGGCCCGCAGTTCCGCGCCAAGCTGCAGGCCGAGCTGGACAAGTGGCGTCGCGTGGCCCGCGAGGCCAACGTGTCGCTGGACTGATCGCGCCGCTGCGCCTTTTTCCAGGAGCCCTCCATGCCGATGCTTTCCTCCACCCGTCGCCACGCCTTGTTCGTCTTTCTGGCTGCGGCCTGCCTGCTCGGCAGCAACGCCGCCCGCGCCGAGACCTGGCCTTCGCGTCCGGTCACGCTCATCGTCTCCTTCGAGCCTGGCGGCTCCACCGACATCTCGGCCCGGGCCGTCGCGCAGGCGCTGGCGGTGGAGCTGAAGCAGCCGGTGGTCGTCGAGAACCGCGCGGGCGCGGGCGGGCGCATCGGCACCAAGGTGGCGGCCCTGGCCCGGCCCGATGGCTACACCCTCCTGTGGGGCAGCGGCAGCAGCCTGACGGCGGCGCCCGCGATCTACCCCAACCAGGAGCACGTCGCCACGCTGGTGCCGGTGAGCCTGGGTGCCACGCAATCCTTCGTCTTCGTCACGAATCCGACCCTGGGCGTGCGCACGGTGCAGGAGTTCGTGACGCTGGCGAAGCGCGAGCCGGGCAAGCTCAACTTCGCCTCGGCCGGCGCGGGCTCCAGCAACCATCTGCTGGGCGAGATCTTCCTGGCCGCCACCGGCGCGCCCGTGGTGCATGTGCCCTACAAGGGCGCCGTCATGGCCAAGGACGCGGTGATCCGCGGCGAGGCCCAGCTGATGGACGAAGTCACCTCGCCCCTGATCGGCGCCCTGCGCGCCGGCCAGCTGGTGCCGCTGTTCATGACCGGCGAGCGGCGCGACCCGGCCTTCCCCGACATTCCCACCGCCGCCGAGGCCGGCCTGCCCGAGATGACCATCCAGGGCTTCTTCGGCCTGCTGGCGCCCGCCGGCACGCCGCCGGAGATCGTGGCGCGGCTCAACGGGGCCATGCGCGCCGCACTCACTTCCGAGCCGGTGGCCAGGACCTTCGGCAACCTGGGCTTCACCACCGTCTACAGCACGCCCGGGCAGATGGCGGCCCGCATCGCCGAGGGCCGCGCAACCTATGACCGCATCGTCAAGGCGCGGCAGATCCGCGTCGACTGACTCGCCCCCTCTTCTTCCGCTCTCCCCGCCACACCATGACCTCAGCTTCGTTCTCTTTCGAACTTCTTGTCCATCGCCGCCAGGCCCTCGGCGCGCTCGCGGCCCTGGCCGCCTGCGGCAGCGGCCTGGCGCGCGCGGCCACCTGGCCGGAACGCCCGATCAACCTCGTGGTGCCTTTCGCAGCCGGCGGCGGCACCGACACCGTGGCCCGCCTCATCGGCCAGAAGCTGCAGGCCGCGCTGGGCGGCACGGTGATGATCGACAACAAGCCCGGCGCCAACGGCCTGATCGCCGCGCGCACCGTGCTGCAGCCGCCGGCCGATGGGTACATGCTGATGTTCGGCAGCAACTCCACGCATGTGATCGCCGCGCTCGCCTCGAAGCAGCAGGTGGCGCCGGGCAGGAGCATGCAGGAGGCCTTCACCATCGTCAGCGTGATGGCCAATGCGCCACTGGTGCTGGCCGTGCGCGCCGACAGTCCCGCGAAAGACTTGCGCGCCTTCCTGCAGCAGGCGAAGGCCGCCAAGCTCAGCTACGGCAGCTTCGGGGCGGGCTCCTCGGCCCATGTGATGGGCGAGGTGCTGGCCGGATCGGCCGGCATCGAGCTGCTGCACGTGCCCTACAAGGGCTCGTCGCCCGCCATCACCGACCTCATGGGCGGTCAGGTGGATGCGGTGTTCCTCACCGTCGCCGCCGTCGAGGCCATGGTGACGGCCGGCTCGGTGCGCCCGCTGGCGGTGACCGGCCTGCGCCGCGTGAGCTCGCTGCCCGCGGTACCCACCTTCGAGGAGCTGGGCGTGCGCGACATGGGCAACGCCGGCTGGTTCGCGTTGTTCGCCCCCGCGGGCACGCCTGCGCCGGTGGTCGCGAGGCTGGCGACCGCGCTGCAGTCCATCGCGAGCGATGCCGAGGTGCAGTCGCGCATGGTGGCGCTGGGCCTGGAGCCGGTGGTGAGCACGCCCGCACAGGCGCTGGAGACCTGGCGCCGTTCGCTGGCCGCTGCGGCACCCATCGTCAAGAAGGCCAACATCGTCTTCTGAACGAGCTGGCTGGCGCGTCTACAGGTGCCCGTCGGCCGACAACCGCACGCTGATCATGTGAGCGGTGCGCTTGACCAGCTCGGCGATGGCCTCTGCATCGAAAAGCGCCAGCCGCGCATCGCTGCCCAGCGCGGTGACGCTGGCGACCACGAGCCGCCCACGGCCGAAGATCGGCGCCGAGACGCCGGTCTTTCCCTCGTTGAGCTCGCCCGAGGTCCGGCAATAGCCCTCGCGGCGGATGCGCTGCGCTTCTTCATAGAACGCATCCCATGGCGGGGTATCGGCTGCCTCGCCGGCCATTTCCTGGTGCAGCCTGCGCAGCCGCGCCGCCGGCAGGAAGGCCACCAGGGCCTTCGCGCTCGCGCCGCGCGACACCGGCACCGGCCGGCCGCGGCCATAGCGCAGGTGCGGCAGCGGATCGTTGAACTCGGTGTGCACCGTGATGATGGAGTGGCCGTAGAGCTTGGACAGGAACACATCCAGTCCCGTCTGCTCGGCCAGTTCGCGCATGGGCGGTGCGGCGGCGCGGATCACCGGGTCGGACTCGCGGATGCAGCGGTCCAGCTCGATGATGCGCGGACCCAGCGTGATGCTGCGGTCCAGCCGCACCAGCAGGCCCACCTTTGACAGCTCCTGGATGTAGCGGTAGGCCGTGCTCTTGGGCACCTTGAGGCGGATGGCGATCTCTTCGACCGTGAGCGAGGGGCTTCCCGTGGAGAAAAGCCCCAGCGTGCCGAGCAGGCGCGAGAGGCTCGACTCCGCCGCGCCGCGCGATGCCGCGTCGAGCTGTCCATCGATCTCGCCGGGCAGCGCCGACGCGCCTGCATCCGCAGGCGCGCTGCGCTCCACGCTTTCTTTCCGGCGCGCCTCGCGCCCGCCCTCTTGCTTCATCCAACCGATCTTAGTGGACCTGCGCGAAGCTCGGGGCAGCCGAGCAGTCCGGCGTGGTACGCGCGACGTCGACCATTGTTCATTGCCAATAATGTCCGAGACAAGACACCGATAGGAAGTCAGCACGACGGCTACTTATCGACGTTTCGAAGTCTGGCACAAACCCAAGAAGCAACTCGGGAGGCCCCCGAAAGAAGGCAATAAAGTCCGAGACTCCGCTGCTGTTTGAGCAGAGCCTTCGTTCACCGTGCGATCTACTCTCGCCCCCTCTGTCAGATGTTTAGACGAGCATTTGCAGATTCGACTGTCAGGCGACGCTGGCCCCGCTTCTACTCCGCCTTTGTGCTCTCACGTTGTCGGTACGTTTCTGAGACGAAGTCGATGAAAGCAACTGCCGAGGCAACAGCGAGGCGCGCATGCCGCGGTTGAAGGCCACGATGCCCCCCGTCTCGCCCATGGCCAGTGCCATATAGACCCCGAAGTTGCGCTAGGTTGTTTGTCAGTTGCGTCAGATTGCGGAGTACAAGCTTAATATTCTCTGCGCCCTTTGCCTCCTCGGAGATGCCCTCAGGTACCAACCGCAACTCCTTGGTCAGCTTCTTGGTCAGTTCCCCCAGGTCCTCGGACTTCGTGAAAGTAACGCCACGCTTGGTGAGGATCGTCTTGCAGCAGGTTTCGATTAGTTCCTTGGCTGTTCCAATAGCCAGGGCTGGATCGCGGTCGATGCTGTTTTCGAGACGCTCAATTTCCTTGGCCATCCAGCCAGCGTCCAGGGCCTCCGCGACGTTCTTGGCTCGCAGTACGGCGCGTCCTCCACCGTTTGTTATGGCGCGAAAGGAAAACCGGGGTCGCCCTGCAATCCGTTCAACCTCATAAATCTCCCATCCAATCTGCCGCAGTTGCTCGTTGAAGTGCGAAACGAGCTTCACAGCCTCCTCGCGGTCGGGTCGAACGATCGGATGGGCGACTTCGCAAAGGAAACGAAGGAACTGCTCCGATGGGCCGTCCTTCAGAGGGAATCGCTCGTCCGAGAAAATCCAGTCCTGATCCCAGTCGTCGTTGTTGACCCGATGCTGCCAAATGTCTCCTGCTGCATCTTTGAATCGATTGTCATGCGAGGGCAACGTTTGTAGGTCATAGAGTCGACTCAGGAACTCGACTTCATCGAGTGCACCATTCCATACAACCTGTTCCAGCCTCAACCCATCCAGAATATTGTTCCTTACGTCCCGCGTGATGCCAGAGTTCCCGGCTCGCCAATCCCTACGTCGGTCGCGCTCGGGGAGGATTTTTGCGGTATACCAGTCTTGCGTATCCGATTCCAAAACTGTCTTGATGCGCGCTGAGATTTGCTCCTCAAGCTGGGACTTCCTCGTTCCCAACCGAGCGAACTCGCCAGCAGGCACGGAGATCTGCACCTGCCAGATTTTCGTGCCTCCGTTCCAGTTGTCGTAGCCTGTTTGCACCGCGCGCGCGGGGTAGGTGCGAACGAGCGCAGCGGCTTCGGTCATTCCCTCTGAGCTGAGAAGAGCGTGAACGGTCGCTATTGCTTCTTCAAGTGCTGCGTTCTCCATGGGGCTGCCTCAGCAAAATTGGTCGACGACCGGTCACAGCATAGCTGCGCCGCCTTCTGACCACGCGGAGTTCGTCCAGGAGCGCTGGCAGATGCAGTGTCGCTCTGCCTAGGGAGAGGGTTTGCGTGTCGTCAGCCGGCTCCTTGATCACCAATTCTTGGAAGGTGCGCTGTAATTGAACGTGCATGGAGACAAGGATCGAGGCGCTCGAAGGCAGCATTCAGGCGGAGTTGAGATCCGCATGAGAGGCCTGAGGGATCGCGGTCAGTCTGAAGCGGGTCTGCCGCGGGATGGCAGCTATGCAGCGACTACGGTCGTTGGCCGCAGATTTTTGAATGACTGCTTCGCGACTCATCGCAGTCGTCGGACGTGCCGTGATGCGATGAGCTATTCGAAGGTCTCAAGCAGAAGCGCGAGCGAGAGTCACCCCTGCTTGACAAGGTTCTGCAGAACCAGCGCGCCGCCCTTGTCCAGCAACGTACCGGACTCCGCGAGTGTCCCGAGGACGATCGGTGCAAAGCCCAGGTCGCCGACCAGCTTCGAGATGACGGCGGTGGCCTGCGTCTCATCACCGGCCACGAACATGACCCGCCGTCCGCCGTGCTCAACCGGATTCATCGCCAGCAGCCTRGCGGGAAGTTGATTGAACGTCTTGACCACGCGTGCACCAGGGAAGGCAGACGCCACCACGACCGTGGACGGCTGACCTTTCAGCGCTTCCGGCGGAACGCCGTAGGTGTTCATGGCGTCGACCACGATCTTKTCGGTCCACTGCCCTGCAGCGCGGGCGACATCGACGTGTGCGCTGAAAGGCACCGCGAGAATGACCACGTCTGCCTTGACCGCATCCTGCAAGGTCAATGCCGTGACGTAGCCAGCGAGTTCCTTCTCGAGGGTTTCGATGGTGTCGGGTCCACGCGTGTTGGCGATGCCGACAGCAATGCCGCTGCGCGCGAACTGACGGGCCAGCGCCGAACCGACGTTGCCCGAGCCGATGATGGAGTAAGTCATGAMGATTCCTTARTTGATGATTGATTGAACGTCGGGGTCTTAGGCCGAGATGGCTGCGATGTCGGCAAGCGCCTCTGCGACGGCAGCCTTTTTGGCCTCGGGGCCCATGGCGATGCCTTCGGCTCGCACAACGGTCACGTCGGTGATTCCCAGGAACGCAAGCAAGCCGATGAGGTAGCTCTCCTGGTGTTCGAGACCCGCCGCCGGGCTTCCGGCCGAATACACACCCCCTCGCGCTGAGGCGATGAATGCCTTCTTGCCCTTCAGCAGGCCCTCGGGGCCGGTGGCGGTATAGCGGAAGGTCTTGCCTGCGACTGCGATACGGTCGATCCAGGCCTTGAGTGGCGTCGGAATCGACAAGTTGTACATGGGCGCGCCGATGACGAGGATGTCCGACGCGAAGAGTTCGTCCATGTACGCGTTGCCCTTGACCAGATCCGCCGTGATGGTCGCGTCTTCGGTGGCTGCACCGTTGAAGGCGGCCATGTGGGCGCCGGAGAAGTGCAGCGCCGGGTCGGCCGCCAGGTCGCGGGACACGACCTGGATGCCGGGGTGCAGGGCGCGGTGGCGCGCGACGAGTTCGGCTGAAAGTTGCCTGCTGACGGACGCGCCGCCGAGCACACTGGAGTCGAGATGAAGGAGTTGCATGAGAGCCTCGAAAGATTGATGAAGAAGTCCGACCTGTCCGCTTCGGCGTACAGGGCCTCGGGAAGTCTTTTCCCGTGGCTTGAATGGTGGGGACGCGGCATCATTCTGAGAAGCCGGTATATTGAGATTTAATCCATCTGCCCTGGAGATGGAAGGAGTTCAAATGCTCGATGGCGTGTCCCTGGACCAGCTGCGAACCTTCATCGCGGCCGTGGATGAAGGCAGCTTCTCGGCGGCGGCCCGGCGGCTCAATCGCGTCCAGTCCGCGGTGAGCGGGTGGGTCAGCAGCCTGGAGGGCCAAATCGGAGTCGTTCTGTTCGACAGGTCAGGCCGGTACCCCAAGCTGACACCCGAAGGCGTTCTCTTGCTCGCGGATGCACGCAACATCGTGTCCGGCGTCGACACGATGAAGGCCCGCGCAAGGTTGATGTCTGCCGGGTTGGAAGCGGAACTCTCTGTCGTGGTGGACGTCTTTTTTCCGACGGCGCTCGTCAGTGCGGCCGCGAAGGCGTTTGTGAGCCGATTTCCGCTCACTCCATTGAGGTTGTTCGTGGAAGGTCTGGGCGCGGGATACCAGCCGGTGCTGGACGGACGCTGCAGCCTGGGAATACTGGCGCCGCTGGCGGTCGAGTTTCCGTCGCTGAGCAGCGAGAGCATTGGTCAGGTGCCATTGGTCACCGTGGCCGCACCTGACCACCCGCTGGCGAGCTTCAAGCGACGAATTCCAAAGGCTGCCTTGGCCAAGCACGTCCAACTCGTTCTCACTGACCGGTCGGAGTTGAGCGCGGGCCGGGACTTCGGGGTCAAGTCGGCTTCAACCTGGAGATTGGCAGACCTTTCCACAAAGCACGCATTTCTCAGGGACGGCGTGGGCTGGGGCAACATGCCGATGCACATGGTGCAGGGCGACCTTGCGAGCGGCGCGCTGGTTTCACTCGATGTCGAGGACATGCTGCCTGCCGGCTTTTCACTGACGATGGCGGCGTTTCGTCGCGCCTCGGAGCCGCCCGGGCCCGCGGCCAGATGGTTAGTCGACGATCTAAAGGCGCGCTTTGCGCACGACGCAATGGAGTTAAAGACTTAGCCTGTTGAAACGCTTACGACGTGACTCGGTGGTGGTCCAGACTAGCGTCCGATCTCTCTGTAGAACGATCACGACGCAGACTAAGGCCAGAGACCCCTTCCAGTCGAGGCTGTGTGAAAACGCATTGAATCCATGAATACCGTCGCCTAGATTGAGACAACGCCACGAACTGGGTTGCCACATGAAGCGATTCATCGAGCCAGGGGATCGAAGCCAGACCACGCTGCTGCCAGAGTGCCTTGACGACTACATCTCAGAAGAGAACCCCATTCGCGTAGTCGATGTCTTTGTCGATGAACTCAAGCTCTATCAGCTCGGCTTTGAAGGCGCGGAGCCTGCGGCTACCGGGCGGCCGTCGTACCACCCCTCAGTGCTGTTGAAGATCTACATCTACGGCTATTTGAACCAAGTGCAATCCAGTCGACGCCTGGAGCGTGAGGCACAGCGCAATGTGGAGTTGATGTGGCTGACCGGGCGCCTGGCCCCCGATTTCAAGACCATCGCGGACTTCCGCAGAGATCATGGTGACGCCATTCGGCTGGTGTGCCGAGAGTTCGTTCTTTTGTGCCGCCGGCTCAAGCTATTTGCCGACGGCGTCATCGCCGTGGACGGAAGCAAGTTCAAGGGCGTCAACAACCGCGACAAGAACTTCAACGAGCACAAGCTCCAGGTGCGGATGCAGCAGCTCGAGCAGAGCATCGGCCGATACCTTGCCGAACTTGATCGAGCTGACCGAGATCCAGCGATGGTTCTCCCCGAGCGTGTTGCGCGCCTCCAGGAAAAGGTAGCCAAGATCAAAGGAAAGATGCGTGAAATCTCTGCCATCGAGCGGCAGCTTCAGTCCACGCAAGAGCGACAGATCTCGCTGACCGATCCGGATGCCCGCTCGATGGCGACCAGCCGACTTGGCTCAGCAGTCGTAGGCTACAACGTCCAAGCCGCGGTCGATGCAAAACACCACATGATCGTCGCCCATGAGGTGACCAACGCAGTAACCGATCGAGGCCAACTGGCCGCCATCTCCAAGGCGGCTCAAGAGGCCATCGAACACTCCAAACCAATCGTGCTGGCGGATCGAGGCTACTTCGAAGGCTACGCGATTCTGGAGTGCGAACGTGCGGGCATTGCGACACTTGTCCCGAAGCCTTTGACGTCCAACAGCAAGTTCGAGGGCAGATTCGACAAGCGAGACTTCGTCTATGACAAGCGACGGGATGTGTACCGGTGTCCGGCGGGCGAGATCGCAATCTACCGCTTCACCGCCATTGAAGACGGCAAGGCGTTGCGCAAGTACTGGACATCAAACTGTGGCGGCTGTCACTTGAAGCCGCAGTGCACCCCGGCGCCAGCCAGGCGCATCAGTCGATGGGAGTACGAGGAGGTCCTGGAAAAGGTCCAGGCACGTCTAGATGCTGCGCCCGAGGCCTCAAAGTTCAGGCAACGAACGATCGAACACGTGTTCGGCACCCTGAAAGCGTGGATGGGGGCCACGCACTTCCTGACGAAGACCTTGCCGAACGTGAAAACCGAGATGAATCTGCAGGTTCTGGCCTACAACCTCAAGCGAGCAATCAAGATCCTCGGCGCAAGCACCCTGATTGCAGAGATGAAGTCGTAGGAGCCGACTCGCGTCTTGTAGAGACGGCCGAGAGTTCCGGTAGGAACTGAGTCAGCCGGCCCAACGGATCTTGCGCACCCCATCAATGCAGCTGTTTCCACACAGCCTCAGTCTAGAGCGGTCGCAGTGGGTGGACGCACTGACCGATGATGGCATTCCTTGGCACGGATACCCACGCCATCAACGCCCGCCCTGCTGACGAGCTTGTCTCAGACATTAATGCGCTGTCTCGGACATTAATGGCAAAGAACAAACCGCCAGCCTGAAGCCACCGATCACTCCACCGTCACGCTCTTGGCCAGATTACGCGGCTTGTCCACGTCGGTCCCCCGAGCGCAGGCCGTGTGGTACGCCAGCAGCTGCAGCGGCACCACATGTAGCAGCGGCGAGAGCGCGCCATAGTGTTCGGGCATGCGGATCACGTGCAGCCCTTCGCTGCTGGTGATCCTGGTGTCGCCGTCGGCCAGCACGTAGAGCACGCCGCCGCGCGCGCGCACTTCCTGCAGGTTGCTCTTGAGCTTTTCGAGCAGCGCATCGTTGGGCGCCACGGCCACCACGGGCATCTCGCTCGTCACCAGCGCGAGCGGGCCGTGCTTGAGTTCGCCGGCGGCGTAGGCCTCGGCGTGGATGTAGGTCACTTCCTTGAGCTTGAGCGCGCCTTCGAGCGCGATCGGGTAGTGCAGCCCGCGGCCGAGGAACAGCGCGTTGTCCTTGCGCGCGAAGTCTTCGGCCCAGCCGATGATCTGCGGCTCCAGGGCGAGCACCGACTGCAGCGCGACGGGCAGGTGGCGCATTTCCTTCAGGTAGCGCGCTTCGTCGGCGTTGCTCAGCCGGCCCTTGGCTTGCGCGATGGCGAGCGTGAGCAGGAAGAGCCCCGCGAGCTGCGTGGTGAAGGCCTTGGTCGAGGCCACGCCGATCTCCACGCCGGCGCGCGTGATGTACGCCAGCTTGCACTCGCGCACCATTGCGCTGGTGGCGACGTTGCAGATGGTCAGCGTCTGCTCCATGCCGAGCAAGCGCGCATGCTTGAGCGCGGCCAGCGTGTCGGCCGTCTCGCCCGACTGGCTGATGGTGACCACCAGCGTCTTCGGGTCGGGCACGGATTCGCGATAGCGGTATTCGCTCGCGATCTCGACCTGCGTGGAGATCTTCGCGATGCCTTCGAGCCAGTACTTGGCGGTGCAGCCGCTGTAGTAGCTGGTGCCGCAGGCGAGGATGAGGATCTTGTCGATGTCCTGGAAGACCCGGTAGGCACTGGCACCGGTGGCACCGTCCTGCCCGATGCCGTCGAACAGCTCGGGTACGATGCCTTCCACGCCCTCGAGCGTGTCGCCGATGGCGCGGGGCTGCTCGAAGATTTCCTTCTGCATGTAGTGGCGGTACGGGCCCAGTTCTGCGGCGCCGCTGTGGGCGAGCACGGTGCGCACCTGGCGGGTGACGGGCTTGTGGCTCCTGTCGACGATCCAGTACTTGCCGGGCTGCAGGTCGACCACGTCGCCCTCTTCCAGGTAGACGATCTGGTCGGTTACGCCGGCCAGGGCCATCGCGTCGCTGGCCAGGAAGTTCTCGGCGCCGTCCTTGCCGGCGCCCAGGATCAGCGGCGAGCCCGCGCGCGCGCCGACCACGCGCTGCGGCTCGTCGCGGCAGATCACGGCGATGGCGTAGGCGCCGTGCAGCTGCAGCACCGCGGCCTTCACGGCCTCGAACAGGTCGCCGTCGTAGAGGCTGTCGACGAGATGGGCGATGACCTCGGTGTCGGTCTGGCTCTCGAAGACGTAGCCCTTGGCCTCGAGCCCGGCGCGCAGCGTTTCGTGGTTCTCGATGATGCCGTTGTGCACCAGCGCGATACGGCCGGGCCGCGCGGCCTGCGCGTCGGCGCCGGGGCCGTGGCTGAAGTGCGGATGCGCGTTGTGCACCGCCGGCGCGCCGTGCGTGGCCCAGCGCGTGTGGGCGATGCCGGTGAGGCCCTCGAGCTTGTCGTCGCGCACCTGCGCCACGAGGTCGGCCACGCGCGAGGTGGTGCGCGCCCGCGTCAGGCCGCCGGCATGCACCGCCACGCCGCAGGAGTCATAGCCGCGGTATTCGAGCCGCTGGAGGCCCTGCACGAGGACTGGAACGATGTTGCGATGGGACGCTGCCCCGACGATGCCGCACATGGTGAGCTGCCTTTGAATGAGGAAGAAGGGAGGGAAGTGCCCAGATGGTAGGAAGGCATGAAAGAAATATGCATTCGAAATTCACATAATTTCGGACTTTTATTTCTCTGATTCTTTCGTTTAGACTTTTATTCCATAATTTCCACAAATATGGAATCAATATCCCTCGATTCAACCGACCTGCGCCTGCTCGATGCCCTTCAGCGTGACGCCTCGCAGACCAACCAGCGCCTTGCCTCCGACGTGGGCATCTCCCCGCCCACCTGCCTGCGCCGCGTGCAGCGGCTGCGCGAGGTCGGCCTGATCGAGCGCCAGGTCGCGCTGCTGTCGCCCGACAGGCTCGCCACGGTGCTGGGCCACGGCCTGCAGGCGGTGATCGAGATCTCGCTCGACCGGCAGGACGCCGCCTCGCTCGACGCCTTCGAGACGCGGGTGATCGCCGACGACGCGGTTCAGCAGTGCTGGCGCGTGTCGCCCGGTCCGGACTTCATTTTGGTGGTGGCGGCGCGCGACACGCAGGACTACGGCGCCCTCACGCAGCGCCTGTTCACGGCCGATGCGAACGTGCGCAACGTCAAGGCTTTCTTCAGCCTGAAGCGCGCGAAGTTCGAGCCCAGGGTGCCTCTGGCACCCAAGGCATGAAGAAGACCCTCAGGCCTTCGGCTTCTTTTGAGGCCGCTTCCAGTTCGGGAAGCTCACCGCCTTGCTGCGCGCCACGGTGAGCGCGCCCGGCTCGGTCGACTTGTTGATGGTCGAGCCGCCGCCGATGGTGCCGCCCGCGCCGATGGTGATGGGCGCCACCAGCACGCAGTTGCTGCCCACGTGCACGTCGTCGCCGATCACGGTGCGGTGCTTGTTGGCGCCGTCGTAGTTGGCGGTGATGCTGCCCGCGCCGTAGTTCACGCGCTCGCCCACGGTGGCGTCGCCCAGGTAGGCCAGGTGGTTGGCCTTGGCGCCGGCGGCCAGCGTGGAGTTCTTCACTTCCACGAAGTTGCCGATGTGCACCTCGGCGCCCAGTTGCGCGCCGGGGCGCAGCCTGGCGAAGGGGCCGATGAGCGAGCCCGCGCCGACGGTGACGCCGGCCTTCTCGCCCTCGATGTGGGTGAAGGGATGGATCACCGCGCCGGCCTCGATGCGCGCATTGGCGATCACGCAGTTCGCGCCGATGCGCACGCCCTCGCCCAGCGACACCGCGCCCTCGAAGACGCAGTTGACGTCGATCTCCACGTCGCCCGCGCATTCGAGCGTGCCGCGCAGGTCGAAGCGCGCCGGGTCGGCCAGGCGCACGCCCTGCTCCATCAGCGCGTTCGCCTGGCGCAGCTGCCATGCGCGCTCCAGCGCCGCGAGCTGTGCCGGGCTGTTGATGCCGGCGACCTGCAGCGCGTCGGTGGTGATGTGCGCGACCACGGGCACGCCGTCGGCGGCCGCGAGCTTCACCACGTCGGTCAGGTAGTACTCGCCCTGGGCATTGTTGTTGTCCAGCCGGGCCAGCCACCCCTTGAGCAGGCGCGCGGGCACGGCCATCACGCCGCTGTAGATCTCGCGCACCGCGCGCTGGGCCTCGGTGGCGTCCTTGTGCTCGACCACGGCCTGCACTTCGCCCCGTAAGTCGCCCCGCACCTGGCCGCTGCCGGCCGAGCGGATGACCCGGCCGTAGCCCGAGGGGTCGTCGAACTCGATGGTCAGCAGCGCCAGCTTGCTGCCGGCGCTGGCGGCGACGAGGGCGCGCAGGGTTTCTTCGCCGATGAGAGGCACGTCGCCCGAGAGCACCACCACCGTGCCGTCGTCCGCCAGCAGCGGCGCGGCCTGCTGCACCGCGTGGCCGGTGCCCAGCTGCGGCTCCTGGCGCGCGAAGCGCAGGCTGGCGTTGCCGATGCCGCCGGCCATGGAGGCCTCGACCTGGTCCGCGCCATGGCCGGTGACGACCACCACGCCGCGTGCCCCGATGCGCGCGGCGGTGCCCGCCACATGCGCCAGCAGGGCGCGGCCGCCCAATCGGTGCAACACTTTGGGCAGTCTGCTCTTCATGCGCGTGCCCTTGCCGGCGGCCATGATGACGACGTCGACCGGCCCTGGGTTGCTGTCTTGCTGCGGAGTCTGATTCATGCGTTTTTCTTCCCGGATTCGTTGCGCGCCTTGCGCGGCAGTGGCGCGAATTATCGGCGCGCTGCTGGTGGTGGCCGCCCTGGGCGCCTGCAGCGCGATCCAGCTGGCCTACAACAACCTGCCCACGGTGAGCTACTGGTGGCTCGACGGCTACCTGGACTTCGACGGCGCCCAGACCCCGAAAGTGCGCGACGAACTCGCCCAGCTGCTGGCCTGGCACCGGCAGAACGAGCTGCCGCGCCTGGCCTCGCTGCTGAAGGAGGCCCAGGCGATGGCGCCGGGCGAAATAACGCCTGAACAGGTCTGCACCATGGCCGACCGCATCCGCGAACGCCTGCTGGCCGTGACCGAGCGCGCCGAGCCCGCCGGCACCGAGCTGGCGCTGAGCCTGAGCGAGGCGCAGCTGCAGCAGCTGGAGCGCAAGTACGCCAGGAACAACGCCGAATACCGCAAGGACTGGCTCGACCGCACGCCCGCGCAGGTGCAGGAGAAGCGCTACGACCAGTTCCTCGACCGCACCGAGGACTTCTATGGCCGGCTCACCGGCGAGCAGCGCGATCTGCTGAAGCAGCAGGTCGCGCAGTCGGTGTTCGACCCGAAGCTGGCCGATTCGGAGCGCCGCAAGCGCCAGCAGGAGGCACTCAAGCTGATGCGCGGCTTCATCGCCAGCAAGACCCCGCCCGCCGAGGCGCGCGCGGCGCTGCACGACTACATCCAGCGCGTCGCCGAGCCGCCGCCCGGCCCCTGGCGCGACCATCAGCAGGCCCTGCTGCAGGAAGGCTGCCGCAACACCGCGGCCATGCACAACGGCACGAGCGCCAGCCAGCGCACGCAGGCGGTGCGCCGGCTGCAGGCCTATCAGGACGATCTGCGCGAGCTGGTGGCGGCGCGCTGAGGGCGAACGGGGAACTCCGGGTCAGATCAGCGGCGTCGGCCGCATCGGGCGCTCGAAGTAGTCGCCCAGCGTCTCCAGCGCGTGCGGCTCCATGATGCGCAGCCAGCCGGAGTCGATGCGGTGCAGCCCCAGGCGCTGCAGCCGCCGCAGCGTCTTGTTGGTGTGCACCAGCGACAGCCCCAGCGCGTCGGCGACGTGCTGCTGGCTGAACGGAAACTCCACCCAGCCGTCGCGCACCATGCCCACGCGCTGCGCGCGGCGGTACAGGTGCATCAGCAGCATGGCAACGCGCTCGCTGGCATTGCGCCGGCCGGCGGTAACCAGGCTGTCATCGACCATCTTCTCCTCGCGAGCGGCCAGCCAGGTGATGTCGTAGCCCAGCTTGGGCCGGGCGTGGAACAGGTCCCAGAGCCGGTCGCGCGAGAAGGCGCACAGCGTGACCTCGGTGACCGCCTCGACGCCGTGAGTCTGGCCTTCGGCGAACTCGTCCTGAAGGCCTATGAAGTCGCCGGGCAGCAGAAAGCTCAATATCTGCCGCCGGCCGTCGCTCAGCGTCTTGTAGCGGAAGGCCCAGCCCGAATAGAGGGTGAAGAGCTGCGGGCTCGGCCGGTGTTCGTCGATGACCGAACCGCCGGCTTCGACGCGGCGGGTGCCGGTGCGGAAGGACTGGATCGTCCTGAGTTCGTCGGCCGTGGAGGGCAGGAAGGTATCGAGCAGCCTCAGTGAGCAGCGGAGGCAGGGATTCGCGCCCTGGGGGGGTATGGCGGCGGCGGCAGTGTAGTCCTCGAATTTCACGCTTCACTATAGACGCCCGGCCTGTGTCTTTTGACATCTCGTGGCGCTCTGGGCATGCCTAAACTGGGCAAGCCTTATCGACCTAGACGAATGACGGAAGAAGCGAAGCTCCCCTTGCACGAGATTTTTTACTGCAGCACGCTGGCCCAGGGCCTGCCGCCCGGCACTGTGGGCCTCATCGCCTCCCGGGCCCGCGCCTACAACGCGCTGCACGGCATCACCGGTCTGCTGGTTTTCGACGGGCTTCGCTTCTGCCAGCACCTGGAAGGTCCGCCCGATGCCATCGGCACGCTGATGCAGCGCATCGGGAAAGATCCGCGCCACGTCGGCGTCAGGGTGCTCCATGAAGCCCCGCTGGCGGTCCGGCGCTACAGCGGCTTCGGCATGGGACTGGCCGAATGCGAAGGCCCGGACCTGATGGCTGGGGTGCACGCGTTGCATGGAGAGAAAGCCCTGCGGCATTTCCTGGCGCTGCTGCCCAGCTTCGACATCAACGGCTGACAGCCGGAAGAACACGCCCCGAACAGCCCCCCAAAAAGGAAAAGGCGGCCGAAGCCGCCTTTCTCAGCACCTGGAGGACCGGGAACGATCAGGCGTTGTCCCAGCTGTAGGTGGCGCCATAGCCATCCCACGCCTCCATCACGATGCGCTGGCCCGCGGCCACCATCAGCGATTCGCCGGGTGCGAGCACCAGGTCTTCGCTGGGGTTGGCGGGCGTGGCATCGGGCGTGATCCACACGCGGCCCTGCTTCACGCGCAGGATGCTGGCCGCCCGAGCCTTCAGGCTCATCGCCTCGCCAGGGGCGATCTGCCATGCACCGCGGCGTACGGCCGGCGGAACGGTGGCGGCGCGATCCGGGACAGACAGGGACGAGAGCGATTCGGTGGTGCAGACGGCGGTGGACATGATGTAACTCCTTGGGGCTTTGCCGAGGCGCTTGACAGAAAGAGGCAATGGCGCAGTTCGGGAATGAATGATCGTTTCTACGGCGTTGGCGGTCCAATGAAAACGAGTTAGCCTACTGATGCTGGTTTCGCATCAATTGATCGACTGCGAACCACCCTCGATTCACACCCATGCAACATTCCCAGACCCATCTGCGCTCCCGCCCGATCTCCGCCGGGCACCTGCGCGCCTTCGAGGCGGTGGCCCGCCACCTGAACTTCCGGGCCGCCGCCGAGGAAATGGCGCTGACCCAGTCGGCCGTGAGCCGGCAGATCCAGTCGCTGGAAGAGGAAGTGGGCGTGGCCCTGTTCCTGCGCCATACACGCGCCGTGGAGCTCACCAGTGCCGGCGCCCTTCTGCTGCTGGCGGTGCAGCAGTCGCTGCCGCGCATCGACACGGCCGTGCGCCAGATCCGCCAGAGCGCCGGGCGCCAGAGCGTGTCGCTGACTACTTTTGCCTCGTTCGCCTCGATGTGGCTGATCCCGCGGCTGGAGGCCTTCCAGCGCGACAACCCCGAGATCGACATCCGCATCGACGCCAGCGACGTGGCGGTCGACCTCGACGTGGCCGACGTGGACATCGCCCTGCGCTACGGTCCGCGCGAAGCCATGCCCTCGGGCGCGGTGCGCCTGTTCGGCGAAACGCTGACGCCGGTGGCCAGCCCCTGGCTGCTGAAGAGCAGCCCGCCCATCAGGACGCCGGAAGACATGACGCGCTTCACGCTCATCGAGGCCGGCGACGCCCATCGCACGCACCTCGAATGGCTGACCTGGCGCCGCTGGTTCGAGGTGAACGGACTGGAGCGCGCCCAGCCCAAGCGCTGGCTCTACTTCAACTACGCCTACCAGATGGTGCAGGCCGCGCTCACCGGCCAGGGCGTGACGCTGGCGCGCAGCTCGCTGATCGCCGAAAGCCTGGCCAACGGCGACCTGGTCGAGGTGCTGCCGCAGCACCGCATGGATTCGCCGATGTCGTACTGGCTGATAGCCGGCCCGCGCAGCGTGCTGCGCCCCGAGATCAGAGCCTTCTGCGACTGGCTGCAGCTGCAGGCCGTGACCACGCGCGAGACCATCGGCGAAGTGCCCGACCCGGACACCGTCGACGACATCGACTGAGGCTCAAGACGAAGAGGAAGGAAAGAGCGGCCCGGCGGCCTTTTCCAGGAACACCGCGGAACCGGCTTTGCCGGGCCGCAGGTGTTGCCCCCGGAAGGGGGTGGGCGTAGCACACGAAGTGCGCGAAGCCTGGGGGCGAGTCAGGTAACAGGCCAGACGACGCCGTTGTCGTTCAGGATGGCGTCCAACGGCAGGTCGTGCGCCTCGGGCTCGAAGTCCGGGACGAAGCCGTTGGTGAAGCCCAGCCCCACCGTGAAGGGCCGGGGCTCCAGCGCGGCCAGCGTGCGGTCGTAGAAGCCGCCGCCGTAGCCCAGCCGGTAGCCGCCGGCGCTGTAGCCCACGCAGGGCACGAACAGCAGGGTGGGCACGATCAGCTCGGTGTCCTTGGGCTTGGGAATGCCGTAGGCATCCTCTTCCATCTGGCAGCCCGGGTACCAGGCATGGAAGGTCAGGGTCTTGTGAACTTTGTCGATCACCGGCAGTCCGATGCGGCGGCGCTGCGGCTCTTCCATGAGTTCGCCGTCTTCCTTCCAGCGGTGCAGTGCGGGCAGCGGATCGAACTCGCCCTTGATCGGCCAGTAGGCGCCGATCACCGTGTCGGGCCGGCCCACCAGCCAGATCCGCATCACGCGCTGCAGCAGGTCGGCGCGCGTCATCCGGTCGGGCATCGCAAGACGTTGCTCGATGAGTGCCTTTCTCAACTGTTCCTTAAGAAAACTCGCCGTTGCCGAGGTGTCGGCACCCTTTGACTTGTCCATAATCCCCCGATGCAGTTCCCAAGCATTTTGGCACCCAAGCGCACTCACCTGCGCAATGCGGCCCCCGCGCTGGTTTTTTCCGCGGTCATCGCCTTCGCCGCACTACTCTCGCAGCAGCCCGCAGCGGCCCAGACCAACACCAACGACGACGTCCTGATCCAGATGAAGCAGGCCTTCCAGCGCGGCGACAAGGCCCGGCTGACCGCCCTGCTGCCGCAGGCCCGCGGCCATGCGCTCGAACCCTGGGCCGCCTACTGGGAACTCAAGGCTCGCCTGCAGGAAGCATCACCCAGCGAAGTGCAGGACTTCTACGCCCGCTACCCCGGCACCTATCAGGAAGACCGCCTGCGCAACGACTGGCTGCTGCTGACCGGCCAGCGCCGCGACTGGGACAACTTCTCCGCCTCGCTCGATGGCTTCCGCATGGGCGACGACCCCCAGGTGCGCTGCTACGCGATCCTGGTCGACACCCTGCGCAGCGGCACCGCCACGCAGGCGCAGGCCGACGAGGTGCGCCGCAACTGGTTCGGCCAGAAAGACCTGGACGACGGCTGCCTCACCGCCGCCGACCGCATGGTGGCCGCCCGCCTGCTGTCGACCAACGACGTCTGGAAGAAGGCCCGCCTGGCCATGGAGGCCAACCGTCCGCAGGCCGCGCGCGCCGCCGTCACCATCGCCGCGCCCGACGCGCTGCCGCTCTTCGAGGAACTCAACGCGAGCTCGGCCAAATTCCTGACCGGCCGCGCCTTCGTGGCCGCCAAGTCGCGCAAGGAGCTGGTGGTGCTGGCGCTCATCAAGGTCGCCATCGCCGACCCCGAGCTGGCCGCCTCGCAGCTCGACAGCAAGTGGGGCCCGATGCTCTCGGCCGAGGAGCGCAACTGGCTCTGGGGCACCATCGGCCGTGCCGCCGCCATCAAGCTATGGCCGCAGGCCGGCAGCTACTTCGCCAACGTCACGAAGAACAGCGACCTCTCCGACGACATGCTCGGCTGGCGCGTGCGCGCCGCCCTGCGCGCCGGCCAATGGAAGGAGGTCGTGCCCGCCATCAACGCGATGAGCGAGACCGCCCAGCTCGACCCGACCTGGGTCTACTGGAAGGCCCGCGCCCTGGCTGGCGTCGGCGGCGACGAGCGCCGCGCCCAGGCCCGCGAGCTCTACCAGAGCATCGCCGGCTCGCGCGGCTTCTACGAGATGCTGGCGCTCGAGGAACTGGGCCAGCGCACCGTGGTGCCCACGCGTCCGGCCCCTCTCACGCCCGAAGAGAAGGCCGCCGCGCGCAACAACCCGGCACTGGCGCGCGGCCTCTACGCCATCGCCATCGGCCTGCGCCCCGAGGGCACGCGCGAATGGAACTACGCCACCAACCTGCACGACAGGGGCGGCATGGACGACCGCGCCCTGCTGGCCGCGGCCGACTTCGCCTGCCAGCGCGAGGTGTGGGACCGCTGCATCAACACCAGCGAGCGCACCAAGGGCGTGGTCGACGTCGATCAGCGCTTTCCCATGCCCTTCCACGACACGGTGCTGCGCAAGAGCCAGGACATCGGCCTCGATCCGGCCTACGTCTACGGCCTGATCCGCCAGGAAAGCCGCTTCATCATGGACGCGCGCTCCGGCGTCGGTGCCTCGGGCCTGATGCAGGTCATGCCCGCCACCGCGCGCTGGACGGCCCGCAAGATCGGCATGACCGACTTCTCGCCCAGCCAGATCAACGACCGCGAGACCAACATCACCATCGGCACCAATTACCTGAAGCTTGCGCTCGACGACTTCGACGGCTCGATGGCGCTGGCGGCAGCCGCCTACAACGCCGGCCCTGGCCGGCCGCGCAACTGGCGCAACGGGCCGGTGCTCGACGCCGCCATCTGGGCCGAGAACGTGCCCTTCAACGAGACACGCGACTACGTGAAGAAGGTGCTGGCCAACACCACCAACTACGCCGCCATCATCAGCGGCCGGCCGCAGTCGCTCAAGGAGCGCCTGGGCCGCGTCGGCCCGCGCGACGCCGCGGAGCCCGAGCCGAACAAGGACCTCCCCTGAAGGGCGCCGCCTGACATGAGCTGGCGCGACGATGTCCTCGACACCCTCGCGTCCGAGTTCTCGGATGTGGGCGACGCCGGGCAGCTCACGCGCATCGTGCTTCGGCTCACGCTCGCGGGCGCTCTGGGCTTCGTGCTCGGCTTCGAGCGCGAGCAGCAGGGCAAGGCGGCCGGCGTGCGCACCCACATGCTGGTGGCCATCGGCTCGGCGATGTTCGTGCTGGTCCCCCAGCAGGCCGGCATCGTGCCGGCCGACATGAGCCGCGTGATCCAGGGGCTGGTGGCGGGCGTGGGCTTTCTCTGCGCCGGCACCATCCTCAAGCAGGGCAAGGACGAAAGCCACGTACAGGGCCTGACCACCGCCGCAGGCCTGTGGATGACGGCCGCCATCGGCATGGCCTGCGGGCTGGGCCGCGAGGCTACGGCCGTGACGAGCGCGCTGCTGGCGCTCGCCGTGCTGGCGCTGGTGCCGCGCCTCGTGAGCCTGATCGAGCGGGTGGCCGGACAGCCGAAGAACGACGGCGACACCGAGCGCGGCGAAGAAGATAAAGGCTAAAGGCGACGCCCGTCGGCACTGAACGCCAGGCCACCTGGCCTCGGCATCAATTCGCGCTGCCTTCGGCATCAATCGCAGCGCGGCGCACAGCTAGCATCAAAGGCTTTTTCAGAACCATCGCAACGGACCGGAGGCCCTTCCCATGCGCAAGCTCTATGTCGGCAACAAGAATTACTCTTCATGGTCCATGCGGCCCTGGGTGCTGATGAAGCAGGCCGGCATCGAATTCGAGGAGGTTGCGGTGCGCTTCGATTCCTTCGAGGCCGATTCGCAATTCAAGAACACCATCGGCGCGCTGAACCCGGTCGCCAAGGTGCCGGTGCTGGTGGAAGACGACGGCCTCGTCATCTGGGACACGCTGGCCATCGCCGAGTACCTCGCCGAGACCTTCCCCGAAAAGCAACTCTGGCCCCAGGGCAAGGCCGACCGTGCGCGCGCGCGCAGCGTCTGCGCCGAGATGCACTCCGGCTTCGGCGGCCTGCGCAACCATTGCGGCATGAACCTCGAAGCCTCGCTGCCCGAAGTGGGCGCGCGCCTGCTGAAGGAAGTGCCCGAAGTCGCCAGCGACCTTGCGCGCATCGTGCAGATGTGGAGCGGCCTGCTCGAGGCCCATGGCGGCCCGATGCTGTTCGGGCGCGAGTTCGGCATCGCCGACGCCTACTTCGCGCCCGTGGGCACGCGCATCAGGACCTACGGCCTGCCTGTGCCGGCGCACGTCTCGGCCTACATCGAGCGCGTGCAGGCGCTGCCGGGCGTGAAGGCCTGGATCGACGCGGGGCTGGCGGAGAAGGACTTCCTGCAGTTCGAAGAGCCCTACCGCACCGGGCGATAGGGTCCTGGCGGGACCACAGGACGCTCAAGGAGAAGGATCCAAGTCGCGGAACACCGCGGTGCCGGCTTGGCCGGGCCGCGGGCGTTGCCCCCGCAGGGGGTCGGCGTAGCGACACGAAGTGCGCGCAGCCTGGGGGCGAGCCCGGTTCAGAACCTGTAGGTTGCCGACACGTAGGTGACGATGGGGTTCAGCTTCAGGCTGGCTTCGCTGGTGGCCACCGGGAGGCCGTAGACCGAGGTCGTCGTCAGCTTGGCCTTGGTCTTCAGCGGGATGTAGGAGACCGAGAACGAGATACCCCAGTGCTTGTCGAACTGGTAGGCCGCGCCCACGTTGATCACCGGTGCGAACTTGCTGTCGAGCTTGGCGGTGGTGTTGACCGCGAAAGGCGACTGGTGGAACTGCGAGGCCAGCGCGCCCTGCAGGTTCGGGGTCAGCTTGACGTCGCTGTACCAGACATAGGTGGCGCCCAGGCCAACGAATGGACGGAACGCATCGTTGCCTTCGTTGAAGAAATACTTGCCCAGGATCGTCGGGCTCCACTGGCGGGCCTCGCCGAGTTGGCCCACGCGGCCGAGGGTGCCGGTGCCGTTGAGCTTGAACTTGGGCGGCACGCCGAACACGCCTTCCACCGCCCAGTGGCTGTCGATGAAGTAGGTAGCGTTGAGGCCCAGGGTGTCGGAGTCGCTCACGCTCGCGCCGGAACCGGGCAGCACGCTCGGAATGGGCGAGGTCACGGTCAGCGGCTTGCTCGAATCCTGCGGTGACAGGTGGAACCACCCCGCGCCGACGACCCAGTCGCCAGCCTTTTGCGCCATGGCACCGCCGGACGCAAGGCCGCACAGAGCTGCCAGTGCGATCATTCTTTTCTTCATGATGTGAATCCTTTTGGTTGAATATCCCTCTGCGGATACGGGCGCTGGCTGTGACCGCCGCTGACGATCGCCCGAATGACGAACGATTGCCCGGTCTGCGCCGCGGATTATCGAACGACCGTTCTATTTTTTACAGGTGGGAGTATCCCTAAACTGCCGCCATGAAGATTTTTCTCGTCGGCGGCGCAGTGCGCGACCGCCTGCTGCAGCGCCCCGTGTCCGACCACGACTGGCTGGTGGTCGGCGCCACGCCCGAGGAAATGGTGGCGCGCGGGTACCTGCCCGTCGGGCGCGACTTCCCGGTTTTCCTGCACCCGGAGACGCGCGAGGAATACGCGCTCGCGCGCACCGAGCGCAAGAGCGCGCCGGGCTACCGCGGCTTCACCGTGCATGCCGCGCCCGACGTCACGCTCGAACAAGACCTGGCGCGCCGCGACCTGACCGTCAACGCCATCGCGCTGCCCGCCGAACTGGTGAGCGCCGACGGCCGCTTCGACCCCACGCCCGAGACCCTGGCCGACCCCTTCCATGGCCAGCGCGACCTGCGCGACAAGGTGCTGCGCCACGTGACCGACGCCTTCCGCGAAGACCCGGTGCGCATCCTGCGCGTGGCGCGCTTCGCAGCCCGCTTCGACGATTTCAGCGTCGCCCCCGAAACCATGGCGCTGATGCGCGAGATGGTCGCGGCCGGCGAGGCCGATGCGCTGGTGGCCGAGCGCGTGTGGCAGGAGCTCTCGCGCGGCCTGATGGAAACGCGTCCCTCGCGCATGTTCGACGTGCTGCGCGAATGCGGCGCGCTGGCCGTGCTGCTGCCGGAGATCGATGCCGGCGCGTGGACGTTGCGGACGATCGACACCGCCGCGCGGCTGAAGGCATCGCTGGCCGTGCGCTTCGCCTGCCTGACCGGCGGCTTCGGCGGAAGGAGCGCCGGCATCAAGAGCGCCGGCGCATCCGGCCTCGCTTTGCTGCGCGCCTTGTGCGAACGCTGGCGCGTGCCGGTGGACATCCGCGAATTGGCCGAGGTAGTGGCGCGCGAGCATTCGCACATCGACGACAGCCGTGCGCTCGACGCTGCGGGCCTGGTGCGCCTGCTGGAGCGCTGCGACGCCTTCCGCAAACCCGAGCGCTTCGCCGAGGCGCTGCTGGCGTGCGAATGCGATGCGGGCAGCCGCCCCGACATCGACCCCAACCCCGACAGCAGCGCCTTCTACCCGCAGCGCCCCCGCCTGCTCAAGGTGTTGGAGACGGCGGCCGCCGTGCCCACCGACGTGGTGGCCAAGGCTGCCCAGCAGTCCGGGGCCACGGGGCCGAAGATCGGCGAAGCCATCCACCGGGCCCGCGTCGAGGCCGTCGCGGCGTCGCTGGCCTGAGCCGCCAGGGCATGACTTCCGACACTTCCGCGCGCGAACCCCGCCGATAGCATCGGCCGGGTGAATGCCACAGCGCCGAAGCCGTCACACGAACCCGCCGATCCTCCGCGTCTGCCCGGGCCGGACGAGCTGGACCTGCGCGTGCTGCGAGAGCACGTGGCCTCGGTGTACGCGGCCTACGACGCGTCGGTGTTCGTGCACTTCGGCCTGGGCGCGGCATTGGGCGCAGCCATGTACCTGCATCTGCCGCGCACGTGGATCCTCGTGTGGATGACAGCGCATCTCTCGCTGGGCCTCTTCCTCTTCCTGATGCCGCGCTGGCACCCCGGCGTGCCGCTCGCCGACACCAGACGGTGGGCGCGCCGCCATTCGCGCACCGTCACGGTGGTGGGCGCGGCCATGGCCAGCGCGCCGCTGCTCTTCATCTCGCCGGGCGACCTGCCCGTGACCTCGGTCATCACGGTGGTCATCATCGGCAGCTGCGCGCGGGCCATGCAGCTGCTGTGGCCGCTCAAGCCGGCGCTGTACGGCTACACGCTGCCGATGATGCTGAGCCTGATCGCCGCGCTGGCCTGGCAGGGCGACGCCCTGCACTTCTTCCTCGCGCTGTTCAGCCTGGGCTACCTGCTGTTCACGCTGCGCGTGGGCAACCAGCAGCACAGGCTGCTGACCGACTCGCTGGTGCTGCGCTTCGAGAACGAGGCGCTGGCCGGCCAGCTCGGCAGGCAGATCGCCGCGGCCGAGCGTGCCAGCGCCGAGAAGACGCGCTTCCTCGCCACCGCCAGCCACGACCTGCGCCAGCCGCTGCATGCCATCGCGCTCTTCGGAGCAGCGCTGGAGAACGAGCTGCGCGAGCACCACGGCGGGCGCAACGCGCGGCAGCTGATGCGCGCGGTGAACGCGCTGGGCAACTCGCTGGACACCATGCTCGACGTGTCGCGCCTCGACGCGGGCGTGGTCTCCCCGGCCATCGTGCCGGTATCGCTGGACGCGCTGTTCCGTTCGCTCAATCACGTGTTCTCGGCACGGGCGGAGCTGCAGCAGTTGCAGCTTCGGGTGCGCGCCAGCGGCCTGTGGGTGCACAGCGACGCGCAGCTGCTGCACCGCATGCTCTCGAACCTCGTCGACAACGCACTGAAGTACACGGCGCGCGGCGGCGTCGTGGTGCGGGCCCGCTCGCGCGGCGGCCTGGTGTGGATCGAGGTGTTCGACACCGGCATCGGCATCGCCCCCGAGCAGCAGGAGCGTGTGTTCGAGGAGTACTACCAGGTCGACAACCCGGGCCGCGACCGCGCGCAGGGGCTGGGCATCGGCCTGTCGATCGTCCAGCGGCTCTCGCGGCTGCTCGCGCATCCGGTGCGGCTGAAATCGCACCCGGGCCGCGGCAGCCGCTTTCGGCTGGAGCTGCCGTCCGCGCAGGAAGCGGCGATGCCCGATACGAGGCTGAACGCCCCGCGCCGCCCAGCGGAGGCGTGCATCGATCAAGCAGCACCGGCAGTTCACGGGCGCATTCTGCTGATCGACGACGAGGCGGAGATCCGCGAAGCCATGGCCGGCCTCTTCCAGGCCCACGCCCTCGCGCTGGATGCCGTCGCCAGCGAAGCCGAAGCCGCCGAGCTGTTGGCCCGGCCCGATGCGCATGAGCGCCCCGTTGCACTCCTGATGTGCGACTACCGGCTCTGCGACGGCGAGAACGGCCTCGATGTGGGCCTGCGCCTGCAGCGCCGCTTCGGGCTGCGGGCGCCGCTGCTGCTGGTGACGGGCGAAACCTCGCCCGAACGGCTGCAGCGCGTGCGCGCCTCGGGCATTCCGGTGCTGTTCAAGCCGGTGAACCCGGCGACGCTGCTGCGCGCGCTCGCCGAACTGGCCCCGGGGCCATCGCCCGCGCACTGACCTGCACTGCATCGATGCCGGGTTGGAGGCAGGCCGGGGCACATTGGGCTTTGGCCGACATGCGCCGCGCGGGACGCGTGTTAAGGTTTTCCCCCGATGCCAAAGTCCTCCAGCAACCCGCCGTTGCCTCCTCCACTGGGCCAGAACGCGGCCCTCTTTCTCGACTTCGACGGTACCCTGGTCGGGCTCGCGCCCACGCCTGAAGCCATCGAGATTCCGCCGGCCCTCGTGCCCCTGCTGGGCGACCTGCGCGACCAGCTCGGCGGCGCGCTCGCCGTGGTGTCGGGCCGCCAGATCGACTCCATCGACCGCTTTCTCGCGCCGCTGCGGCTGCCAGCAGCCGGCGAGCACGGCGTGCAGCGCCGCGATGCCGAAGGCCGCATGCAGGAGCAGCGCGCGCCCGACCTGGTGCCCATCCTCGACATTGCCAACGAGCTCGCGCGCGTGCACGAGGGCCTGCTGGTGGAGCGCAAGCACGCCGCCATCGCCCTGCACTACCGGCTCGCGCCCCAGCTGGAGGCCGTGTGCCGCGATGCGATGTCGCGCGCCATCGCGCACGACCCGATGCTGGAGCTCATGCACGGCAAGTTCGTGTTCGAGGTGAAGCCTTCGGGCGTCAACAAGGGCGTCGCCATCGACGCCTTCATGGCCGAGGCGCCCTTCGCCGGCCGCGTGCCGGTCTTCCTCGGCGACGACACCACCGACGAAAGCGGCTTTGCGGTGGTGCAGCCGCGCGGCGGCGTCGCCGTCAAGGTCGGCTCCGGCTCCAGCCTGGCGCTGCACCGGCTCGAATCGCCGCTGGCCGTCTACGAATGGCTGGTGCAGGCACGCGATCTGCTGGCGGCACGTCCAGGCAAGGAAACCTCGAGCCGACCCGAAGATTCACCCAGGAGCCCCCGATGAGCGAACAACAACTGCCGGCGGCGCCCGAGGAACGCGCCGGCCAGGCGCTGGCGGGCGCCGCCGGCCCCGACGACCGCAGGCCGGTCGACGCGAAGACAGCCGCCGCCCCCGGAGCGCGAGGATTCGCGCCCCCGGCCGAGCCCTCGCTCAACGTGGGCGTGATCGGCAACTGCGCCTACAGCGCGCTCATCGACGCGCGCGGCCGTGCCGTGTGGTGCTGCCTGCCGCGCTTCGACGGCGACCCGGTGTTCAACGCCCTGCTGCACCCCGGCGAGGAGGCAGGCGCCTGGAGCATCGACATCGAGGACTTCGCCGAGGCGAAGCAGTGGTACGAGCCGAATACCGCCGTGCTGCGCACGCAGCTTTTCGACAGCGCGGGCCAGGGCATCGAGATCACCGACTTCGCGCCTCGCTTCTACAGCCGCTCGCGCTACTTCCGCCCACTCATGATGGTGCGCCGCGTGCGGCCCATCGCGGGCGCGCCGCGCATCCGCGTGTCGCTCGACCCACGCTTCCAGTGGGGAGCTTCGGCACCGGTGGAGGTCACGCGCGGCAGCAACCACATCCGCTACGTCGGGCCCGACGTGACGCTGCGGCTGAACACCGACGCTTCGATCTCGCACATCCTCTCGCGCCAGCCCTTCGTGCTCTCGCGCGAATACAACTTCATGTTCGGCGTGGACGAAACGCTGATGGACGGCATCGCCGACACCGCGCGCAAGTTCGAGCAGGAAACCATCTCCTACTGGCGCACCTGGAGCAAGCGCCTGGCCATTCCCTTCGAGTACCAGGAGGCGGTGATCCGCGCGGCGATCACGCTGAAGCTCTCGCTGTACGAGGACACGGGCGCCATCGTCGCGGCCATGACCACCAGCATTCCCGAGGCGCCGGGCAGCCAGCGCAACTGGGACTACCGCTACTGCTGGCTGCGCGACGCCTTCTTCGTGGTGCGCGCGCTGAACTCGCTGAGCGAGGTGGGCACCATGGAAGACTACCTTCGCTGGCTGGGCAACGTGGTGATCGGCTCGCACGGCGAGCACATACAGCCGCTTTACGGCATCGGGCTGGAGCGCGAGCTGCCGGAGTCGTTCGTCGACGGACTGCCGGGCTATCGCGGCATGGGTCCGGTGCGCGTGGGCAACCAGGCGCAGGAACACTTCCAGCACGACGTGTACGGCAACATCGTGCTCGGCGCGGCACAGGCTTTTCACGACCATCGGCTGCTCAGCCGCGCGGGGCTGGCGGAGTTTCCGCACCTCGAGGCGGTGGGCGAGCGCGCGGTGGCCGTCTACGGCACGCCCGATGCCGGCATGTGGGAGCTGCGCACGCGCGCACGCGTTCACACCAGCTCGGCGCTGATGAGCTGGGCGGCCTGCGACCGGCTCAGCAAGATCGCCCGCGCGCTGCACCTGCCCGAGCGCGCCGCCTACTGGCACGGCCATGCCGCGCGCATGAAGGAAGAGATCCTCGCCAAGTCGTGGTGCGAAGAGCGCCAGGCCTTTGCGGAGAGCTTCGGCGGGCACGAGCTCGACGCGAGCATCCTGCTGATGGTGGAAGTGGGCCTGATCGACGCGCGCGACCCGCGCTTCATCTCGACGGTCGACGCAATGGAAAAGTCGCTGTGCGACGGCCCCTACATGCGCCGCTACGAGGCCGCCGACGACTTCGGCAAGCCCGAGACCGCGTTCAACATCTGCACCTTCTGGCGCATCGACGCACTTGCCAAGATCGGCCGCAAGGCCGAGGCGCGCCAGATCTTCGAGACCATGCTCGCGGCGCGCAACCCGCTGGGCCTGCTGTCGGAAGACACGCACCCGGTCACGGGCGAGATGTGGGGCAACTTTCCGCAGACCTATTCGATGGTCGGCATCATCAACGCGGCCGTGCGCCTGTCCGCTCCCTGGGATTCGTGCATATGAGCCGTCTGGTCGTCGTTTCAAACCGCGTGGCGGACCCACGCAAGCCGGCCGCCGGCGGACTGGCCGTGGCGCTCGGCGAAAGCCTGCAGCAAAGCGGCGGCCTGTGGTTCGGCTGGAGCGGGCAGGTCATCGAAGGCGGCCCCACGGGCGAAGGCGAACTGCACCGGCAGCAGGCCGGCAAGGTCACGCTGGCCACCATCGACCTGAGCCGCGAAGACCACGACAGCTACTACCTCGGCTACAGCAACGACGTGCTGTGGCCGGTGTTCCACAACCGGCTCGACCTGGCGCACTTCGACGCCGGCTTCATCGGCGGCTACCGGCGCGTGAACCAGCTGTTCGCACGCAAGCTGCTGCCGCTGCTGAAGGAAGACGACATCATCTGGGTGCACGACTACCACCTGATCCCGCTGGCAGCCGAGCTGCGCGCCATGGGCTGCAGGCAGCGCATCGGCTTCTTCCTGCACATTCCGCTGCCGCCGCAGATCATCACCGCGGCCATCCCGCAGCACGAATGGCTGATGCGCTCGCTGTTCTCGTACGACCTGATCGGCTTCCAGGCGCAGCAGGACGTGCAGCACTTCGAGCACTACGTGCGCAACGAGGCCCGTGGCGAGTACCTGGGCAACGACATGTACCGCGCCTACGGGCAGACGGTGCGCAGCGCCGCCTTTCCCATCGGCATCGACGTGGACGAGTTCGCGGCGCTCACGCACGCGAAGGAATCGCGCGACATGTACGAGACCATGAAGCGCGAGTATTCGAGCCGCCGGCTGCTGCTGGGCATCGACCGGCTCGACTACTCAAAGGGCATTCCGCAGCGGGTGCGTTCGTTCCGCGAGCTGCTGGCCAACTACCCCGAGAACCGGCGCAGCGCCACGCTGATCCAGATCGCCTCGCCCACGCGCGAGACGGTCGACGCGTACGGCGACATCCGGCGCGAGCTCGAATCGCTGTGCGGCGCCATCAACGGCGACTACGGCGAACTCGACTGGATGCCGGTGCGCTACATCCACCGCATGGTGGCGCGCAAGCGTGTGCCGGGGCTGTGCCGCGCGGCGGCCGTGGGGCTTGTAACGCCACTGCGCGACGGCATGAACCTCGTCGCCAAGGAATACATCGCGGCGCAGGACCCGGCCGACCCGGGCGTGCTGGTGTTGTCGCGCTTTGCGGGAGCGGCCGAGCAGCTGAAGGAAGCGTTGCTGGTGAATCCGTACGACACGCATGGCACGGCGGAAACTGTGCAACAGGCGCTGCAGATGCCGCTGGAAGAGCGGCGCGAACGGCACCAGAAGTTGTTGTCGCGTATTCGCGAGCAGGATATTCACTGGTGGCGGAATAGCTTTCTCGAGGCGCTGCGGGAAGCGGCCAGCGAACGTTGATCGTTCGTTCAGCGCATTGCTTAGATCTCCGGCACGACGGCAGCGCCCATGTGCGAATGGCACCGGGTGCTCCCCGCAGCGAAATAAACGAGGAGGCCGAAGGCCGGGGGACATTCGCGAAGGGGAGTACCCGGTGCCATTCGCACGCACCCCGAACAAGTCCCCTACCAGCCAGTGAGCAGACGCACAAAGCGCATCACAGGCCGCGCGCCCACAGGCGAAACCTGCGCAACCGGCGGCGCGTGTACCCGCAGATGCACCGGCGTCAGCGCAGACACTTCGATCCAGCCGCCGTGCGGCAGCCGATGCACCTCGCCTTCCTCGAGCAGCGTCTGGGCCATGAACACAGTCTCGCCGAACCATCCGGGCGGCGACACGACCCGGGCGCGCCCCTCGGCCAACTGGAGCCAGGCCCCGGCATCGACCGAGGTGCGCAGGGACTGGCCGGGTTCCAGAACGATGGAATCGGGCGCTTGGGAGAGGGTGATGATCATGGGGAACCTCGGGTGAATGAGGGTTCATCGTAGAAATTCCATCGCCTAAAAAACAGGCACACGCCATGGCTATTGCGACCGGAACAGCAGGGCCGCAAACGCATCTGTTATGGTCGTTTTCCCAAGCAACTGCATCTGTTTTCGGATGCCCGATGCGGGGAACATCGACCCCATGGACTCGCTACCGCTCTACCGCCAGCTCTCCGCGCACTACGTGGATGCGATCCACACCGGCTCGCTCAAGCAGGGCGACAAGCTGCCCTCGCTGCGCAGCCTGATGCGGCTGCACGACATCAGCCTGTCGACCGCGCTGCAGGTCTGCCGAGCCATGGAAAGCGACGGCTGGGTCGAGGCGCGCGACCGCTCCGGGTATTTCGTGCGGCGGCCCCAGCGGCTGGCCATCGCGCCGATGGAAGAGCCGACGGCCGACGTGCCACCCGATCCGGCCCAGTTCGTGAGCATGCGCGAGCGCATGGCCAACTTCATGGCGCGCGGGCGGCACACGGGCGTGAAGCTCAACTTCGCGATCGCCCGCGCCGCCCCCGAGCTGTATCCCGCAGAGGCCCTGCGCAACTCGATGACGCGCGCGCTGCGCCAACGGCCCGAACTGCTGACCACAGCCTCGTCGCAGAAGGGCCACGAGCAGTTCCGCGAGGCCGTCGCGCAGCGCAGCCTGCGCGTGGGCATGACGGTGGCGCCCGACGAGGTGCTCGTCACCAACGGCTGCATCGAGGCGCTGAACCTCGCGCTGCGCGCCATCGCCAAGCCCGGCGACACGGTCGCGGTGGAGTCGCCCACCTTCTACGGCCTGCTGCAGGTGCTCGAAAGCCTGGGCCTGCGCGCACTGGAGATCCCGACCAGCCCGCAGACCGGCATCTCGCTGGAGGCGCTGGACCTGGCCATCCACACCTACGACGACATCAAGGCCGTGGTGGTGGTGCCGCACCTGCAGAACCCCATCGGCAGCGTGATGCCCGACAGCCACAAGCAGCGGCTCGCGCACCTGTGCGAGAGCCACGGCATCGCGCTGGTCGAGGACGACACCTACAGCGACTTGGTGGAAACCGATTCGCCGCTGCGCGCGCTGAAGTCGTGGGACCGCACCGGCAACGTGATCTATTGCGCCTCCCTGCACAAAGTGCTGGCGCCGGGGCTGCGGCTGGGCTGGATCACCGCCGGGCGCTGGCACGCGCAGGTGGAGATGCTCAAGTACGCGCAGACCCGCAACAACGAGGCGCTGGCGCAGATCGCCGCGGGCGAGTTCATCGCGGGCGGGCGCTACGACCGCCACCTGCGCCGGCTGCGCGAGCGGCTGCACACCCAGCGCGACCAGACGGCCGACGCCATCGCCCGCTACTTCCCGGCGGGCACGCGGCTGAACCTGCCGCGCGGCGGGCTGCAGCTCTGGGTGGAACTGCCGCAGCAGCGCTCGTCGGTAAATGTGTTCGACGCCGCGCTGCGCGAGCAGATGCTGGTGGCGCCGGGCGCGCAGTTCTCGAACTCGGGGCGCTTCGACAATTACCTGCGCATCAACTGCGGCTGGCCGTATTCGAAGGCAGTGGACGCGGGGCTGCGGCGGCTGGGCGAGATCGTGTCGGCGGTACAGCCGCCTCGTTAGGGCCTGCTCAGACGATGTAGAACACCACGGCATCGCGCTTGGCGGCCGCGGCGGCGAAGAAGCGCTTCACGCCCTCCATGAAGCCCGCGAGGTCCTGGGCGCCTTCCTGCCAGACCTTGGCCCAGTACAGCTCGCCGAACTTCGCCGGCTCGGCCGTGAAGCGGTCCACCAGCGCCATCACGTCGCGCTGCGCGAGCCGCGCCGCCGCGCGCTCCACATGGGCGGCCGTGAGGTAGATGCAGCCCAGCCCGTCGGTGCCGTCGAGCTCCTCGCCGTCGACCGCCTCGGGCATCAGCGTGCGCACCACGTCCCAGGCCTGCTCCACCGTCTGGCTGTCGTGCGGGCCGCCCTTCGCCGGGGGCGAATTCAGGAAGCCGGAGACGGTGGACGGATCGATCACCAGCGCGCGCAGCCGGTA
Source organism: Variovorax sp. CAN15 (assembly GCF_030462475.1). Taxonomy (GTDB): domain Bacteria; phylum Pseudomonadota; class Gammaproteobacteria; order Burkholderiales; family Burkholderiaceae_C; genus Variovorax. The sequence continues at coordinate 216,017 of NZ_JASMRZ010000002.1, forward strand.
GCGGTCGAGGGCGTAGAAGGCGGCGCCGATGCTCAAGTGCTGGGCTCCATGCGGGCGGCGCGCGCCACCGCCGCGAGCGCGATGCTCACGCTGTCGATGTTGCGCTGCGCGTTGTCGATGTTCCTGAAGTGGTCGGGCGCGCAGATCTGGTTGAGCAGCAGCGTGCGCTTGAAGTGCACCAGCGCCTGGCGCAGCTCGCCCTCTTCCTGCGCGATCAGGCCCAGGTCGTTGTGCGCGTTGGCGGCCGACGACGAGATGCCGCGGCAGCTGCGCTGCTGGATGTCGAGCGACCGCTCGAACAGCTCCCGCGCGCGGGCGAAGTCGCGCCGCGCCATGAACAGGCTCGCGAAGTTGTTGAGCATGTCGGAATGCAGCTCGGCGTCGCCGTCGCCCGGCGGGAGCTTGTCGAGATGCACCAGGGCGCGTGCGTAGCAGAGCTCGGCCTTCGCGTCATGGCCGGACTCGGCATAGAGGAACGCGAGGTTGTTGAAGGCGCGCACCACGCCGTCGCTGGAGCCGCCCCCGGCCTCGGCCACCGCCATGGCGATGGTCTTCTTGTAGAGCGCCTCGGCCTCGTCGGCCCGGCCGGCCGCGGCGTGCAGCAGCGCCAGCGTGTTGGTCGGCCCGCGCCGCCAGCTGTCGTCCAGCCCGAGCTCGGCAGCCACGGCCAGGGCCTCGTCGGCCGAGGCCTGGGCCTTCTCGTTCCAGCGCAGCCGGCGGCACAGCTCGGCGTGGCTGGACAGGTGCAGCACCACGCTGCGGTGCGCGCCGCCATGCAGGCGGCGGCTCACGGAGACGGCCTGCGCGCACAGCTTCTCGGCGCCTTGCAGGTCGCCCTGCGCGAGCGCCTCTCGGTAGCGGGCCTCGCGGTCTTCGAGCAGGTTCAGCAGCACGCCCTGCGCGTCGGAGGCCGCGCCGCGGGCCTTGCGCTGCTCGATGCCCACCAGTGTCAGGTCCAGCGCCTTGCGGGCGACGTCCATGTCTTCAGCGGGCATGCCGAGCTTGCGGCCGATGGACAGGCTCTCCTCCAGGTTGGCCCGCGCCTTGTCGAAGGCGTCGATCTGGTAGCAGGCCTGGCCGAGCATGCACAGCGTCATGGCCAGGTTCGGGTGCGGGCCCTTGAACACGCGGCGCGTGGCGGCGACGATCTGCTCGCCGAGGGCGACGGCCTGCGTCCAGTCGCCAGTCTCGGCAGCAGCCGCGAAGCGCTCCTGCAGCTTGCCGGCTTCGGCGAGGGCGGCAAGGTCGTAGTCCTTGGCGGTGTCCCTCGGCACGGGACCGCGGGAAGCGCGGCGCGCCGGGGTGGGCGGGGTTTCCTCTTCCCCGGCCGGCTCCTGCTGCTGCAACCGGCTCATGCGCCGATGGATCCACCAGAGGTCGAAGAGCATCCAAGGCAGCAACACAGCCAGGCAGAAGCGGCCGCCCGGCAGGCCGGCGAGGCCGTAGACAAGAAGCCCCAGCTGCCCGGCACCGCCCAGGTAGCTGCCCAGATAGAAGCGGTGCGCCCCGATGAAACCGCCCACCAGCCACAGCAGGCAGGCGTATGAGCGGCGGCGAGGCAGCGAGGTCATGGTTCGCCGGGAATCCGGGTTCTTGTCTGTCTGCTGTCCGTTCAGTCCAGCAGCGCGAGCGCCGCGTAGTCGCCGACCTTGTCGCCCAGGCCGGCGGGCACGAGCATCACCCCTCGCGTAAGCGGAAGCAGCCTGCCGTCGATCTGCGCCTGCAGCCGAGGCAATACGAAGTCCTGGTGATGCCAGAACACGCTGCCGCCCAGGCTGATGCGCTGCAGGTCGAGGATGATGACCATGTTGTAGAGCATGCGGCCGAACACCCGGCACAGGGCCTCCGCCGTCTCCAGCGCCTTCGGGTCGCCGACGGACGCGGCGGAGAACAGATCGGCGGCGGACTGTCCGAAGCGATGGCCGATCGAATTCCCCCCGACCAGCGCCTCGACGTCGCCATGATTGCCGCAACCGCACAGCGCTCCGGTGGCATCGTCGACCACGAAGCTGTGCCCCGCGTGCCCGGCATTCCCGTTCTTGCCGCGCAAGGCCTTGCCGTCGACGCACAGGCCCACGCCCACGCCGGTGCTCCAGGTGGCATAGGCGCAGTTGTCCAGGCCCTTCAGCGCGCCCCAGTGGCGTTCGGCCTCCAGCGCGGCCACGGCATCGTTCTCGACGCGGACGTTGCCGAAGCGCTTGACCAGCGGCGCCTCGACGATCGCGGTCATCCACGAATTGGGCAGGCCGCGCGATGGCCCGGCGATGCCGCCGCAGATGTTGGGCGTGGCGAGTTCGACCAGCCCGTCGCGCAGCTCGAAGGGCCCCGTCGACGACACGCCCACGCGGTCGATGGTGGCGGGGTCGACGCCCTGCTCCGCACAGATCTCGTCGATCATCCGCATGATCTGCACCGCCACCGCGTCGTTCTCGCCGGTCTTGGCCGTGGGTTCGCTGCGGCGGCCGACCAGCGGCGCGTCGCTCGAAGCGGAAAGGCTCACGGCAACCTTGGTGCCGCCGATGTCTACGCAGGCTCTCATCGCTGTGTATCTTTTCCTTGCTTGTTCATCTTCTCTACAGGAGGCGCGCCACCAGCGCCGCGATCATGCTGAGCACGACGGTGCTGGCGATGGGCAGTTGCCATTCGCGGCCGAAGGCGCGGAACTCGAAATCGCCGGGCAGGCGTCCGAAGCCGAAGCGGCGCAGCCAGGCGGTCAGGCCGCTCATGAGCACCAGCGCGAGGACGACGACGATCAGCCAGCGGAACATGTGGGCGACAGTCTAGGCCGAGAGAATGGCCATGGCCTGTCGGTGGAGTTCGGGTGTGGCCGCGGCGATCACGCGGCCGTCGGACTTCAGCCCCAGCGGCTGGCCCCGCCAGTCGGTGACCACGCCGCCGGCCGCCTCGATCAGGCCCGCCGGGCCGAGGTAGTCGTAGGGCTGCAGGCCGGTCTCGACCACGAGGTCGATGGTGCCGCCCGCCAGTTGGGCATAGCCGTAGCAGTCGCCGCCGAAACGGCGCATCGCGCACTGCCGGCTGAGCCTGTCGAAAGCGCTCCAGTCGGCGGGCGCGAAGATGTCGGGCGAGGTGGTGACGATACGGGCCCTCGCCACTTCGGTGCAGCCGCTCACGCGCACCGGCTGGCCGTCGCGCGTGGCGCCCTGGCCCGCCACGCCGACCCAGCGCTCCTTGAGCACCGGCATGTCGATCATGCCCAGCGCCACGCGCCCGCCCTGCAGCACGCCGATCAGCGTGCCCCACAGCGGCGAGCCGGTGATGAAGCTGCGTGTGCCGTCGATGGGGTCGAGCACCCAGACCCGATCGGCATCGAGCCGTTCGGCGCCGTGCTCCTCGCCGTAGATGCCATCCGACGGAGCGCGCGCGGCGAGGATTTCGCGCATGTCCGTCTCGGCGGCGCGGTCGGCCAGCGTGACCGGGCTTTCGTCCGCCTTGGTGATGATGTCCAGCGGCGTGCGGAAGTAGTGCATCGACCTGGCGGCGGCGGCATCGGCCAGTGCTTCGGCGATCGGCGAGAGGTCGGAAGAGGAAGAGCTCATGAAAGAGTTGGAGACGCTTGCCAAAACCTGCAATTAGACCCGAGCCGGACGGTGTTTGACACGGCAGGGCCGCCAGCCCTAGCATGGCCCGGAAATTGCCACGAACTACGACAAATGGCTTCTTTCACCCACCTGCGCGCCGCCTTGCTCGCCCTCGTGCTCGGCGCCTCGACCCTGCTGGCCCACGCCACGCCCTCCGACGCGGAGGACAAGCTGATCGACACGCTGATCCAGCGCGTCTCGAAGATGAGCTCGATGAGCTTCCTGCGCAACGGCAGCGAGTACAACGCCTCCGACGCCGCCAAACACATGCAGGCGAAGTACGACTACTTCAAAAAGGAACTGTCCACGGCCGAGGACTTCATCGAGCGCTGCGCCTCGCGCTCGGAGATGACGGGGCAGGCCTACAGGGTGAAGCTCAACAACGGCACGGTGCGCGACGCCAACGAGTTCCTCAACAGCGAACTGCGCGCATTGCGGCAGGCCACGGGCGCAAGCAAGACGGGCGGCTAGCCAACGCGAAGCGCCACGTCACGAGGAAATCGGAAAGGGTGTGCGGCCGACGACCGCGGTGCGATTCAACAGCGCAGCAAGCAGCGCGTCGTGAAGTGCTTGCCGACGAAGAGCACCTTGCGACCCGTCTCAGGATGTGTGGGTTGCCAGCTTATGAGCTCGTTTTGAAGTGCTGGTGGGATGCTGCTTTCCGGACCCGGGGCTCGGCCGGCCCCGGAAAGCGCCCCCTCGTCAAGGATCAAAGCGTATGACTCCGATCCCCATCGACAAACCCGATCGCATCCCAAGGCTCCCCAGCAGCAAACCCCAAAACCTTGAACAGCTCCCCCATCTCATGCTCATGAACAAGCCGAGCCGCCATGGCCCTCCCGGCCACCGAGCCCTGCTCCATCCTTCCAAGCAACCCGCAGTTCAAGAGAAACCGCGCCTGGCTGGCATACCCAAGCACAGCCAGCCCCGCATCCTGCCCCGCAAGCGCAATCCCGGTGAAGTCCACATGCGCGGTGATGTCCTTGAGCCCGGCGTCAGACAGCGGATCCCCATCCGCCTGGTGCCCTCGATGGCACATCACGGTCCCCATGTGCCTTTGCGGGTGGTAGTACTCGGCCTCCGGAAACCCGTAGTCGATGAAGAATGCAGCCCCCTTCTTCAACCGATCGGCCAGCGTCGCGACGAAGGCCCTGGCCTGCGGGTGGATCTCCGTGAGGTAATCATGCTCCCCAGGCACCTCCACCGGCGGCCGCGATTCGGTCTCGCGGTCGGCCCAAGCCCACCCGTCGCCAGCAGCGTTGCGCACCACGCCCCGCTCGAACCACCTGCCACGCACACGCGCCAGCAACTGCACCGGCATCGCATCGAGCACTTCGTTGCCGACCACAACCCCTTCCATCGATTCGGGCAGTTCGTCGAGCCATTCGACGCGCCCCGCATGGCCGGCGAGCGCCTGCTGCTGCCGCTCGCGCAAGGTGCCTGACAGGTCGATGATGCGGTAGCGCACGTCGGTACGCCCCATGTCATCGAGCGCATGCAGCAGCTGTACCGCCAGAGCGCCCGATCCGGCGCCGAACTCCCACACGGTGGCGGTTCCTGTCTTTTCCAGCGCCTCGGCCACCTGTACCGCAAGGGTCTGGCCGAACATGGGTGTCAGTTCGGGCGCGGTCACGAAGTCGCTGCCCGAAGAGGGCATGTGGCCGAACTTGGCCAGCGTGTTGGCGTAGTAGCCGAGGCCGGGCGCGTACAGCGCGAGGGCCATGAAGCGGTCGAAGCCTATCCAGCCGCCCGCACGCTCGACGGAACGCGCGATGAGGTGGTCGAGGGCGGTGGGTAAACTGCCGGGGGTCGTCTTTGTCGTCACAGCGCCATTCTCCCTCTCCCCGCATGAGCCCCGCCTCCCCCGCATCCAACTCCCCCCGCACGGTCCTCGTCACGGGCGCGGGCCGCCGGCTCGGCCGCGAGATCGCGCTGGCGCTGGCCGCGGGCGGCTGGCAGGTGGCGGTGCACTACCGGAACTCGCGCGCCGAGGCCGAGCAGACGGTGGCCGACTGCGCGGCTCTTTCGGGCGACTCGGCCCTGTTCTCGGCCGACCTCGACGACGAACAGGCCACGCGCGCGCTGCTGCCCCGCGTGGTGGCGCGCTTTCGCAGCGTCGACGCGGTGGTGCACAGCGCCGCCCTCTTCGAGCACGACGAGGCTTCCACCTTCAGCTATGCGCTCATGGAGCGCCATGCGCGCAGCAACACCGGTGCGGCCATCCTGCTGGCGAATGCGCTGCACGAGCACCTGGCCGCGCGCGATGCCCACGGCGCCGTCGTCCACCTGCTCGACCAGAAGCTCTGGAACCCGAACCCCGATTTCCTGAGCTACACGCTGTCGAAGGCCGCGCTCGAAGCCGCGACGCCCATGCTGGCGCTGGCCCTTGCGCCGCGCGTGCGCGTGGTGGGCGTGGCACCCGGCCTCACGCTGGCGAGCCACATGCTGGACGACGACAAGTTCGCCCAGTTGCACAAGCTCTCGCCGCTGGGCCGCTCGTCCACACCTGACGACGTGGCCGCCACGGTGAAGTTCGCGCTGGAGAACCGCTCGATCACCGGCACCACGCTGCTGGTGGACGGCGGCCAGCACCTGATGAAATTCGAGCGCGATTTCTCGCTCATGTGAGCCCATCCATCATGTCCACACCCTCGCACGGCCACCAGACACTCACCCTCCAGGGCCTGCGCTTCGACGCCAACCTGGGCATCCTCGAGCAGGAGAAGAAGGCGCCCCAGCCGATCCTGGTCGACGCCGAACTCAACCTCGGCCCCCAGCCGCTGCTGCCTCAGGACGACGACATCTTCCACGTGCTCGACTACCGCAAGGTGCGCCGCATCATCATCGACGAGTGCACCGCCGAGCACGTCAACCTGCTCGAAAGCCTGATCGGCAAGCTGGCGCAGCGGCTGCTGCAGCTGCCCGGCGTGCTGGGCGTGCGCGTGAAGATCGCCAAGCTGGAGATCTTCGACGACTGCGAAGTGGCGATCCGCATGGAAGCCGGGCAGTGGTGAAGCAGCTCGAACGCTGAACTTCCTCAGGCCGCCGAGCCACAGGCCACGGCAGCCTTCTTCTTCGAGCCGGCCGGCCACATGCGCACTGCCAGCGCGCCGAGCGCCGACACCGAGGCCATCGCCGCCACGCCGGACCATCCCCACTGCGCCAGCACCAGGGCACCCAGCGCCGAGCCCGTCGCCATGCCGACGAACACGCCCGTGAAGAACACCGCGTTGAGCCGGCTGCGCGCGCCGGGGTCGATGCCGTAGACCACAGTCTGGTGCGCGATCAGCGCGGCCTGCAGGCCGAAGTCGAAGCCGATGGCGGCAACCACGATCAGCCCCAGCCGGGCAGCGGGCGTCGCCAGCAGCGGTGCGAACAGCATCGCGGCGAACGAGACGGCGACCAGCGCGGCGCCCATGCGGATCACCAGCTCGGGGCCGCGACGGTCCGCGAGGCGCCCGGCGATGGGCGCGGCCAGCGCACCCGCCGCGCCGGCGAGCCCGAAGGCGCCGGCGGCGGCGCTGCCCAGGTGGAAGGGCGCGCCGTGGAGCATCACGGCCAGCGTCGACCAGAAGGCGCTGAAGCCCACCGACAGAAGAGCCTGCGCGAAGGCGGCGCGGCGCAGCGCGCCATGGCGCTTCCACAGCCCGGCCAGCGAGCCCAGCAAGGCGCCGTAGCCCAGGTGCGTTGTCGGGCGCAGGCGCGGCAGGCCGCGCGCCGCCGCCACGCCGATGAACGCAATGCTCGCGGCCGCGACGAAGAACATCGCGCGCCAGCCGAAGTGCTCGGCCACGWAGCCGGCGAGCACGCGCGACAGCAGGATGCCCAGCAGCAGCCCGGTCATCACCGTGCCGACGATCCGGCCGCGGTGCGCCTCGGGCGCCAGCGTGGCGGCCGCCGGCACCACATCCTGCGCCAGCGTCGCCGCCAGGCCGATGACGAGGCTGGCCACCAGCAGCGGCGCGACCGAGGGCGAGAACGCCGCGCCCAGCAGCGCGAGCACCAGCACCGAGGCCTTGGCGAGGATGATGCGGCGCCGGTCGAAGCGGTCGCCCAGCGGCGCGAGCAGCAGGATGCCCAGCGCATAGCCGAGCTGAGTGAGCGTGGGCACGAAACCCACCGAACGCGCCGAGGCGCCGATGTCGGGGCCCAGCACCCCCAGCATGGGCTGGCTGTAGTACAGCGCGGCCACGCCGAAGCCGGCACTGGCGGCCAGCAGCAGGATCAGCGAGCCTGGCAGCTTTTCATGCGTTTTTTGAATGGAAGACATGGTGTAAACCCTTGGATTCGAGAAGTCAGGGCCGGAGTTTGCGGGACAACTTACTCCGAAGGTAGCCTTGGGCATCGAACAATTGATATACGCTTGACGCATGACAGCGCCTCTTGCACCACCGCCCTCGGCCGACCGCATCGAGCTGATGCAGACCTTCGTGCGCATCGTCGAGGCCGGCAGCCTGTCGGCCGCCGCGGCCCGGATGGGCACCACCCAGCCCACCGTAAGCCGCCGCCTGCAGGCGCTCGAACGCTCGCTGGGCGTGCGGCTGCTGCAGCGCTCCACCCACGCAATGAAGCTCACCGAGGACGGCGAGCGCTGCTTCGACCGCGCCAGGGAGCTGATCCTGAGCTGGAGCGCCTTCGAGGCCGAGCTGCGCGGCGTGGGCGACCAGCCCGAGGGCCGGCTGCGCGTGGTGGCGCCGCATGCCTTCGGCCAGCAGTTGCTGGTCGGCCCGCTGGCGGCCTACCTGCGGCGCCATCCGCAGGTGACGGTCGAATGGCTGCTGCACGACAGCCCGCACGACGAGACACCCGACTTCATCGCCGAGGGCGTGGACTGCGCGATCCGCGTCGGCGAGGTGACGGACCCCAATGCCGTGGCGATCCGGCTCTTCGAGGTGCCGCGCATCGCCGTGGGGGCGCCGTCGCTTTTCGGCGCGGGCTCGCCACCGCCGGCGCATCCCCGCGAGCTCGAAGCCCTGCCCTGGCTGGCCGCGCGCAATTTCTACCGGACCGAAGTCGTGTTCAGGCATGAAGGCACGGGCGAGGTGTACCGGGTGCCGATACGCCCGCGCATGATCACCGACAGCCTCTACGCCCTGCGCAGCGCGGCGGTGCTGGGCGTGGGCGTCGGGGTGTCCTCGGCCTGGATGCTGACCGAGGAGCTGCAGGCGGGCCGGCTGGTGCACCTGGCGCCGCAGTGGCGCGGGACGCCCGCGCCGGTCTACATCGTGTATCCGTACGCGCGCTTCTATCCGGCCAGGCTGCGGCTCTTCGTGGAGGCGATGCGGCAGGCCTTTCCGGAATCGCCGCTGGCTGCAGGCGGGGCGTAAACGGGCGGGATGGCGGGTGAAATGGGGATCGGGGACAATCACCCCCTTCCCCCGACTCCCCGAAGCAGCCTGCCCATGAACGCCGTCTGGATCGACGAGGCGCCCGCCGCCGCCGACGCCACCGCCTCCCCTGCCGCCAATTCCATGAAGATCGAGCGCGAGACGCACAAGCTCGAGAAGCGGCTGTGCCGCGAGGTCGGCAAGGCCATCGTCGACTACAACATGATCGAAGAGGGCGACAAGGTCATGGTGTGCGTCTCGGGCGGCAAGGACAGCTATGCGCTGCTCGACATCCTGCTGAAGCTGAAGGCGCGCGCGCCGATCCATTTCGACATCGTCGCGGTCAACCTCGACCAGAAGCAGCCCGGCTTTCCCGAGGAGGTGCTGCCCAGGTACCTGAGCGAGCTGGGCGTGGACTTCCACATCGAGAACCAGGACACCTACAGCATCGTCAAGCGCGTGATTCCCGAGGGCAAGACCACCTGCGGCCTGTGCAGCCGGCTGCGCCGCGGCATTCTCTACCGCGTGGCCGACGAGCTGGGCGCCACCAAGGTCGCGCTGGGCCACCACCGCGACGACATGCTGCAGACCTTCTTCCTCAACATGTTCTTCGCCGGCAAGCTCAAGAGCATGCCGCCCAAGCTGGTGAGCGACGACGGCAGGCACGTCGTGATCCGCCCGCTGGCCTACGTGTCCGAGAAGGACACCATCCGCTGGGCCCAGCACCGCGAGTTCCCGATCATTCCCTGCACGCTGTGCGGCAGCCAGGAGAACCTGCAGCGCAAGCAGGTGGGCGAGATGCTGCGCGAATGGGACAGGAAGTATCCCGGCCGCGTGGAGAACATGTTCACCGCGCTGCAGAACGTGGTGCCTTCGCACCTGCTCGACGGAACGCGGCACGACTTCAAGGGTCTGAAGGCGACCGGCGTGGCGGACGACGAGGGCGACAAGGCCTTCGATCCGCCTTCCTTCGATCTGCTCTCCCAGGCACCTGCCGCCCTGCGCATCGTCCAGGGTTGAACGGGCAACCTAGGGGAATTTGGGGCACCCACTGCCCGGAGACCCTCATGAAAACCGCGATCCCGGCTCTTCTTCTCGCCGCCAGCCTGACGGGCTGCGCCACCTCCTGGGTGGTCGACAGCGACGTGAAGAGCTTCTCCTCCCCCGGCGCCATCGCGCCTGGCGCCACCTACCGCTTCGACCGCCTGCCCTCGCAGCAGGCCGATGGCGCACGGCAGGAGTCGCTCGAAGCCATGGCCGGCGCGGCGCTAGACCAGGTCGGCCTGCGCCGCGACGACACCAAACCCCAATACACCGCGCAGATCGGCGCGCGCGTGACGGCCGGCCTCTCGCCCTGGGCTGACCCGTGGCTCTACAACGGCCCCTGGGGCTACGGCTACGGCGGCTATGGTTACTACGGCCGGCGCTGGTACGGCGGCGGCTGGTATGGCGGCCCGGTGTTCGCGCCGCCGGCCAACCCCTGGTACGAGCGCGAAGTGAGCATCGTGCTGCGCGAGGCGGGCACCAATCGCGTGGTCTACGAGACCCGTGCGCGCAACGACGGCCCCTACACCTCGAGCGCGGCGATCCTGCCGGTGATGTTCCAGGCCGCGCTGCAGGGTTTTCCGAACCCGCCGCAGGGCGAGCGCCGGGTCAACATCGAGCTGCCGACGGGGCAGCAGGCCAAGAAATAGCCACAAGTAGCGCCTTCTAGAATTCCCCGGATGGAAGAACCCACCCGCCTGATCGCCGTGCGCCACGGCGAGACCGCCTGGAACGTCGACACCCGCATCCAGGGCCAGCTCGACATCGGGCTCAACGCCACCGGCATCTGGCAGGCGCGGCGCGCGGGCGCGGCGCTGGCCGAAGAGCCCATCGGCGTCGTCTATGCCAGCGACCTGTCGCGCGCCTGGCAGACCGCCCAGGCCATCGCCGAACCCCACGGTCTGGCCGTGCAGCCCGAACCGCGCCTGCGCGAACGGGCCTTCGGAACCTTCGAGGGCATGAGCTTCGCGGAGATCGAGGCCACTCTGCCGGTGCAGGCCAAGCTCTGGCGCGAGCGCGATCCCGAATTCGAGCCCGAGGGCGGCGAAAGCCTGCTGACCTTCCGCGACCGCGTGACCGGCGTGGCCGCCGAACTGGCGGCGCGCCACCCCGGCGAGCTGGTGGTGCTGGTCGCGCACGGCGGCGTGATGGACGTGCTCTACCGCGCCGCCACCCGCCAGGAACTGCAGGCGCCGCGCACCTGGCAGCTCGGCAACGCTGCCATCAACCGCATGCTGTGGACATCTGGAGGCTTCAGCCTCGTGGGCTGGAGCGACACCGCGCACCTGGTGGACGGCGCGCTGGACGAAACCACGACCTGAGAACCTGAGAACCTGAGAAGGCGCGAGCCCGGAGCCAGCGCCCGGCCCCGGCTTCAGGCGTGCGAGTGCTGGGAGCCCTGCGAGTGCGAGGCCTCGGCCTGCGCCTCGCCCGGCAGGTCGACCATCGGCCCCGTACCGCTGTAGCGGTCCAGCGCGAGGTAGATCGCGGGCGTGATGTACAGCGTGATCACCTGCGAGAAGATCAGGCCGCCCACCACCGCCACGCCCAGCGGCTGGCGCAGTTCGGCGCCGGCGCCAAGGCCCAGCGCCAGAGGCAGCGCGCCCATGAGCGCGGCCAGCGTGGTCATCAGGATCGGGCGGAAACGCAGGCGGCAGGCTTCGCGGATCGCATCCACCGGCTTCATGCCATCGGTGCGCTGGGCCTCCAGGGCGAAGTCGATCATCATGATCGCGTTCTTCTTCACGATGCCGATCAAGAGCAGGATGCCGATGGTGGCAATGAGCGTGAGGTCGAAGCCGAAGAGCTTCAGCGAGATCAGCGCGCCCACCGCGGCCGAGGGCAGGCCCGCCAGGATGGTGATCGGGTGAATGTAGCTCTCGTAGAGCACGCCCAGCAGCACATAGATGACCAGCACCGCCAGCACCAGCAGCACGGCCTGGCTGGACTGCGAGCTCTGGAACACCGCCGCGTCGCCGCCGTAGGTGGTGATGATCGACGGCGGCATCTTCAGCTCGTCCTTGAAGCGGTCGATCTTCGCGGTCGCGTTGCCCAGCGGCACGTCGGGCGCGAGGTTGAACGACACCGTCACCGCCTGCAGCTGGCCCTGGTGATTCACCGCCGTCGGCCCCACGGTGCGCTTGACGGTCGCGAAGGCCGACAGCGGCACCAGCTTGCCGGTGGTGCTGCGCACCGACAGGCGCGAGACGTCTTCCTCGAACTGGCGGTCGTTGTCGGCGGCCGAGAGGATCACCTGGTAGGTATTGCTCGCGCCGTAGATGCTGCCGATCTGGCGGTCGCCGTAGGCGTTGTAGAGCGCGGTGCGCAGGTCGCCCACCGCCACGCCGAGCACACCGGCCTTGTCGCGGTCGATGTCGAGCGTGGCCTGCAGGCCGCGGTTCTGCGAGTCGCTGGTCACGTCGCGGAAGTCGGGGTCGGCGCGCATGCGCTCCATCAGGCGAGTGGCCCAGGGCACCATCTCGCCCGCGTTGACGCTCTGCAGCGTGTACTGGAAGCGTGCCTTGCTCTGGCGCCCGCCCAGGCGCAGGTTCTGCACCGGCTGCATGTAGACGGCGATGCCCGGAATTTCACGGAAGCGCTGGCGCAGCGATTCGAGCACCTTCGACATCTGCGGGCGCTCGCTGCGCGGCTTGAGCACGGCGAACAGGCGGCCGGAGTTCTGCGTGGCGGTCGGCCCGCCCACGCCGACGAATGAACTCACGTAGGCGACGCTCGGGTCGTCCTGCAGCGCGGCGGCCACGCGGTCCYGCAGCGCCTTCATGGCGGTGAAGGAGATGTCTTCGGCGGCCTCGGTCGTGATCTGGATCTGGCCGATGTCTTCCTCGGGGAAGAAGCCCTTCGGGATGGTGGCGAACAGCCAGCCGGTAACGACGAAGGTCAGCGCCGCCGCCAGCAGCATGACCTTGCGGTGCGCCAGGGTCCAGTCGAGCGTGCGCATGTAGCCGGCGTGCACCGCGCGGTAGCCGCGCTCGAAGGCACGGCCGATGGCGGTGCCGGGCTCGGGGTGCTCTTCCTCGTGGTCGAGCGCGCCCGGGCGGCGCGGCACCTGCTTGAGCAGCCGGCTCGCGAGCATCGGCACCAGCGTGAGCGACACCACGGCGGACACCAGCACCGCCAGCGCCACCACCACCGCGAACTCATGGAACAGCAGGCCGATCACGCCCGGCATGAAGAAGATCGGGATGAACACGGCCACCAGGGAGATGGAGATCGACACGATGGTGAAGCCCACCTCGCGCGCGCCGCGCAGCGCCGCGGCGAACGGGTCCATGCCCTTCTCGACGTAGCGCATGATGTTCTCGAGCACCACGATGGCGTCGTCCACCACCAGGCCCACCGCGAGCGTGATGCCCAGCAGCGAGATGTTGTCCAGGCTGTAGCCGAAGGCGTAGAGCAGCGCCACCGCGCCGATCAGCGAGATGGGGATGGTCGCGGCCGGGATCAGCGTGGCCACCAGACGGTGCAGGAACAGGAAGATCACCAGCACCACCAGCGCGATGGTGCCCAGCAGCGTGAGCTGCACATCGTGCACCGCCTCGCGGATGGAAATGGAGCGGTCGTTCACCATGTGGATCTCGACCGATTGCGGCAGCTCCGCCTTGAAGCGAGGAATGAGCGCGCGCACTGCGTCGACCACCTGCACGGTATTGGCGTTGGGCTGGCGCTGCACGGCCAGCGAGATCGAGGCCTGCCCGTTGAAGCTGCTGGCGGTCTTCACCGACTCGAAGCTGTCTTCAATGGTGGCGACTTCGTCCAGCCGCACCGGCGAGCCGTTGCGCTGGCCGACGATGAGCTTGGCGAAGTCGGCCGCCTTCATGAGCTGGCGGTTGGCCTGGATGGTGAGTGTCTGGCGCGGACCGTCGAGCACGCCCACCGGCGTATTGGCGTTGGCCGAGTTCACCGCCCTGGCCAGTTCGTCGAGCGTGATGTTGCGCGCGTTGAGCAGGTCGGCATTGGCCTTGATGCGCACCGCGAAGGCCTTGCGGCCGTACACGCCCACCTGCGCCACGCCGTCGATGGTCGAGAGCGTGGGCGAGATCAGGTTCTCGGCGTAGTCGTTGAGCTCCGACGGGTTCATCGACGGAGAGATCAGCGCGATGAAGAGCACCGGCGCGTCCGCCGGATTCACCTTGCGGTACGAGGGCAGCTGCGTCAGCTCCTGCGGCAGCTGGCGCTGTGCGCGCAGCAGCGCAGCCTGCACGTCGACGGCGGCGGCGTCGATGTCGCGGCTGCTCACGAACTCGAGCGTGAGCGAGGTCACGCCCTGCGTGTTCACCGAGCTGATGGTCTGCAGGCCCGGGATGGTCGAAAACTGCTTTTCCAGCGGCAGCGCCACAGAAGACGCCATGGTGTCGGGGCTCGCCCCCGGCAGCTGCGCGTTGACGTTGATGACCGGCGTGTTGTAACTGGGCAGCGCGGCGACGGGGATGCTGAAGTACGCGAAGATGCCGATGACCACCACGGCGGCGGACAGCAGCACCGTCATCGCCGGACGGCGGATGCAGAGCTCCGAGATATTCATCGGTCGACCTCCGCGCTTCGCGCTGCGGTATTCGCCTTGGGAGCGGCCCGGCGGCTCATGCGCGTTCCCGGCGTGGCGGCTTGGCGTCGGTGCCGTCGGAAGACGCGGCGCTGCCGGGCGTGACGCCCGTCGTTCCGTTGGAAGGCGCGCCTGGCGCACCCGGCGCCTTCTCGTGCACGCGCACCTTGCCGCCCGGGCGCACGTTCTGGCTGCCCTCGATCACCACCTGCTCGCCGGGCTCGACGCCGCTCACGGCCACCTGTGTGCCGAAGGTGTGCAGCGCCTTCACCTTGCGGCGCGTGGCGGTCTTGGCCTCGTCGACGACGTAGAGCGAGGCGCCATCGGACAGCATCATCAGCGCCGCGGCCGGTACCACCGTCACGCCGTTGAGCATGCGCACCGTGATGCGCGTGCCCACGAACTGCCCCGGCCAGAGGCTCTGGTCGGCGTTGGCGAACACGGCCTTGGCGCGCACCGTGCCGATCTGCGGATCGACGGTGTTGTCGACGAAATCGAGCGTGCCGGTCAGCGGCTCCCCGCGTCCGGGGACGACGGCCTCGACCTTGGAGCGCGAGCGCGCGGCCTCCAGCAAATCCTGCAGGTTGCCCTCGGGCACGGGGAAGCTCACGGCGATCGGGTCGAGCTGGGTGACGGTCACCAGCGACAGCGTCGGCTGCACCAGCGTGCCCGGGTAGATGTTGACCGCGCCGATGCGTCCCGCGATGGGCGCGCGCAGCGTGGCATAGCCCAGCGCCACCTGCGCCGATTGCACGGCCGCGCGATCGGCCGCCACGGCTGCGCGCTGCGCCTCGAGCTGAGAGAGCGTGGCGTCGGCCGCGCTCTTGGCGATGAAGTTCTGCGCCACCAGCTCCTGGCTGCGCCTGTACTGGCGCTCGAGGTCGGCCAGCGTGGCTTCGTCCTTCTGCTGCTGCGCCCTCGCGCGTGCGAGGTTGGCCTGGTCGTTGCGGTCGTCGAGCGAGAAGAGCAGCTGGCCGGCCTTGACGAACTGGCCTTCCTTCACGTGCACCGCGCTCACCGTGTTGGTCACCTGCGGGCGCAGGTCGACGCTGTTGAGGGACACCACGCTGCCGTTGACCTGCACGGTCACGGGCACGTCCTGCTTCTTCGCCGTGGCCAGCGTCACCAGCGCCGGCACGCCGCCGCCAGCCACCGCGCCGCCCTTGGCGCTCGGGGCCTTGGCATTCCGGGCAGCGGACTTGTCTGCTGACATGCTCCACCACCCGAGCGCGACGGCTACGATCAACACGCCCCCGAGGGCGACGGCGACATTTTTCTTCATGGGTTCTTGTGCACTTTGGGCTGACATGGCTATTGGATCAGCGGCCGACTCCTGGTGATCACGGGGCCCGTAAAGAAATGTAAAGCAGGTCAACCGAAAGTCGCACTACCCGCTGCGGCCGGCACGGGCGCACAGGGGCCCATCGCTAAAATCGCCGGTCCACAGCCTCTGGATGAACCCCATGAACCGCTGCAAGAAAAAACCCACGAATGCTCTCACTTCCATAGCGCTTTGCACAGCAGCCATTGCTGCTGCAGGCCTTTTCCCGGCGGCCGCCAGCGCGCAGGACGAAGTCCCCCGCCCCCAGACCCAGAACGAGTCGCTGGTAGGCGGCCGCGTCTTCCCGGTCGGCGCCCTGCGCGGCAAGTTCATGGTGACCAGTGCGCCCGACGTCGAGCTCGACGGCAAGCCCGACCGCCTGGGCGCCGGCGCCCGCATCCGCAGCGGCCAGAACATGCTGGTGATGCCTGGCGCCATCGTCGGCCAGAAATACCTCGTCAACTACACGCGCGACGCTGCCGGGCTGCTGCGCGAGGTCTGGATACTCACGCCGGACGAAGCCACCGCCAGCCGCGAATCGCTGGACAAGCCGTTCCTGAACGTCTGGCCGTTCACCTCGAACGACACCCTCAACACGCAGTAAGCAAGCAATAAGACGGCCGGCGCCGCGGCCTTTCGCGCGCCCTGCCGCCGAGCCCTTCCCTTCGGACAGGGCCACGAGAGAGAGCTCCCCATGAAAAAAGTATTCATCAAGACCTTCGGCTGCCAGATGAACGAGTACGACTCGGACAAGATGGCCGACGTGCTCAACGCCGCCCAGGGCTACGAGCCCACCCAGAACGTCGACGAGGCCGACCTCATCCTGTTCAACACCTGCTCGGTACGCGAGAAGGCCCAGGAGAAGGTGTTCTCCGACCTCGGCCGGGTGAAGCACCTGAAGGCCAAGGGCGTGAAGATCGGCGTGGGCGGCTGCGTGGCCAGCCAGGAGGGCCAGGCCATCATCGCGCGCGCGCCCTACGTCGACATCGTGTTCGGCCCGCAGACCCTGCACCGCCTGCCCGAGATGCTGAACGACCGCGAGCGGCTGGACCGCCCGCAGGTGGACATCAGCTTTCCCGAGATCGAGAAGTTCGACCACCTGCCGCCCGCGCGGGTGGAAGGCGCCACTGCCTTCGTGTCGATCATGGAGGGCTGCTCCAAGTACTGCAGCTACTGCGTGGTGCCCTACACCCGCGGCGAGGAAGTGAACCGCCCGCTCGACGACGTGCTGGTCGAGATCGCCGGCCTGGCCGACCAGGGCGTGCGCGAGATCACGCTGCTGGGCCAGAACGTGAATGCCTACCGCGGCAGGATGGGCGACACCGCCGAAATTGCCGACTTCGCGCTGCTCATCGAATACGTCGCCGAGATCCCCGGCATCGAGCGCATCCGCTACACCACCAGCCACCCCAACGAGTTCACGCCGCGCCTCATCGAGGCCTACGCCAAGGTGCCGCAGTTGGTGAGCCACCTGCACCTGCCGGTGCAGCACGGCAGCGACCGCATCCTGATGGCGATGAAGCGCGGCTACACCGCCATGGAATACAAGAGCACGGTGCGCAAGCTGCGCGCCATCCGGCCAGAACTTGCCCTGAGCAGCGACTTCATCGTCGGCTTCCCCGGCGAGACCGACGACGACTTCAACAAGATGATGAAGCTGATCGACGACTGCCGGTTCGACGCCAGCTTCAGCTTCATCTTCAGCCCGCGCCCCGGCACGCCCGCCGCCGCGCTGCACGACGACACGCCGCACGAGGTGAAGCTCGCGCGCCTGCACACGCTGCAGTCCGTGATCGACGCCAACGTCAAGCGCTTCGGCCAGGCGCTGGTGGGCACCACGCAGCGCGTGCTGGTGGAAGGCGCCTCGCGCAAGGACGCGAACGAGCTCATGGGCCGCACTGCCTGCAACCGCGTCGTCAACTTCGAGGGAGACGCACGGCTTGTCGGGCAGATGACCGACCTGCGCATCACGCGCTCGCTCGCCTACACGCTGCGCGGCGAAGTCGTGACCAACGAATCGCCGATGGCGCTCGCGCACCACTGATGGCGAAGCGGCCATCCATCCGGGGCTCGTTCCAGCAGCTCCTGCTTTTCGCCTTCCTGCTCATCACCGCGCTGCTGGTCGGCGTGGCGCTGCGCTCGGTGCTGCAGTACGACGCGCTCATGACACAGAGCCGCGACGCGGCCGCGCGCGCGCTGCGCCTGTCGGGCGCCTCCCAGTCGCTGGCCGAGCGCAGCGCGGCGATGGAGCGCGCGGGGCGCCAGTCGCTGGTGCTCAACGATGCGGTGCTGCGCCGCCGCTTCGACGAAGCGGCGCGCGAGGCGCACCAGGTGCTCGAGCGCCTGGAGAAGAACGGCCTGCCGCCCGCCGGCATCGAGATGTGGCGAACGCAGCTCGGCGTGATCGAGGGCCTCATGAGCGGCAGCGCCGACAGCGCGCTCACCCGCGAGAGCACGATGGCGATGCAGTTCCGCGAGCTCGACGCGCTCAACACCAACATCGCGCAGCAGGCGCAGTTCCTCATCGAGACGCAGAACGACGCGCTGGCCAGGCGCATCGAGAACGCGCGCCGCCGGCTGATGCGCGAAGTGGTGGCCGCCAGCGTGCTGGCCGTGGTGCTGGCGCTGGCCTTCGGCATCTGGCTGGCGCGCCCGTTCAAGCGGCTGGAGCAGGCCATCGTCGGCCTCGGCCAGAACCGGCTCGACGAGCCCATCGACATCCGAGGCCCGGCCGACGTGCGGCGCGTGTCGCAGCAGCTCGAATGGCTGCGGCTGCGCCTGACCGAGCTCGACGCCGACAAGGCCCGCTTCCTGCGCCACGTGTCGCACGAGCTGAAGACGCCGCTGGCCGCCCTGCGCGAGGGCGTGTCGCTGCTCGAAGACGGCGTGACCGGGCCGCTGAACCCGGCGCAGCTCGAAGTCGCGCAGATCCTCAACCAGAACACGGTGGCGCTGCAGGGCCAGATCGAGGCGCTGCTGCGCTTCAATGCCGCCGCCTTCGAAGCGCGCGAACTGCGCCGCGAGCGTACCGAGCTGCTGCCGCTGATCGAAGAGCAGATCGAGGCCCAGCGCCTGCAGTGGCAGTCGCACGGCCTGCGCGTGCGCGCCGAGGGCGAGGCGGTCACCGTCACGGTCGACCGCGCCAAGCTCGGCACCGCCATCGCCAACCTGTTGAGCAACGCCATCCGCTTTTCGGTAACGGGAGGTGTCATCACGCTGGCCGTGTCGGGCACGCCGGAGGCGGTGCACATCGACGTGAACGACGCCGGGCCGGGCATCGCCGAGGGCGACCGGGACCGGATATTCGAACCCTTCTTCCGCGGCGAGCGCCAGCCCGAGCACACGGTCAAGGGTACGGGCATCGGCCTTTCCATCGTGCAGGAGTACATTGCAGCCCACGGGGGCCGCATCACACTGCAGCCCGGCGGTCCCGGTGCCCACTTCCGCATCGAGCTGCCGCGCACGGCCTGACCACCCCGCATCCCCTTTCCAGAAAAAACCGTCCGAACGCCTCGCGTCCTTCTTCGACCCATGTCTTTTCCGTTCGTCCGCCGTTCCTCCTTCGCCGGGGCGATGACCGTGCCTTTCGTCCTGCTGCTGGCCGCCTGCGCCTCGCAGCCCAAGCCGCCCGCGGAGGCCGATGCGCTGCCGCCGCCGCCGGTCGTGCCGCGCGTGATGCCGGTGGAGGCCGAACCCAAGGCGCCGGCCACGCAGCCCGCCTCCTCGCTGTTCACGACGATGTTGCAGGGGCCGGTGGCCTCGATGCTTTCGTACGCCGACAAGGTGCGCCCGCTCAACGGCGCCGACCTGAACGCCGAGATCGCCCGCGTGGGCGACCCCGGCGATTCGCCCACCGCGCAGATGCAGCTGGCGCTGCTGCTCTCGCAGACCCGCGTGCCGGCCGACCTGGCGCGCGCGCTGGGCCTGCTGCAGCGGGTGATCGCCAACCCCGCGCCCGAGGCGCAGGCGCTGCAGCCGCTGGCGCGCGCGCTCGCCGCCCGTTACGTGGAGCAGCGCCGCGTGGAAGACGACCGCGACAAGCAGGTGCAGCAGCTGCGCGACAGCCAGCGCCGCATCGACCAGCTGAACGACCGCATCGAAGCCCTGCGCGCCATCGAGCGCAGCTTCGCGCGGCCCAACAACAACCCGGCGTCGGCCGTGCCCGCCGCGCCGCCCAACGCAAGCAAGCCCAATCAATGAGCACTACTGGCGCCCGCCTCCTCGTGGTCGACGACGACCCGGACATGCTGCGGCTGCTCTCGATGCGGCTGAGCTCGGCGGGCTACCAGGTCACGGCCGTCACCTCGGCCGAGACAGCGCTCACGCAGCTCGAAATCGAGCATCCGCAACTGGTGCTGAGCGACGTGCGCCTGCCCGGGCGCGACGGCCTGCAGCTCTTCGACGAGATCCGCAAGCGTCATCCCTCGCTGCCGGTGATTCTGCTGACCGCGCACGGCACCATTCCCGATGCGGTGGAAGCCACGGCGCGCGGCGTCTTCACCTACCTCACCAAGCCCTACGACGGGCGAGAGCTGCTCGAGAAGATCGCGCAGGCGCTGGCGCTCGGCGCCCCCGCCGCAACGCCGAGCAAGGCCGGCGACGACAGCTGGCGCTCCGAGATCGTGAGCCGCAGCAACCGCATGGCCGAGCTGCTGGCCGAAGCGCGCATGGTCGCCAAGTCAGACGCCTCGGTGCTGCTGCGCGGCGACTCGGGCGCCGGCAAGGAAATGCTGGCGCGCGCCATCCACAAGGCCAGCGCGCGCGCCGACAAGCCCTTCGTGGCGGTCAACTGCGGCGCCATTCCCGAGGCGCTGCTCGAGTCGGAACTCTTCGGCCACATGAAGGGCGCGTTCACCGACGCCCACGCGAATCACAAGGGCCTGTTCCAGCAGGCCGACGGCGGCACGCTGCTGCTCGATGAAATCGGTGACATGCCGCCCGCCCTGCAGGTCAAGCTGCTGCGCGTGCTGCAGGAGCGCGCGGTGCGGCCGCTGGGCGCGAGCCAGTCGATCCAGGTCGACGTGCGCATCGTCTCGGCCACGCACCGCGACCTCGACGCCGCAATGGAGGCGGGCCAGTTCCGCGAGGACCTGTACTACAGGCTGAACGTGGTGACGCTCACGCTGCCGCCGCTGTCGGCACGCCGCGAAGACATTCCGCTGCTGGCCAACCACTTCCTGCAGCGGCTGTCGGCCAAGTACGGCAAGCGGCTCTCGGGCTTCGCGCCCGAGGCGCTGAAGGCGCTGACCATGGCCGCCTGGCCGGGCAACGTGCGACAGCTCTACAACGTGGTGGAACAGGTCTGCGCGCTGTCGAGCTCGCCGCTGATCCCGCTGGCGCTGGTGCAGCGGGCGCTGCGCGTGCCGACGGTGGAGGTGCAGACCTACGCCGAGGCCAAGCAGCGCTTCGAGCGCGACTACCTCGTCGGCCTGCTGAAACTGACGGACGGCAACGTGGCCGACGCGGCCCGTCTGGCCGACCGCAACCGCACCGAGTTCTACCGGCTTCTGCAGAAGCACGAGCTCACGCCGGGCCACTTCAAGGCCGACGCTGTCGCTGGCGGCGCAGATCCTGTCGCCGAGTAGCGACGCAGCTAAGTCGTTGATTTGATTGGGCTAGGCCCATCGCCAGTCCAGGCTTGTCGGGATTCGGCGACAAAATCGAGGGTTTGGAGGCCCTTTGGCGGCACTCCGGCCCGAAAAACGCATCAGATTGCCGCTAAGTCATTGATCTGAAAGCGCTTTTCCAGCCTGGCACAGGGTTTGCCCCTGTACAGGCATGACAGCACTTACCAGCCCATCTTTCGCACTGCGCCAGCAGCGCGACGGCCTGCGTCAAAAGCAGTTTTCCCCCTCGCGGCCCCGCGCCGCGGGCCATTCGCTGGCCGCGCTCGCAAGCGCCGGCGGCGCCTCTTCCGACTGTGTCTTCAAGCGCCTTCCTGCCATTGGCGACACCCCTTCCCTCGACAAGCAACGTTGGTAAATCACATGAAGCCGAACGACTTCTCCCAACTGAATGTGCTGGCCGATACCGATTTCTCGCGCCGGAGCCCGGTTCGCGAAGAACGCCATCCCAACTCGGTCACCGCCCCCCCGGTCAACCGCGGCTCCATGACGCCCCGCCCCTGGCGCGGCTTCTGGAACAGCCTCGGCACAGCCGCGCTGGTCAAGCTCGGCGCGGGCCGTGACGCCGAAGCCGGCGCTCACCCCGCCAACGAAGCGAAGCAGCCCTGGCAGCGCGCAGCGGCCCGCCGCCGCTTCGCCTTCATGATGCTCACACTGTTGAGCACCGTGATCGCGTCCTCGCTTTTCGCCAGCGTGCAGCCCGACTACGACAACCTCTGGCTCGAATACGGCCAGATCGGCCTGTACGGCCTGCTCTCGGGCTGGGTCGTCACCGGCTTCGTGACCGCGCTCATGGGCTTCTACGTTTCCGTGCGCGGCGACAGGCACTCCCTCTCGGCGAAGCAGGTGGCCCACCACCCGATGAACCCCGAGGCACGCACCGCGATCATCATGCCGATCTGCAACGAGGACGTGGCCACCGTGTTCGCCGGCCTGCGCGCCACCTGCGAATCGGTCGCGGCCACCGGCCACGCGAAGCAGTTCGACGTGTTCGTGCTGTCCGACAGCTACAACCCCGAGACCGCCGCCGCCGAGCGCGCCGCCTGGGAAGACCTGCGCGCCGCGCTGGCCCAGAATCACGCGAACAACCCGAACCAGCCGCAGGTCGAGGTGTACTACCGCCTGCGCACCCGCCGCACGCACCGCAAGGCCGGCAACGTGGCCGACTTCTGCCGTCGCTGGGGCAAGGACTACCGCTACATGGTCGTGCTCGACGCCGACTCGGTGATGAGCGGCGACTGCCTGACCTCGATGGTCAAGCTGATGGAAGCCAACCCCACCGCCGGCATCATCCAGACCGCGACGCAGGCCATCGGCCACGTCACGCTCCACGCCCGCGCACAGCAGTTCGCCTCGCGCGTCACCGGCCGCCTGTTCACGCTGGGCATGCAGTTCTGGCAGCTGGGCGAATCGCACTACTGGGGCCACAACGCGATCATCCGCGTCGAGCCCTTCATGAAGCACTGCGCGCTGGCCCCGATCAAGGGCACCGGCGGCATGTCGGGCGGCATCATGTCGCACGACTTCGTCGAAGCCGCGCTGATGCGCCGTGCCGGCTATCACGTGTGGCTGGTGTCCGACCTGGTCGGCAGCTATGAACAGCAACCGCCGGACCTGCTGGCCGAGCTGCAGCGCGACCGCCGCTGGTGCCAGGGCAACCTGCAGAACGCCCGCCTGATGGCCGAACCCGGCATCCATTCAGTTCACCGCGCCATGTTCGTGACCGGCACCATGGCCTACGTCTCGGCCCCTCTGTGGCTCGCGTTCCTGACGCTGGGCACGGCCCTTTGGCTGAGCGGCTCGAGCCTGGTTTCGAGCTGGGGTGTGCTGCCCGCCGAGCTGGCCGGCCTCTGGGTCTGGACCCTGTGCCTGCTGTTCCTGCCTCGCGTGCTGGGCATCGCCGCCGTGCTGATGCGCGGCGAGCAGCGCCAGTACGGCGGTGCGTGGGGCCTGGTGAAGAGCTCGATGATGGAAAGCGTCCTTGCCATCGTGCAGGCGCCGGTGCGCATGCTGGCCCACTCGCTGTTCGTGCTGGTCGCCCTCACCGGCATCAAGCTCGACTGGAAGTCGCCCCCGCGTGAAGCCGCCGCCGTGCCGTGGAAGGTCGCTGCCTCGCAGCTGGCTCCCATGACGCTGGTGATCGCGATGCTGGCCGTCGGCGTCGCCATGATCGACCCGAGCGCGCTGGTCTGGCTCATGCCCGTCGGCCTGCCGCTGCTGCTGGCGATCCCGCTGACCGTGCTGACCAGCCAGATCGCGCTGGGCACCACGCTGCGCGACCGCGGCTACCTGCTGATTCCCGAGGAATCGCGTTCGCCGGCCGTGCTGCGCCGGGCATGGATGCACGCGCTGCGTCTCGCCCGCCCTGCGGCTCTGGCTGCAGCCTGATGCGCTGAAGCTGAAACCCAGCCCCCGAAAGAAGCCGGCCACTGCGCCGGCTTCTTTCATGGCGCGCATCGCTAGAATCGCGCACTTCTTTTTCATCCACCCACGGATCTCTTCGATCCACAGGAGCGCCAAGTGCCCCGTCTCGCCGTCATCACCCTCTGACGCCGACAACGCCGCTTCATTGCCGGTCATGTCGGGCGCCAAGCTGCGCTTTCCGCTGACCGCAATCCGTTCCCCGCTTTCCAGCTCCCAGCTTCGCTCCCGCACGTTGTCGGTCTTTCCTGATTCGCATCCGGAGAACCAACGTGTTTCCTCTTTCCTCCTCTTCTCTTTCATCGATCCCGCTGCTCAAGTACCCGCGTACTGCGCACCTGGAAGGCTCCCGGCTGCAGGCCGGGGACAGCGACGACGGCCAGACGCCGCTGTCGGAACTGCAAGGCATGCACGTCGTCATCGAGGAAAAGCTCGATGGCGCCAATGCAGCCGTGTCGTTCACCTCGGCCGGCGATCTGCTGCTGCAGTCGCGCGGCCACTATCTCGCGGGCGGCGCGGGCGAGCGCCAGTTCAACCTGTTCAAGCACTGGGCTGCCGCGCATGAAGCGGCGCTGCTGGAGCGGCTCGAAGACCGCTACGTGATGTACGGCGAGTGGTGCTTCGCCAAGCACAGCTGCTGGTACGACCGGCTGCCGGCCTTCTTCCTCGAGTTCGATCTCTACGACCGGCAGGCGCAGTGCTTTTTGTCGACGCCGGCGCGGCATGCGCTGCTCGCCGGAAGCCCGGTGCTGCCGGTGCCCGTGCTCTACGAAGGCGAAACGCCACGCAGCGCGAAGGCATTGCAGACGCTGGTGCGGCCCTCGCTGGCACGCAGCGCGGACTGGAAGGCCGCCTTCGAAGCTGCCGTCGTGCAGGAAGGCCAGCCGCTCGACCTGGTGCGGCAGCAGACCGACCTTTCCGACCTCGCCGAGGGCCTGTACCTCAAGACCGAGTCGGACGGCCGGGTGACGGGCCGCTACAAGTGGGTGCGCCCGGATTTCGTCCAGACCATCCTCGACTCGGGCTCGCACCACAGCCGCCGGCCGGTGCTGCCCAACCAGCTCGCGCCGGGCGTGGACCTCTACGCGCCGACGCCGCTGGTGACATGGCAGGACCTGGGCCTGCGCACCTTGCGCGACCCGGCCGGGCCGACAACCGCGGGGAGGAAGCGATGAACTTCGACGATCTGCGCGCCCTGGTGCCCGAGCCCGGCAAGGACACCGACTGGGCGCAATGCTGCGACCTGCTGCCAGCCCTGCTGCGCCTCGAAGAGACGCCGCAAGACCCGTACTACCACGCCGAAGGCAACGTCGGAATCCACACGCGCATGGTGCTCGACGCCCTGATGCAGGACGAGCACTACCGCCGCGCCGATGCCGACGGCCGCTTCGTGCTGTTCATGGCCTGCCTGCTGCACGACATCGCCAAGCCCGACACCACGGTGATCGACGAAGCCAGCGGCCGCATCGGCCAGCCGGGCCACTCGCGCCGGGGCTCGGTCGACGTACGCGTGCTGATGTGGAAGGCCCGCGTGCCCTTCGCGCTGCGCGAGGCGGTGTGCCGGATCATCGCGGTGCACCAGGTACCGTTCCATGCCTTCGCCTCGCGCAAGGGCGTGCGGCCTGAGTGGCTGGTTCACAAGCTCTCGTGGGAGCTGAGCCTGCCTGACCTGTGCTGCGTGGCGCGCTGCGACATGCTGGGGCGCCACTATGAAAAGCGTGCCGACAGCATGGCCGACATCGCGCTCTTCGAGCAGCTGGCGCAGGAGGAAGGCTGCTGGAGCGGCCCGAGGAAGATGGCCGACGCCCACACGCGCCTGGCCTACTTCCGCGGCGCCGACACCAGCCCCGACTACCCGCTGTTCCAGAACGCCGGCTCACAGGTGACGGTGATGTGCGGCCTGCCCGCCAGCGGCAAGAACCACTGGGTGACGCAGCATCGCAAGGGCTGGCCGGTGGTGTCCTTCGACGATGCCCGCGCCGAGCTCGGCCTGAAGCACGGCGAGAACGACGGGCTCGCCGCGCACCATGCGGTCGACCATGCGAAGGCGCTGCTTCGCAGGCAGGAGCGCTTCGTCTGGAACGCCACGCACCTGAGCCAGCAGATGCGCACCAAGACGCTCGACCTGCTGTGGGCCTACCACGCGCACATCGAGCTGGTGTACCTGGAAGTGCCGCACGCCGAGCTGATGCGCCGCAACCGCGAGCGCGACACCACGCTGTCGAACATGGGCATCGAGCGCATGCTGCACCGCTGGGAGCTGCCGGCGCCGGTGGAAGCGCACGAGACGGTCTACCAAGTGCAAAGCTGAAAGGCAGACCTGAAAAGCAGAAGGCCCGCCGGCGAATACCGGCGGGCCTTCTTATATATATGTGTGTGCGCGGTGCGCGGCGTCCGCTCAGAACGGCAGCTTCGGGCCGCCAGGGCCGCCCATCCCGCCCAGGCCCTTCATGCCGCCCATGCGCTTCATCATCTTCATGAGGCCGCCGCCCTTCATCTTCTTCATCATGCCCTGCATCTGCTCGAACTCGTTGAGCAGGCGGTTCACTTCCTGGACCTGTACGCCGGCACCAGCGGCAATGCGGCGCTTGCGCGTGGCCTTCAGCAGCTCGGGCTTGCGGCGCTCCAGCGGCGTCATGCTGTTGATGATGCCTTCCTTGCGGCGGATGTCGCGCTCGGCACGGCTCAGGTCGGCCTCGCTGGCCTTGGCGGCCATCTGCGTGGGCAGCTTGTCCATGAGGCTGGAGAGGCCTCCCATCTGCTTCATCTGCTGCAGCTGGCCGAGGAAGTCGTTGAGGTCGAAGCCCGCGCCGCTCTTGACCTTGGCGGCGAGCTTCTGCGCCGCCGCCACGTCGACGCCGGCCGTGACCTGCTCGACCAGCGCGACGATGTCGCCCATGCCGAGGATGCGGCCCGCGTGGCGCTCGGCGTCGAACACTTCCAGGCCATCGATCTTCTCGCTCACGCCCGCGAACTTGATCGGCACGCCCGTCACCTGGCGCACCGACAGCGCCGCGCCGCCGCGCGAATCGCCGTCGGTCTTGGTCAGGATGATGCCGGTGAGCGGCAGCGCTTCCTTGAAGGCCCTGGCGGTGTTGATCGCGTCCTGGCCCTGCATGGCATCGACCACGAACAGGGTTTCGACCGGATCGAGCGCGGCGTGCAGCTGCTTGATTTCGGCCATCAGCACTTCATCGATGGCCAGGCGGCCGGCCGTGTCGACCAGCAGCACGTCGAAATAGTGGCGCCTGGCGTGGTCGAGCGCGGCGCGCGCGATATCCAGCGGCTTCTGGTCGGGCGTGCTCGGGAACCACTCGGCGCCGGCCTGCCTGGTGACGGTCTTGAGCTGCTCGATGGCGGCGGGGCGATACACGTCGCCCGACACGGTGAGCACCTTCTTCTTGCGCTTCTCGATCAGGTGCTTGGCCAGCTTGGCGGTGGTGGTGGTCTTGCCGGCGCCCTGCAGGCCTGCCATGAGGATCACCGCCGGCGGCTGGGCCGCGAGGTTGATGTCCGAGATGCCCTCGCCCATGGTGGCGGCGAGTTCGCGGTTGACGATGCCGACCAGCGCCTGGCCCGGCTTGAGCGAGCCCAGCACTTCCTGGCCGAGCGCCTTTTCCTTCACGCGGGCGACGAAGTCGCGCACCACGGGCAGCGCCACGTCGGCTTCCAGCAGCGCCATGCGCACCTCGCGCAGCATGTCCTGCACGTTGCTTTCGGTGATGCGGGCCTGGCCGCTCATCGTCTTGACGAGGCGGGAGAACTTTTCTGTGAGGGCGGTGGCCATGAGGGGGATGCCTTGCTGCCCGCTGCGGTGCGGGCCGGATGAGAAGCCTGGGAGACGGGAAAGAACTTGAAGCCGGGCGCCGGGAACGCAAGAGCGAGACGCTAAACTCCGGCCGATGATTTTAGCGATCCCCTCCCCGCTCGGCGTGGCACTGGGCATCGCCACCGCGGTTGCCTACGGTTTTGCCGCCGCCGCCGGCGCCAGATTCAGCCGCCAGTCGACCCAATGGACGCTCGGGATCGCATGGCTGCTGCATGCCGCCGCACTCGCCCACGGTCTCGTCGGCAGCGAACCGCGCTTCGGGTTCGCGCCCGCGCTGTCGGTCACGGCCTGGCTGGTGCTCACCGTCTACGCCGTCGAAAGCCGCATGTATCCCCAACTCAAGGTGCGGCGTGCACTCGCCTGGCTGGGCGCGGCCGCCGTGATGCTGGCCATCCTGTTCCCCGGCACGCCGCTGCACGTGACGGCCTCGCCATGGCTGCCGTTGCACCTGGCGCTGGGCATCGCCTCGTACGGCCTGTTCGGCGGCGCGCTGATCGACCTGCCGGCCAGGTACGGCGAACTCGACAAGACGCAGCTCGCGGCCATCGCCGTGGTGGCGGGCGGCTTCACCGCGCTGCTGTCGCTCTTCAACATCGGCGGGCGCTTCGTGTGGGCGAGCATGTCGGACAAGCTGGGCCGCAAGCTCACCTACACGGTGTTCTTCGTGCTCGGCGGCATCCTGTACGCGAGCATTCCGTCTTCGGCCGGCGCGGGCAGCAAGCTGCTGTTCGTGGGCGCGTGCTGCGTGATCGTGTCGATGTACGGCGGCGGCTTCGCCACCGTGCCGGCCTACCTGGCCGACCTGTTCGGCACGCAGTTCGTGGGCGCCATCCATGGCCGCCTGCTGACCGCATGGGCCACGGCCGGCATCCTCGGCCCGGTGGTTGTGAACTACATGCGCGAGTACCAGCTGGGCCTGGGTCTGCCGCGCGAGCAGGTCTACAACCAGACCATGTACATCCTGGTGGGCATGCTGGTGATCGGCTTCATCGCCAACCTGCTGGTGCGTCCGGTGGCCGACAAGCACTTCATGAGCGACGAAGAGCTGGCCGTCGAGAAGAAGCTGGCGCACGAGAAGGCCTCGGCCGCCGAAGTGGGCAGCGGCTCGGGCCGTGCCGACACGGTGAGCCCGGCGGTCGTGGCGCTGGCCTGGCTGGCGGTGGGCATTCCGCTGGCCTGGGGCGTCTACAAGACGCTGGTGAGCGCCGCCAAGTTCTTCAACTGAGCAACTGCGGGATTCGGCGGCGCCAGCGGCGTGCGCCGACCGCAGGCCGACCGCAGGCGGACAATGGCGCCCAGCATTGGTTTACGCTTGGCACCCACATGAAATCCAAAGTCCAGTTCCGCCTGCGCGTCTACCGGGACGACGCCATCGCCATCGGCCCCGGCAAGATCGCGGTGCTCGAAGCCGTGGCCGAGACCGGCTCGATCTCGGCGGCAGCCCGGCTGCTGGGCATGTCGTACCGGCGGGCCTGGATGCTGATCGACGAGATGAACCAGTCGCTGGCGTCGCCGGCCGTGAACACGGCGGCAGGCGGCTCGCGCGGCGGCGGCACGGCGCTCACGCCGGTGGGCGAGGAGATCGTCAAGCACTACCGGGCCATCGAGAACGCGGCGCGACTGGCCGCCGCGGCGGACATCCGGGCGCTGACGCGGCTCCTGGCGCAATAGGTCTGCAAGCGACCATTGAGCTGCCGGCACGCGCGGTTCATTGCTCCTTGATCGTTCCCGGAATGCCTCTTCCGACCGGCGGCACGGCCCACGCCGCCTCGCGGCGCAGCACTTCGCCGATGTCGCCCGCATCGGTGGCGCCCACGAAGAACGACTGGCTCGCGCCGTCCGCTCCGGTGATGGACAGCACGAAGCCGGCGGCATCCATCGTGCGTTCGATGCGCCATTCCCGTACCTGTGTCACGCGATGGCGAAGCTCCGGCCGGCCCGAGATCGAACGGACGACGGCGTCGTGGGCGGATGCGCGCATGGCGGGTGTCTCCTACGCTATATCCGTCAGTATATGAGTGGTGACCGATTTGCGTACTCCTGAAGGACCATGGGCCTGACGTGTAACAATATCGCCGTATTCTCATGAACACGACGAATTCGCTCATCACCTCTACCGACTGGTTCCCGCTGGTACTGTCGCTCAAGGTCGCCGCCGTGGCGACCGTGCTGGCGCTGATCGTCGGCGTGGCGCTGGGCTGGGTGTTCGCGCGCAAGAAATTCTTCGGCAGCAGCGTGCTCGAGCCCGTCTTCATGCTGCCGCTGGTGCTGCCGCCCACGGTGATCGGCTACGCCATCCTCGTGGCCGCGGGCCGCCGCAGCCCGCTGGGCGCCTGGCTGCGCGAGCACCTCGACTACACCATCATCTTCAGCTGGCACGGTGCCGTGGTGGCTTCGGCCGTGGTGGCGTTGCCGCTGGTGCTCAAGTCGGCCAGCGCGGCATTCGCGGGCGTGGACCGCTCGCTCGAAGCCGCCGCCAGCACGCTGCGGCAGTCGCCGTTCTCGGTGTTCCTGCGCGTCACGCTGCCGCTGGCCTGGCCCGGCATCCTGGCCGGCACACTGCTGGCCTTCGCGCGCGCCATGGGCGAGTTCGGCGCCTCGCTGATGGTGGCCGGCTCCATCCCCAAGCAGACCCAGACGCTGTCGATGGCC
Source organism: Variovorax sp. CAN15 (assembly GCF_030462475.1). GTDB lineage: Bacteria > Pseudomonadota > Gammaproteobacteria > Burkholderiales > Burkholderiaceae_C > Variovorax. The sequence goes on from NZ_JASMRZ010000002.1 coordinate 246,395, forward strand.
ATCTACGACGCGGTGCAAGCCGGTCATGACGATCTTGCGCTGCTGCTGGTCATCGTGACCTCGCTGCTGTCGATCACCGTGCTGGTGCTGTCGAACCGCTTCTTTTCGCTGAGATGAGTAAACCCCCAGTCTGCGCGCACTTCGTGTCGCTTCGCCAACCCCCTTGCAGGGGGCAACACCTGCGGCCCGGCAAAGCCGGTTCCGCGGTGTTCCCCGAAGGGGAAGGGGTCTCTTTTTAGTCCTCAGCTCTCTATCACTTCCTGGAGATCATCATGCGTCCGTTGCGTCTTTTGTCCCTCGTCGTCGCGCTCGCGCTGCCGCTGGCTGCATTGGCGCAGCAGATCACAGTGTCCGCCGCCGCGAGCCTGACCGACGCGTTCAAGGAGATCGGACCGAAGTTCGAGGCCGCCAAGGCGGGCGCCTCGGTGCGCTTCAATTTCGCCGCCTCGGGCGTGCTGCTGCAGCAGATCGGCCAGGGCGCGCCGGTGGACGTGTTCGCCAGCGCCGACCAGGAAACCATGAACCGCGGCGTCGAGCAGAAGGCCATCGACGCCGCCACGCGCAAGAACTTCGTCACCAACAGCCTGGTGCTCATCGAGCCCGCCAAGGAAGGCGTGGGCCTGAAGTCGCTGCAGGACCTGGGCGGTGCCGGCGTCAGGAAGATCGCCGTCGGCAAGGTCGCGACCGTGCCGGTCGGCCGATACACCAGGCAGGTACTGGACAACGCCAACCTCTGGACCGCGCTCGAGCCCAAGTTCGTGCAGGCCGACAGCGTGCGCCAGGTGCTCGACTACGTGAGCCGCGGCGAGGCCGAGGCCGGCTTCGTCTACCGCACCGACGCAGCCATCGCCGGCGACAAGGTGAAGATCGCCTTCACGCCCACCGGCCACACGCCCGTGACCTACCCGATCGCCGTGGTCGCCGAGAGCAGGCAGAAGGCGCTGGCGGGCGACTTCATCGCCTTCCTCTCGACGCCGGCAGCGCAGGAAGTGCTCGCGCGCTACGGATTCGGCAAGCCATGATCGACGTCGATCTGAAGCTCACGGTGGCCGATGGCCGTCGGCGCTTCGATCTCGCGGTGCGTTTCGCGACGGACGTGCCCTTTGCCGCGCTCTACGGCCCGTCGGGCGCGGGCAAGTCGCTCACCCTGCAGGCCATCGCCGGCCTGCTGCATCCCCGTTCGGGCCATGTGCGGCTCGACGGCCGCACGCTGTACGACGCGGCCCAGGGCATCGACGTGCCCGCGCCGGCGCGGCGCATCGGCTATCTCTTCCAGGACTACGCGCTGTTCCCGCACTTGAGCGTGCGCGAGAACGTCTCCTTCGGCCTGACCGCATGGCATCGCCGCAAGCCCGCCGCGAAAGACGCCGAGCGGGTGCACGCCCTGCTCGAGAGCTTCGGCCTCGCCGCGCTCGCCGACAGCCGCCCGCAGACCCTCTCGGGCGGCCAGCGCCAGCGCGTGGCGCTGGCCCGCGCCCTGGCCTGCGAACCGCAGGTGCTGCTGCTCGACGAGCCGTTCGCGGCACTCAACCCGATGCTGCGCGCCGAACTGCGCGAGGAACTCGCCCAGGTGCGCAGGCAGTGGGGCATTCCGGTGCTGATGATCACGCACGACATCGAGGACGTGCTCGCCCTGGCCGACGTGGCCTTCGTCTACAGCGAAGGCCGGGTGGTGCGCGAGATCGACCTGCACAACGCCGAGAGCCGCGATGTCGCGCTGCACGAGGCGGCCGGTGCTCATATCGCGGAAGACACCCCGCTGCGGCGCAAGCTGCGGGGGCTGCTCATGCAGGACGTGCGCCACTGACGTCTTGCATCGCATAAGCGATACACTTTGGCGATGAAAACCGCCACCATCCCCTCCGTGCGTGTCGAGCCCGAGTTCCGGGACGAGGTCGAACGGGTGCTCGGCGAGGGCGAGACCCTGTCACAGTTCGTCGAAGCGGCCGTCCGTGCCTGCGTTCTGCAGCGCAAGAGCCAGGCCGAGTTCGTGGCGCGCGGCATGAAATCGTTGGCCAGCGCCCGCCGCAGCGGCGAATACGTCGAGGCCGGCGAAATGATGCAACGCCTCAGGACCAAGCTCGAATCTGCAACGAAGAAGCGACAGGACGCGGTCCGCCGGTGAGCTATTCGGTCCGGTTCACGCGCCAGGCGGCCGAAGACCTGGAGCGGTTGTACGGCTTCATCCTGGAGCGCGAGCTCTCCAAAGGCGGCGATCTCGAATTGGCCGAGCGAGCCCTTGACGCAATCGAGCACGGCATCGCAACTCTCTGCTTTTCACCCTTCACATGCAGGAAGGCGGGCGACAGTCCTTTCATCCGCGAGCTCGTGATTCCGTTCGGCGCTACAGGCTATGTGGCTCTCTTCGAGATAGAAGCGAACGATTCGATCGTCGTGGCCGCCGTCAGGCACCAGCGCGAAGACGACTATCACTGACGAAGCGGCAGCGGCCATCATTTCCTTTTTGAATCGCCGCATGTCCCGATTCAATTTGACGCTCCTCCGGCCCGCGGCGAACACTCGCTCGCATGAGCAGCGAGCAGAAGATCGAGTTTTACAAGGGCCCGGCGGGCGGTTGGGGCGCATTGCGCAGCGTGACGAACGCGCTGCTGCGGCAGGACATTCCCATCAAGGGCGCGAAGACGCTGCTTTCGGCCAACCAGCCTGACGGCTTCGACTGCCCCGGCTGCGCCTGGCCCGACCGCAACCACGCCTCCACCTTCGAGTTCTGCGAGAACGGCGTGAAGGCCGTGGCCGCCGAGGCCACCGCGCGCCGGGCCGGCCCCGAGCTGTTCGCGAAGCACACGGTGGCCGAGCTGGCCGAGCAGAGCGACTTCTGGCTCGAAGACCAGGGCCGGCTCACCCACCCCATGGCCTACGACGCGGCGAGCGACAAGTACGTGCCGATCGAATGGGACGATGCCTTCGCGCGCATCGCGCGGCACCTGAACGCGCTGCCCGACCCCGACCAGGCCATCTTCTACACCTCGGGCCGGGCCAGCAACGAGGCGGCCTTCCTGTACCAGCTGTTCGTGCGCGAATACGGCACCAACAATTTCCCTGACTGCTCGAACATGTGCCACGAGCCCAGCGGCAGCGGCATGCGTCCGCAGCTCGGCGTGGGCAAGGGCACGGTCACGCTCGACGACTTCGAGAAGGCCGACGCGATCTTCATCTTCGGACAGAACCCCGGCACCAACCACCCCCGCATGCTCGGCGAGCTGCGCGCGGCCTCGAAGCGCGGCGCGCGCATCGTGAGCTTCAACCCGCTGCGCGAGCGCGGCCTGGAGCGTTTCGCCGACCCGCAGGACAAGCTGGAGATGGCGACCCTGGGCTCCACGCCCATCAGCACGCACTACTTCCAGCTGCGCGTGGGCGGGGACTTCTCGGCCGTCAAGGGGATGATGAAGCACGTCATCGAGCGCGAGGACGAGGCCGTGGCGCGCGGCGAGCCCTCGGTGCTCGACCATGCGTTCATCGCCGGGCACACCACCGGCTTCGAGGCGCTGGCGGCCGACCTGCGCGCCGAGCAGTGGGACGTGCTGGTGCGCGAATCGGGCCTGAGCGAGGAGCAGATCCGCGCCGCGGCCGACGTGTATCTGGGCGCGGAGCGCGTCATCGCCTGCTGGGGCATGGGCATCACGCAGCACCAGCATTCGGTGGCCACCATCCAGATGATCGGCAACCTGCTCATGATGCGCGGCAACATGGGCCGCGAAGGTGCGGGCGCCTGCCCGGTGCGCGGCCACAGCAACGTGCAGGGCGACCGCACCATGGGCATCTGGGAGAAGCCGCCCGCCGCGCTGCTCGACCGCCTGCAGCAGGTGTTCGGATTCGAGCCGCCGCGCCGCAACGGCGTCGATACGGTCGAGGCCATCCAGTCGATGCTCGACGGCAAGGGCAAGGTGTTCTTCGCGCTCGGCGGAAACTTCGCGGCCGCCACGCCCGACACCTACCAGACCTGGAAGGCGCTGAAGCAGTGCGAGCTCACGGTGCACGTGACCACCAAGCTCAACCGCAGCCACGTGATCCACGGGCGCGAGGCGCTCATCCTGCCGTGCCTGGGCCGCACCGAGATCGACATGCAGGCCGGCGGCCAGCAGGGCGTGACGGTGGAGGACTCCATGAGCATGGTGCACATCTCGATGGGCATCAATCCGCCCGCGTCGGAGCAGCTGCTGTCCGAGCCGGCCATCGTTGCGCGCCTCGCCGCGGCCACGCTGGGTGCGCGCAGCAACACGCCGTGGCTGTGGCTCATCGAGGACTACGCGCGCATCCGCGACAAGATCGAAGCCGTGTTCGACGACTTCAAGGATTTCAACGCCCGCGTGGCGCACCCAGGCGGCTTCCGCCTGCGCAACACCGCGAGCGAGCGCGTGTGGAACACCGCGTCGAAGAAGGCCGTGTTCTTCACCCACGCCGTGCCGCTGGACACCCCCTCGCACCGCGCCCGCGCGCGCTTCGCGAAAAAGGGCGACACCATCGTCTTCACGCTGCTGACCACGCGCTCGCACGACCAGTACAACACCACCATCTACGGCATGGACGACCGCTATCGCGGCGTGTTCGGTCAGCGCCGCGTGGTCTTCATCCACAAGGAAGACATCCGCGCGCTGGGCATGAAGGACGGCGACTGGGTCGACATCCAGACCGTGTGGAACGACGGCCAGGAGCGCCGCGCCGACCGCTTCAAGCTGGTGGCCTACGACATCCCGCGCGGCAACATCGCGGCCTACTACCCCGAGACCAATCCGCTGGTGCCGCTGTCGGCAGTGGCCGAGAACGCGGGCACGCCGACCTCCAAGTCGATTCCCGTGGTGCTGGTGCCGCACGAGCTGCCGATCCAGAAGCTGGCGGAGGACGAGGCCGACGGCGTGGTGGCTGCATGAGCCCCCGCCCGGCCGCTCCGAAGGGGGCTCGCACCGCAGCCCGCCAGGGCGGAGGTACTCCGTGAGCGCCTTGCTGCAGGACAGTCTGTCGGTGGCCATCCTGCGCATGCTCGCGCAGGAGCCCGACGGCACCGGCGTCTCGCTGCCGCGCCTGGGCAAGCGGCTCGGCCAGGGCGCCAGCGTGCTGATGCGCCGGCTCACGATGATGGGCGATGCCGCCATCGGCGGCGTGCGCGGCCCCGGCTGGGTGCGCGTGGTGCAGCACGATGATCGCTGGGTCGCGCACCTGCTCGATGCCGGCAGGGCGCAGGCGCAAACCCTGCCTCCCGAAGACGAAAACCGCGACTGAGCCGACAATGGCCGGCCCAGCCGGAGCCAATATGTCGCAGCCAGATATCGACGCCCCCGAAGACACCCTGCCGCCGCTGTCTCGGCACGCCGTGCGCGTGTTCGGCGAGCGCGGCGTCGCGCCCGAAGGCGAGCTGCGCGACGACACCCTCGCGGCCGAGGTGCCTGTGGCACTTGTGTTCAACGGCGTCTCGCACGCGGTGATGATGGCCACGCCGCAGGACATGGAGGCCTTCGCGCTCGGCTTCGCGCTGAGCGAGGGCATCCTCGACGCCGCCGCCGATTGCCGCGGCATCGACGTGCGCACTGTCGATGCATCCGAAGCCGGCCTGCCCGCCGGCATGCCTGGCATCGAGGTGCAGCTCGAGATCTCCACGCGCAGCTTCGAGCGCCTGAAAGACCGCCGCCGCAGCCTCGCGGGCCGCACCGGCTGCGGCGTCTGCGGTGTCGAGAGCTTCGCGGGCCTCGACCTCTCTCCGCAGCGCGTGCCCCGGCGCGACTGGATCGAACGCATCGACCTCGCGGCCGTGCTGCGCGCCTTCGCCGCCATGCCGCCGCGCCAGGTCTTCAACGCCGAGGCAGGCGCGATCCATGCGGCCGCATGGGCCACGGTCGACGGCGAACTCACCGACCTGATGGAAGACGTGGGCCGCCATAACGCGCTCGACAAGCTGCTCGGCAGGCTTGCGCTGGCAGGCCGCCTCGAGGAGCCGGGCTTCGTGCTGATGTCAAGCCGGGGCAGCCACGAACTGGTGCGCAAGTGCGCGCGACTCGGCATCGCGGCGATGGCGACCATCTCGGCGCCCACGGCCATGGGTGTACGCATGGCCGAGCTGTGCGGCCTGCGGTTCTGGGGCCTGTGCCGTGCGCCGCGGGGCGTGCTCTATGCCGATGGGCGTTGCAGCGACAGTTGAAGTGTCGCGGCCCTCATCGGTGCGAGTGCATTCGGCCGCTTTGATCTCGTGATATTGATAACAAAGGGCTGGTGAGTTGTTAATTTCAGCGCCGTTTACAAATGCAACGGTGTTGCATATCTAACGGAACACTCGAGAATTCTCCGAGACACGTTTGGCCACATATGTGCGGCCAAACGCAGCATGAAAATCCGCGCCCGCGGCGTATTCCTCGCCGCATTCATCCGGGTTCTCATGCTCTTTCGCCCTCGTTCGTGCGCGTCGCAAACGCTGCGCATCATCCCTGTAGCGTGCCTGCTGCTTGCAGCTTCGGCCGACGCGTCCGCTCAAGCCAATCCTTCCTCTCCCGATCCTTTCGTAGAGCAACTGCGCCAGCGCGAACGCGAGCGCGCCTTGCGCGAGCAACAGGAAGGAGCGGTCGACAGCCGCCTGCAGGGGCCTCAGGGAGCAGATCCGGGCCGCTTGCCCGAGGCGGAGTCACCTTGTTTCCGTATCGATCGCCTTGCGCTTGCAGGAGAGAGAGCCGCTGACTTCCAGTGGGCGCTGGATGCCGCCGCGGGAGCGGAAGAAGGCGACAGCCCCATCGGCAGATGCCTGGGTACGCGGGGAATCAACATCGTCATGGCCCGACTCCAGAGGGCCGTCATCGCAAGGGGATACGTCACCACACGCGTGCTGGCTGCGCCGCAGGATCTTGCCGCCGGCACCCTGACATTCACCTTGATTCCGGGGCGCATCGCGTCGATTCGAGGCGCAGCCGAGTCGGGTACTCGTCTGGAGGGAAATCGGCTCCTGCTTCCGGGTGCCATCCCCGCGCGCTCCGGTGACCTGCTCGACCTGAGAGACATCGAACAAGGCCTCGAGAACCTGAAACGCGTACCGACCGCCGAGGCAGACATCCAGATCGAGCCATCCGCCGAGCCCAATGCCCGACCGGGTGACAGCGACCTTGTCATCAAGTACGTGCAGCCACGGATGTTCCGCGGGGTGCTCAGCGTCGACGACAGTGGCACGGAGTCCACCGGCAGATACCAGGCCGGCGCTACCGTCTCGGCCGACAACCTCTTTGGCGTCAACGATCTTTTCTATGTCAATGCCAACCACAGCATCGACGGGTACGTGCTGGGAAACCCGCGTCGCGGCACCGAGGGCCAGACCGTCCATTACTCGCTGCCCTGGGGCTACTGGCTTCTGGGATTCACCGGTTCGAACAGCCGGTACCGGCAAGCCGTGGCGGGCCTGAACCAGGACTACATCTACGCCGGCAAGGCCAACAACGCAGAAATCAGGCTCTCGCGTCTCATCCATCGCGATCAGCGCCGCAGGACCACGGTTTCGATCCGTGCCTTGCGCCGCGAGTCGCGCAGCTTCATCGACGACACCCAGATCGAGAACCAGCATCGCGTGGTCGGCGGCTGGGAGGCCAGCCTTAGCCACAGGGCGTTCCTCGGCGATGCCACGCTGGATGGCACGTTCGCGTTCCGTCAGGGCACAGGGGCCTTCGGCGCCAGGCGAGCGCCGGAGGAGGCCTTCGACGAGGGAACCAGCCGCTTCCGCCTGGCGACGGCCGATGTGAGCCTCAACGTGCCTTTCAAGCTTGGCGAGCAGCGGTTGCGCTACGCAGGCCAGTGGCGCGCGCAGTGGAATCGCACCCAGCTCACGCCGCAGGACCGCTTCGGCATCGGCGGGCGCTACACCGTGCGCGGCTTCGACGGCGATACCAGCCTGCTCGCCGAGCGAGGCTGGCTGCTGCGCAACGACATCGGCTGGGCAGTGGGGCAGAGCGGAGCCGAGCTCTATGCAGGCATCGACTACGGCCAGGTGGGCGGCAAGTCGGTCGAGTGGCTGCCGGGCAATCACCTGGCGGGCGGCGTGATCGGCGTTCGCGGGGCTTGGAGAGGGTTGAACTACGACGTCTTCCTCGGTGCTCCGATCAGCAAGCCAGAGGGATACCGCACAGCCGGGATCACGACCGGGTTCAACCTCAACTTCAGTTTTTGAGGCGGAAGCAACGCTGGAGAGCGATCAAGGAAATCGTCGGCGATGCGAACTTTGCAATCGGTCGCCGGCTTGATTCGAGTTTGAGTTTCCGAGCTATCAGGGAGAGAAAAAATGAACAAGCATCTTCACCGAATCATCTTCAACCCCGCGCGCGGCATGCGCATGGTGGTTCAGGAAACGGCGGTCAGCGTCGGCCAGGGCGCCTCCAGAGGCACGCCCAGAGTCGTGAGAGGGAGCGCGGCCACAGTTGTGCTCCTCGGAGTGCTGGTTGGTGGAGTCGCCCACGCGCAGATCGTCGGCGCACCCAACGTTCCGGGCAATCTGCGACCGACTGTGCTGGTGGCGCCCAACGGTGTGCCGCTCGTCAACATTCAGGCGCCGTCGGCGGCAGGCGTGAGCCGCAACGTCTACAGCCAGTTCGACGTGATGGGCAATGGCGCCATTCTGAACAACAGCCGTGTGAACGCGCAGACGCAGCTCGGTGGCTTCGTGCAGGGAAACCCATGGCTGGCCAGGGGAGCGGCCCGTGTCATTCTCAATGAGGTCAATAGCGGAAATCCCACGCAATTGCGTGGTTACGTCGAGGTGGGCGGGCCGCGCGCGGAAGTGATCATTGCCAACCCGGCAGGCATCTCCGTGAATGGCGGCGGATTCATCAACGCATCGCGCGCGACGTTGACCACCGGCGTGCCGCAGCTCAATGCGGCGGGCGGGCTCGAGGGCTTCCTCGTGCGCAATGGCAGCGTCGGCATCGAAGGCACGGGGCTCGATGCGAGCAAGACGGACTATGCGGCGATCCTTTCGAGGGCCGTGCAGGTCAATGCGGGCATCTGGGCGAACGAGCTCAAGGTGGTCACGGGTGCCAACCACGTCAGTACTGATCATGGCAGCGTCACGCCCGCTGCAGGTACTAGGCCAGCACCGGCCTTTGCACTCGATGTCGCCGCGCTGGGAGGCATGTACGCCCGGAAAATCACTCTCATCGGCACGGAGACCGGGCTTGGCGTGCGCAATGCAGGCAACGTGGGCACGGGTACAGGCGGTCTTGTCGTGACGGTGCAAGGGCGGCTGGAGAACACAGGGACGCTCGAAGGGCCGCGGGTCCAACTCAACAGCGGCGCTGATATCGACAATCGCGCCGGCACCATCCGGCAGACCGGCATGGCCGGCCTCACGGTCGATTCGCCGGTGTTGGGCAACACGAACGGCGGTGTGATCGGTGCGGAGCCACTTACGCCGGCAACTGGCGTGGGCGGTGCGGCAATCGGCAGCGGCACGTCTGCCGCCCCCGCGACGCCGGATCCATCCATTCAGGGCGCAGAGGCCGCCGACCGTGGCGCATCGCCGACCCCGGCTCATGTTCCTGCGGCCCCTGGCACCATCAACGCCGTCGGCGCGATCCTGAACGACGGTGGCCGCATCTACGCGGGCGGTCCCGTCACGCTCAAGACACCGCAGATCAACAACGCTGGCGGCACGCTCAACGTGGCCACCATGGCCGTGACCGGTTCCAGCTTCAGCAACGCGGGTGGCACGCTCAACGTGAGCCAGAGCTTCGGTGCGAACGTCGGCCGGTTTGACAACGCAGGCGGCAAGCTCAATGCGGGTAGCCTGCAAATCACCACGAGCGACGATCTGGCCAATGTGGGCGGCACGCTCACCAGCGGCAGCGATGCGAGTCTTGCGATCGGAGGGAACGCCGACAATACGCGCGGCACCATCTCAGCCGTTGGTCGCTTGACGGCCGACGTAATGAAGGCCGTGAGTAACGGCGCCGGCACGCTGGTCGCGAATGAGGGCCTGACGCTCGGTGCCAGCGCACTGGACAACACCAAGGGCAGCATCCAGTCGGTCAACGCTGGCGCGCAACTCGCTGTCACCAATCAACTGGCCAGTACAGGCGGCGCGATTGGTGCCGGGACGAACCTCTCCGTGAAAGCGGGCGCGCTCGGCACCAGTGGAACGATCCGAGCGAGCAACGACATCACCCTCACTGTTGCTGGCGCGTTCGTCAACGACGGTCGCATCACCGCGGGCCGCGATACCACGATCACCGTCGGCAGTTTGGCATCGGGGAGCGCCAGTGCGCTCGGTGCCGGCGTACAGAACGACGGCAAGCCGGGCAGTGCGGGCAATCTGAGCGTCACGGCGTCGGACATGTTGGCTGCGAATGGAATCAACGTCGCCGCCGGCAATGCAATGTTGCAAGGCGCAAGTGTCGACCTGTCGAAGAGCCAGACCAGCGCGGCGAACATTTCCGTCACGGCGAAGCAGGGCAACGTGAGCACCAGCGACAAGGCCAAAGTCGTGACGCCCGGCACCATCGACATCACCGCCAACGCCCGGGCCGGGCAGACTTTGGTCAACGACACCGGCGTGCTCAATGCCGGCCGGGTGGACCTGAAGATCTCGAACATCACAAATACCCGTGGTGGCGAGATTGTGCAGACCGGGGCAGATGCGGCCGCCTTGGCCGTGTCCGGCACCTTGAACAACGATGGTGGGCGCATTGCCGGCAACAGCCATGACCTGAGCCTGAGTGCCGCCATGCTCAGAAACGCGGGTGGGAAGATCGAGCATGCGGGAGCGGGCACCTTGCGCATGGCGGGCGGCAGCTACAGCGGGGTTGGCGGCCAGATCGCCGGCAACGGCGCACTGGTTGTCGACGTAAGCAACGGCTTCACACAAGACAACGGCCGAACCGACGCCAGGCAAATCACCATCGATGCCGGTTCATTGAGCAATCGCGGCGGCAAGGTCTTCGGAACTTCGCTATCGGTCGACACCCGCGGAGGTGAACTGGACAACAGCGCCAAGGGCACCATGGCCGCAATGGGGGCTGTCGTGCTCCGATCGGGAGCCCTGAACAACGATACAGGCTTGATCCAGTCGGGCGATTCACTTCACATCGACACAAACGGCCAAGTACTGACCAACACCAATGCGGCAGGCTATCGGACCCAACCTGCAGACCCGACCGGCGGCATCGCGAGCGGCGGCAGGCTCACCCTGAAGACGGGCGACGTCAAAAACGTGGCCGGCTCCATCGGATCGAAGGGCGCTTTGACGGCCGATACCCAGGTCTTCACGAACACCGACGGTGTACTCATGGGCGGCCAGCCCGCCGCTCTCGGTGCGGACGGCAAGATGCGCAGTGGCACAGGCGGCGTGTTCCTGAGCGCAAAGTCTTTCAGCGGCGATGGCCAGATCATTTCCGCCAACGACCTGGGCATCGCACTTGTGCAGGACGTCACGAACAACGCAAGCATCGTCGTGGGTGGCAACCTGAGCTACGTCACCGCCGGAAAGCTCACGAACAACACGAAGCTGCGGGCAGGAGGAACGCTCACGGTGGGCGGAGGCAGCGTCGACAACAACGCCGGCGCCGAGATGTCGGGAGGCGACAGCATCGTCAACGCCGCCACAGCGTTGACCAATCGGGGCTTGATCGACAGCCAGGGATCGACGCAAATAGACTCCGGCGCGCTCAACAACGTCGGCACGGGCCGCATCTACGGCAACGCAGTGTCCGTCGCGGCCGGCACGCTCGACAACTACGCCGAAACCGTCGGCGGCGTGACCAGCGCCGGAACCATCGCGGCGCGCGAGACGCTGAACATCGGTGCCGGCACTGTCAGCAACCGCGAGCACGCGCTGATCTTCAGCGGCGGCGTGGGCACCAAGGCCATGAGCATCGGCGGCAAGCTCGACGGGAACCGCGAAGCCACAACGAGCGGCGGTGTCCTGAACAACCTGAGCGCGCGCATCGAGTCGTTGGGCGGCATGACCATCTCGATGGGACAGATCGCCAACCTCGACACGCACATCAAGCTCGGGCCGCAGACGACGACCAGGCAGTTCTCCCGAACCATCGGCGTGGAAGGCATCGGCCACTTCAAGCCGGAAGATGTTGCCTACACACCGGGCAAGCCCAACCTGGCGATACGCAACCCCGATGGCACCTGGAGGCCCGCCAACGGCCATGTCTGGGGCCTGTGGGACAAAACCGTCCTCACGACCACCGACACGGCCATCGATGCCGATCCTGCGACCATCGTCGCCGGCAGGGACATGACCCTCAATGGTGGCGGGCTGAACCGTGACAGCAAGATCACAGCCGGCGGCGTGCTGACGGCACCCGGCATCAGGAACGAGGCATTGCAAGGCCAGGTCACGACGCAGACGGCCTCCATCGTGCATTGGCGCGCAACCAAACGGGAACCCGACATCATCGAACCCGTATCGAGAGTGAGCAAGGACGTCGGGGCTTACGAGAAAACCGGCGGCCTCAACGCCACCCAGGGTTACGACGCAGGCAAGGCCGCCAGCGGCGCGAACGGCGGCAACCGCAATGTCACCATCGTCGAAGTGCCGGCCAACGTCGGTGCCGTCGTAAAAGCCGACAGCCGCAGTAGCCCCGGCGCCGGTGTCAGTAAAACCGTTCCGATGGTCGTGCGCACCAGCACCCCTCGGACTGATATTCCTCGGGCCAGCCTTTTCAGCCTGAATGGTGGCCCGCAAGGCTATCTTGTCGAGACCGACCCACGCTTTGCCAACTACCGCAGCTGGCTCAGCAGCGACTACTTGCTCAGTGGCCTCGGCCTGGACCCCAACAACATGCTCAAGCGCCTGGGTGACGGCTTCTACGAGCAGAAGCTCGTCCGCGAGCAGGTGGCACAGCTCACGGGCTATCGCTACCTGGGTGGCCACTACAGCGATGAAGAGCAGTACACGGCGCTCATGAACAACGGGGCCACCTTTGCCAGGCAGTACGGCTTGCGCCCGGGCATCGGCCTGTCGCAGGCCCAGATGGCCCAGCTGACCAGCGACATCGTCTGGCTGGTCGAGCAGACGGTGACGCTGCCCGACGGAAGCTTCCGGAACGTGCTGGCGCCGCAGTTGTACGTGCGCGTGCGGCATGGCGACGTCGACGGGTCGGGCGCGCTGCTGAGCGCCGATGCGACCTTCATCGAGGGCGATGGCGACCTCGTGAACACAGGCACCATCGCCGGGCGCACGCTGGTCAGGATCGACAAGGACAACGTCAGCAACCTCGGCGGACGCATTGCGGGCGCCGACCTTGCCATCCATGCCAGGACCGATCTCAACAACATCGGAGGAAGCATCACCGCTGGCGACTCTGCAACCCTGACGGCCGGTCGCGACATCAACATCGAGACAACCACCAGGACGCAGGGCGGGGCACTTGCCAGCAGGACCAACATCGACCGCGTGGCCGGGGTCTATGTGGGCAATCCGGGAGGCACCCTTGCGGCTTCTGCCGGGCGGGACGTCCGCCTCGCGGGCGCCATCGTCGCCAACACCGGCACGGACAGCAAGACGCTGCTGAAGGCCAGGCGAGACATCAGCATCTCGACGGTCAAGGAAGAGGAACACCAGGAGCGAGCCACCAGCCCGCGCAACTTCCACAGCCAGTCCAGTAGCCGAGAGGTCGGCAGCCAGATTGTCGGCGGCGGCGATGTGTCCCTGGACGCCGGAAGAGACATCCACATTCGTGGATCGGCTATCGACGCCGAGGGCGATCTGGCGGTCAAGTCCAGAGAAGGCGACGTGCGCATCGAGACCGGGCGCGCCACCGCCGCCGTCGATTCCGCGAGCGAAACCAGGAAGAGGGGCTTCCTGTCCAGCAAGACCACCACACAGCGCGACAGCCAGCGCGAAGACATGGCCATCGGCAGCACGCTGGGCGGTCGCAACATCGTGGTGTCGGGGCAGGACGTCACAGTGTCGGGCAGCGAGGTCATCGCCGACAAGAACACGGCCATCGTCGCAAAGCGCAATCTCTCCATTGAGGCCGATCGGAACACACACTCGGACAGCAGCTACCAAGGCACGGCCCAATCCGGACTCATGGGTTCCGGCGGCTTCGGCTTCACTATCGGCAGCCGCAGCCAGAGCACCGACACCCGAAGCGGCCGCACCACCGCGGCGCGCAGCACCGTGGGCAGCATCGGCGGCAACACGACGCTCATCGCCGGCAATCAGTACACACAGATCGGCAGCGACGTGGTCGCGTCCGATGGCGACGTGACCATCGCCGCGAAGAAGATCGCGATCCGCGAGGCGCGCGAAACCAGCCGCAGCGAAACGGAGCAAAAGCAGAAAAGCGGCGGCATGACCATCGCACTGACTGCGCCGGTCGTCAGCGCCGTGCAGAGCATTGGCAGCACGGCAAAGGCCATGAAGAACACCGGCAGCGGGCGCATGCAGGCGCTGGGTGCCGCTTCCATCGCGGCCGAGGCCAAAGGCGTGGCCGATGCCATGGCGAACGCCAACGTCACCAATCCGGCGCAATCAATGGGCGTCAACCTGTCGATTAGCCTCGGCGGCAGTCAGAACAAGAGCAATCGGACCGAGACCAGCGACACCGCGGCCGGCAGTCGCGTCGAAGGCAAGAACGTCACCATGCTCGCGCTCGGAGGCGGCAAGGAAAGCAACATCCTGGTGCAGGGCAGCGACATCGTCGCGCGCGACAGCGCGACCCTTGTCGCCGACAACCGCATCGACATTCTTGCGGCGCAAAGCACCAGCGAGCGTCACGGCACCAACCAGGGCAGCGGCGGCAGCGTGGGCGTGAGCTTCGGCACCAGCGGTCTGCTGTTCAACGTCGGCGCGAACGGCAGCAAGGGCAAATCCGACGGCAGTGACACCAGCTACACCAACAGCCATGTGAGCGCCGGCAACAGGGTCAGCCTTGCCAGCGGCGGCGACACGACGATCAGGGGCGGCGTGATCGAAGCCGATCGCGTGAGCGCCAAGGTCGGCGGCGACCTGAAGATCGAAAGCCTGCAGGACACCAGCACCTCGAGCAGCAGGCAGCAAAGCGTGGGTGGGTCGTTGAGCGTGGGAGTGGGCGTGTGGAGCGTCGGCGTGAGCGCCAGCAGCGCCAAAGCCGGCGGCAACTACGCGAGCGTGAGGGAGCAGTCGGGCATCAAGGCCGGAGACGGCGGCTTCGATGTCGACGTGAAGGGGCGCACTGAGCTGAAGGGCGCGGTGATAGAGAGCACGCAGGCAGCGGTGGACAGCGCGAAGAACACCTTCAAGTCGGCCGGGCTGATCACCAGCGACATCCAGAACATCGACACCTACAAGGCCAGCGGTGCGAGCCTGGGAGTGAGCGTCTCGGGACAACAGCCCAAAGGTGAGGACAAGAAGCCCATTCCGGGGTCGGCGTTCAAGGTGGGTTCGGGCGGCAGCGCTGGTGTGGGCAGCGCGTCGGGCCAGCAAGTGAGCGTGACCCGGGCCGGTATCAGCGGTATCGCGGGCGACCAGAGCGTGCGTACTGGGGTGGACGGCACGAATGCGTTGGTGAAGAAATGGGATGCCGAGAAGCTTGTCGGGGATGTGCAGGCGCAAGTGCAGATCACGCAAACCGCTGCGCCGAAGGCGGTGAAGGCTGTCGGGGAGTATGCGGACCGGCAGACCCTGAAATACGAGCGTGCGCAATTGCAGGCTTCGGTAGCACAACAGGTGCTGAACGACCCGACCGCTGGCGACGACCGCAGGGCGCAAGCCAAAACCGATCTGGCGGATGCCAACACCGTTCTCGCGGCGGAGCAGCAGAACTACGACAACTGGAAGGAGGGCGGGGCTTCACGCGTGCTCGCGCATGTCGTCGTCGGTGGGCTCACCGGCAATGCGCAAGGCGCGGCGGGTGCGGCAGTGGCTTCGGATGCCGCGCCAACCATCGAAGATCTGACTCGCAACTTGCCTGAGGGCGTCAAGGGTGCGGTAGGTGCAGGCTTGGCGGCCGCGTTGGGGGCGGTCGGCGGAGCGGCCGGGGCCGCGACGGCACTGAATGCTGATGTCAACAATCGCCAGTCCAGCGCAGCACAGCGAGATGCCCTGATTCGCCTTCAGCAAAGCAAGGGCGAGGTCGATCGGAAAAAGCTGGCCGATGCCATGTGCGCGATCTTGAAGTGCGCGGCCGGAGCGGATCCGAACAGCGCCGGATACGCCGCACTGGTTTCTTCGCAAAACCGTGGCGCGGACTACAAGGCTGAGCAGCAGTTGCTTCTCAAGACGGGGGTGTTCTCTGACTACGGATGGTCCGATGGGGCCATCGACATTGCGAGCACGCTCTTGCACAACGCCAAGGATGGGGTACAGGGGGCAGCCAGCGGCGCCGGGTACTTGGGGAATGCTGTCGCCCAAGACTTCAAGAACGCAGTAGCGTCGGCAAATCCGCCCGATATTCCGCCTGATGTGGATACCGGAGGCAAGCCGCCTACGGCGGGCGGCAGTGCGGTTGTTGTTGGGGCGATGCCTACGGTCTTGTGTGCTGCTCCGCCATTTTGTGTTCCAGGTTTGGCGCCGGTTGTGTCTGGGGGGAGGCTGGGGTATGCGCCTGGAAATGCAACTTTGTCATCTTCGAATGAAGAGAGTGGCTCGCTTCCTAGTAATGCTAATACGTCAAATCAAAGCAGCGGCGCTTTGGCCAACCTGCTCGGAAAGGAGCGAGAGCTTAAAGTCGCTGAAATTTCGGGAGGAAAAATTTCAAACGAAAAAATAATCACAGGGCGCGGCCATACGGATGTCGACGTCATTGGGCCAAATGGCGAACTGATTGGAGTGGGTGGGCCTGCGAAATCAAATAAGTTGTCAAATCTCGGAGGAGAAATTGCAAAACTGAAGGAAGAGGCTGCCAAACGGGGAGTTATAGTTCAATATTACATCACAGACTCGACGCCGCGTTCAGTTTATGAGTTTTTGGCAAAGAGACTGGGTGTAGAGAATGTCTTTATTTTTAAGGAGCCTTGATGACGATCGGCACACTTCGGGTTGTTTTGCCTCAGCCTTTTGAAAACGTACTAAATGATGTAAAAGAAATTTCATCCTTGCTTGGCTTGAGTCCAGTTGCTCCATCTTTTGGGAAAATCCTGGCATGGTCTTATGAAGGGGATGAGGTCGAATTGGAGGGGTGGTCTAGAGATGAATTGATTGAAAAGAAAATTCAGTTGGTGAGTTTTTGGAATTCGGATGGAGTTGATCTGATGGTGTCTTGGCAGTTGGTGGATGGCCATTGGAGTTTGGGGTTCTCGGAGGCAAGAGGCGCGTATTCTATGTTGGAGAAAGTATTTGGATATTTCGCGCGCAAGATGTCGATGCACCCCTTCAGAAAATCGAATGATTTGCCGGTTATTGTCTTTGGCTTTGAGTAATTTTCGAATCGTTAAGGAGTGCCAAGTTCTGCGTCAATTACGCGAGCGCACAGTTACCCACCAAAGTGGGGCGAAGGTGTTTTTCGACATCTACGTTGAGGGCTTTAATGACCCCGGGGGCATCGCGACCGAGATCATGCGGCAGTGATCGGGAACGTGAAAACACTCGCAGCAAGTCGGCACCTACCCAATGGCGGCCAAGGGCAGAGCCCCCCGAGCGATCTGCACAAACTGCCGCCTGTTCTATTTTTGCGCCTACCGACACGCCGCTGCCCGGGTCTCGGCAACATCCCGTCACCCCAGCGAAGTGAAGGGAGCGGTTGGTGCGGGCTTAGCAACTGGGTTGGGCGCGGCGGTTGGTGGAACCGCTGATGCGGCGACAGCACTGAATGCCGACGGCAACAATCGCCAGTCAAATGCCGCACAGCGAGATGCGCTCGCTCGCCTGCAGAAAGACAAGGGCGAGTCCGATCAGAAAAAGCTGGCCGATGCGATGTGCGCGCTTCTGAAGTGTGCGGCCGGGGCGGACCCGAACAGCGCCGGATATGCCGCACAGGTATCTTCGCAAAACCGAGGGGCCGACTATAAGGAAGAGCAGAAGTTGCTGCTCAATACGGGGGTGTTTTCCAACTATGGTTGGACCGATGGCGCTATCGACATCGCCAGCAGGCTTGTTCACAACGCCAGGGATGAGGTGCAAGGCGCCGCCAGTGGTGCTGGTTACCCTGGGAATGGGGTGGTCCAGGACTTCAAACTGGCATTTTTCGTTCGTATATAAATTTTGATAAAAATGGAAATGCTTTTGTTGGTAATGTCCATCCGATTAAATGAGAGATGCTGATATGGATTTTCTAAGGCTTGCTTTTGGAGAGCTAAATCTGAAATCTGATCAAGATGCCGCTATAAAGTTAGCGCTAAACTCAATTTTCATAGGCGATCGATTGCCAGAGCTTTCATGTTTGCTAACCGATGGCCATGAAATCGGCGGAGTTGAAGGGTGGCCGGGATGGCTAATTGAACGCAAAGATAAAATATCTTCTGAAATTTCGTATTATGCAAAATGGCCAAAAAATGCCGATTTTCATGTGCATGTTGAGCCCGGTGCACTTGAACTCGGTTATCCAGACATGTTTATGAGCGCAGAGGATTTTTGCCATTATGTGCGAATGGCAATTAAAGTGTATTTGATATCAGGTGCGGCCAATGATAATATTGCGAGGCAAATTAATTATCAAGTGAGTTGATGCTGTAAATAAATCGATGAAATGTATTTTCTTCTGGTTGACGGCCCGACTAGCGTATCGGTTCTGATTTGCCTGTTGGTACTACTGCAGGGGGTCACTCCAGGTCGTGATACCAACAACGAGATAACCATCAGCACACAAGGTGGAGCGCTCATCGGAAAGGCCAGCATTGACTGTGTGGCCGGAGTCTATGTGAGCAATCCGGGCAGCACACTGTTCGCCAGCGCAGGTCGCGATGTGAACCTGAGCGGTGGGATCATCGCCGATCAAGGTGCTGGCAGTCATACCTCGATCAAGGCAAAGAATGGCATCGATGCTTCAAGCTCTACGTTCCTGGAAGGCTTGGCATATGGAAGGGGGTCGCTCCCAGTCGCATTCGGGTTGAAGGTCTGCTCACACGAAGATGACTGTTTATCCAAAATGGTAATGAAAAAATGAAATTAGAATTTCATTGGTGCATCTCGGATGCGTACAACGATGGAATTCTCAGGCCAGCCTGCAAGTGCGCTGATCCTATAGATGAGTCGGATGAGATTATTTCTAATTATTTGATGGATGATAGTGGGGCTTCTTGTTCGGATTCTGTTTTCTGGATAAGTGAGTGTCTGGACAATATATCGCTCGTAAGGAAGTATGAAATAAAATCTATCGACATTGATCGAGAAGCTTGGGGGGGCGAGATTTTCAATTTGCGAGGTAAAGGTATATTCTTTATACGATGAGCGCTTTTTAAAGTTGGTTGCGCTGAATGCGATGGAGAGAGCTTTGAGGGAGTGGAAGGTTTTCTTGCAATCGCCCGCCGGAGAAGACGTAAGCCGAAAGATTGACTTGAATGACAGCGCTGACTGACTTGCTTTCGAACTTGCAGCTGATAGGTGAGCCTAGCGAGGCGGCCCGCTGTTCAACATCGGCGCGACCGGCAGCAAAGGCAAGTCCGACGGCACCGACACCAGCTACACCAACAGCCACGTGAGCGCCGGCAAGAAAGTGCGCCTCATGAGCGGTGACGACATGACGATCAGGGGCGGCGTGATCGCAGCCGACCGCTTGGCCGCCAAAGCGGGCGGCGACCCGAAGATCGAAGGCCTGCAAGACACCCGCACCTCAAGCACCAATCAGCGAAGCATGAGCTACTCCCTGCGCGCGGTCGTGGACGCCTGCAGCGCCAAGGCTAGTGGGTGGCAACAGACGAACCGAACTACTTCTTCTGCACCGACCGCTTACCCTTCAACATCAGCACTATCGCTCGTTTGGGCCAATCCCAACACCGCCTCAGCCACAACTCCGATCCCCTTATCCGACAGATCAGCCGCCACCACACTTCGGCGCTCCGCCCACGCCTTGAAATGCAGCTCCTGCGACTTCTGGTAATGCGGGTCGTAATGCAGCGCCATCAACTCCGCAAACAGATGCGGCAGATCCGCCTCATGCGCCCACTGCTGCCAGCGCGAGACGGTTTCCTTGCCCTGCAATTCCTTCAGCGCACCGAGCTTGTCTGCCAGCACGTCCCGGTCATCGCCCAAGTAGGCGTAATCGCGCAGCAGGTAAGCCAGCCGCGCCTCGGGCGTAGCCGACACTTCGATGCATCGCGCGGCACGCATCCGCGCCACCAGCGGCAGGGGCAGCGACAACCGCCCGATACGGATGCTCTCGCCCTCCACGTACAGCGGGCGCGAGAGATCCACGGTTTCGAGCACGGCCGCGATGCGCGTCTCGAAGTGTTTTTGCGAAGGCTGCGCCACGCCCGGCAGCGAACCGAGCAGCGAGCCCTTGTGGCGGGCGAAGTCTTCCAGGTCGAGCACCTGCGCGCCGCGCGCGGCCAGTGCGTGCAGCACGCGGGTCTTGGCGCTGCCGGTGGCGCCGCAGATCACGCGCAGGTCCAGCTTCGGGGTCAGCGTGTCGATCTGCGAGATCACGTGCCGGCGGAAGCTCTTGTAGCCGCCGGCGAGCTGCTGGGCGTCCCAGCCGACGAGGCGCAGCCAGGTGACCATCGAGCCGCTGCGCATGCCGCCGCGCCAGCAGTAGACCAGCGGCTTCCAGTTCTCGGGCCGGTCGGCCAGCGTCTCGCGCAGATGGCGCGCGATGTTGGCCGCCACCATCGCGCCGCCGATGCGGCGTGCCTCGAATGCGCCTGTCTGCACGTAGACGGTGCCGACGATGTGGCGTTCCTCGTCGTTCAGCACGGGGCAGTTGATGGCGCCGGGAATATGGTCGAGCGCGAACTCGGCCGGCGAGCGGGCGTCGATCAGCGTGTCGAAGGCGTGGCGGTCGCCCACCCGCACGGGCTGGCGATGACTCATGGCGGAAGGGACCTCATGTCCCCGATTGTCGGCGACAGGGGCAATCAGGCGTAGGCTGGCCCCAGGCCCTTGCGCAAGCGAGCGCTCGCAAAGTCCACCAGCGTGACGAGCATGAACATCGCGATCAGCACCGTCATCGCCTGCTGCTGCTGGAAGATCGACAGGTGGAAGTACAGCAGCTGCCCCAGCCCGCCGCCGCCCACGAAGCCCAGCACGGCCGCCATGCGGATGTTCATTTCCCAGCGGTAGAGCGTGTAGGCCACCCATTGCGGCAGCACCAGCGGCAGGCTGGCATAGCTGAAGGCGGTGACGGCATTGGCGCCCGACAGCGTCAGGGCCTGCTCGGGCTCGCGCGGCGCGTTCTCCAGCGCCTCGGCGAAAAGGCGGCCCAGCACGCCCGTGGTGTGCAGCGACAGTGCAAGCGCGCCCGCGAAAGGGCCGATGCCGGCGGCCAGCACCATCAGCGCGGCCCACACCAGCTCGGGCACGCTGCGCAGGAAGTTGAGCGCAAAGCGCGCGACATGGCGCGGCAGCCATCCCGCTCGGCCGGAGGCCGGCAGCGCCAGCACCGCACCTGCGAGCGCCGCCAGCACGGTGCCCAGGGCCGACACCGCCAGCGTCTGCAACGCGCCGGTACCCGCCTTGGCGAGAAACTCGGGCGAGAGATCGGGCGGGAAGAACTCCGCGATGAACTTGCCCATGAGCCGCAGCGATTCCATCGAACCGAGCGCGCGATAGTCGATGCCCAGGTAGACGAAGCTCGCGACCACCGCCGCGCCGATCAGCAGCAGGGCGATGCGGCAGCGCCAGCACGGCGGCGGGCGTGGAGGCAGCGCACGGTTCGTCGTCATGCCAGCAGCCTCCGCAGCGCGCTGCTCAGCAGGTCGGCCAGCAGCACCAGCACCAGGAACACCAGCAGGATGCTGCTGGCTTCGCCGCCGTTGAGCATCTTCATCGACTGGTCCATCAACTGCCCCAGGCCGCCCGCGCCCACGAAGCCCATCACCACCGACGCGCGCACCGCGCATTCCCAGCGGTAGACGGTGTACGAGGCCAGCTCCTGCGCCGTGTTCGGCAGCAGGCCGTAGCAAAGCGCAGCCAGCCGCCCGCTGCCGCCTTCGAGCAGGGCGCGGGCCGGGCGCGTGTCGGCCGATTCGAGGATCTCCGCATAGACCTTGCCCAGCATGCCGCCGTAGGTGATGGCCAGCGCCAGCACGCCGGAGGCCGGGCCGAGCCCGAGCGCACGCACGAACAGCAGTGCCCAGACGATCTCCGGAATGGCGCGCAGCACCATCAGCAGCCAGCGCGCCGCCTGCCGCACGATGCCCGCCTGGACCCGGCCCGGTCCCGGCCCGATGCGCGAGATGGAAAGCGCGCGCGTCGTCACGAAGCCCAGCGGCGCGCCGATCAGCAGCGCGAGCGCGGTGCCGGCCGTGGCCATGGCCAGCGTCTCCAGCGTGGCCTTGAAGAGCAGCGCGAGAAAGGCCGGCGAGCCGTCCGGCGGAAAGAAGCCCGCCAGGAAGCCGCCGATGACCGCCAGATTGCCGCTGCCGAAGAGCGCCCACGGCTTGAATTCGGACAGCGCCAGCATCGGCCATGCGATGACGAGCGCCGCGACGCAGGCGGCCAGCCGGCGCGTGGCGCGCGGATCGCGCAAAGCTACGGCCGCGCTCAAGGGCAGTCCGGCCGGTGGAAGGCCGCCTCGACCGCCGCGCCGGCCGGCAGCGGCCGCTGCGTCGCGACGCCGCCTTCGCTCGCGTAGAGCGCGTCGAGCATTTCGGGCGTGACTTGCGCGGCCGGCAGGTCGAACATCACCATTCCACCGCGCATGCCGACGACGCGCGGAAACCAGCGCAGCGCGAGGTCCACCGCGTGCAGCGAAGCCATCAGTGTGGCGTTCGTGGCTTCGCTCTGCGCGACGAGCTGGCCGATGGCGGCATCTGCCAGGGTCGGGTCGAGCGCGGACACCGGCTCGTCCGCCAGCAGCAGCGCCGGGCGCTGGTACAGCACGCGCGCGATGCCCACGCGCTGCAGCTGGCCGCCGGAGAGCCGGTCGCAGCGTTCGAAGAGCCGCTCCTCCATGCCCAGCCGCGCGAGCGCCTCGTGCGCGCCGGCGATGTCCGAGGGATGAAACAGCGAGCCCAGCGCACGCAGCGTCGACCACTCGCCGAGCCGCCCCGCGAGCACGGCAGTGACCGCGCGCAGCCTCGGCGCGATGGGAGGCGACTGGTGCACCGTGCCGATGCGGGCGCGCAGCTTCTTCAGCGCCGCGGCCGGCAGTTGCCAGGGCTTCGCGCCCAGCACCTGCGCCTCGCCCTCGGTGGGCCGCAACGCCGCGCCGAGCACGCGCAGCAGCGTGGTCTTTCCCGCCCCCGAGGGCCCGATGACGGCGATGCGCTCGCCGTCGCGCGCGGCCAGCGTCACGCCGGCCAGCGCGCGCTGGCCGTTGGGGTGGACCATACCGACGGCAGTGAGGGAGAAGCTCATGCCAGGGGGCTTCCCGAGGCCATCCCCTCACCCCAGCCCTCTCCCGCAAGCGGGAGAAGGAGCCAGCAGCCGCTCCCTGCGTTGCCCCCTCTCCCGCTTGCGGGAGAGGGTCGGGGTGAGGGTGTCCCCGCCGCCCGACGAATCACTTGATCAGACCGGCCGACTTGCCCGCCGTCTCGATCCCGTCGTAGTTCGACGACTTGGTCGGAATGAACTTGCTCGCGCGCTGCAGCGCCATGATTTCCTTGTGCGCCGGGTTGGCTGGGTCGAGCTTCAGGAAGGCGTCGGTCAGCTTCTTGGTGAGCGCAGGGTCGAGGCCGGGGCGTACCGTCCAGTTGTAGTCGTAGTAGGTGGGTGTGGTGGCCAGCACACGCACCTTGGCGGCGTTCGGGTTCTTGGCCTCGACCAGCTTGTCCCACACCGAGGCGTTGAGCACGCCGGCCTCGGCGCGCGATGCGGCCACGAAGGCCACCGTGGCGTCGTGCGCGCCCGAGAAGGCGACCGTCTTGAAGTCTTTCTCGGGGTTGATGCCTGCCTGCAGCAGGAAGTAGCGCGGCATCAGGCTGCCCGAGGTGGAGGAGGGCGCGCCGAAGGCAAAGGTCTTGCCCTTCAGGTCGGCCAGCGTCTTCGCGGTGCTGTCCACCGGCACGATGAACTTGCTGGTGAACACCTCGTCCTCCGCGCGCTGCACGATCGGCACCGCGCCGCCGTTGGTGCGGATGCGCGCCTGCACGAAGGTGAAGCCGCCGAGCCAGGCCAGGTCGATCTTGTTGGTGGCCAGGCCTTCGACCACGGCGGCGTAGTCGGTCACGGGCGTGAACTGCACGTCCATGCCGGTTTCCTTCTTCAGGTAGTCGCCCAGCGGCGTGAACTTGCGCTGCAGCTCGGTGGGCGCCTCGTCGGGAATGGCCGAGACGCGCAGCACGCCCTGGGCGAAGGCGCCGAAGCTCGCGACGGAAACGGTCAGGGCAAGGGCCAGTCGGGTGAGTGTCTTTTTCATGGATGCGCCTCTGGGGCTTGCGGTTTTGGAAAGGACGGGATTGTAGAAAGCGGGCCCGATTCGATAATCGCGCCATGAACCCGACTCTCATGAACCCGCTCGCGCCTTTGCGCCTCACGAGTTTTTCGCATGGTGGCGGCTGCGGCTGCAAGATCGCGCCCGGCGTGCTGTCGCAGATCCTGAAGAACCAGGCCGGCGGGCTGATCCCGCCGGAGCTCATGGTGGGCATCGAGACCGCCGACGACGCGGCCGTCTACCGGCTCAACGACCAGCAGGCGCTGATCGCGACCACCGACTTCTTCATGCCCATCGTGGACGACCCCTACGAGTTCGGCCGCATCGCCGCGACCAACGCGATCAGCGACGTGTACGCCATGGGCGGGCGCCCGATCATGGCGCTGGCGCTCGTGGCCATGCCGATCAACCAGCTGCCGGTGGAAGTCATCGCCGAGATCGTGCGCGGCGGGCAGGACGTCTGCCGCGCGGCCGGCATCCCGATTGCGGGCGGCCACACCATCGATTCGGTCGAACCCATCTACGGTCTCGTCGCCATGGGCCTCGTGCACCCCGATCGCGTGCGCCGCAACGCCGACGCCAAGGCCGGCGACGTGCTCGTGCTGGGCAAGCCGCTGGGCGTGGGCGTGCTTTCGGCGGCGCTCAAGAAGGAACAGCTCTCCGAGACCGGCTACCGGCAACTGATCGAGAACACGACGAAGCTCAACACGCCCGGCATCGCGCTGTCGGCGCTGGACGGCGTGCACGCGCTGACCGACGTGACCGGCTTCGGCCTGGCCGGCCACACGCTCGAACTGGCGCGCGGCGCGAAGCTCACGGCCATCGTCGAGTGGTCGAAGGTGCCACTGCTGGAAAACGTGCTCGCCATGGCCGCCGAAGGCTTCGTCACCGGCGCCTCCGGGCGCAACTGGGCGGGCTACGGTGCCGAAGTGAGCCTCGCGCCCGGACTGCACGCCACCACGCAGAACCTGCTGAGCGACCCGCAGACCTCGGGTGGCCTGCTCGTGAGTTGCGCGCCCGATGCGGTCGATGCGGTGCTGAAGGTCTTCCGCGACGAAGGCTTTGCGCGCGCGGCCGTCATCGGCCGTGTGGAAGCCGGCCAGCCCTCGCTGCACGTGGTGCCCTGAAGAAGCAGTTCTACGCCGACTCGTCGAGTGGGCAGTCGCCGTCGCGAGCGGTCCGAGCTTGCGCCGAGAAGCACAGACGTACATGGGTACGTCGAGCATCGCAGGTGCAAGATCGGATCGCGCAGCAGGCGAATGCCCGCTCGACGGCGGAGGGAGGAAGGAGTCGAACCTTCCCGGCGACGGCTGGCGCCACCAACCGGGTTTGAAGCCCGGCCGCCCCACCAGGGACGATCTCCCTCCATGACTCATTTCGTCGTTCACGGCCTCGCCCCGAACAACGCCGTGTCGGGCCGCAGCAGGTGCGTGTCCTTCACGCGCCGCGTGTAGCCCACACGATCGAAGAATTCCAGCAGCTGGATCGCACGCTTGCGCCCCAGCCCGGTCGCATCGCGGAAGCTCGC
Source organism: Variovorax sp. CAN15 (assembly GCF_030462475.1). GTDB lineage: Bacteria > Pseudomonadota > Gammaproteobacteria > Burkholderiales > Burkholderiaceae_C > Variovorax. The sequence goes on from NZ_JASMRZ010000002.1 coordinate 272,303, forward strand.
GGCCTCCAGGCCCGTGGGCCCGTCGAGGCAATCGCGCGCGATCGCCGCGAGGCGCTCCACGGTCGCCTGCGGATAGTACAGGTCCTTCACCACCTGAAAGGCCTCGCCTCGGCGCGCGAGGCTCGCGAGCGTCTGCCGCACCATCGCCTCGCTTGCCGCGCAGTCCTTCGCCAGGTCACGCACCCATGGCGGATCGAAGCCGCCGTCGGCCAGCCTGGGCAGAAGCTTCTGCGCGAGCTTCTGCTCGGCCTCGTCGAGGCGCGCCGCATGGTCAGGCAGATGCAGCCAGGTGCCGCTGCGCACCAGCGTGCCGCGCGCGACCAGTTCGTCGAGCGCATGGCGCCAGAGCGCGTCGTCCGTGCGCGGCCCGGCAAGGCGCTTGAGGCGGCGCGCGTCGGGGCCGACCTCGTCCGGCGCGGTGCGATGGAAGTCCGCGAGGCGCCCGGCGATCTGCTCTTCGAGCGCGTCCAGGTGCGACCGAGCGATGGCCGTGTGCCCAATGCGCACCGCATCGGCCGGCAGCGGCAGGGCTTCTTCATCCGCCAGCGAGAGCGCACGCGCGGCCTGCGCGGTGTCGACGCCCAGCGGCGCGTTGCGCAGCAGCGCGGCCACGCGCGCGCCGCGCTCGTCGATGGCCCAGGCTGCCAGTGTGCGCAGCCGCTCGGGCGTGCGGCGATAGCGCACCGGCGCGAACGGATCGAGCACGCGCACGCCCGCTACGGTGCGCGTGGCCGAGGCATCGCGCAGCACGCCGCGGTCGCCATGCCAAGCACCGACCGGCTCGCGCAGCACAAGCTGGGCCAGCGCGGTCTCGCCGGGCGCGAGCGCGTCGCGGTCGAGCAGCGCGATCGATGCCATCACGTCGCTCGCACCCAGGTGCGCATGCACCGTCGCGCCCGAGCGCAGCGGCTTCGCCTCGTCGGGCCACAGCGTGAGCAGCACGTCGATGCGCGCCGAGGCGAGCGCAACCGACGGCGCGCAGACCCACTCGCCGCGATGCACCTCGTCCTTGCCGACGCCGGCCAGCGCGAGCGCACAGCGCTGCCCCGCATGCGCTGACTCGGCCTGCTGGTTCTGCGCATGGATGCCACGCACGCGCACCGTGCGGCTGCCTGGCGCGATGCGCAGCTCGTCGCCGATGCGTACCGTGCCGCTGAAGACCGTGCCGGTGACGACAGTGCCCACGCCCGACAGGGTGAACGAGCGGTCCACCGCGAGCCGGAAGGCCAGGCCGTCCTCGCGCGCGCTTTCCTGCCGCGCCACGTCGAGCAGCCGCTCGCGCAGCGCGTCGATGCCTTCGCCCGTCGTGGCGGACACCGCCAGCATCGGCGCACCGGCCAGCGGCGTGGGCGCGAGCAGGGCGGCAATGTCGGCCCGCACCTGCGCGAGCCGCGCTTCGCGCGCGCCGGCGTCGATGCGGTCGATCTTGGTGATGGCCACCGTCGCATCGCGCACGCCGAGCAGCGCCACCACCGCGAAGTGCTCGCGCGTCTGCGGCATCACGCCGTCGTCGGCGGCCACGACCAGCAGCGCGTGGTCGATGCCGGTGGCGCCGGCCAGCATGGTGTGAAGCAGGCGCTCGTGGCCCGGCACGTCGACGACGCCCAGCGACACGCCGCCGGGCGCGTGCAGGTACGCATAGCCGAGCTCGATGGAAATGCCGCGCCGCTTTTCCTCGGGCAGCCGGTCGGTGTCCACGCCGGTGAGGGCGCGCACCAGCGAGGTCTTGCCGTGGTCGATGTGGCCTGCGGTGCCGATGATCATCGTGGGTAGGTCGTCACATGAAGTTGCGGGTGTGCAGCTCGGCGAGCCGTTGCGCCTCGTCGTGCCCGAAGCCCAGCCGCGAGAGCCGCGCCCGGCGCCCGGCCGCCATGTCGCGCTGCAGCTGCCGCACGGCCGCATGGCCGCGCGCGACGGCAGCGGGCGATAGCTCGCCCGCCGCCAGCAGCACGAGCGAATCGAACACCTCCTCGTTGAGGCCCGCCGTGCCGGCCAGCGTGTCGTAGCGCAGCTCGATGGCGTTGCGCAGCCGCACCTGGTAGTCGGGCTGCACCGAGAGCCGGTATTCCAGGTGCGCCATGCCGAAGGCGACGTGGCGCGCCTCGTCGCGCGCGGCGAGCCGCGCGATCTGCCGGGTCACCGGATCGGGCGCGTGCGCATGCAGGAAGTTGAGCAGGTTCACGAAGCTGCCTTCGCCGAGCACGGCCAGCAGGAAGGTGGCGACGGAGAAATCGGGCGCGTCGAACAGCGTGCGCAGCGAGGCCTGCCCGCCGGCCGTCGACAGCGCGGGCTGGTGGCCGCGCAGCGTGGCGCGGCGCGTGAAGACTTCGACATGCCGCGCCTCGTCCGCGCACTGCAGCGCCAGCAGCTGCAGCACTTCGCGGAAGTGCGGATGGATCTGCCCGAGGTGGCGCGCCGGCACCAGCAGCGCGGCGTTCTCGTTCTCGATGAGGTAGGTCATCACCTGCACCACGGCGGCTTCCACGACGCCCGGCAGTTCGAAGGGGGCGTCCCAGTCGATGGCGGTGGCCGGGTCCCACTGGGCCGCGGCCGCCTGCCGGTAGAGCTCGCCGGCCGTCGCGGCCCAGAGCTCGTCGCGGCGATGCAGCGCGAAGAAGAAGGGCGGACTGCCGGCTTCCACCGTGGCGCCGCGCGCGGCGAGGCCCCAGCCGGAAGCGGCATCCTCGGCGGGCACGTCGCCGGTGTCGCCGGTCGATTGCGCGCCGAGCCAGCGGCCTTCGGCATGAGGGCCGCGCGTGACCAGCGCTTCTTCCTGTGCCGCATCGAAGCGCAGCGCATGCCCCTGGCTGCGGCACCACGCCTCCAGGTGCATGCGCCAGTCCGGCGAGCGGCCGCGCACGCGCAGCTCGCCGCCCGCCGGCCGTTCGGCCAGCGCGCGGCGGATGAGCAGCAGGGCGCCCTGGTCGAGGCCCAGCGACTCAATATCGATAGTCGGTGTTGGTGATGCGGCCATCGCCGTCGTAGAAGCCTTCGTCGTCCACCGCGCGTTCGAGCAGCGCATAGCCGCTGGTGCGGCCGGGGCGCCATTCGCGCAGGCCTTCGAGTTCGAGCAGCGGGCGCACCTGCGGGTCGTCCCAGCGCATCGCCATCAGCAGCGAGACGAAGCGATCGACAAACGCGGCCGGCGCGCCGGGGCTGGTGGTGAAATTGCAGTGGTCGTAGGCGCCGGTGCGCGCCACCACGCGCGTGCCGCCCGGCGGCAGCGTGCCGTCGAGGCCGAAGGCCAGGTGGTTGCCGTCGATCAGGCAGCAGGCGTCGATTTCGCCCGCCATCAGTGCCAGCGCCGCGTCGCGCTCGCCGCCGATGTGGTCGCCGTGCTTGCCGCCGAGCACGTCGAAGCAGCGAGCCTCGAAGTCGCGCTGCTTCACCAGCCCCCCGCCGCGCAGGTGGTCGAGCGGGATCAGCGTGGCCTGCGGCGAATCGAGCGCGCCGAAACCGATGGTCTTGCCGCGCAGGTCGGCCAGCGACTGCACAGGGCTGTCGGCGCGCACGACGATGGCCGAGCGCAGGTCGCAGTCGGTGTCGCGCATCGCCACGGCCTGCACCTTCAGGCCCCGGCTGCGCGCGATGCGCTCGGCGCGCACCCAGGCCAGCGGCGAGTTCCACGCGAGGTGCAGCGTGCCGTCGAACTGGGCCTCGACCTGGCTTTCGTAGTTCGAATACAGCACGTAGTCGAAGGCCAGGCCGTTCTTGGCGAAGAAGGCCTTGAAGCCTTCCCAGATGGTGACGACCTTGGGCGCGTAGGCCACGGCGCCCATGATCAGCGTCGGTTCGGGCATGGAGTCGATCCTTCCTCAGAACAGCGGCAGGCCGGTGATGGCCTTGCCGATGAAGTCGTAGAGCACGTCGGATGTGGGCGCCATCACGCTCGATGCGCGCGCATCGCGGAACAGCCGCTCGATGCCCGCCTCCTTGCGGAAGGCTGCGCCGCCGCACACGCGCATCGCGATGTCGGTGACTTCGAGCGCGGACTCGGCGGCGGCCGCCTTCACTTCGAGCACGCGCAGCATGGTGTCGGCCCGGCCCGCGCCGATGGCGGCGACGGTGTCGTCAAGCAGCGCCTGCGCCATGTCGGTCTTGATGCGCGCCTTCGCCAGATAGGCGCGGATGGTGGGCAGATCGGCCAGCGACGAATCGAGGTGCACGTGCCGCGTCTGGCTCACGTGGCCGATGGCAGCTTGCAGCGCGCCTTCCATCAGCCCGGTCGAGCAGGCGGCGCTGAGCACCGAGAACCATGGCAGCACCACGCCCATCATGGTGTCGAAGCCCTTGCCGTCCTCGCCGAGCCGCGCGCTTGCGGGAATGCGCACGTTGCTAGCGGTGATCGGCGTGGATGCATTGCCGCGCAGGCCCAGCCCGTCGAAGCGGCCGGGCTGGCCCAGGCCGTCGGACTTGGCGTCGACCAGCCACAGCGTGCTGGCGCCTTCGGCCGCGAGCGGCTTGCTCGACCACACGTAGCTGTCGGCCTCGAAGGCGGACGTGACCCAGCTCTTGCGCGCATCGAGCACCACGTTGCCGCCGTCCGCGCGCGCGGTGCCGGTGGGCGCCCAGAAGTGGCTGCGCGAATCGGCCTCGGAAAAGGCCAGCGTGCTCAGGTGCGTGCCCTTGGCGATCGCGCGGCGCGTGTCTTCGGGGCCGAACTGTTCGAGCACTGCCGTGGCGCAGTAGTGCATGCACACGATCATCGCGGTGGAGGGGCAGGTCTGCGCGATGCGCGAGACCACCTGCGCGGCCTCCTTCAGGCCCAGGCCCTGGCCGCCGACCGACGCGGCCGATACCAGCCCGAGCAGGCCGGCTTCGCCCAGCGCCGAGATCGTCTCTCGTGGAAAGCGTCCCTCGGCGTCGGTGCGCTGGGCCAGGGGCTTCAGCGTTTGCGTTTCGATACCGGCGAGCACTTCGAGGGGGTTCATCGCTTTCTCCAGAGAGGCGGTTGAGGGAATCGATCTACAGGAGGCGCTCGCGCAGGGTGGCGAGCTGGCCCGTGAATGAAGCGCTGTCTTCCAGGCAGCGCAGGTCGAGCAGCAGGCGGTCTTCGGCGATGCGCCCGATCACCGGCAGCGGCAGGCCGCGCAGCGCGGTGGCGAGGGTATCGAGCGCGGTGCCGACGCCCTTCTTCGAGGTGCCGGCCGGCGCGATCGCAAGGCCCGCAGAAGGCAGCCGCTCGACCGGCAGCGAGCCGGAGCCGATCTGCCCGAGCAGCGGCACCACCTCGACCGTGAAGCGCGGCGCCACGGCGGCCCGCACCGGCTCGCGCAGCGCCTCGGCCATCTCGCGGATCGCATCTGCGGGCCGCGTGAGCAGGCGCAGCGTAGGCAGGTCCTGAGCGAGGCGCTCGGGCCGCAGGTAGAGCGAGAGCGTGGCTTCGAGCGCGGCCAGCGGCAGCTTGCTCATGCGCAGCGCGCGCTTCATCGGGAACTTGCGGATGCGGCCCACGGCCTCCTTGCTGCCGACGATGAGGCCGGCCTGCGGGCCGCCCAGCAGCTTGTCGCCCGAGAAGGTGACCACGTCGCAGCCGGCCGCGAGCATCTCCTGCGGCAGCGGCTCGCGCGGCAGGCCGTAGCGCGCGAGGTCGACCAGCGAGCCGCTGCCGAGGTCGGTGGCCAGCGGCACGCCGCGCGCATGGGCGATGCCGGCGAGCGTGGCCTCGTCGACGGCCGAGGTGAAGCCCTGCACCGCGTAGTTGCTGGTGTGAACCTTCATCACCAGCGCAGTGCGCTCGTTGATGGCGCGCTCGTAGTCCTGCGGATGCGTGCGGTTGGTGGTGCCGACCTCGACCATGCGCGCGCCCGCGCTGGCCATCACGTCGGGCATGCGGAAGGCGCCGCCGATCTCCACCAGTTCGCCGCGCGAGACGATCACCTCGCGCTCGCGCGCCAGCGCCGCGATGGTCAGCAGCACGGCGGCTGCGTTGTTGTTGACCACCGTGGCGGCCTCGGCGCCGGTGATGCCGCACAGCAGTTCTTCGACCAGCGAGTCGCGGTCGCCGCGGCTGCCGGTGGCGAGGTCGTATTCGAGGTTGTTGGGCGATGTCATCACCGCCAGCAGCCGCCGCAGCGCCGCGTCGGCCAGCAGTGCGCGGCCCAGGTTGGTGTGGATGACGGTGCCTGTGAGGTTCAGCACCGCCTTCATGCGCGGCGCGAGGCGCGACTGGATGCGCGCAGCGAGTGCGCCGCCCAGTGCGTCGGGCTGCACCTCGGCAGCGGCGAGCTTGCCCGCCAGGGCTTTTGCGCGCAGACCGTCGAGCAGCGCGCGCGCCTCTTTCACCACCAGCGTATGGCCATGCTCGGCCAGCAGCGCGCCCGGCACGGCGAGGCGCAGCAGTTGATCGACAGAAGGCAGATCCTGGGGCCTTGCCGTCGAGCCGTGGACCACGGACTCTTCGGGCATCGCCATCAGCCGCCTCCGCCGTCGTCAGGGATTTCAGGTTCGCCGAACAGCAGCATCAGGTTGTGGCCGCTGCGCTGGTGGCCGGCTTCGGAGACGAGCAGGTCGAGCGTCACGCTCGCCAGGTCGTCGGCGACGGGTTCGACCTCGGGGTCTTTCTCCATCGCGATCTGCTTGAGATAGTGGCCGCAGCTGTCGCAGCACTCGGCCTTCACCGCGCCTTCGCGCGCGCCGGTGGCGGGCAGCTCGACGCCGGGCTGCGGCGCCAGCGACTCGAAGTGGATGCCCTTGGTGCTTTCGCAGTGCGAGCACTTGATGCGCACGTAATGCCACTCGGTGCCGCACAGCGAGCAGTGCAGGTAGCGGAAGCCCGCCTCGTCGGCGCCGATGCGCGTGATGCTCACCGTGGGTGCGCTGCCGCAGCAGGGGCATTCGTTGCCGGGGTCGGTGCGGCCGTAGATGTTCTCGCCCGCGCTCTCGGCCACCTGCAGCACCAGCTGCGTCCAGTAGGCCTGCAGCCCGGCGGCGATCAGCGGCGCGGAGGCGAGGTCGAGCCCGAACATGATGCGGCGCGAGAGCCGGTCGGCCTGCGCGTCGATCCATGCATCGTCGGCGGCCGCCACGCGGTCCAGCGTGTCGCGTGCGGGGCCTTCGGGCAGCCGTGCGCGGAAGAGAGCGAGCAGCCGCCGCAGCTCCTTCAGCCACACGGGGTCGCGTGTCCAGCCGAAAGCCGGCATCGGCGGCTTGAGCACCTTCGCGGCGGCTTCGAGCGCTTCGGTCTCGGGCAGCTCGACCGGCGCGTAGTCCTGCAGCACCTGGTGCTGCGCCTGCGCGAGGTCGGCGATGAAGATCAGGTACTCGCGCATCGGATGCGATGCGGCGAGCTGGCGCAGCCTGAGCTGGCGGTCGGAGAAGGCGAGGGAGCGCACCGGCAGGCGCAGGAACGGCATCTGCCGTCCGGCCTGCATCGCGATCTGCTCCGGTTCGAGGACGCGGGTGGTCCGGATCGGCGGTGAACTGTTCATCGCGCCCACTCTACAGCGATCTGGCGATTTGTCTTGCCCCTTCCCCTTCCGGGGGAAGGCTGGGATGGCGGCAGCGCCCAACAAGCGGCTCTTGGTGGTCGAGGCCGTCGTGCCCCCACCCCGGCCCTCCCCCGGGAGGGGAGGGGGAAATGCGGGGAAGCGCTATTCACCGCGCGTCATCTTGCGGTGCCACAACGGATGGTTGAGCTTGGCCCAGCCTTCGGTGACCGTGCCGCGCGTCATCGCGCGCAGCGTGCCCTTGACCCAGATGGCGGCGTAGATGTGTGTGATCACCGACAGGATCAGCACCACGGCCGAGACCGCGTGAACCACCACCGCGATGCGCCGCACGAGGATCGGGAAGAAGCCGACGAACCACGGGCTCCAGAACATGAAGCCCGTCACCAGCAACAGCAGCAGGCTGATGCCGAAGGCCCAGAACACCAGTTTCTGGCCGGCGTTGTACTTGCCCACGGGCGGCATGCTCGACTTGTCGCCCTTGAGCATCTTCGGCGCGTTGGCGAGCCATTCGCGGTCGCCCTTGTCGAGGATGTTCTCGCGCCACATCGTGAAGAACAGGAACACGAAGCCCAGCACCATCAGCAGCCCCATGAAGGGATGCAGGATGCGCGTCCATGGCCCGCCGCCGAAGAGCGCGCTCAGGAAGAACAGGCTCGGATGGAAGAAGGCCAGGCCCGAGAGCGCGGCGGCGAAGAACATGATCGCGACGAACCAGTGGTTCATGCGCGTGGCGTCGCGGTAGCGGCGAAGGTAGTAGCGTGTCATCGCGTTCTTCTCCTCATGCGCGGGGTGCGGTGGACGGTGGCGAGGAGGCCGGCGGCTCCTCGATCACCACCACGTCGTCGGGCTTGCCGTCGCGTTCGGCATCCGGATGCTCGTCCTTCGGCTCGATGGGGCCGGTCTTCATGTAGTGGAAGAAGCTGCCCACCACGGCGCCGATCATGGCGACCATCGCGAGCGGCTTGGCGACGCCCTTCCACAGCGACACCAGCGGGCTGATCTGCGGGTCTTTCGGCAGGTCGGCGTACAGGCCCGGCCGGTCGGCGTGCTGCAGCACGTACATCACGTGCGTGCCGCCCACGCCCGCCGGGTCGTACACGCCGGCGTTCGAGAAACCGCGCTCCTTCAGGTCGACGATGCGTTCCGAGGCGTACTCGTGCATGTCCTCCTTGGTGCCGAAGTGCAGCGCGCCGGTGGGGCAGGCCTTCACGCAGGCGGGCTCCAGGCCCACGCCAACGCGGTCGGAGCACAGCGAGCACTTGTAGGCCTTGTTGTCGGCCTTGCTGATGCGCGGCACGTCGAACGGGCAGCCGGTGACGCAGTTGCCGCAGCCCACGCAATGCTCGCTGATGAAGTCGACGATGCCGTTGGCGTACTTGACGATCGCACCCGGAGCCGGGCACGACTTCAGGCAGCCGGGGTCCTCGCAGTGCATGCAGCCGTCCTTGCGGATCAGCCATTCGAGCTTGCCGGCCTCGGGCTCCACCTCGGAGAACTTCATCACCGTCCAGGAGGAGGGCGTGAGGTCGACCGGGTTGTCGTAGGTGCCGTGCGTGGTGCCGATCTCGTCGCGCAGGTCGTTCCACTGCATGCACGCGACCTGGCAGGCCTTGCAGCCGATGCAGGTCGACACGTCGATCAGCTTGGCGACCGGCTGTATCTGCGGGCGATGGCGGATCTCGGGCGACGGCGTGGTGGTGGCCGAGCGGGCGGCGATGTCGAGGGTCTGGAGGGAGGACATCTCAGCGGCTCCGGTATGCGGTCTTGCTCCTTCCCCCGCTGGGGGAAGGTTGGGATGGGGGCAGGCCTTCGATAAGGCGCTGCGTGGTTGTGGAGGCCGCCGTGCCCCCACCCCGGCCCTCCCCCAGCGGGGGAGGGAGGAATGCATCGAGCGATTGCTTCATCTCACGCCTTCTCGATGTTCACCGTGAACGACTTGTACTCCGGCGTCTGCGTGTTCGCATCGCCCACGAAGGGCGTCAGCGTGTTCACCAGGTAGCCGGGCTTGGCGATGCCGACGAAGCCCCAGTGGTTGGGCAGGCCCACGGTGTGGACCGTGCGCCCGTCCACCTGCAGCCCGACGATGCGCTTGGTGACGACGGCCACGGCCTTGATGTAGCCGCGCTTGCTCGACACCTTGACCATGTCGCCGTGGCCGATGCCCTTTTCCTTCGCCAGCTCTTCGCCGATCTCGACGAACTGCTGCGGCTGGATGATGGCCGAGGTGCGCACGTTCTTGGTCCAGTAGTGGAAGTGCTCGGTGAGCCGGTAGCTGGTCGCCACGTACGGGAAGTCCTTCGGCACGCCGAGCCGCTCGAGGTCGCCCTTGAAGATGCGCGCCGCGGGGTTGGCGCGCGCCTTCTCGTTGTTCGGGTGCATCAGGTTGTTCACCAGCGGCGACTCGAAGGGCTCGTAGTGCTCGGGCAGCGGCCCTTCGGCCATGCCGGTGGGCGCGAACAGCCGCGCCACGCCCTCGGCGGTCATGATGAAGGGGCGCACCGCCTCGGCATCGGTCGGGTTCGCGTCGGGGCGGATGTCGGGCACGTCGGCGCCGCCCCACTGCTTGCCGTTCCATGAAACCAGGCCGCGCCTGGCGATCCACGGCTTGCCGGTGGCCGGATCTGTCGAGGCGCCGTTGTAGAGGATGCGCCGGTTCGCGGGCCAGGCCCACGCCCAGTTCTGCACCATGCCGATGCCGTACGGGTCGGCGTTGTCGCGCCGCGCCATCTGGTTGCCGGCCTGCGTCCATGCGCCTGTGTAGATCCAGCAGCCGCTGGCGGTGCTGCCGTCGTCGCGCAGCAGGCCGAAGCCCGCGAGCTGCTCGCCTGCCTTGGCAGCCGGCGGCTTGCTCGGGTCCTTCGGGTCGGTCAGGTCGACGAGCGCACGGCCGTTGTATTCCATCGCCAGCTCCTGCGGGGAAGGCGCGTGCGGAATCTTGTAGGGCCAGGTGAGCTTGACGATCGGATCGGGGAAGGCGCCGCCGTCCTTGATGTAGGCCTGGCGCATGCGGTTGAAGATGCCCGCCACGATCTCGATGTCGCCCTTGGCCTCGCCCGGCGGCTCCGCACCCTTCCAGTGCCACTGCAGCCAGCGGCTGGAGTTGGTGAGCGAGCCGTCTTCCTCCGCGAAGCAGGTGGAGGGCAGCCGGAACACCGTGGTCTGGATGTCGGCGGTCTTGACATCGTTGAACTCGCCGAAGTTGCGCCAGAACTCGCTGGTCTCGGTCTGCAGCGGGTCGATGGTGACCAGGAACTTGAGCTTCGAGAGCCCGTCGACGATCTTCTTCTTGTCCGGGAACGAGCCCACCGGGTTGAAGCCCTGGCAGATGTAGCCGTGGAGCGTGCCCTGGTTCATGAGCTCGAAGGCCTGCAGCACGTCGTAGAGCTTGTCGATCTTCGGCAGGTAGTTGAAGGCCCATTCGTTCTCCGCCGTGGCCGCGCTGCCCCACCAGGCCTTCTGCATGCTGACGAAGAACTTCGGGTAGTTCTGCCAGTAGCTCATCTGGTTGGGACGCAGGGGCTTGAGCGCGCGGGTCTTGTAGTAGTCCTCCAGCGTCTGCTCGTTGTCACGCGCCAGCGACAGGTAGCCGGGCAGCGAGTTCGACAGCAGCCCCAGGTCGGTCAGGCCCTGGATGTTGCTGTGCCCGCGCAGCGCATTCATGCCGCCGCCCGCCACGCCGATGTTGCCCAGCAGCAGCTGCACGATGGCGCCGGTGCGGATCATCTGAGAGCCCTGGCTGTGCTGCGTCCAGCCCAGCGCATACATGATGGTCATGGTGCGCGTGGACGTGCTGGTGCTCGCGATGTACTCGCACACCTTCAGGAACTTGTCCTGCGGGGTGCCGGTGATGCGGCTCACCATCTCGGGCGTGTAGCGTGAATAGTGCCGCTTCATGACCTGCAGCACGCATTGCGGATCCTGCATGGTCATGTCGACCTTGGCCATGCCCTGCTCGTCGAGCGCGTAGCCCCACGACTTGGGGTCGTAGTTGCGCTTCTCGGCGTTGTAGCCGCTGAACAGGCCGTCCTCGAACTTGTAGTCGGGGCCGACGATGAATGGCGCGTTGGTGTAGTTGCGGACGTACTCGGTCTGGATCTTGTCGTTGCCCAGCAGGTAGTTGATGACCCCGCCGAGGAAGGCGATGTCCGACCCCGCGCGGATCGGCGCGTAATAGTCGGCCATGGCGGCCGAGCGCGTGAAGCGCGGATCGACCACCACCAGGCGGGCCTTGTTCTGTTTCTTGGCTTCGATGACCCATTTGAAGCCGCACGGGTGCGCCTCCGCGGCGTTGCCGCCCATGATCAGCACCACATCCGCGTTCTGGATGTCCTGCCAATGGTTGGTCATCGCGCCTCTGCCGAACGTCGGGGCCAGACTGGCCACCGTAGGTCCGTGTCAGACGCGTGCCTGGTTGTCTAACACCAGCATTCCGGTCGAGCGGAATGCCTTGTGCGTGATGTATCCGGTTTCGTTGGACGAGGCCGAGGCGCAGAGCATGCCGGAGCTGGTCCAGCGGTTCACGGTCTTGCCGTCGGCGTTGGTGGTCTGGAAGTTGGCGTCGCGGTCGGCCTTCAGCAGCTTGGCGATGCGGTCGAGCGCCTCGTCCCAGCCGATCCGCTTCCACTCGGTGGCGCCGGGCTCGCGCACCTCGGGGTACTTCAGGCGCATGGGGCTGTGCACGAAGTCGAGCAGGCCGGCGCCCTTGGGGCACAGCGTGCCGCGGTTCACGGGGTGGTCGGCATCGCCCTCGATGTGGAGGATGTCGGACACCACGTTCTTCGCCTTGTCGCCCAGGCTGTACATGATGAGCCCGCAGCCCACCGAGCAGTACGGGCAGGTATTGCGGGTCTCGGTGGTGCGCGCGAGCTTGAAGTTGCGGGCTTCGGCCAGCGCGGCGGTCGGCGAGAAGCCGAGCGCGACGATGCTGGAGCCGACCAGCCCCGCGCTGCTCACGCGGAAGAATTGCCGGCGGTTCATGTCCATGACACAACCTCCTGCAGCGGTGAAGTGATGGGGTGTTTCATCGTGGTCTTCTTTTCTTCTGGCGGGTAACTCGAATTCGAATGAGCCTGGCGACGCTACCTGGGCGCCGTGCCGTCGCCTCCGCTGGGCGCGGGCGCCGCGCCGCCCGAGGCACCGCCGCCCGGGCCGCTCATGCCGCCCACGGCTGCACTGCCTTCGGACGGACCCTGGTGGGAGCTGGAGGATTCGACCTTGTCACCGGAGGCGGCGGGGGCGATGCCCGTCGGGCTCGCGCCGGTGGTGGCCTTCGGCGTGGGTGGCGCGGTGGGCTTGGGATCGCATGCGCTCGCCAGCAGGCCGGAGGCCAGGCACAGGCCGATGATCTGCAAGCGCTGCTGACATCGTGGCATCGACACTCCTTGTGGGAAGTACGGATCCGGCAAACGGGGCTGTTTTTGTGGCCTCGTCCGCCGCTTGCCGGGTTGCCCGGTTTGCGACAAACGGGATGCGTTTGGCGCATCATGCGACAGGGCCATGGTGCGATCAAGTAGGTCAAGGCCGGCAATCACCCGGCAATAACCCTTGAATCCAGCCGTGCGGCAGGCTCTGGGCTATCGTCGCGGCCATGAACGCCTCCCTCCGCCTGGGTTGGCGCACGCTCTGGCGCGACCTGCGCGCCGGCGAGCTGCGCCTGTTGATCGTCGCCGTGCTGCTGGCCGTTGCCGCGCTCACGGCCGTCGGCTTCTTCGCCGACCGGCTCCAGGGCGGGCTCAAGCGCGACGCGCGACAGCTGCTGGGCGGCGACGCCGTCATCGTCAGCGACAACCCCACGCCCGCAGCCTTCGTCGCTCAGGCGAAGTCGCTGGGGCTCGAGGGCACATCCACCTACGGCTTCCCGACCATGGCCCGCGCCGAGGACGCGCAGGGCGGAGCCAGCAAGCTGGTGGCGCTGAAGGCGGTGACGGCGGGCTATCCGCTGCGCGGCAGCCTGCAGACCTCCACCGCCATCGACGGCGCCGGCGCCGTCACGCGCGACATCCCGCCGCCGGGCGAAACCTGGGTCGACGCCTCGCTGCTCGACTCGCTGGCGCTCAAGGTCGGCGACACGCTGCTGCTGGGCGACACCGGCCTGCGCGTGGGCCGCGTCATCACGCTGGAGCCCGACCGCGGCGCCGGCTTCATGAGCTTCTCGCCGCGCGTGATGCTCAACCAGGCCGACGTGGCCCGCACCGGGCTTGTGCAGCCGGCCAGCCGCGTCGGCTACCGCTATGCGGTGGCGGGCAGCGACGCGGCGGTCAAGCGCTTCACCGATTGGGCCGACGCCACCATCAAGAAGGGCGAACTGCGCGGCGTGCGGCTCGACTCCTTCGAAAGCGGCCGGCCCGAGATGCGCCAGACGCTGGACCGCGCCGAGAAATTCCTGAGCCTGGTCGCGCTGCTCGCGGCGCTGCTGTCTGCGGTCGCGGTGGCTCTGGCCGCGCGCGGCTTCGCGGCCAGCCACCTCGACGACTGCGCGATGCTGCGCGTGCTCGGCCAGAGCCAGCGCACCATCGCCATCGCCTATGCCTTCGAGTTCGCGGTGATCGGCATCGTGGCCAGCGCGCTGGGCGTGGCCATCGGCTTCGCGGTGCATTACGTGTTCGTGCTGCTGCTGGCCGGGCTGGTCGAGACCGCGCTGCCGGCGGCCACGCTGTGGCCCGTGGCCTTCGGCATGGGCATGGGCCTCACGCTGCTCTTCGCCTTCGGGTTGCCGCCGGTGCTGCAGCTGGCGCGCGTGCCGCCGCTGCGCGTGATCCGGCGCGACGTGGGCGGCCTCAAGCCCGCGTCGCTCGCGGTGCTGGGCGTGGGCGTGGCGGGCTTCGCGGCGCTGCTGATGGCGGCGAGCAGCGACATCAAGCTGGGGCTGATCGCCGTCGGCGGCTTCGCGGGCGCGGTGGCGGTGTTCGCGCTTTTGAGCTGGCTCGCGGTGAAGGTGCTGCGCCGCAGCGTCAACGAAACCACCGCGCCGCGCTGGCTGGTGCTGGCCACGCGGCAGATCTCGGCGCGGCCTGCCTATGCGGTGGTGCAGGTCAGCGCGCTTTCCGTGGGGCTGCTGGCGCTGGTGCTGCTGGTGCTGCTGCGCACCGACTTGGTTGCGAGCTGGCGCCAGGCCACGCCGCCCGATGCGCCGAACCGCTTCGTCATCAACGTCATGCCTGACCAGAGCGAAGCCTTCCAGAAGTCGCTGCGCGACGCGGGCGTGAGCAAGTTCGACTGGTACCCGATGATCCGCGGCCGCCTCGTGGCGATCAACGACAAGCCTGTGTCTCCCGACGACTACACCGAAGACCGCGCCAAGCGCCTGGTGGACCGCGAGTTCAACCTGAGCAACAGCGCCGAAGCGCCGGCGCACAACAGCATCACCGCCGGCAAATGGACACCCGGCGCGGCCGGCGAGGTGAGCGTGGAGGAGGGCCTGGCCGAGACGCTGGGCCTGAAGATGGGCGACATGCTGCGCTTCGACATCGGCGGCATGCAGAACGAGGCGCGCATCACCTCGCTGCGCAAGGTCGACTGGGGCTCGATGCATGCCAACTTCTTCGTGATGTACACGGTGGCCTCGCTGGCCGACGTGCCCACCACCTACATGGGCGCCTTCCGCGCGCCCGAGACGCGCGGCTTCGACAACGCGCTGGTGCGCACCTACCCGAACGTGACCAACGTGGACATGAGCGCGACCATCAACCAGGTGCAGCGGGTGCTCGACCAGGTGATCCGTGCGGTCGAGTTCCTGTTCGGCTTCACGCTCGCGGCTGGGTTGGTCGTGCTGTTCGCCGCCGTGACGGCCACGCGCGAGGAACGCGCGCGCGAGTTCGCGGTGATGCGCGCGGTGGGCGCGCGCGCCAGCCTGCTGCGGCAGGTGCAGCGTGCCGAACTCGCGGGCGTGGGCCTGCTCGCGGGCTTCCTCGCGAGCATCGTGGCCGCGCTGATCGGCTGGGGACTCGCGCGCTACGTATTCGATTTCACCTGGACCGCATCGCCGCTCGTGCCGGTGGCCGGCGCGCTGGCGGGGGCGGTGCTGGCCCTGGGCGCCGGATGGTGGGGCCTGCGCGAGGTGCTGCGCCGGCCGGTGGTCGACACCTTGCGGCGCGCGGCCGAATAATTTTTCTTTTCTTCGAGGCGAGACGGGGCCGGGGATGCAATACATTCCCCGGCCCCGTATCCAATTCAGAGAAGAGAAATTCCTGCATGCGCCTGGCGTCTTTCCAGATCACCAACTTTCGCTCGATCAACGACAGCGGCCTCATCGATTCCACGCAGATCACCACGATCCTCGGCCGCAATGACAGCGGCAAATCGAACCTGCTGCGCGCGCTCCACAGCCTGAACCCCACCGAGGGCATCGCCGAACTCAGCCCCATCAAGGACTTCCCGCGCCATCGCCGGCTCGAAGAGTGCACCGGCGACACGCCCGTCGTCTTCACGCGCTGGAGCCTGGACGAGAGCGAACAGGCCGAGCTGGCCGCGATCCTTCCGCGCGCTGCCGGCGTGCGCCACGTCACCGCGAGCCGAGGCTACGCGGCCAGCCGCTCGGCCGGCTTCGAAGGGCTGGCGGCGCTGTCGCTGGACGTGAGCGAGATCAAGAGCAAGGTCCGCAAGATCGTGCCGGCGGTGAAGGCCGCTGCCGAGAAGGTCGCAGATGAAACGAAGACGGCGCTCGACCAGGAAGCCGACGTCTTCGACGCCGCGATGATCATGAGCCCCGACTACATCAAGTGGTCGGCCGGCGCCGTCAAGGCGGCGCAGGCCCTGCGCAAGGCGTTGGCCGTGGCGGGCGCCGAGCTCAGCGACAAGCAGGAGCAGATGCTGGCCGAGCTCGAAGACATGGCGCTGGCCATCGCCAACGACGCGCCCGCACTGGAGCGTGCGCAGGAATGGGTGATCGGCAAGCTGCCGCGCTTCGTCTACGTCGACGAATACCCAGCGCTGCCCGGCCGCCAGAACATCGCCGAATACCTGGGGCGCGAGGGCTGGGGCCAGCTCACGCCCGAGCAGCAGAGCTTCGGCAAGCTGTGCAAGGTCGCGGGGCTGGACCTGCGGCAGCTGCAGGCCCTGCTCGAGAAGAACGACCAGGCCACGCGCAACCAGCTCGTCAACCGCGCCGGCTCGGTGGTGACCGCCGAGATCCGCCGCCTCTGGAAAGACCGCGCGCTGAAGGTGCGCTTCAACCTCGACGGCCAGTACCTCGACACGCTGGTGTCCGACCCGAACGCCGCCTACGAGGTCGAAGTGAACCTGGAGGAGCGCAGCCGTGGCTTCCAGTGGTTCTTCTCTTTCTACGTGGCCTTCTTCGCGGACACCAAGGGCGGCCAGTCGGAAGACGCCGTGCTGCTGCTGGACGAACCCGGCCTGCACCTGCACGCCCACTCGCAGGCCGACCTGCTGGCGCACCTGGAAAAGGATTTCGCCGGCAACCAGGTCATCTACACCACGCACTCGCCCTTCATGGTGCCCACGCACCGGCTCGACGCGGTGCGCGCCGCGAGCCTGGACGAGGCTTCAGGCACGACGGTGAGCAACACCGCGCAGGGGGACGAGCGCACGCTGTTCCCGCTGAAGGCGGCGCTGGCGTTGAGCCGGATGGCTGGCGAGCCGGTGAAGCAGGAGGCTTCGAAGCCGGTGGCGGCGGCGCAGGAACCGGTGAAGCCGGCGCCCGCGAAGCAGGCCGCGTCGGAGGGCGCGAAGCCTGCGAAGTCGGCAAAGTCCGCCGAGGCGGCCAAGCCTGAGCCTGTGAAGTCAGAACCCGCGAAGCCCGTCGTCGCGGAAAGAGCCAAGCCAGTGGAGACTGCACCTGTTGCAGTGGCTGCACCGGCTGCCCCGCCCGCAACCGCGCTGCCTGAGCCGGCGAAGGTTGCCGCTCCTGCGAAGACCGAGGCAGTCAAGACTGAGGCTGCGAAGCCTGTCGTCGTGGAAAGCGTCAAACCGGCAGAAGCAGCGCCTGTTGCAATCGCCGCGCCGGTCGTCCCGCCTGCGGAAGTGCCGGCACCCGTGACGCCCGAACCGGCGAAACCGGTGGTCGCTGAAAGCATCCAGCCCGCCGAGCCTGTGGTCGAAGCCTCGGTCGCCGTGGCTGCCGAGGCGCCAGTGGTGCAACGCGTCGAAGAGCAGACGGCCGCTGTGAGCCCACAGGCAGAGCAACCGGCAGAGGTCGCCTGACGGACGGTGCTCTCAGTGCCAGCTTGAACTCATGCGGCGCCGACCATGCGCCGCATGAGCAGGTTCTTCAGGTCGTAGTCCGCGGATCGCGGGAACACGGTCTTCATTTCGCGTCCTTTTCTTCTTCTGCGGCCTGCCGGTCCAGGTCCGCGAACACGTCTTCCGCCGAACGGAATTGGCCCTGCTCGACTACGTGATTGCCGAGCACCAGGATCTTGAGAAGCGCGAGCGTGGCTTCGCGCTCCTCGTAGGACTCAATATTCATCAAGACGAGCCTGGCTTCGCCGTTCTGGGTGATGAGCATGGGCTCGCGGGTATCGGACAAGGTCTTCACGATGTCCGCTGCATGGCTCTTGAAGTAGCTGATGGGTTYGACGTGAGTCGAGAAATTCATTGCGCTCATCCCTGGTGTCGTGGCCGGTCGAATTCATTGTGGTCTGAGCTTGGCCCGACCCGATCGGAGGCAGGACTACGGCGCCACGCCGTCCTCCTTGAACATATGCTCCCCCGCGAAGTCCACGAACGCCCGCACCTTCGGCGACAGCTGCCGGCTCGACGGCCATAGCGCCGAGAACTGGCCCTGTCGAACGAGGTGGGTGGCGAGCACGCGCTGCAGTTCGCCGCGGCACAAGGAGTCGCGCGCGAGAAAGTCGGGCATGTAGGCCACGCCCAGGCCGGCCACCGCGGCGCCGAGCATGGCTTCCATGTTGTTGCACAGCAGGCCGGGCGGGAGCTGGGTGGGCAGGCCGGGCAGGTCCCAGTCTTCGATCTTTCCGCCGGTGACGAACTTGTAGCGCAGGCAGGCGTGCCGCGCGAGGTCGGCGGGTGTCTGCGGCACGCCGTGGCGCTCCAGGTAGGCCGGCGAGGCGACGAGCACGAATCGGAACGGGCCGAGGCGGCGCGCGACCAACTGCGAGTCGACCAGGTCGCCGCTGCGGATCGCCACGTCGACGCCCTCGGCGATCACGTCGACCAGCCGGTCGTTGAAGTCCAGGTCGAGCTCGATCTCGGGGTAGCGCTCCCTGAAGGCCGGCAGCATCGGCAGCAGGAAGCGGTAGCCGATGGTCGGCAGGCTCACGCGCAGGCGGCCGCGCGGCGCGGCGATGGCGTCCTGCATCATGGCCCGCGCGTCGTCGAGTTCGTCGAGGATGCGGCGGCAGCGCTCATGGAAGAGGGCGCCTTCCTGCGTGAGCCGCATGTGCCGCGTGGTGCGGTTGAAAAGGCGCACGCCGAGCTGCTCCTCGAGCCGCGCGACGTTCTTGCCCACGGCCGAGGCCGAGATGCCCAGCAGCCGGCCGGCCCTGGCAAAGCTCGACAGCTCGGCCGCCCGCACGAAGGATTCGAGTCCGCTGAAGCTTTCCATGGATTGGCAACCTTTGGTTGGGAGTGTGAGGAGCAATGCGGCAATTCTCAGCGCATTGATTCCTTTCTATCTTCGTGCCTTCCTTTTCACCTTTCGCGAAAGCACGTCCCATGTCCGCGTCTTCCTCCAGAAACTGGCTCCTGGCTGCCGTCTGCCTCGCGGCGCTGGGCATGCCGCTGAGCTTCACCGGCCCGGCGGTGGTGCTGCCCGCCGTACGCGACGCGCTGGGCGGCAGCCCGGTGCAGCTCAACTGGGTGACCAATGCCTTCATGCTGAGCTTCGGCGCCACGCTGATGGCGGCCGGCGCGCTGGCCGATGCCTATGGGCGCAAGCGCGTCTTCCTGCTGGGGCTCGCGGTGGTGGCGCTCAGCCCCTCGCTGCTGACCCTGGCGCCGGGCATCGTGGCCTTCGACCTGGCGCGCGCGCTGCAGGGGCTGGGCTCGGCCGCGGCTTTCGCGGCGGGCACGGCCGCGCTGGCGCAGGTGTTCGACGGCGCCGCGCGCACGCGGGCCTTCAGCCTGATCGGCACCTCGTTCGGCGTGGGGCTGTCCTGCGGCTCGATGCTTTCGGGCTGGCTCGCGGAGAGCTTCGGCTGGCAGGCGGTGATGCTGAGCCCCGGCGCTGCCAGCCTGCTGGCGCTCGGCATCGCGTCGCTCGCGATGCAGGAGTCGCGCAACCCGCAGGCCATGGGGCTGGACGTGCCGGGCACGCTGAGCTTCACTGCCGCGCTGAGCCTGCTCACGCTGGGCGTGCTGCAGGCGCCCGACAGCGGCTGGGGCAGCCCGTGGGTGCTTGGCGCGCTGGCGGGCGCGGCGGCAATGGGCGCGGTCTTCGTCGCCGTCGAGCGACGCGTGGCGCACCCGATGCTCGATCTGTCGCTGTTCCGCTTTCCGCGCTTTGTCGGCGTGCAGCTGCTGGCGGCCGCGCCGGCCTACGGTTTCGTCGTGCTGCTGGTGCTGCTGCCGATCCGTTTCATCGGGCTCGAAGGGCGCGGCGCAATCGAGGCGGGCGCTTTCATGTTCGCGCTCTCGGGGCCGATCCTCGTGGTGCCGACGCTGGCGGCGTCGCTGGCGCACCGTTTCTCCGCCGGTGCGATCTCGGCCGTGGGACTGCTGGTGTGCGCCGCCGGGTTGTTCTGGCTCAGCCGCTGCGCGCCGGGCACGCCGCTGGGCGTGATGGTGTGGCCGATGCTGCTGATCGGCGCGGGCATCGGGCTGCCGTGGGGGCTGATGGACGGGCTGGCCGTGAGCGTGGTGCCGCGCGAGCGCGCGGGCATGGCCTCGGGCATCTTCAACACGGTGCGGGTGGCGGGAGAGGGCATCGCGCTGGCGCTGGTGGGCGCGGGGCTGACCGCGCTGGTGGCGGCGCGGCTGGGTCATGCGGAGGCTGCATCGCGCGCGGCGCAGCGCGTGACCACCGGCGACCTCTCACAGGCGCTGGCGCTGCTGCCCGGCATCGACCGCGCGGCGGTGCTGCACGCCTACGGCATGGCGTTCGGCACGCTGCTGTGGGTGCTCGCGGGCGTGACGGTGGCGACGGCGCTGGTGGTGTTCGCCTTTCTGCGTGGCGAGACGCAGGCCGAGGCTGGCGCCGTGGCGCTGGAAACGACGGCCTGCTGAGGGCCCGCGCGCAATCGACGCCCTCGCGCACCAGGTCGACGAGGCGGTCGTCCTCGTCACCTGCTGCGGCATGGGCGACCTGCTCGCGGCAAAGGTACGTCGCCAGTAATCGAGCGAGCCAAGCGCGGCGTCACAAAAGGCGGGGCGGTATTCCTGTCCAATAGCGGCATGGAAAACCCGCCCCACGACCATCTCATCGCCGAGCGCGTGACCGAACTAGAGATCAAGTCCAGCTACGCCGAGGACCTGCTCGACCAGCTGAACATGACGATCTACCGCCAGCAACAGCAGATCGACCGGCTGATCCTCGAAGTCACGCAGCTCAGGGAACAGAGCCGCAACACGATGCAGGAAGGCGCCGTGCGTAGTCCCCGCGACGAGCTACCACCGCATTACTGAACCCGAAGGAAAGATCGATCAGCCGTGCGAGTGCCAGAGCACGGCGAAGAAGTGGCAGGTGCTGCCGGCCAGCACGAACAGGTGCCACACCGAATGGGCGAAGCGCACCTTGTTGTCGAACAGGAAAACCACCGCACCGGCCGTGTAGAACAACCCGCCGGCCACCAGCCAGCCCAGCCCCGCCGCCGACATGCGCTCGTACAGAGGCACGGCGGCCATCAGCGCCATCCAGCCCATCGCCACGTACAGGCCGGTGGACCACAGCGGATGCTTCAACCGGTTGAACAGCTTGGCGCCCACGCCCAGCGCCGCCGCCGCACAGATGGCGCCGAACAGCGTCCAGCCCAGCGGGCCGCGCAGCACGCCGAACAGGAAGGGCATGTAGCTGCCCGCGATGAAGAGGTAGATGGCTGCGTGGTCCAGCCGGTTGAACCAGGCCTTCGCCCGGCCGATGGGCAGCGCGTGGTACAGCGTGGAGATCAGGTACAGCACGATGGCCGTGCCCGCGAACAGGCTGGCGCCGACCACGCCCGCGGCCTGGCCCTTCTGCGCCGCGCTGTAGACCAGGATCGGCAGCGATGCGATCGCCAGCGCCAGGCCCAGGCCGTGGCTCAGGGCGTTGAAGAGTTCTTCCATGGCCGTCTGGTCGCGCGCGGCGAGGACGGAGGCTTTGCTGCGTTGCGGGGGCGGGGAGAGAGTCATCGTCGTTCCGTGCGCAAGTGCGTGTGTGTGGTTCGAAACCGGATGGGCCTGCCTACTTGACCTGCTGCTTGCCCAGCTTGCGTGCCAGCGTGCGCCGGTGCATGCCGAGCCTGCGCGCGGTCTCGGAGATGTTGAAGCCGGTTTCGGCCAGCGTTTCGTGGATGCGCTCCCATTCGAGCGTCTTGATGGATGTGGAGCGGTTGGTCAGCTCCACCTCGGTGGTGCCGGTGGCGCGGCCGAAGGCGGCCTCGATGTCGTCGGTGTTCGAGGGCTTGGCCAGGTAGTGGCAGGCGCCGAGCTTGATGGCTTCCACCGCGGTCGCGATGCTGGCGAAGCCCGTGAGCACCACGATCAGCATCTTGGGGTTGTGCCGGTGCAGCATCTGCACGCAGGCCAGGCCCGAGGCCTCGCCGTTGAGCTTGAGGTCGACCACCGCGTAGCCGGGCGAGGAGCCGGCCAGCAGTGCCTCGACCTCGGCGAGGTTGCTCGCATGCGTCACGGCATAGCCGCGGCGCTCGAAGGAGCGGCCGAGCGCGCGCGCGAAGGCGTCGTCGTCCTCGACGATCAGCAGCTGGCGCTGCTGTTGTGCCTGTCCATCAGCTCCGGTTTCGCTCATTGCCTTCCATTCCGATGGTCCTGCCGGCGGCTGCGAGGGCTTCCTCGTCGTCCGCGTCATCATCCACTTCCGTCTCTTCTTCCTCGAGCACGATGGCCGCGAGCGGCAGCGTGATCTTCACGATGGCGCCGCCCTCCGGCCGGTTGGCCGCCGCGACACGGCCGCCCAAGGTGCGCGCCACGTTCACCACCAGGAACAGCCCCAGTCCGCCGCCAGCGCGGCCCTTGCTCGACTGGTAGGGTTTGCCGAACTCCTTGAGGATGGCCGGCAGGAAGCCGGGCCCTGCGTCGGTGACGGTGATCGTCAGCGCGTCGGCGTCGTGCGCCGCCTCGAGGCGCAGCCAGTGCGGCGACGCCTCCAGCGCATTGTCGAGCACGTTGCAGATCATCTGCTTGAGGGCCGAGTCGGAGACCATGGGCAGGTCGCGGCCGAAGTGGTTGTCGTACTCGAAGTCTTCCACCGGGCGGGTGGTGCGCCATTCCTCGACCAGGTCGTCGAGGAAGGTGCTGACGGTGGTTTCTTCCGACGACTCGCCGCGCGCCTCGCCGGCCGACAGCAGGATGCCGCTCACGATGCTCTTGCAGCGCTGGATCTGCAGCTCCATCTCCGCCACCTCGGTCAGCAGCTCGGGGTCGGAGCTGAAGTGCGGCAGCCGGCGCCAGTCTCCGAGGATGACGGCCAGCGTGGCCAGCGGCGTGCCCAGCTCGTGCGCCGCGCCCGAGGCCAGCAGGCCCATGCGCACGATGTGCTCCTCTTCGGACGCGCGCTGGCGCAGGTCGGCCAGCCGGGCATCGCGTGCGCGCAGGTTGCGGCTGATGCGGGTGATGAAGATGACGAGCAGCGCCGCGTTCAGCGCGAAGCACACCAGCATGCCCTGGATGTAGGGGCTCCACAGGCCCCTGTCGTGGTCCAGCGGCAGCGCGAGCGGGCGCGAGAACAGCGCCAGCCCGGCGAAGCAGATGCTGGTGATGACCACCATGGTCCAGGTCGACCAGGCCTTCAGCAGCACCGCGCCCAGCGTCACCTGCAGCAGGAAGAGAAAGACGAAGGGGTTGGTCGCGCCGCCGCTCAGGTAGAGCTGCGCGGTGAGGGTGGCCACGTCGACCAGCAGCGCGACGAACAGCTCGCCGTTGGTCACGCGCCGGTGGCTGCGCGAGCGCAGCAGGCTCACCATGTTGAAGAGCGCGAGGCAGGCCAGCACCTGCAGCATGTGGTCCAGCGGCAGCCGGATCTCGAAGCCGTAGTGCACCACCAGGATGGTGGCGACCTGCCCGACCACGGCGAACCAGCGCAGCTGTATCAGCTGCTGCATGTTCTGGTGGCCGATGGCGTTGTCGAGGCTCGCGACGCCGGCGCGGGGCGGGTGCAGCTCGCCCGCGACCGCGGCGGACTCAGCCGTCGCGGCGGGCATCTTGGTCGGCGGGGCGGGCGTCGGCATGGGCCGCATTTTCGCTGCGCCGCACGAACCAGGCCGCGATCAGCACCATGAGGGCCAGGCCATACCAGGTCAGGGCGTAGACGAGGTGGCTGTTGGGAAAGGAAATGACCGTCAGGCCGCCGACGGGCCAGGCGGGGGTGTCGGTGGCCGGGGCGCCCGGCTTGGCGGGGGCGGCTTCGGCATCGACGAAGTAGGGCGCCACGTCGGCCAGCCCGCGCGCGGCGGCGATGGCCTGCACGTCGCGCGAGAACCAGCGCTCGCCGGCCGGATCGTTCTTGCGCAGGAAGCCGCCCTTGGGCTCGGTCAGGCGCAGCAGGCCGGCCACGGTGGTCTCGCCCTGGGGCTCGGTGGCGGCGCGCGCCTCCCGTTTCTGCGCTTCAGGCGGCACGAAGCCGCGGTTGACGAGCACCACGCTGCCGTCGGCGCTGTTGCGCAGCGGGGTCAGCACCCAGAAGCCGGCGCCGAGCCTGGTGCTGGCCTGCACCAGCGTTTCCTTGGCGTGGAGGAAGGTGCCGGCAAGGCGGMCATGCCGGTATTCGTCGTTGGCCGCGTTGACCGTGGGCCATTCGGTTCGCCCGGGGGGCGTGGTGGCCGGGGCGTGCACGCGCTGGTCGACGCGTGCGATGAGATCCAGCTTCCAGGCCCTGCGCTCGACCTGCCATGTGCCGAGCGCGACGAAGCCGGCGAAGGCGAGGACCGCGCAGACCGCCAGCGCCACCCGCGCGGCGGCCGAACGCTGGCGGGCGGCCTGTTCCGCCATCAGGGCATGTTCTTCATGTCGTGCATCGAGTGCGGCATCATGTTGGTGTTCATGTGGTACATGACCCACAGCGAGCCGGCCAGCGTGATGACCACGAGCACGAGCGTGAAGATCAGCGCCAGCATGTTCCAGCCGCCTTCGGACTTCGCGTCCATGTGCAGGAAGTAAACCATGTGCACCACGATCTGCACCACGGCGAAGGCCAGGATGACGAGGGCGGTGGTGTTGGGCTTGTCGAAGACCTTGGCCATCACGAGCCAGAACGGGATGGCGGTGAGGATCACGGCCAGCACGAAGCCGGTCATGTAGCCCTTGAAGGTGCTGTGGCTCACCGGGCCGTCATCGTGCCCGTGGTCGTCGTGGCCATGGCCATGTGCGCCGTGGCCGGCGGTTTCGGTGTGCGCGCTCATTGCAGCGATCCCATCAGATACACGAAGGTGAAGACGCCGATCCAGACCACGTCCAGGAAGTGCCAGAACATCGACAGGCACATCAGGCGTCGGCGGTTGGCGGCGGTGAAGCCGTGCTTGGGCAGCTGGATCATCAGCACGATGAGCCAGACGATGCCGAAGGTCACGTGCAGGCCGTGGGTGCCCACCAGCGCGAAGAACGACGACAGGAAGGCGCTGCGCTGCGGGCCCGCGCCTTCATGGATCAGGTGCGCGAACTCGTAGAGCTCCAGGCCGATGAAGCCCGCGCCCAGCAGGCCGGTGATGGCCAGCCAGACCAGCATGCCGCGCATGCGGCGCTTCTGCATCTCGAGCACGGCGAAGCCGTATGTGATGGACGACAGCAGCAGCAGCGAGGTGTTGATCGCCACCAGCGGCAAGTCGAACAGGTCGGCGCCCGAGGGGCCGGCCGCGTAGCTGCGGCCCAGCACGCCGTACACCGCGAACAGGCAGGCGAAGATGAGGCAGTCGCTCATCAGGTAGAGCCAGAAGCCCAGCAGCGTGCCGTTCTCGGGGTGGTGGTCTTCGTTGCGGACGTTGAAGACCTCGAACGCGGGTGCGTTCACGGCATTGCCGTGGGAGGAAAGAGCGGTGGTATTAGACATTGGCGGCCAGCAGGCGCGTGCGCGCGTCTTCGGTGCTAACGACTTCTTCCGTGGGGATGTGGTAGTCGCGCTTGTAGTTGAAGGTGTGGATGATCACGGCGGCGAGCATGGCGACGAAGCCGATGCCGGCCAGCAGCCACATCTGCCAGATCAGCGCGAAGCCGCACACCGCGCTCAGCGCCGCGATGATGAAGCCGGCGGCCGTGTTCTTGGGCATGTGGATCGGGCTGAAGCCTTCCAGCGGACGCTGGTAGCCGCGGGCCTTCATGTCGGACCAGGCGTCGTTGTCGTGCACGCGCGGCGTGAACGCGAAGTTGTAGGCGGGCGGCGGCGAGGAAGTCGACCATTCCAGCGTGCGGCCGTTCCACGGGTCGCCCGTGGTGTCGCGCAGCGATTCGCGGCGGATGAAGCTCACTACCAGCTGGATGATGAACGAGGCGATGCCCAGCGCGATCAGCACGGCGCCGAAGGCGGCGACCTGGAACCAGATCTGCAGCGACATGTCCTGGAAGTGGCTCATGCGGCGGGTGACGCCCATCAGGCCCAGGATGTACAGCGGCATGAAGGCGAACCAAAAGCCGACGATCCAGAACCAGAACGAGCACTTGCCCCAGAACGGGTCGAGCTTGTAGCCGAAGGCCTTCGGGAACCAGTAGGTGATGCCCGCCAGCATGCCGAACAGCACGCCGCCGATGATCACGTTGTGGAAGTGGGCGATCAGGAACAGGCTGTTGTGCAGCACGAAGTCGGCCGGGGGAACGGCCAGCAGCACGCCGGTCATGCCGCCGATCACGAAGGTGATCATGAAGCCGATGGTCCACATCATGGGCAGCTCGAAGCGGATGCGGCCGCGGTACATGGTGAAGAGCCAGTTGAAGATCTTCGCGCCCGTCGGGATCGAGATGATCATCGTCGTGATGCCGAAGAACGAATTCACGCTGGCGCCGGAGCCCATGGTGAAGAAGTGGTGCAGCCAGACGAGGTACGACAGGATGGTGATCACGACCGTGGCGTACACCATCGAGGCGTAGCCGAAGAGGCGCTTGCCGGAGAAGGTGGAGACCACTTCCGAGAAGATGCCGAAGGCCGGAAGGATCAGGATGTACACCTCGGGGTGGCCCCAGATCCAGATCAGGTTCACGTACATCATGGCGTTGCCGCCGAGGTCGTTCGTGAAGAAGTTGGTGCCTGCGTAGCGGTCGAGCGACAGCAGGGCCAGCACGGCGGTCAGCACCGGGAAGGCGGCGACGATCAGCACGTTGGTGCACAGGGCGGTCCAGGTGAAGACGGGCATCTTCATCATGGTCATGCCGGGCGCGCGCATCTTCACGATGGTGGCCAGCAGGTTCACGCCGGACAGCAATGTGCCCACCCCCGCTATCTGCAATGACCATATGTAGTAGTCCACCCCTACGTCTGGGCTGAACAGAATGCCCGACAGCGGCGGGTAGGCCAGCCAGCCGGTCTTGGCGAATTCGCCGACGAACAGCGACGCCATCACGAGGCCGGCGCCGAAGGTGGTCATCCAGAAGCTGAAGTTGTTCAGGAACGGGAAGGCCACGTCGCGCGCGCCGATCTGCAGCGGCACCACGAAGTTCATGAGGCCGGTGACCAGCGGCATCGCCACGAAGAAGATCATGATCACGCCGTGGGCGGTGAAGACCTGGTCGTAGTGGTGCGGCGGCAGGAAGCCGGCGTTGTCGCCGAAGGCCATGGCCTGCTGGGCGCGCATCATGAGCGCGTCGGCGAAGCCCCGAAGCAGCATCACCAGGCCCAGGATGATGTACATGATGCCGATCTTCTTGTGGTCGATGCTGGTGATCCAGTCGCGCCACAGCATGCCCCACAGCTTGAAGTAGGTCAGTGCGCCGAGGACGGCAATGCCGCCGAGCACCACGCCCGCAAAGGTCGCGAGCAGGATCGGCTCGTGGAAGGGAATCGCCTCCCAGGAGAGGCGGCCGAAGACGAGCTTCGTCAGGTCTAGGTTCTGCAACATCTTATTCTTCGGTGGTGCACATCGCGGTGACGTACTTGCGCTTGGGCGTATCGAGGGATTCGATGTCCCAGGCCTGCTTGGTGGCAACGTTGAAGGCGCCGGGCTTGCCCATGCCGCCGCTGGCGTCGATGGCCATCATTTCCTTCATGCACATCTTGTTGCGGTCCACGCACTGGTTGAGGATCGCGTCGTACAGGTCGGATGCAACGGTGGGGTAGTGGCGCACGGGCTCGCGCTCGCTGGGCACTTCGAGCTTCTTGTAGAGCTCGCGGGAGAGTTCGCCGTCCTTGCCGGACTTGACCTTCTGCACCCACTGGTCGAAGCCTTCGTTGCTCAGGCCGTGGAACTTGAAGCGCATGCCCGAGAAGCCGGCGCCGCTGTAGTTGGCGGAGAAGCCTTCGAACTCGCCCGGCTTGTTGATGACCGCGTGCAGCTTGGTCTCCATGCCGGGCATGGCGTAGATCTGGCCGGCCAGCGCGGGGATGAAGAAGGAGTTCATGACCGAGGAGGCCGTGATCTTGAAGCTGATCGGGCGGTCCACCGGGGCGGCCAGCTCGTTCACCGTGGCGATGCCCTGCTCGGGGTAGATGAAGAGCCACTTCCAGTCGAGAGCGACCACTTCCACCGTCAGCGGCTTGGTTTCGGCCGGAATCGCGCGCTGGGCGTCGAGGCGGCGCAGCGGCTGGTAGGGGTCGAGCGTGTGGGTGCTGATCCAGGTGATGGCGCCCAGCGCGATGATGATGAGCAGCGGTGCTGCCCAGATCGCCAGCTCGAGCTGGGTGGAGTGGTCCCAGTCGGGGCTGTAGGTGGCCTCCTTGTTCGACTGGCGATAGCGCCAGGCAAAGAAGATGGTCAGGGCGATCACCGGAATGATGATGATCAGCATCAGCACGGTGGAGACGACGATCAGTCGTCCCTGCTGGTGGGCGATGTCGCCGGATGGGTTCATCAGCACCGTGTTGCAGCCCGCCAGGAGCATGGCGGGGAGCAGCAGGAGTGCTCGGCGAAGGTTCTTGAGGATGTGCATGCCGGGGGAAAAGAGGTGCAGGGGCGACGCAAAAAGACCCCACAATCTACGCTCGAAGACGGGTTTCGCCTATTGGACGTTTTGTCCTATGGCGGTAAACGTGATTCGGTGCGACGCTCTGGGGTCTCCATGGTCTTATGGTGTCGCGCCGTGGCGTTACATCTGAATTACAGCAAGCAATGACGACGTCCAGCATCCTTTCGCAAGGCGCACAGCCGATGCCGAACCCGGCCGATCACGGCGGCGCCCGGCAGGGCGACGACCACTCGCACATCTCTCCCGGCGAGATCGCGGTCGGTGTGGTCATCGGCCGCGCCTCCGAATATTTCGACTTCTTCGTCTACGGCATCGCCTCGGTGCTGGTGTTCCCGGCGGTCTTCTTTCCGTTCGAGCAGCACCTCGAGGGCGTGCTCTATTCGTTCCTGATCTTCTCGTTCGCGTTCATCGCGCGTCCATTCGGAACGGTCATCTCGATGGTGATCCAGCGGCGTTTCGGGCGGGAAGCCAAGCTCACGCTGGCGCTTTTCGTGCTCGGCACCTCCACCGCCGGCATCGCCTTCCTGCCGGGCTATGCGAGCCTGGGCTTCACGGCCATCGTGCTGCTGTCGGTGTTCCGCTTCGGCCAGGGCCTGGCGCTGGGCGGTTCGTGGGACGGCCTGCCGTCGCTGCTGGCGCTGAACGCGCCGGCCAACCGCCGCGGCTGGTACGCCATGCTGGGCCAGCTGGGCGCGCCCATCGGCTTCTTCATCGCCAGCGCGCTGTTCGCCTACCTGTATTCCAGCCTGCCGTCCGAAGACTTCCTCGACTGGGGCTGGCGCTACAGCTTCTACGTGGCCTTCGCGATCAACGTGGTGGCGCTGTTCGCCCGGCTGCGCCTCGTGGCCACCGACGAATACTCGCGCCTGCTCGAAGAGCGCGAACTCGAACCCACCAGCGTCACCGAACTGGTCAGCTCGCAGGGCAGCAACATCCTGATCGGCGCCTTCGCCGCGCTGGCCAGCTACGCGCTGTTCCACCTGATCACGGTGTTCCCGCTGTCGTGGATCACGCTGTACTCCGACCAGTCGGTCACCGAATTCCTGGTGATCCAGATGATCGGCGCGGCCTTCGGCGCCGCCGGCATCGTCGCCTCGGGCCTGCTGGCCGACCGCATCGGCCGCCGCTTCACGCTGGGCGGCCTGGCCGCGGTGATCGCCGCCTTCAGCGGCTTCGCCCCCACGCTGCTCGACGGCGGCCGGGTCGGGCAGGACATCTTCATCCTGCTGGGCTTCGTGATCCTGGGCCTGTCGTACGGCCAGGCGGCAGGCGCGGTGACTTCCAACTTCGCGCCCAAGTACCGCTACGTCGGCGCGGCGCTCACGGCCGACGTGGCCTGGCTGATCGGCGCGGCCTTCGCTCCGCTGGTGGCCCTGGGTCTCTCGGCCCACTTCGGCCTGGCCTATGTCAGCGTCTACCTGCTGTCGGGCGCCATCGCCACGCTGGCAGCGCTGGGGCTGAACCGGGCACTGGCGCGCGATTGACCGGCGGCGCAGTCGACCGTTTCGTTCAAAAGGGGCCATTTCGGCCCCTTTTCATTAGGATGCCCCTATGTTTGCCGCCGCCATCTTCGACATGGACGGGCTGCTGATCGATTCGGAGCGCCCC
The DNA here is from genome assembly GCF_030462475.1 of Variovorax sp. CAN15. Lineage (GTDB taxonomy): Bacteria > Pseudomonadota > Gammaproteobacteria > Burkholderiales > Burkholderiaceae_C > Variovorax. Next base: position 302,530 of record NZ_JASMRZ010000002.1, read on the forward strand.
ATCATGGCCGCCTGGATCGAGGCCGCCCGCACGCTCGACATCGAGCTTTCGCACAGCCAGTACCTGCAGGTCGTGGGGCTGGCCACCGCCGAATCCGAAATCGTGCTCGCTTCGCTGCTGGGCGGACCTGCCGCCTACAGCCACGCGGTGGGCCTCGTGCGCCAGCGCCTGCAGCTGGAACGCTCCGACGGCACGCCGCTCTTTCCCATCAAGCCCGGCGCGGCTGAAATCCTGGCGGCGCTGCGCGAACGCGGCACGCGCTGCGCCGTGGCCTCTTCGTCGACCAGCGGGCAGATCCAGGCCTGCCTCGGCAGCCTCGGCGTGCTGGATCATTTCTCGGCCTTCGCGGGCGGCGACGAGGTGCTGCGCGCCAAGCCCGACCCGGCGCTCTACCTGCTCGCGGCCGAGCGCCTGGGGGTGGACCCAACCGAATGCATCGCCTTCGAGGACAGCGAGAACGGCGCCAAGGCGGCGCTGGCGGCCGGCCTGCGGGTGGTGGTGGTGCCCGACCTGAAACATCCGCCCGTGTCCATCGTCGAACGGGCCTTCCACGTGCTCGATTCGCTGCACGACGCGCTGGGGCACCTGCCGCGCTGGTTTCCGCAGCAGGCGGCGCAGAAGCCCCAATCCGCATGATCAAGATCGGCACGCTCTGCCACGTGGTCGACAGCTGCCTGGCGTCGCCCTTCACCGAGCGCGCCGTGGGCCGGATCGTGGAGGTGGTCTCCGCGCCCTATGAAGCGCCGAGCGAGCGCTACCTGCCCGGCACTTACTACGACGTGCTGTTCGAGGGCTGGACCTTCTACTGCCGCAGCGACAAGCTCGTGCCCATCTCCGACCCTGATGCCGAGATCGAGCGATGGGAGGACGTCTTCCTCGAAGAGCCCGGCCTCCTGCCCGCGCCTGCCCCTCAGAGCACTTCGTCGCGCAGCTGCGGAAATACCTTCGACACCTTCGCCAGCAGGTAGTCGCCGTAGCGCCCGCTGAAGGCGTGCACGTTGGCGCGGTCCCAGCGCTCGGCGCTGTCGTCGCGCGCTTCGGCGCCTGGCAGGCCCTCGATGCGCTGCACCCGTGCCTCGAAGTTCGGATCGAAGAACAGCGGAAACGACAGCCGGTCGTGCCCCGAGGTGTTGCGCTTCACGCGGTGCGGCGTCGACTTGTAGAGCCCGCCGGTCATGCGGTCGAGCATGTCGCCGATGTTGCAGACGAAGGAGTCCGCCACCGGCGGCGCGTCGATCCAGCCGCCCGGCGTGTGCACGGCGAGGCCGCCGATGTGGTCCTGGTGCAGGATCGTCAGCAGCCCGTAGTCGGTGTGCTCGCCCACGCCCCATTGCACGTCCAGGCCCTCGGGCACCGGCTGCGACGGGTAGTTGAAGAGACGGAACAGGATCAGCGGGTCGGCCGTGTAGCGCTTCGCGAAATAGCCGGCGTCGAGGCCCAGGCTCAGCGCGATGCCTTCCATCAACCGGTGGCCCAGCTGCGTGACGGCCTGCATGTAGTCGAGGATGGTCTCGCGAAAGCCCGGCACCTCGGGAAACAGGTTGGGCCCATGCACCGGCGTCTTCGCCTGCACCAGCGGATGTGTGGCGGGCAACTCGGTGCCGAGGTAGAGGCCCTCCTTCCAGTCGGGCCGGCCCGAGGTCAGCTCGCCGCCCAGCGGAAAGTAGCCGCGCCAGGCGCGCCCGCCCAGGGCCATGCGCCAGCGCATCTTGGTTTCTTCGGGCAGCTCGAAGAAGCGGTGGCTCAGTTCTTCGAGCCGTTTCACCAGCGCCGGGTCGACGCCGTGGCCGGTCACGTAGAAGAAACCGTGGGCGCGGCAGGCGGCGCCGATCCGCGCGGCGACGGCGTCGCGTGCGGCGGTGCCCGCGACGAGCGCGGACACGTCGATGAGGGGGAGGGTGTTGGCTTCCGTCTTGGTCATGCGTCTCTCGCGAAGGGGGAGCGGATGTCGGCCAGGAACTGCTGCGCGCGCGGATGCTGCGGCCGGTTGAAGAAGTCGTCGGGCGTGGCGCGCTCCAGCACCTTGCCCTCGTCCATGAAGAGCACGCGGTCGGCCACCTCGCGCGCGAAGCCCATCTCGTGCGTCACGCAGACCATGGTCATGCCGTCGCGCGTGAGGTCGCGCATCACCAGCAGCACCTCGCCGACCATCTCGGGGTCGAGCGCGCTGGTGGGCTCGTCGAACAGCATCAGCGGCGGCTGCATCGCGAGCGCGCGGGCGATCGCCACGCGCTGCTGCTGGCCGCCCGAAAGCTCACTGGGCCAGGCGTTGGCCTTGTTCGACAGCCCCACGCGGTGCAGCAGCGCCATCGCGCGTTCGTCGGCCTGCTTGCGCGTCAGGCCGCGCAACTGCATCGGCGCCATCGTGCAGTTCTGCAGCACCGTGAGATGCGGAAACAGGTTGAACTGCTGGAACACGAAGCCGATGCGCGAGCGGAATTCGTTCACGTCCAGACCCGGCGCGTGGATGTCCTGGCCGTCCACCACGATGCGGCCCGACTGGATCGGCTCCAGCCGATTGAAGGTGCGGATCAGCGTCGACTTGCCCGAGCCCGAGGGCCCGCACACCACGACGACCTCGCCCTTGTGGATGGTTTCGGTCACGTCGACCAGCGCGTGGTAGCTGCCGTACCACTTGTTGACTTTTTCGAGTTCGATCATGCGGACACCTTGGTGGCGGCGGTGGAGATGCCGCGGCGCGCGAGCCGGCGCTCCAGCCAGTAGGCGAAGCGCGAGAGGCCGAAGCACAGGATGAAATACGTCCCGCCCAATATGAGGTAGATCTGCGCCGGCTTGGTGAACACCTGCGTGTTGATCTGCGTCGCGATGAACGACACCTCTGCCAGCCCGATGATGTAGCCCAGCGAGGTTTCCTTGATGGTCGAGACGAACTGGTTCACCAGCGAGGGCAGCATGCTGCGCAGCGCCTGCGGCAGCACCACCAGCCGCATCGCGCTGCCGTAGCTCATACCTAGCGCACGGGCGGTTTCCATCTGCCCGCGCGGCAGGCCCTGGATGCCGGCGCGCACGATCTCGGCGAGGTAGGCGGCGTCGAACACCACCAGCGCGATCAGCATGGTGGTGAACTGGTCGGTCTTCACGCCGGTGACGCTGGGCAGGAAGAAGTAGGCCCAGAAGATCACCATCAGCAGCGGCAGCCCGCGCACCACGAACACGAAGCCCGTGACCGGCCAGCGCAGCCAGCGCCACGGGCTCACCCGCGCCAGCCCGAGCACGATGCCCAGCGGCAGCGCCAGCACCAGACCGCAGGAGGCCAGCAGCAGCGTGAGCACCAGCCCGCCGAGCGGGCCGTTGGGGTACTGCCCGATGAGGAAGTAGACCCAGTAGTCGTTGATGATCTGAAGCATCGCGCCGTCGCCTTCCTCAGATCGTCCGCACCGGGTAACGGTGGTGGTACCAGGTGGCAAGGGCGGTGATCGCCAGCGACACCGTGAGGTAGGCCGCGCTCGCGAACGCAAAGGACTCGAAGCTGCGGAAGGTCGCGCTCTCGACCTGGCCGGCCTGGTACATCAGCTCGGCCACGCCGATCACGGTCGCGATGGAGGTGTTCTTCCACAGGCTCAGCGTCTGAGAGATGAGCGGCGGAACGGTCACGCGCAGCGCCTGCGGCAGCACCACGCGTCGCATCGTGGCGAGGTAGCTGAAGCCCATCGCCCGGCCGGCCTCGAACTGCACCGCAGGAATCGCGCGGATGCCGCTGCGGATGTCTTCCGCCATGAAGGCGGCCGTGTACAGCGCGAGCGCGACGATGGCGCTGTAGGCCTCGATGTGCCCCGCGTAGAGCCATTGCTTGATGTCCTCCGGCAGCAGCTCGGGCGCGCCGAAGTACCAGAAGAGCATGTGCGCCAGCAGCGGAATGTTGCGGATCGACTCGACATACGCGAAGCCCACCCAGCGCAGCGGCGCGAAGGGCGACAGCCGAAGCAGCGCCACCACCAGCGCGATGGGCAGCGCCAGCACCAGCGAGGCCGCGAGCAGCTGCAGCGACAGCAGCAGGCCGGCGACCAGCATGTCGTGGTACTTGCCGGTCAGCAGCAAGGAATAGTCGAACAGGGGCATGGGGGGCGACAGTATCACTGCCGCGGGGGGGAGCTTGGCTCCCTCCCCCGCTGGGGGAGGGTTGGGGTGGGGGCACGGCGGCTTCTGGATAGACGCGGCGCTCATGCGTAGGCCGCTTGCCCCCATCCCGGCCTTCCCCCAGCGGGGGAAGGAGAAAGACAGGTCAGTCGATCTTGTCGCTGTCGAGCTTGAAGTCGCGCGTCTGGAAGCCCGAGGCCGTGTTCGGGCCGTACCACTTGATGAAGATCTTCTGTGCCTCGCCCGACTTCTCGAGCTCGCGCAGCGTGTCGTCCACCACTGCCTTCAGGCCGGTCTCGCCCTTCTTGATGCCGATGGCCAGTGCCTCGGTGCTCAGGTTCTGCTTGAGCACCACGTACTGCGCCTTCTGCGGGCCCAGCTTGGCGTAGCTGCGCAGCAGCGCGGCCTCGTCGTCCACGTAGCCCACGCCCTTGCCCTGCTGCAGGGCCTGGAAGGCCTGCTGGCTCGTGTCGAAGGTCACCACCTCCACGTTGGGCACGGCCTTGCGGATGTTCGGCTCCTGCGTGCCGCCGCGGATGGTCAGCACCTTCTTGCCGGCGAGTTGCGGCACCTCGGTGATGCCGCTGTTCTTCTTCACGAGGGCCTTCTGGCCGGTGACGAAGGTGGTGAGCGAAAAGTCGATCTGCGCCTCGCGCTCCTTGTTGTGCGTGAGGCCGGCGGCCACCAGGTCGACGTGGCCCTGCTGCAGCTCGGGAATGCGCGCGGCCACCGCGATCTGCTTGAGCACCGGCTTCACGCCGATCTTCTTCGCGATGGCGTTCACCAGGTCCACCTCGTAGCCGACGATCTGGCGGGTCTTGGGGTCGACGAAGGTCGCGGGCTCGTCCGTGCCGAGCACGCCGACGACCAGTTCGCCCTTCTTCTTGATGTCGGCCAATTGGTCGGCATGGGCGGCGGTGCCGATCAGGAAAGTGGAAGCCGCGAGGGCCGCGGCGGCGATCAGGTTCAGGCGCATGTTCTTCTCCTTGGTGGAAAGCAAAGGGGCGAGACCATATCAATAAAACCCCTGATTATTAAATCGTCAATCGACATATGCATATGGTCGAGCTGAAGAGGGCTTTGGTGGGCTGGGTTAAATTCGCGGCGCAAAAACGCGCTTCCGGCGCCTTCTTTCCGCATCTCTTCGAGCGAGATCCTCATGATCATCAAACCCCGCGTGCGCGGCTTCATCTGCGTCACCACCCATCCCGCCGGCTGCGAAGCCAACGTCCGCCAGCAGATCGAATACGTCAAGGCGAAGCCCGCCATCGAGGGCGGCCCGAAGAAGGTGCTGGTGATCGGCGCATCGACCGGCTATGGCCTCGCCGCGCGCATCACCGCCGCCTTCGGCTGCGGCGCCGACACGCTGGGCGTGTTCTTCGAGCGCGCTGGCAGCGAGACCAAGCCCGGCTCGCCCGGCTGGTACAACACCGCCGCCTTCGAGCGCGCCGCGCACGCCGAGGGCCGCTATGCGAAGAGCATCAACGGCGACGGCTTTTCCGACGCGGTGAAGCAGCAGGTCATCGACACCATCCGCGCCGACCTGGGGCAGGTCGACCTCGTCGTCTACAGCCTGGCCGCGCCACGTCGCACGCATCCGAAGACCGGGCAGGTCTTCAACTCGGTGCTCAAGCCCGTGGGCAAGGCGGTGAACCTGCGCGGCCTCGACACCGACAACGAGACAGTGAAGGAATCGGTGCTCGAGCCTGCCACGCAAGAGGAGATCGACAACACCGTGGCAGTGATGGGCGGCGAGGACTGGCAGATGTGGATCGACGCGCTGCAGCAGGCCGGCGTGTTGGCCGACGGCGCGAAGACCACGGCCTTCACCTACCTGGGCGAGCAGATCACGCACGACATCTACTGGAACGGCTCCATCGGCGCGGCCAAGAAGGATCTCGACCAGAAGGTGCTGGGCATCCGCGCGCAACTCGCGGCCAAGGGCGGCGACGCCCGCGTGTCGGTGCTCAAGGCGGTGGTCACTCAGGCCAGCTCGGCCATTCCGATGATGCCGCTGTACCTGTCGCTGCTCTTCAAGGTGATGAAGGAGCAGGGCGTGCACGAGGGCTGCATCGAGCAGGTGCACGGCCTCTACGCCGAGAGCCTCTACGGCGGCGCACCGCACATCGACGCCGAAGGCCGCCTGCGCGCCGACTACAAGGAACTGGCGCCGCAGGTGCAGTCCCGCGTGCTCGAACTGTGGCCGCAGGTGACCAAGGAGAACCTGTACGAGCTCACCGACTTCGCGGGCTACAAGACCGAGTTCCTGCGGCTCTTCGGCTTCGCCGTGGAGGGCGTGGACTACGAGGCCGACGTGAACCCCGATGTGGGCATTCCGGGCATCGTGCAGCTCTAGCAGGCCCCTCAGGGGATACTCCCGCCCATGCAGATACAAGAAAAGCCGCCCGCCGGCACGCCCTTCGACTGGATCGGCGGCGAAGCGAAAGTGGAGGCGCTGGTCGAGCGCTTCTACGACCTGATGGACCTCGAACCCGCCTACGCGCAGCTGCGTGCGGTGCACGGCACCAGCCTCGACAACGCGCGCCAGCGCCTGTTCTGGTTCCTGTGCGGCTGGCTGGGCGGGCCGCAGCACTACACCGACCGCTTCGGCCACCCGATGCTGCGCGCGCGCCACCTGCCGCAGAGCATCGGCGGCCACACCATCGGCATCAAGGAACGTGACCAGTGGCTGGCCTGCATGGACCAGGCGATGGGCGAGACGGGCGTGCCCGAAGACCTGCGCGCGCGGCTGCGCGATTCCTTCTTCAAGACCGCCGACTGGATGCGCAACAGAGGCGAGTGACCGCTCGGCCGAACATACAAGCAACGATTTCGAAAGACGCTCTCCCATCATGAATTCCATCGTCATCATCGGCGGCGGCCACGCCGCGGCCCAGCTCTGCGCCGGCCTTGCTGAAGCCGGGCAGGGCGCGCGCGTGCACCTGGTCTGCGAGGAGGCTTGCGAGCCCTATCACCGTCCGCCGCTGTCCAAGGCCTTCCTGAAGAGCGCGGAGGAAACCACGCAGCCGCACAAGGCCGCCGACTGGTATCGCGAAGCCGGCATCACGCTGCACCTGGGCGATGCGGCCGTGGCCATCGACCGCGAGGCGCACACCGTGACGCTGCGCTCGGGCGCGGTGCTTCCCTGGCAGCAACTGGTGCTGGCCACCGGCACGCGAGCGCGCCAGATGCCCGACCTGAAGCCGGGCCTGGAGAACGTCGCCAGCCTGCGTGCGGCCGACGAGGCGCATCGCCTGCGCACGCGGCTCGCGGCGGCGGAGAGGGTGACCGTGCTCGGCGGCGGCTTCATCGGCCTCGAAGTGGCGGCCACCGCCAAGGCACTGGGCAAGACGGTGCAGGTCATCGAGAGCGCACCGCGCCTGCTGGGCCGCGCCGTGTCGCCTGAACTTTCGGCGCACGTGCTGGCCACGCACCGCGCGGCGGGCATCGACATCGTGCTCGGCGCGCAGACCGGCGCCTTCGAGGTCGAGGGCGACCGGCTGGTGTCGCTGCAGGTCAACGGCGTGAAGCAGCCGGTCGACCTGCTGCTGCTGGGCATCGGCGCCGTGCCGGAGACCGCGCTTGCGCAGGCGGCCGGCATCGAATGCGCGGACGGCATCGTGGTCGATGGCCACATGCAGACCAGTGCGGCCGGCGTGCTCGCGGTGGGCGACTGCACGCGCTTCCCTGATCGCCGCGCGGGCCGCGCGCTGCGGCTCGAATCGGTGCAGAACGCCAACGACCAGGCGCGCACCGCGGTTGCCACGCTGACCGGCGAGGCGCGCGCGCACGACGCGGTCGCGTGGTTCTGGTCCGACCAGGGCGGCATGCGCCTGCAGATGGTGGGCCTGATGCCTGCGGAAGGAACGCCCGGCCTGAGCAGCGCGCGCCGCGCGGGTCCGAAGGCCGATGCGTTCTCGCTGTTCCACTACGTCGACGGCCAGCTCGTGTGCGTGGAATCGGTGAACGCGCCGGTCGACCACATGATGAGCCGCAAGCTGCTCGAAGCGGGTCGCAGCCCCGATGCGGCTGCGGTGGCCGATGCCTCGGTTCCGCTGAAGAACCTGCTGGCCTGAGCCGAAGAAGCTGCCTAGCGCCGCGCTGGCGCCAGCAGCACGACGAGCGCTCCGGCCCCGCCTTCGGCCGGCTTGGCCTGCACGAAGGCGATCACTTCGTTCTTCTGGATCAGCCAGCGCTGCGTCTTGGTCTTGAGCACCGGCTGCTTGCCCGGCGAGCCCAGGCCCTTGCCGTGCACCACGCGCACGCAGCGCAGTCCCTGTTTGTAGGCGTTGCGGATGAAGCCGCCCAAGGTTTCGCGTGCTTCGTCGCTGCGCAGCCCGTGCAGGTCGACCTGCGCCTGGATGGCCCAGTCGCCCTTGCGCAGCCGCGCGGTGACGTCGGTGCCGATGCCGGGGCGGCGGAAGCTCATGGCATCGTCCACGTCGAGCAGCGTGGTCACGTCGAATTCGTCGGAGAGCGACTCGCGCAGCACGCGCTGTTCGTCGAGCTGGTGCTGCACGGGGATGGGCGCGGGCGGCTCGGGCGCGAGCGGTACCACGGCCTTGCGGCGCAGCGGCTCGGTGGCGCCGATGGCGCGGGTGAACAGGTCTTTCTCGGCCGCGCGCTTGCGCTCGGCCAGCGCCTTGGCCGCTGCCTCGGCGGCTTCGCGCTCGCGGGTTTCGGCGAGCGCGCGCTGCACCTGCTTGAGGTCGGCGAGGTTCTTGATCGAGGGAGCGCGCGCGGGCATCAGAGCAGACCTTTCTCGGCCATGGAGAAACTCTGCCCGGGGCTCACGATGATGTGGTCGAGCACCCGCACGTCCACCAGCGCCAGCGCGGCGCGCAGCGTCTGCGTGAGCGATTCGTCGGCGCGCGAGGGCTCGATGTTGCCGCTGGGGTGGTTGTGCGCCAGCACCACCGCCGCGGCGTGGTGGTGGATGGCGCGCGTGACCACCTCGCGCGGATAGACGCTGGTCTGCGTGAGCGTGCCGCGGAACATTTCCTCCAGCGCGAGCATGCGGTGCTGCACGTCGAGGAACACCACCGCGAACACTTCGTAGGAGCGCTGGCCGATGTGCAGCTGCAGGTACTGCTTGACCGCGTCGGGCGAGTCGAAGACGGCGCGCTCGCGCAGCTTCTCGCCCATGGCGCGGCGCGCCAGCTCGAGCACCGCGATCAGCTCGGAGCGCTTGGCGCTGCCGCCCAGCCCCTTGACCGACTTGAGGTCTTCGGCGCCGGTGTGCAGCAGCCCCGAGAGCCCGCCGAAGCGTTCGAGCAGCTGCTGCGCAAGCTGCAGCACGTTCTTGCCGGCCACGCCGGTGCGCAGCAGCAGGGCCAGCAGCTCGGCATCGGCCAGCGCGGACGCGCCTCGCGCGATGAGCTTTTCGCGCGGGCGGGCGTCGAGAGGGAGATCCTTGAAAGACATGAAACCCCGGGGTGAAACCTTGGCGGAGCCGGGTCGAAGCCCCGGTCCTTAAAATGAGGCCAGTTTATCGGGACACCTCCCCGTCTTCGCACACCTTCCCTGCTCCATGTCCCAAGTCGTGAATTCCGGCTCTTTTCTCACCCTGCACTACCGGCTGGCCGGTCCGGCGGGCGACATCATCAACACCTTCGCCGACAAGCCCGCGACCCTGTCGCTGGGCACCGGCGAGCTTTCTCCCGCCATGGAGCAGCGCCTGATGGGCCTGGAAGAGGGCACGCACGCCACCTTCGAGCTGCCCGCGGGCGAGGCCTTCGGCGAGCGCAATCCCGACATGCAGCAGTGGGTGGCCAGGAAGCTGCTCGCGCAGATGGGCGACCCCGACGAGCAGTACGCGGTGGGCGACGTGGTGCAGTTCCCCACGCCCGACGGTACGGGCAGCTACGCGGGCGCGGTCATCGAGTCGAACGACACCGCGGTGCGCTTCGACTTCAACCACCCGCTCGCGGGCCAGCCCGTGACCTTCGAAGTGAAGCTCATCGGCGTGCTATGAACCCCGGTATCTCCGAAGTCATCCTTGCCGAGCCGCGCGGTTTCTGCGCGGGCGTCGACCGCGCCATCGAGATCGTCGAGCGCGCCATCGCGAAGTTCGGCGCGCCCATCTACGTGCGCCACGAGATCGTGCACAACACCTACGTGGTGAACGAACTCAAGGCCAAGGGCGCGATCTTCATCGAGGAGCTCTCCGACGTGCCGCCCGGCGCCACGCTGGTGTTCAGCGCGCATGGCGTGAGCAAGGCCGTCGAGCAGGAGGCGCGCGACCGCGGCTTCTCGATCTTCGACGCCACCTGCCCGCTGGTGACCAAGGTGCATGTGGAAGTCGCCAAGCTCGCGAAGGAAGGCTACGAGTTCATCATGATCGGCCACAAGGGGCACCCCGAGGTCGAGGGCACGATGGGCCAGCTCTCCAGCGGCATCCACCTGGTGGAAGACGTGGAAGACGTGGCCAAGGTTGCACCGTTGCAGACCGAAAGGCTCGCGGTGGTCACGCAGACCACGCTGAGCGTGGACGACGCCGCCGACATCGCCGCTGCGGTGCGCGAGCGCTTTCCCAAGGTGCGCGAGCCCAAGCAGCAGGACATCTGCTACGCCACCCAGAACCGCCAGGACGCGGTGAAGATCATGAGCCCGCAGGTCGACCTCGTGATCGTGGTCGGCAGCCCCACCAGCTCCAACAGCAACCGCCTGCGCGAACTGGCGCAGCGCCTGGGCACCGAGAGCTACATGGTCGATTCGGCCGCCGAGCTCAGGCCCGAGTGGTTCGAGGGCAAGGCGCGCGTCGGCATCACCGCCGGCGCCTCTGCGCCCGAGGTGCTGGTGCGCGAGGTGATCGACCGCGTGCGCGCGTTCGGCGCGGTCTCGGTGCGCAAGATGGACGGCATCGAGGAAACCATCAAGTTCCCGCTGCCCAAGGGCCTCAAGCTCGACGACATTCCGCCTCCTGGACACATTTCTTGAACAACACCAAAACCATCGACTGGCGCTCCGAAATAGATAGCGCATCGCAACGTCTGGGCGAGCGCGCCGGCCACTTCCTGCGCGAAACCCCGTTGTGGAAGCTGCCGGCGGCAGCGCTCGGCATCGATGCGCCCGGCGCCGAGATCTGGCTCAAGCTCGAGCACATGCAGATCAGCGGCAGCTTCAAGGCGCGCGGCATGATGAACCGGCTGCTGGCCAACGACATCCCGCAAAGCGGCGTGATCGTGGCCTCGGGCGGCAATGCGGGCATCGCCACCGCTGCCGCGGCGCGTGCGCTGGGCGTGCCCTGCCAGGTATTCCTGCCGGGCGTGTCGCCCGAAGCCAAGCGCGCGCGGCTGCGTGCGCTCGGCGCCGAGGTGGTCGTCGTTGGCGAGCTGTACCCCGATGCGCTGGCTGCCTGCCTGACGCGCCAGAAGGAATCGGGCGCCTTGCTCACCCACGCCTATGACCAGCCCGAAGTGGTGGCCGGCGCCGGCACGCTGGGCCGCGAGATCGAGCAGCAGGGCGGCTTGCCCGACTCCGTGCTGGTGAGCGTGGGCGGCGGTGGCCTGATCGGCGGTCTCGCCGGCTGGTTCGAGAAGCGTGCCCGCGTGGTCGCACTTGAGCCCGAGAAGGCGCCGACGCTGTTCCGCGCCCGCGAGGCCGGCGAGCCGGTCGACGTGGGGGTGGGCGGCATCGCCGCCGATTCGCTGGGCGCGCGCCGCATCGGCAGCATCGCCTGGGAAATCACGCAGCGGCAGGTGCAGGACGCGCTGCTGTTGTCCGACGAATCCATCCGCGCGGCCCAGCAGTGGCTGTGGAAGGAACTGAAGCTGGCGGTGGAGCCGGCCGCAGCGCTGCCGCTGGCGGCGCTGCAGGCCGGCGCCTATGTGCCGCGCGCGGGCGAGAAGGTCTGCCTGATCGTCTGCGGGGCGAACGTCGATCCTGCGACGGTCGCCTGACGGCTTCCTGCTTCTCGCAGTTCATCCTCCAGGCCACGCCAAGCCCGTCGACGGGCATGCCGAAGCCCGTGGCCCGGACCCGTGGGCCGCAGGGCATCGTCGGCTTGCCGGCTTCGGCCAGCGTACGCCCACCTAAAATCCCCCCATGCTCGACATCACCCTGCTCCGCAAAGACCTGGCCTCCGCCGTGGCCGGCCTCGAAAAACGCAAGAAGAACCAGCCGTACCTCGACGTCTCGGCGTTCACCGCCCTCGAAGCCGAACGCAAGACGTTGCAGACCCGCACCGAGGAAATCCAGGCTCGCCGCAACACGCTGAACAAGCAGATCGGCCCGCTCAAGGCCAAGGGCGAGTCGACCGATGCGCTGATGGCCGAAGTCAACGCACTGAAGGTCGAGCAGGAATCGCAATCGAAGCGTCTGGACGAGATCCAGCCCGAACTGCACGCGCTGCTGCTGGCCGTGCCCAATTTGCCGCACGCCAGTGTGCCGGTCGGCGAGGACGAGACCGGCAACGTCGAAATGCGCCGCTGGGCACCGAAGGGCGGTGCCGGCGCCAGCGCAACGCCGCTGGCCTTCGCCCCCAAGGACCACGTCGATCTCGGTGCGCCGCTGGGCCTTGATTTCGAAATGGGCGCCAAGCTCTCGGGTTCGCGCTTCACCGTCATGAAGGGTCCGATCGCCCGCCTGCACCGCGCGCTCGCGCAGTTCATGCTCGACATCCAGACCGAGAAGCACGGCTACAGCGAGTGCTACGTGCCGTACATCGTCAACGCCGCCACGCTGAGCGGCACCGGCCAGTTGCCCAAGTTCGAGGGCGACCTGTTCGCCGCGAAGAAGGGCGGCCAGGACGGCGAGCCCGCGCCGGACCACTCGGCGCTGTACCTCATCCCGACCAGCGAAGTGCCGCTCACGAACTTCGTGCGCGACGAGGTGGTGGCCGAGTCGCAGCTGCCCATCAGGCTCACGGCGCACACACCGTGCTTCCGCTCCGAAGCCGGCAGCGCTGGCCGCGACACGCGCGGCATGATCCGCCAGCACCAGTTCGACAAGGTCGAGATGGTGCAGATCGTGCACCCCGAGAAGAGCTACGACGCGCTCGAGCAGATGACCGGCCACGCCGAGGCAGTGCTGCAGGCGCTGGAACTGCCGTACCGCGTCGTGCTGCTGTGCACCGGCGACATGGGCTTCGGCTCGACCAAGACCTACGACCTCGAAGTCTGGCTGCCCGCGCAGGACACCTACCGCGAGATCAGCTCGGTCTCGAACTGCGAAGCCTTCCAGGCGCGCCGCCTGCAGGCCCGTTTCAAGAACGCGCAAGGCAAGAACGAACTCGTGCACACGCTCAACGGCTCGGGCCTGGCGGTGGGCCGCACGCTCGTGGCCGTGCTAGAGAACCACCAGAACGAAGACGGCTCGATCAACGTGCCGGCGGCACTGCGGCCATACCTTGGCGGACTCGAAGTTTTGAAGGCGTGACCACGGGGCTTCAAAAGCCCCGTTTTTGTCTGCTAGAATCGCAGGCTCGACAGCACCGGAGAGGTGGCAGAGTGGTCGAATGTACCTGACTCGAAATCAGGCGTACTAGCGATAGTACCGAGGGTTCGAATCCCTCCCTCTCCTCCAAAAAATGACGGCCTGATCCATGTAGAACGTGGATCAGGCCGTTTTATTTTGGGTCGATGGTCTGACAAGACTCCTCGTATTTCCAGGAAAGGATTTGCCATGAAGCTCCATCCCAGGCTGATTCCGGGCGCAGCCCTGATGCTGGCGATTCTGTCGATCACTGCCTGCTCGGCACCGCTGGCGAAGGACAGCGGCGCGCCAGCCGCGTGCCGTCAGGACGCCGCAGCTGCCCTCACAGGAAAGAACCGCATCAGCGACACCGATGCCCGGCAGGCGACCGGCGCATCCATCGTCCGCCAGATCCAGCCGGGCCAGCCCGTGACGATGGACTACCGCCGCGAGCGCGTGACCATCGAGACGGACCCGGCCAGCGGCAAGATCGTCCGCGCCTACTGCGGATAAGCCGGCCGTTCTCTCAGCTGTTCGCCGTGGCCGGTGCGCCAGCCTGCGCCGAGGGCCGTGCCGCAAGGGTAGGAGCGACTGCGCTTTCCTTGTCGAGCGAACACCACGCCGCCTGAGGCTTGCCGGCTTCCAGCGAACACCAGGCAGCCGAAGCCTTGCCCGTCTCCAGCGAGCACCACGCTGCCTGAGGTTTGCCGGCTTCGAGCGAGCACCACGCTGCCTGAGGTTTGCCGGCTTCGAGCGAACACCACGCGGCCTGAGGTTTGCCTGCTTCGAGCGAACACCACGCTGCCTGAGGTTTGCCTGCCTCCAGCGAACACCATGCGGCCGAGGCCTTGCCTGCTTCCAGCGAGCACCAGGCTGCCGAGCCCTTGCCGGCCTCCGCCGAACACCAGGCGGCCGAATCCTTCACCGCCGCGTGCTGGAGCGCGGGCATGGGCTCGCCGAACTCCTCGGCAAGCAGTTGCTGCATCTGCTGGAAGGCCGCCTCCAGCGCCTTCGCATCGTCCTCGCCGCGCAGGCCGAGGTATGGAAAGTGATGCAGGAAATATCCGAAGGTGGCTTCGCAGTCGGCCGCGTATTTCCTCGTGTCGAGGATGTGCATGTGCCAGAAGCGGTCGACGTCCTGCTCGGGTGCGAGCGTCAGCTCGGGGTGCTTTGCGTGCAGGATCAGGTAGCGCTTGTAGGCCACTTCCATCTGGTCCGCGTAGCTTGCCGACCAGCCGTAGCCGTCCTCCTTGCGGGTGGCCTTGAACTTGATCAGGGTCAGGTCGAGCGCCTGGATCGCGGCAATGGTTTGCTCCAGTGTCTTGCTCTGGGTTGAATCGGTCATGAATGCTCCTGTGAAGTTTCGGGGAAGCCCGAGCGAACGTGCCCGGTAACGATTGCCGCGAAGGCCCGGCGCTCAGGCCGCCACCGACGGGACAAATTGATTGCGCAGGTGACGCGCCATGAAATCCCGTGCCTCGTCGGCGGGCACGGGCTTGCAAAGCCAGTAGCCCTGGGCTTCGTCGCATCCGTGGCCGTGCAGGTAGTTGAACTGGACCGGCGTCTCGACGCCCTCGGCCACCACCTTCA
This sequence comes from Variovorax sp. CAN15, assembly GCF_030462475.1. Taxonomy (GTDB): domain Bacteria; phylum Pseudomonadota; class Gammaproteobacteria; order Burkholderiales; family Burkholderiaceae_C; genus Variovorax. The sequence goes on from NZ_JASMRZ010000002.1 coordinate 317,632, forward strand.
TGCGCAGCCCGTGGGCCAGCGTGATGATTCCGTCGATCAGCGCGCGCGCGTCGGCGTCCTGCGAAAGGTCGTTGATGAAGGAGCGATCGATCTTGACCGTCGAGAGCGGAAAGTGCTTCAGGTAAGACAGCGAGGAGTAACCTGTCCCGAAGTCGTCGATGGCAAGGCCCACGCCCATGTCGCGGATGGTCCGCAGCAGCTTGGCTGCATGCTCGGGGTTCGCCATCATGGCGCTCTCGGTGATCTCCAGTTCCAGAAGCGACGGATCGAGGCCGGATGATTCCAGTATGGCCTTGATGTCGGCCACCAGCGTGCGGCTCTCGAACTGCCGCGGAGACAGGTTGACGCTGGTCAGTATCTTCGGCAGCCCCTGCTTCTGCCATTCGAGCGCATCGGCGCAGGCCTTCTCCAGCGCCCACTTGCCCATCGACACGATCAGGCCGAGTTCCTCGGCGATCGGGATGAACTGCACCGGCGGAATCATGCCCAGGACCGGATGGTGCCAGCGCATCAGCGCCTCCACGCCGACGATTCGCCGCGTCTGCAGGTTCATCTTCGGCTGGTAGTGCATTTCCAGTTCGCCGCGCTCCAGTGCGTGGCGCAGTGCGCTCTCGAGCATCAGCTGTTCGGTGCTCTGCGCATTCATCTTCGCCGCGTAGAAGCGGTAGGTGTTGCGGCCCTTTTCCTTGGCGCGGTACATGGCGGTGTCGGCGTTCTTCAGAAGCGTCTCGGCATCGCCGCCGTTCTCCGGATAGACGCTCACGCCCACGCTGGCGCTCACGTGCAGCTCGCGCCCCTCGATGACGAAGGGCTCCGCGCAGCAGTCCAGAATCCTTTCGGCGAGCGCCGCGGCCTCGCTCGAGCTGTCCAGGTTCTCCATCAGCAGCACGAACTCGTCGCCGCCGAAGCGCGCCACCACGTCGGTATCGCGCAGCAGCGTCCTCAGGCGCTTGCCGCAGGTCCTGATCATCTCGTCGCCCACGCCGTGGCCCAGCGTGTCGTTGATGTGCTTGAAGCGATCCAGGTCGACGAACATCACGGCGAACAGCTTCTCCTGCCTGTTGCTGCGCCTGATGGCCCGGGCAAGCTCGTGCTGCAGCGCCGCGCGGTTGAGCAGTCCCGTCAGCTCGTCGTGGCTGGCCATGAAGCGAAGGGTTTTTTCGGCCAGCTTGCGCTGCCTGTACTGGGCGATCTGCAATGCGATGACGCGCAGCGACTCCAGCGTCTCGGTGTCCGCGGCATAGGGATTGGCGCCGAAGAGCTCCAGCGCCGTGGTCATCTCGGGCGCGACCATCGGTACGACGAGGCCGGTGCTCAGTCCCGCCTCGCGAGCCATGGCGTCGCGGGTGAAGTGACCCGGCGAGGCCTGCGTGTCGATCCGCACCACGCTGCCGATTCCCCAGGCGCGGCCCAGCGAGCCTTCGCCGGAGCGGTAGGTGAGCGAGAGGCTGGTATCGACGAAGCGCCTCACCGCCGGATTGTTGTCGGCATGCCAGGCCACGGTGCAGTGGGCCAGGCCGTCCTCGCCGATGCTCCACAGCGCACCGCAGTCCCAGTGCAGGTCGGTGCATATCGCCTCCAGCGCCAGCGCGATCACCGTCTCCGTGCGGCCGTCGCCCGCAAGCAGCCGGGCGATCTTGTATTCGAGCTTCTGGCGCAACGCGTCCTTGCGCGGCCGGGTGGCGTCGCGCACCGTGCCGCGCACCCGTCTTTCGCCCGCGTCTTCGCCGGACTGAGTGACGACATGAAGCCAGCGTTCGGTGCCGTCGGGCAGGCAGATGCGGTGCTCGAACTCGCTGCGCTCCGTGGACTGGGAGGCCAGCGCGATCTGCCGCTCTACGGCGCCGCGCTCGATGTTCGGTACTCGCGAAAGCAGGGCGTGCAGGTCCAGCGGCAACGGGTCGTCCGCAAAGCCCAGGATGCGCCGCGCTTCCTCGGAGCATTGCAGGGCGCCGGTCGCGGGGTCGAGGGTCCAGCTGCCGAGGCTGGCCAGGTGCTGGGCGTCTTCCAGTTGCCTCTCGCTTGCGCGCAGGTGGCTGGTCATTTCGTCGGCCAGAACCTGGGCCCTGCTGCCCGTGTTGGCCAGCGACAGGACGATGCCGGCCAGCAACGTGCTGGTGGCGAGGCCGCCGAAGAAGACGAGCCACGGGATGGTCTTGTCCAGCGGGCCGAAGACCTGGTTCTCGCTCTGCTTCACCTCCACCAGCCAGGAGTGGCCGCCCAGTTCGAAGCCGAGCATGCGTTCCATGCTGTTCGCCGGTTCGGCGACGGGCCTGGCGAGCGTCGCGCTGTCGAACAGCAGCTCGCGCTCGCCGAATGCGACCGGTGCCACGAACCTGGTCTCGATGCGCGTGCCGATCGGCCCCTTGCCCGGCCCGGCATCGATCAGCCGCAGCTGCAGCGTCTTCGCAGCCTCGATGCTCACCACGTCGCGCAGCATGCCCGTGAGGCTGAAGCCCGCGCCGACGGAGCCCATGTAGGCCTGGCGCCGCTGCTCGAGCGTGCTGATCGGCATCTTCGGGCGATACACCGGCAGGCGCATCGCCAGTCCGACATCGGACTCGCGGCCCGCGATGCGGATCTTGCGTCCCGAAGTGACGAGTCCGCCGGTGTCGCGCCCCTTTTCGAGCGCGTCTCCCCGGTTGGGCATCGCGCCCAGGTCGTTGCCCAGCAGCTTCTCGTTGCCGGCCAGCGGTTCGATGAAGGCCAGCGGGTAATAGATTTCACGCTCGCCGCCCGGCTTGATAGCGAACCCCGAAGCGACGGCGGCGTCGAGGCTCGCGTCGCCGCGCACCTGCTCCTCGAAGCGCTGCTTGTCGCCGGGCCCGATGCTGGGTGCGTAGTTGACCGCCTGGAAGCCGGGGTAGGCGCTTGCCAGGTTCAGGCCCGCGACGTAGTCCCTGAAGTCGCTCCTGGTCACCGGCTCGGAAGTGTTGAACCGCGCGCGCAGGCCGATCAGGACGGCGATGTAGTCGTCGAACCGGGCTTCGACCTTTCGCGCCAGGTCGAGGGCGGTGGCGTCGAAACGCGTCCGGGCGCTGCGCCCGATTTCCTGATGGGCAGAGATTCCGAGGGCGATCGACAGCGCCGTGCCGAAGATGAAAATCACAAGCGGCAGGCGAATCCTGGCCCAGATGGACAAAGACATGGTTCGATCCTGTCGCTTGTGCAAGCCGGGTGGCTCCGTGTGCTGCGGAGTGTGGCACGCCAGCGGGCGCTGTGGTTTCATTTGGGAACAATTCACCCCTAATTCTGTAATCTTGAGTCAGGAGTTCTCTGGTTGTTAGGTCTTAATAATTAACTTCGTCTGATGCCAAAGCTTTTGATCCGGATCAAAAGACCCCGCCGTGGGTGCCTCGGAAAGCGGCCGCCTGCCTTGAATCCGGCAACTTGCCCGCCAGGGGCGCACAAGAAACCGGGAGTTCCGGGTGGCCAATCGTTCCTATCCCCACAGCCAAGGCCCATTGCGACCGTCATCTGCTGCTGGGAAGGCCGCGGCGCAGGAACGCCCCGGCGCCGCTGGACGCCTTCCTCGGACTTCGCCTAGATGACAACCTCGGCAGCACCCGCAACGGCGCCACGGAGCATCCGCTCGGCCTTCCATGGACGAAGGTGCTGCATTTCGGTCTGTGGAACCGCGCCGAGCTCGAGGCGAACCAGAACCGGCGGCGGCCGCGGGCACGCGTCAGGTGTCCGCCGATCGGCGCGTCACCGTGCCCTGGAATTCCTCTACCGACGCGAGCAGCGGCGTTGCCTTCAGGCACCGGATCTGCACTTCGCTTTCGTCCTTCATTCGCTCCAGGCATAGCGCGACGGCATGCGCGTCGTCCGGCTGCAATCGCCAGAACCGCCAGCGCTGGGCGCTGTCGTCCTCCAGGCCGTGCTCGAAGCCTATGGCTTCGCCCGCACCGCCATCCAGGTCGAAGGAAAACCGGTCCAGCGGAATCGACAGGCCCATGCCGCGCGCCTTGATATAGCTTTCCTTGAGCGTCCAGAGATCCCAGAAGCGCGACGGCTGCAGTCCGGCGGAAAGCCGCTGCAGCGCACGTGCCTCCTTCGCCGAAAAGAAATGCCCCGCGATCTCCAGCGGCGCATTCCTTGCCGTGTGCTCGACATCCACGCCCACCTCGCGCTCCACCGCCAGCGCCGCCACCACGAGCGACGCGCTGTGCGAAATGTTGAAGCGGATGCGCTGCGCCTGCGCAGGCGCGTGGGCGATCCCCGGGCGCCCGTACTCATTGTTCTCGAAGCGCCAGTTTCCGGGCGCGACCGCCGGAACGTAGCGCGAGAGCAGCGAGCGGATCAGCCCGCGCGTCATGAGATAGCGGCGCCGGTCCCGGGCGAAGTGAAAGCGCCCGTGCTTCTCCCGCTCCTCGGGCGTCAGGAGGGCCATGATGGCCTCGTCGGCGGCCGGGTCGTCCTGTTCGGGAACGTACAGGTGCCAAAGGTGGACCTGATGCGGGTCGATCTGCAATTGCATGCGCAGGATTCTGGCCTGCCTCGGTGGCCCCCGGTCCGGCTCGATTCAGCCCGGCTTAAGTTTGCCGGCCGATACTGGAGTCGACGGTCTGCTGGCGTTGGTAGAGGTTGCCCCTGGCACCCGCCCCGTTTCATGCGGGCGGCTCCTCGAGGCCGGCGATCGTCACGCCTTTCTCGTGCTCGCGCGGCTATCTATGCGCGGGCCGCGTCCCCCAGCCAGTTCGGCTCGTTCGACGTGTCCGGAAAGCCCGAGTCGTCCACCGTGCCTGCCATCGGCTGCGCGGCCGCATGCCGAAGCTCGTAGCCCCGGCCGTAGACCGAATGCAGCACGAACTCGTTCTTCTTGTGCAGCGACAGCTTGCGGCGGATGTTCGCCACGCAGCAGTCGAGCACCCGGCTCTTGCGTTCGACGCGCGAATCCGGCCACAGCGAACCCAGCAGCCATTCGCGTTCCAGCAACTGGCCGGCATTGCGAAACAACATCAGCGCCAGTTCGAACTCGCGCGGCTTCAGCCGGATCTCCTCGCCCTTGTGCACCACCACCTTGCGGTTGCCGATGAAGCGGTAGCCGCCGAACAGCGCGCTCGTCGCCTGCGGATGCAGCAGCGTCTCGTTGCGCCGCAACGCCTCGCGCACGCGCAGCTCCACCTCGAAGTCGTCGACCGGCAGCACCGCGAAATCGATGCCCGGTCCCTGCGACTCGGGCTCCGCCGCCGACAGCACCTCGGCCAGCAATTCGCGCTGCAGCGCATTGGCGACCAGGAAGATCGGCACGCGCAGCGCCTGGCACATCGAGGTCAGCACCGGCCATGCGCCTTCGTCCTTCAGCACCACCAGCAGGAGGTCGAAATGATTGGCGCCGTGCGTGGCCGCGCGCAGGAAGTCGGCGCTGCCGTCGAAGGAAACCGAGGTGCAGCCCATCAGGCGCAGCCTCTGGCCCCAGGCGCGTGTCTGGACTTCGTCGCAACCCACCATCGCCACCTGTCGCGCGTCGCCGTGAGCATCGTCGTTCATGTCGAAAGCTTCCATGTATGGGTGGGTGGTGGGGCGAAACATGCCGGCCTCAGCGGTCCGTGCCGCGCGGCAGCTTCCAGCCGATGCCGGCGTTGAATCCCCAGTCCCGCCCCGCGTTGGCGACGGCCATGCCCCAGGCCGTCCGCCCGTCGTCCGAAAGAGTCCTGAAGCCCAGGCTCACCGCCGTGTAGCCCCTGTAGCTGCCGAAGGCGAGGCCGGCTGTCTTCTCGCCGGGCTGCAGGGCGGGCACGTACGCCGCCGTCATAGCCACGGCCATCGCCGTGCCCGAGTACGCGATGCGCTCCACGTCGTGCAGCGCTGCGCCCGCCTGGTTCAGCTGTGCGAGGTTGACCGCGTCGCCCGGGCGCACGCCCGGCGCCACGTTCGAGATCGGCGCGCCGTCCGCCGCGCCCGCCATGCCGTGCCCGGCGGCGGCGCACAGCCACAGCACGACCAGCAGCCCGGCCCGCACGCTCAGCCTGCCGCGAGGCGATTGCCGGAGGCCGCCTGCGTCCTGCGCGCGCCGTCCGGTCCGTAGAACAGCTGCGCGCTGGCCTGCAGGAAGTGCAGCGCCTGTTGGGTGAAATCGAGATGCGCGTAGACCATCGAGCCGTTGCGCAGGTTGTGGCCGCGCGCCTGCCCGGCGAGTTCCAGCAGCTCTTGCCAGGCCTTCTGCGCCTGCGGGCCCGCTGCCGCAGCGGCGGCATCGGCGCCCTCGCGCCCGGGCGGGAAGCCCAGTGCCGCCTGCAGCGCTTCGCGCTGCGCGTCGAGTTCGGCCATGCGGTCCAGCAGCACGGTCTTTTCTCCCGCGATGGCCGCCAGGTCGGTGAAGCTGCCGCCCGACATCGCCTCGGCCTCGCGGTCGAGCACCGACAGGAATTCCTCGATACAGGCGGCCTCGGTGCGCAGGTGGGCCAGCAGGTCGGCGTGCGGCTTCCTCATTCGCCGTCGCCTTTCTTCACGTCCTGCCCGTTGCCGGCGGGCGCATCGGGCGCGCCGGGCGCGAGCAGGTCGCGCACGCTGGCCAGCAGGCCGTCGGCGATGCGTTCGGGGCGGATCTGGTAGCGCCCCGCGCGGATGTCCTCGCGGATCGCCGCTACGCGGGCCGCATCGAAATCGCTCGCGGCACCCGCCGCGCTGGGCAGCGGGCGGATGTGCGCCGAAGGAGCCGGCGCCGCCGCCTTGGCGGAGCGCTGGGCGGCATCGGCACCGGTCGCGGCGGCCGCACCTGCCGTGCCTGCGGGGGCGGGCGTCGTTCGGGGAAGGGGCGTGGCCGAAGGGGCGGGTTGATCGATTTTCAAGGTGATTCCTCTGGGGCTGACCCGTATATCGGCAGCCTGCGCAAGAACTTTAGGAATGGCGTGCGTGGCGGTCTTGTGCGCCGCGTCATTGCGCCAGCTGGATCTGCCCCTCTTCGTTCGCCACGCCGCTGACCAGCCGCCCGTCGCGAGTCCTGGCCTGCACCACGGCGCCTACCGCCGCCCCGGTCATGGCCTTGGCCTCGGTGCTGATGACGAAGCCCTGGCCCTGCGCCACCACCTTCACCGCCTGGCCTTGCTGGATGACCGTCACGCCGCGCAGCAGCTCCTTGCGCAGCGGCGCGCCGGGCGCCACGCGGTTGGCCGTGACCACGCCGGCGAGCTCCGCCGCGCTGGTGACGATGGAGCGCGGCAGCCGGGTGAGGTCGCCGGTGCGTTCGGCGACGTCGCCCGCGCCCAGCGGCCGGCCCGCGTCGATCGCACGCGTGGCCACGAAATAACTGCCTTCCACCGCCACGCGGGCCTGCACGAAGCGCGTCCATGGCCGCTCCGCCTGGCAGCGAACGCCCACCGACACCCGGCCCCACGGTTTCGCGCCCGGCGGCAGGAAGGCTTCTGGCGCGTCGCAGTCGGGCAGGGCGGAGGCGCCCCGGCCTTCAAGGCTGATCGTCACCTTGCCCGGAAGGCCGGCCGTCTGCACCTGCAGATATTTCTCGATGACCGCTCCTGCGGCAGCAGAGGTATCGGCTGCGTTGGCCGCGCAGCAGCCCGCCAGCGCCAGTGCCGGCAGCACGGTGCGCAGTGCGTGGTCGCGAAGCTCGGCAAGCTTTGGAAGGGTCATCGGATACGTGTGGATAGTGGCTTCGATGGCGATGCGTCACACAGGAGCAACGCATGCCGCCGCACGGAAATTCTAGAAATCCGCACGCCGATCGAAGTTGCGAGCAGCAGGCGAAAACCCCCTTTGTTCGGGCGATTGCAAAAGCGGCTCATGCATAGACTCGCTTTCCATCTGTCGCTGCGCCCCGCGCGTTGGCGACGCCTCAACGGATGGAACAAACATGCTCGACAAGCTGGATGCGGCGCTTCGCTTCAACCGCGAAGCCCTCAACCTCCGCGCGGAACGCCAGGAGGTTCTCGCGGCCAACATCGCCCATGCGGACACGCCCAACTACAAGGCGCGCGACTTCGACTTCAGCGCACGCCTGAGCGAAGCCGTGGAGCGCGGCCGCGCATCGCAGTCGATGTCGCTGGCCACCACCTCGTCGCGCCATCTCGCCGGACAGGCGCAGTCCATGCCCGACAAGGACCTGCTCTACCGCGTGCCCAACCAGTCCAGCCTCGACGGCAACACCGTCGAGATGGACGTCGAGCGCATCGCCTTCGCCGACAACGCGCTGCGCTACGAGTCGAACCTCACGGTCATCAACGCGAAGATCAAGTCGCTGCTCTCGGCGGTGCAGCAGTAACAGGCACAAGCAGCAGGAGCCCGTTCCATGCCCTTCAACAGCACCTCCATGAACATCTTCGACGTGGCCGGCTCGGCCCTGACCGCGCAGTCGCAGCGCATGAACGTGACCGCGAGCAACATGGCCAACGCAGAGAGCGTGGCCGGCCCAGACGGCATGCCCTACCGCGCGAAGCAGGTGGTGTTCCAGGTGGCGCCGTCGGCATACGGCGCAGGCGACATCGGCGGCGTCAAGGTGGCCGGCGTGGTGGAAGACCCGTCTCCGCCGAAGCTCGTGTTCGACCCCAAGAGCCCGCACGCCAATGCCGAAGGCTATGTGGCGATGCCCAACGTCAACGTGGTGGAGGAGATGACCAACATGATCTCCGCCTCGCGCAGCTACCAGGCCAACGTGGAGGTGCTCAACACCGCCAAGACGCTGATGGTCAAGACGCTGACCCTCGGCCAGTAACTCCCCCCAGGTCCCGCGGGACACACAAGAAAGAACAGGCACCGAAGCGCCATGGCCATCTCCGACACCTCGTCCATCACCGGACAGAACGCCGCCTCCGCGGTGAACAGCAACGGCAGCACCTCCAACGTGGACAGCGAGCAGCGCTTCCTGAAGCTGCTGGTCACTCAGCTGAACAACCAGGATCCGCTCAACCCGATGCAGAACGCCGAGCTCACCTCGCAGCTCGCGCAGATGAGCACCGTGAGCGGTATCGAGAAGCTCAACAGCACGCTCTCGGGCCTGGTGAACCAGACCGGCTCCAACCAGCTGCTGCAGGCCACTTCGCTGATCGGGCAGAACGTGCTGTCTCCTGGCGACGTTCTCGCCACCAGGGCGCCGGAAGAGGGCAAGGACCCGGCCATGCAGGCCTTCGCCGTGCAGCTGCCGGGCACCGCCTCCGACGTGCAGATCAAGATCCTTGATGCCAGCGGCAAGGTGGTGCGCACCATCGACGCCGGCTCCATGAACGAAGGCGTCAACGCCGTCACCTGGGACGGCAAGGACGACGTGGGCGCCGTGGTGCCCGCGGGCGCCTACCGCTTCACCGTCGAGGCGACCAACGGGGGCACCTCCGTGAAGTCGACCGCGCTCACCTTCTCGCAGGTCGCCGCCGTCAAGCAGGGCGCCAGCGGCGTGACGCTGGAGCTGTCGTCGGGCGAGAGCATCGGTCTGTCGGACGTGCGCCTGTTCCTCTGAGCTTCTTTCCCTTCCCCATCGCATTCAACGCAAACGCGCCGCATCCAACGGCAGACAAGGAACCAACATGGCTTTTTCCCAGGGCATCAGCGGACTCGGCGTGGCTGCGGCCAACCTCGACGTCATCGGCAACAACATCGCCAACTCGGGCACTGTCGGCTTCAAGTCCGCGGCGGCCACCTTCCAGGACGTGTACGCCGGCTCGCGCGTGGGCCTGGGGGCATCGGTGTCGGGCGTGACGCAGAACTTCTCGCAGGGCGTGACCCAATCGAGCAGCCGCCCGCTGGACGTGGCCATCCTCAATGGCGACGGCTTCTTCCGCCTGACCAGCGCCACGGGTGAGGTCATGTACTCGCGCAACGGCCAGTTCACGCGCGACAAGGACGGCTACATCGTCAACGCCTCGGGCCTGCGCCTGACCGGCTTCGGCGTGAACGCCAACGGCGGCGTCAGCGGCGGCACGCCGGCGGCCATCCAGATCCCGACCACGCCGATGACGCCCAAGGCAACGACCAGCATCGACGCCGAGTTCAACCTCGACGCGCGCAAGTCGGCGCCCACCAAGACGCCGTTCAACCCCGCCGACTCCGACACCTTCAACTATTCGAACGCCGTCGGCCCCATCTACGACTCGCTGGGCAACCCGCACGACGTGTCGGTGTACTTCGTCAAGAGCGCCACGCCCGCCAACACCTGGGACATGTACGGCACCATCGACGGCGCGGCCATCGGCGCCGGCGCGCTCGGCACGATGACCTTCGACGCAGCCGGCAAGATGACCGCCCCGGCCAGCGGCCAGTTCAGCCTCGGCACGATCAACCTGACCAACGGCGCCGCGGCGCTCACGCCCACCATCGACATCTCGGGCACCACCCAGTTCGGCGCCGCCAACGCGATGAGCAAGCTCGGGCAGGACGGCTACCGCTCGGGCGAGCTCACCTCGTTCTCGATCAACGCCGACGGCACCATCACCGGCAAGTTCTCCAACGAGCAGACCAAGCTGCTGGGCCAGGTCGTGCTGTCCTCCTTCGCCAACCCCAACGGCCTGGAGCCCAAGGGCAACAACGTGTGGGCCGAGACGCAGGCCTCGGGCAACCCGCTCACCGGCACGCCGGGCGAGGGCACCAAGCTGGGCTCGCTGCAGTCGGGTGCGCTCGAGGCGTCCAACGTCGACCTCACCTCCGAGCTGGTCAACCTCATCGTCGCGCAGCGCAACTACCAGGCCAACGCGCAGACCGTGAAGACGCAGGACCAGGTCATGCAGACGCTGATGAACATCCGCTGACGCGAAGACGACGACAAAGACCGAAGACCGACACCAGGAGCACCCAGTGGATCGCATGTTGTACGTCGCCATGAGCGGCGCCAAGCAGGTCATGGAACAGCAGGCCGCCGTCGCCAACAACATGGCGAACGTCTCGACGCCGGGCTTTCGCGCGCAGATCGCCAACTTCCGCGCGGTGCCGGTGGTCGGCCAGGAGGCGCCCACGCGCGCCTTCGTTGCCGCCACCACGCCCGGCGCCGACTTCACCCACGGCCCGCTCACCGAGACCGGCCGCGCGCTCGACGTGGCCGTGAGCGGCCAGGGCTGGCTGGTCGTGCAGACGCCCGATGGCGGCGAGGCCTACACCCGTGTGGGCAACCTGCAGATCGGCGCCGACGGCCAGCTCACCACCATGGGCGGGCGCCCGGTGATGGGCGACAACGGCGCGCTGACCGTGCCGCCGGGCTCCACGGTGAGCATCGCTTCCAACGGACTGGTGGGCGCGCGCGACGCGGCCTCCACCACGCTCACCGGCATTGCCGAAGTCGGCCGCCTGAAGCTGGTGAACCCGCCGGATGCCGAGCTCGAGCGCGGCGAGGACGGCCTGTTCCGCATGCGCGCGGGCCAGCCGCCGGCCGAAGCCGACGAGACCGTCACGCTGGTCAGCGGGGTGGTCGAAGGCAGCAACGTCAATCCGGTCGAGGCCATGGTGGCCATGATCGCCAACGCCCGCAGCTTCGAGATGCAGATGAAGTCGCTGCAGACGGCCGACACCAACGCGCAGTCCGCCAACAAGCTGCTGGCCTACGGCTGACGCGCGCTCTCCTTCTCGAAACTTCTTCCGCAGGACTCCCGCAAAAATGATCCGCTCCCTCTACATCGCCAAGACCGGCCTCGACGCGCAGCAGACGCAGCTCGACGTGGTCTCCAACAACCTCGCCAACGTCGGCACCACCGGCTTCAAGCGCAGCCGCGCCGTGTTCGAAGATCTGGTCTACCAGAACCTGCGCCAGGTGGGAGGCCAGTCGTCGGACCAGACGCGCCTGCCTTCCGGCCTGCAGGTCGGCACCGGCGTGCACGTGGTCGCCACCGAGCGCATCCACTCGCAGGGCAACCTCACCAAGACCGACAAGCCCACCGACGTGGCCATCAACGGCAGCGGCTTCTTCCAGGTGCTGATGCCCGACGGCACCACCTCGTACACCCGCGACGGTTCGTTCCAGACCGACCGCGACGGCCAGCTCGTCACCGCCAGCGGCTTTCCCGTGCAGCCGGCCATCACCGTGCCGGCCAACGCCACCAGCATCACCGTGGGCCGCGACGGCATCGTCTCGGTGGTGCAGGCAGGCAGCACCAACACCGTGCAGATCGGCCAGCTGCAGCTCGCCACTTTCGTCAACCCCACGGGCCTGCAGAGCAAGGGCGAGAACCTGTACGCCGAGACCGACGCATCGGGCGCGCCCAACCAGGTGAACCCCGGCATCGACGGGGCGGGCACGCTGAGCCAGGGATACGTGGAAGCCTCGAACGTGAACGTGGTGGAAGAGCTGGTCAACATGATCGCCACCCAGCGTTCGTACGAGATCAACAGCAAGGCGGTCCAGACCTCGGACCAGATGCTGCAGCGCCTGGCCCAGCTGTGAGCGTGATGGTGACGATGTCGCAGGTGCTCCGTCTTCTCTGCCGTGGCGCCGCCCAGGCGATGGCCCGGCTGCTGACGCTGCTCGTGGCTGGGGGCGCGGTGCTCGCCACCGGCTGCGCGCAGGTGCCGCGCGAGCCGCTGGTGCACCAGCCGATGACTGCGCGCTCCGACAACTACGCGGCGGTGCAGACGCGGCGCTCGCCCGGCGCGATCTTCCAGGACGGTCCCGGCGCGAATGCGCTCTTCGAAGACCGCAGGCCGCGAAACGTGGGCGACATCCTCACCATCGTCATCAGCGAGAAGGTCAATGCGACCAAGAACTCCGGCGCCAACGCGAGCCGTACCGGCAGCACGACCGGCGTGTTCTCCGTCATTCCGAAGCTCATCGGCGGCCTGCTCGACGGGCAGGGCACGAATCTCTCGGGCACCAACAAGCTCGACGCCAAGGGCGGGGCCAACGCCAACAACACCTTCAACGGCGTGATCACGGTCACGGTGACGGACGTGATGAGCAACGGCAACCTGCTGGTGAGCGGCGAGAAGCAGATGGGCATCAACCAGGGCACGGAATACATCCGCTTCTCGGGCGTGGTGAACCCGCGCACCGTCTCGGGCAACAACACCGTGCCTTCGACGCTGGTGGCCGATGCGCGCATCGAGTATTCGGCCAAGGGCTACATCGACGAGGCGCAGACCATGGGATGGATGCAGCGCATCTTCCTCAACGTCATGCCATTTTGAACATGAAAAACCCCCAGGCTTCGCGCACTTCGTGTCGCTACTCCCACCCCCTTGCAGGGGGCGATGCCAATGGCCCGGCAAAGCCGGTTCCATGGCATCCCACGAATTTTCGGGCTCGCTTGCGCTTTGCGACGGTTGCTGTGCTGGGCGCATTGTTCTTTGTTCCTGTGCATGCCGAGCGGCTCAAGGAGCTCGCCAGCATCCAGGGCGTGCGCGACAACCCGTTGATCGGCTACGGGCTGATGGTGGGTCTCGACGGCACCGGCGACCAGACGATGCAGACGCCGTTCACCACGCAGAGCCTGAACAACATGCTGCAGCAGCTGGGCATCACGATTCCGCAGGGCGTGAACATGCAGCTGAAGAACGTGGCGGCGGTGATGGTGACTGCCACGCTGCCTTCGTTCGCGCGGCCCGGACAGAACATCGACGTGACTGTGTCTTCGATGGGCAATGCGAAGAGCCTGCGCGGGGGCACGCTGCTGATGACGCCGCTGAAAGGCGTGGACGGCATGACGTACGCGGTGGCGCAGGGCAACATGGTGGTCGGCGGCGCGGGGGCCTCGGCCAACGGGAGCAAGGTGCAGGTCAACCAGCTCAGCTCGGGGCGCATTCCGGCCGGGGCGCTGGTGGAGCGGACGGTGGAGTCGCCCGTGGGTGCCGAGGGCACGTTCTCGATCGAGCTGAACCGCTCCGACTTCGGCACCACGCAGCGCGCGGTGGATGCGATCAACCGGCAGTTCGGTTCGGGCACGGCCGAGGCCATCGATGCGCGGTCGATCCGCGTGCGCGCGCCCGAGCCGCAGCAGCGCGTGGGTTTCCTTGCGCGGCTGGAAGACCTCGAAGTGACGCCGACGCAGGCCGGCGCCCGCGTGGTGGTGAATGCACGCACCGGGTCGGTGGTGATGAACCAGGCCGTGCGCGTGAAGGACTGCGCCATCGCACACGGCAACCTGTCGGTGGTCATCAACACCGAGCCGGTCGTCAGCCAGCCGGGAGCGTTCTCGGGCGGCAGCACGGTGGCGGCGCAGACTTCGCAGATCTCGGTCAACCAGGGCGGCGGCGCGATCCAGATGGTGCGCGGCGGCGCTTCGCTGTCGGACGTGGTCAAGGGGCTCAACAGCCTCGGTGCGAACCCGCAGGACCTCGTGTCCATTCTCCAGGCCATGAAGTCGGCCGGCGCCCTGAGCGCCGAGCTCGAAATCATCTGACGGAGCCGGTGCGATGACGGTATCGGCCAACGACCGCAGTGGCGCGCTCGACCAGCGTTTTGCACTCGACGTGCAGGGCGTCGATGCCCTGCGCCGCACGGTGCGCAGCTCGCCTGAAGAAGGGCTGCAGCAGGTCTCGCGGCAGTTCGAGGCGCTGTTCATGAACATGGTGCTCAAGAGCATGCGCGAGGCGACGCCCTCGAGCGGCCTTTTCGGCAGCCAGGACCAGAAGGTGTACCTGTCGATGTTCGACCAGCAGCTCACGCAGAACCTCTCGGGGCGCGGCGTGGGGCTGGCCGAGGCGATGCTGGCGCAGCTGCGCCGCGGCATGCCGTCGGGACCGCCCGATGCGCAGGCCGATGCCGAGATCGGCGTCAAACCGATGCCGCTGGATCCGGCCATGCCCGGCTTCCCGCTGGGCGCGCGCGCGGGCATTCCGATCGGTTCGGCGCCCGTCGCGTCGACGGCGCGCACGGCGGATCTCGGCATCTACCAGTTCAACGGCGACCGGCGCACGCAGGGCGCGAATTCCGGATCGCTGCAGGGCCAGGTCGACGAGTTCGTGGGCCGCATGGGCGCATCGGCGCAGGCCGCGAGCACGGCCAGCGGGGTGCCGGCGCCGCTGATCCTTGCGCAGGCCGCGCTCGAATCGGGCTGGGGCAAGCGCGAGATCCGCGCCGACGACGGCACGCAGAGCTTCAACCTGTTCGGCATCAAGGCCGACCGCGGCTGGAAAGGCGCGACGGTGGAGACCACCACCACCGAGTACGTCGACGGCGAGCCGCAGAAGGTGCGCGCGAAATTCCGCGCCTATGCCTCGTACGAGGAAGCCTTCACCGACTACGCCCGTTTCATTACCCGCAACCCGCGCTACGCGAACGTGCTGGCGACCGACGACCCGAACGAGGCGGCCCATGGCCTGCAGCGCGCGGGCTACGCGACCGACCCGCGCTACGGCGAGAAGCTGGTTCGCATCATGCAGAAATTCGGTTGAGCCGCCCAAGCGCTCATTGCACCAAGGAACCCCATGGCAGAGACCGCAGCGTCAACGGCAGCAACCAGGCAAGGACAGGCGCCCCAGCTTCAGGGCGCGGGCGCGCTGCTGGAGGTCGTGACCTTCAAGCTGGGCGAGGAAGAGTACGGCATAGACATCCAGAAGGTTCAGGAGCTGCGCGGGTACGACGCGGTGACGCGGATTGCGAACGCGCCGGAGTACATCAAGGGGGTGGTGAACCTGCGCGGGATCATCGTTCCGATCATCGACATGCGCATCAAGTTCAAGCTTGGGGAGCCGACGTACGACCAGTTCACGGTGGTGATCGTGCTGAACATAG
The DNA here is from genome assembly GCF_030462475.1 of Variovorax sp. CAN15. GTDB lineage: Bacteria > Pseudomonadota > Gammaproteobacteria > Burkholderiales > Burkholderiaceae_C > Variovorax. The sequence continues at coordinate 333,233 of NZ_JASMRZ010000002.1, forward strand.
GAGGTCGGGTGGTGGGGATGGTGGTGGACAGCGTGTCGATCAGCTTGTCCTCCGCGTCGGAGGGCGTGGCGTGGGCCAGCAG